>CAVQUD010000007.1:0-394703 GCA_963716755.1 Blastocatellia bacterium
TGTCCGCGAAGATCATGTCCACGCCCGGGACCGCTGTGTTGCCGAGCGTAAAGTACCCTGCTCCGTTCGTGGTCTGCCGTCGAGTCGAAGGCCGCATACGACTGATCATTCGAACCGTTATAAAACACTATCGTCAGCCCCGTGAGCGACGTATTACCCGTGCCGCCGCTCGATATAATTCGACAAATTCAAGCGTATCGGTCCCCGCCGTGTAGGAATCAGCCCTCGTTGATCAGGATAGAGATCGGAGGTGTCGGAACCGGTGACGGGCTCACGCTCGGTGTCGGTGTGGGCGTCGGTGTCGGGGTGGGGTCAGGGGTTGGAGTCGGCGTCGGGGTTACCGTCGGCGAGGGTGACGGCGTCGGTGATGGGCCACCGGCAACCGAACAGATTACGGTAATATCATCGATTCCCACCCATTCGTCACTTCCCACGGCATTCGACGTCATCACCCGAAAGTGAACCTGAGTTTGTCCGAGGGCATCCACCGGGATCGGAACTGAAATGAACGTAGTCTGGGTGGCGGTTCCTCCGGTCGTCGCATCTGCAACATAACCGGCCGGTATATTAATGTAGTTGCCGGACGAACCGACACGGTATTGAAGAGCGACCTGCTGGATCGCATCATCCGCCGAGCCGTCGATGTCACGGATGGTGTAACTTATGGTTGCCGTATTAGCAGGCGACGGACATCCGCTGGTTTCAAACCTCAGATCGATATGCGGAAAATCGGCGGTTCCGGAGCCCGTTAATGCAACAACCGGGTTGGCAATGCCGTCAAACTCAGTTACACCGCCGGTCGTAAACACATCCGGATCTGATCGATTTGCATTAACGTCAACCGGCGTTGAAAGATCCACGAGGATAGTCTGGGGATCGACACCGCTGACCGCCACGGCATCGTCTCCACGATAACCCATGATCGCCGGAACACCAAACCAGTCATCATTTACAGTGATCAATCCGGTATTTGTCCAGCCTTGGAAAAATCCGTTCCCAGGATTTAATGAGTGATAATCGGTGTTTAATACCAAATTGGGATGTTGGTTTCCCGCTGTCAAAACCTCCGAAAAGCCAAAGAAGCCTCTAACGGAATCGATAAAAGAAAGTCCGGCGGCGCTTGTGCCCGCGGCGGCTATCGAAAGAAAAACCGTTCCGGCGATCGCTAGGATCAGGGAACGGCTGGCGGTTGTGCGATACGATCTGGGGCTCTTTGACATGATGGTTTCTTTTCTCCAAATAAAGATCTATTGACTCACGTTCGCGGGGGCGGGGCCACGCGGGGCCTGGCATCCACGCTAAACAAACTAGATAGGTTGATTACAGGAAGTATAGTGTTATTCGCGGATTTTTCAAAGCACGCGCTGGCCAATAGCCGCTGAACATTGTGTTAACCCCTAAGAGCGTCGCAAACAGGAAAAGGGCAGGCGTGCGTGCCTGCCCTTCTCTTCGTGATGCATGCCCACCCGCAAAACGCGGGCGGGGCTAATACAGTTGGCCTACTGTTCGGTCTCGGGCACCGGGTCGGCGATGAAGTCAACATCCGCCAGACTGTCTGTCAGGTGGATCACTCGGCTCGGCACCTGGAAGATGAACCGACGCGAGTTGACCGTGACGATATAAGTCTCACCCGTAGCCAGGCCGTCGAACATATAGTATCCGAACGTACCGGTCTGGAAGTACGCGAGGTTCCATCAGCGAGTTACCGGTGATGGTGACCATCGCGTTGCGTATCGGACGACCGTCTGCGGTCATCACGCGTCCTGAGATGGTCGCGTTAGCCGCCGTCGGTGCCTGGAACTCAAGGCCCCATCCACCAGCGATCACGCCGCTTCCACCGCCATCCTGACGGACGTGTAAGGTCCACGTGCCGTTCGGGACGGTCAGGCCAAAGTTGCCAAACAGCGTCTGCGTTCCCGTACCGCCCGGTGCACTGCCAGGCTCGTTGTACGGTCCAGCAGGTGCCGGTGCCGGGAAGTTCGCAACGCCCGGTACCAGTTAGTGGGCTCGAAGTTACCCGTCGCCAGCGGACCGGCGTCAGGCAGCACGCCCGTGCCGGGACCTACGTCCCTAAAGCTCAGCGTCACAGGCCCGCCCGGTGTGTTGCCGCCCGCATCCGCCATAAGGACCATGTTCCTCACGCCGTCAGGGCCGACCAGCAGGACATCCACGTTGTCCGGATTCGTGTGCGAGTAATCATACAGCGTCACTCTCATCGATCCGATCACCGTCTGCCCGGACACTGTGATCGTCGATACGACCTCAGGTGCCGGTCCCGGTCCCGGATCGGGATCGGACCCGGTATTCGGGAACTGCGTGGCCGTGTCGTTGATCGTCAGCACCGCCGCACTCGGCGATGCCGAGATTGGCACCCGTCAGCGTCAGGTTGACCGTCTGGTTCGGGAACTCCGTCAACGAATCCGCACACATCGTCACATTGACTGTCTGCGACGTGATGGTCGGGTTGAACGTCACCATCTGATTGACGGAGATGTAATCAACACCTGCGGTACAAGCGGCACCGCCTGTGGCCGTACCATTCGACGTTGCGAAGTTGACCGAGTTCGTTCCACTCGTGTCGCCGGTCCTGGTGACCGTGATCACTGCAACCTGCGACTCATCCTCGATGTATGTCGCAGAGCTGAACTGGATCGACGCAGGTGTCGGTGTCGGCGTCGGGCGTCGGCGTCGGCGTCGGTGTCGGCGTCGGCGTCGGTGTCGGCGTCGGCGTCGGCGTCGGCGTCGGCGTCATACCCGGGCTCGGGCTAGGCGTCGGCGTCGGACATCCTCCGCCGCCCAACGGCTGGTTCCACGTGGCACCGACCTCAGTGGCGTCGAGTGCACGGTTGTACATACGGAACTCATCCAAGGCACCAGCCCCTGCGGGCGATATGGTCGAGCTCGTACCATCACCGTTCATGTATGTGGTTGTCGAGCCTCGTACCCGTCGAAAGAAGGATCCGTTCACGTATGCCGTTACGGTATTCGCTACCGAGTCATACACAAAGTGCGTGACCGTGGCGTATTCGCAGGTGCTCCGCCCGTAGCCGTTATGTCGGTCAGGCCGGCACCACGCAGGAGGATATTATTCGGACCCGCCACGCCGTTGGTAAACGCTCTAAGCGAAGCCGTATTTCCATCTCCGAAGAAATAGTACAGCGTCGAACCAGAATAATTTCCATTCAGGTAGAGCGAGATCGTCCAGCTTGAAGCGCCCAAGTTGGGTGCCCATCCGGTATTCAGGAAGTCCGTAGTGGACGTGACCCCCGAACCGATCAGGCCCCCGCCAAATTCGCCCATGCCGCCCTGGGTAATACCTCCCTGGATCGGGCCGGGTTTGTACCGACCGGCGACGAGGCCTCGTTAGGCACCGTTCTGCCGTTCCGTCGAACCGTAGTACATCAGCTCGGAACGGCTCGCCTGACGGCACACAAGTTGGTGACGGCGACGGACTCGGCGTCGGTACGTCGGCGTCGGCGTCGGCGTCTCAATCGGGCTCGGTGTCGGGCTCGGCGTTGGCGTAGGCGACGGTCCGCCGGCGTTGCCGCGGATCGAGACGTCATCTACGGCCCAACCGCCATAGTTTACAGACGTGTCACTTTCGAGGTGGAACGTGACCTGAACGATCTTACCGGCGAAATCAGAGATATCGCCGGAGTACCTGCCCCAACCAGCCGATTCCGGAAGGTTCCCGAGAGAGGCTCCCGATCCGTTGGCTTCGCCCATCGATTGGTTGTCGGCATGCCATATCATTCGCGTGTTTGCCGGATTACCCACCTCAGTTACCTTGACCCAGATGCGATCAAATGAAGTAGTTTCCATCTGATATCTCTGCATCCAGTTAAGGTTCATTGGTGCCGTGACCGTTGAGAGGTCGATCGGTGGTGACGTCAACTCCTGATTCGAGCTGGCGTCATAGGTGTTATCAAGATCGGTCTTCCAGCAGTTCGTACCACTTGCACAGCCGATGAATGGAGCGATGAACGGTGAAGTGGCCGTCTGGGCCGCCGTTGCGGGCGTACCATACTCCCATTCGTCTGCCGTACCGGCATGGGTATAACCGCCCATTCCGGCCTCAAAGTCTTCACTGTAGACCACGGTTCCGGTCGGAGCGGGCTCCTCGCAAACCTCGATGCTCCAACTATTCAGGGTTCCGGCATTTGCCGTCAGGTCATCTCGTACATCGAGAGTCCATGTTCCCATCGCGTTCTCGCCCCTGAACCAATTGAGTCTATAGGCCCCCTCCGGACGCCAGATCACGCCATTAGCGACCGTGAAGATCCGCGGAAGTCCCGCATCGTCATCCAGGATAGTAACCTGAGGCCCGGTCTGCGTGGCCGAGCCAACGTCCGTGAAGAGGCCGTTGTCATTGTTTGACGGCGAACGCAGGTGAACGTCAAGATCCGGGAAGTTAGCGTGATCAATATCCGTCGTAACCCTCAGGCTCCGGATGATCTTGCTATCCGGAATACTGATCGTTGACGATGTCAGAGCAAGGTCAGCGATCGCTGTCGGCGTAGCATTTGTATAGGTCGTACACGTTCCACGCGACGGCGCCGGTATCTTGGCGACGTTGAAGTTGTACGTTCCGGTGCCTGCCACCTGAGCGTCAACGTACACAACGTACGAACCGGTTGTCGCGACCGTCATCACCATTGCCTCGGAATCGATCGTATCTCCTGTTCCGGCGTCACTGGTGACAAGGAAGTTGGCCGGCGTGCCGAACAGGCCGATACCGATACGTCCGTTGAAGGTCGTAACGTCTCGTTCCGGATCGAGGTCTAGGCTAAGGAATACCGTGTCGCCCGCATTTGCGGTAAACGTGAAGGTATCCGTATCTGTCGACGGGTTAATTTCACCGCTGACAAATTCCGAAGCCGGTATGACCTGTGGAGTGCCGTTATCGTTGGGTTCCGTCTCAGCCGTCAGATCGGCCGGATCGCGGACCGCGAAGTAGAGGTCATACACCGCGACCGGAGACGTGGCAGAAACGCCCGTCACTCTCAGATAGTAAGTGCCCGGTGTGGCAAGTACTGTTCCGGAGACCGTCGACGAAGACGCACCGAACGATCCGTCATTATTGTCGGACTCGAGCACCGTCGTGCCGTCACTTGCGATCACGGCAAGAATGGTGTCTGTGTTTGCCGCAGACGAATTGATGGTGGCAGCATAGATCTTCGCATTCGCCACCGTTGTAGTGATCGAATAGAAGTCTGTATCAGTTCCCACCGATCCAGTTACGCCAGTGAAGACACTGCCCCGGATCCTGCCGCCAGGTCCGACCAGAGCGTCAGCCCCAGCAGCCGTGTCGTTGGGCTCAGTTTCATAGCCCTGATCCGTTGCGCCAGATGGCGGTGGTGTCGGACTCGGGCTTGCCGAGGGCGACGGTGATGGTGGTGGCGTCGGCGTTTCCGTCGGCGTCGGAGTAGGCGTCGGCGTTGGCGTTGGACCGCCGCCTCCGGCCACCAGACACAGGCTAACGGCTGTCACTGTACCGGTGTCGCCGCCGCCATTGTCGCTGATGTTCAGCGTCCAGTTACCGTTGGCTGCCTCAGGGGCCATGCCGTCAAACACCTCAAGCCCTCTCGTCTCTTCCGCAGGTCGTACCGGCCCGCCGAATACGGTGTCCAGGAACACTTGCTCGCCCGGCGTCGTCACGCACTGGCTTGCAAAGTAGTCTCCCGCAGGTACCGGATTCGGAACTCCGTCCAGATGGAAGTTGGTCGGGTACGCATCGCCGAAGTTGTACGGTCCGACAAGGTCGTCAGATGAACCAAAGCCTGTCCCGCACGTCGTCTGACCACGACGCTGCGTGATCGTCGCCGTCGGCCCGCCGCTCGGCGCCTGGAGCGTCATCTTGATGTCGCCGCCCCACGTGTGCATCGGACTCCATGTCCAGTCTCTGACCTGCGCCGACGTAAGTGTCCCTGTCAGTCCCGATACCGGGATCGTTACATCCACACCTGCCGGAGTGTTGTCCGGCGGTGCTACCGGCAGACCGCTCGCTGGGAACGTCTGACATGCAACAGGCGACGGACTCGGCGACGGACTCGGCGTAGGTGTAGGCGTTGGAGTTTCACTCGGCGATGGCGACGGCGTAGGCGTCGGCGACGGACATCCGCCACCGAGCTGTGCATACGCCACGTCGTCTATTCCGATAAAGTCGGAGTTAGATCCGCTCGGTCCGCCGTTCGGTACGTTGTAGTCGAACGCGAACCTGCCCGGCGTCGGACCGCCCAAGCCTGATACCGTTCCCGTGAACTGTGTCCACACGTTCGGATATCCGGCAACGGTCAAGCCCTCGTTCACGCTCACAAGCACCGTCGTGAAGTCCGCCGCGTTCGTGCTCGCTCCATTTGTGCTCATCACCAGACGCATGCGGTCCGGGAACACAGGTGCCGTCACCGTCCTTGTCCAGAACGTGACCGTGTCACCGTTATTAAGAGTAACTACCGGACTCATCAGGAACGTATCCAGTGCAGAGAGGCCCGCTCCGTTGTTGAAGTTCATCGACGCATGCTGCACTCCGCCAGGCGTTACCAGCAGGTTCGACCCAAATACTCCGGTAAGTCCGATCGGTGCACTGTTATTAAGCGCGTGCCACGTGCCCGACGCAAGCGTCAGCGACGCTCCCGGCGGTGCGTGGTTCGGCAGTGTGCCGCCCGTCGGCAATCCGCTCTCAAAGCCTTCCGTAAATCCTCCACCCGGCAAGCACGTCGGCGACGGGCTCGGGCTCGGCGTCGGCGTCGGAGTCGGAGTCGGCGTAGGCGTAGGCGTCGGAGTAGGTGTCGGCGTCGGCGTCGGCGTCGGCGTCGGCTCGATCGTCGGCGTCGGCGTAGGTGTCGGTGTTGGCGTCGGTGTCGGCGATGGGACCGGGCACGAGGCCGTGATCACGAGCGAGAACGCCCTGATCGCACCTATGTCCGATCCTTCGTTGTCACTGACATTCAACGTCCAGTTACCGTTCGGGTTCTGGCCGTCGAAAGCCGACAGCAGGTTGTTCGGAATAAACGAGCCGGACGGGAACGCCATATTGGTGTCTCCGTTCGGTCCCGCACCCGCGCAAGCCGTCTCAACAGGCGAACCGGCCTCGTCATCGAGCGTCATCTGGTACAGGTTGTTATTACTGCACCCAACGAAGTCGATCGGGAAGCCCGGCCTGTCAAAGAAGACCACAGTCGTGCCCTGCGGCGACGTCAGCTCGAACCTGAGATCGCCGACCCAGCCGTGGTTCATACCTACCGTGGTTGAGGTCGGATCTGCACTGCCCATCGTTCCGTCGAAGCGGAAGTCAAGGTCGGTGATCAATCCAACACCGCTGACCGGTACCACCACGTTGACACCCGCAGGCGTGTCATCCGGAACGTCGACTGCCGGACCGGTGTAGCTCGCCACACCGTCGCACGGAGGCGTCGGTGTAGGCGTCGGCGTCGGCGTCGGCGGTCGGTGTCGGCGTCGGCGTCGGCGTTTCCGTCGGCGTCGGGGTTGGTGTCGGCGTTGCAGCGTCCGGTTCGAAATTGTAAGTCGTAAGACCATTCGACACGCCAACCGCCAGGGCGTCTACGTTTCCGTCGAAGTTGGTCCACGAAGGGGCCCCACAGCCGGAATACAGTCTCAGTCCGCCCAAGCCGCCTGCCGATGGAGCGATCTTTGTTCCAGCGGGTAGCGCCGCGAGTATGGTTGCAAGTGACTTCACACTGCTGCCTGGACCCGATCCGCCGGCGCCGCTATTGGCATACCAAGCTCCATTAAACGCATCCCAGGTCTGCCACACACCCGTGGTCAGCGGCCCCTGCGGATTTGATGGGAAGTAGACGGCATGCTGATACGCCGGCTCGAACCACAATCTGTCGTCAGCAATACCATCGTTGTTGGTATCGACCTCGAGAGTGATGGCTATCGCCTGGCTGTCAACATAAGTCGTGACGAACGTGCTGTAGGAGAGACTCGTAAGCTGGCTCGTCAGAACACCGTCAAAGGCCGTGTTTCGGTAAATGAAGAACGAATCCCCATTGCTGCCGGTAGTCATTCTGAAACTGCCGATCGGCATTGGAGGAGTCAATGGCCCCGTCACAAATGTGCCGGTGGATGTATTGGTTCCACTGCAGGCACCTGTTTGCACTGTCCAACCCTGCTCATTTGAAGGGCTGACAATCAGCACAACTGGGCTCGGCGTCGGCGAAGGCGACGGAGTTGGCGTCGGCGTCGGCGTTTCGGTCGGCGTCGGCGTCGGCGTCGGTGTCGGCGTCGGCGTCGGCGTCGGTGTCGGCGTCGGCGTCGGCGTCGGCGTCGGCAGCGCACATGTCGTGGCTGCTATCGCTATCGACCAGCCGCCCTGGAAGGCACCTATGTCACCGAGACCATCGTCAAACACATAGAGTGACCACGTGCCGTTCGGCGTCGAGCCGTTGAACACGTTCAATGCCGCGCCGTACGGACCAACTGGTGCCGGTGCGGGGAAGGCATCGGCCGGGCTGTAGTTGGCCGGCTGATACGTGCCGCTCGTCAACGCCGCGGAATCGGGCAGTGCCGTCATCGCGTTGCCGTCAAGCGTAATGGTAATTCCCGTGACTGGGCTGTTGCCGCCCACGTCAGACATGATGATCGCACTCTGTCCGCCAGGACCGACGAGCAGGAGGTCGACGTCATCCGGGAAGATATGCTCGAACGAATTGAGCGTTACCGTCACCTTACCAACGCTGCCCATCAGGCCGCTGACCGCGATGTCAGACGGATACGGATTGCCGATGCCTTCCGAATTGGGCGATGCCGGTATTTCTATGGCATTCGTATTAGAGAATGTCACCGGGACGCAGAAATCGTCATTAGTGATCGTACCGGTGCCTGCGCCGGTGCCCGCGATCGTGGCCCCTGACGCGTTACTGAGTTGGACCGTAAAGTTCTCGTCAGCCTCAAACACCGTATCGCCCACCACCTGAACGGTGATGGTTTGTGTATCGTTCGTACCTGACGGCGGGAATGTCAGCGTGCCCATGTTGGGCTGATAGTCGTTATCAGCCACCGTGGCACCGGTCAATCCGACACCGTCCACGGTCGTAAAGTCGACCGTGACAGGAACAGCCGTTCCGCCCGTCCTGGTCACGTCAAACGTGAACCCGAACGTACCGGAATCCTCTTCCTTCTTACTAAAGTTCGTGATCGTCAGCGTCGGCGTACCGTCATCATTAATGATGTTACCGACCGCACTGTCAAACGCAGGCCCTGCCCGGCTGCTCTACCGCACGAACCATCATTGAACGGTAACCCGTGAAAAAGGACTCGGTCGTTGTAAAAGGTACGGAAGGCGGCGTGATCGTATCGAACGCCGTATAACCGCCTGCAAACCCAACCGGATTGCCTATTGACTCGTCGGAACCAACAAACACATTATCAGGCGATTGCGGCACATAATTGACGCCGAGATATACACTGCCCGACCCTACGTTGAGGGCCATCGATGAAATATCGACCGATTGCCACACGACGGTTGGAAAGGCGGGAATGCCGGTAGCATTGGCGGCGACCGTACCGAGCAGCGTGCCAGGGGCACCTCCGGCACCGTCATCATCATACGCAACCACGTTGTAACTCAGAGTCGTCGGTGTGCCTGCTCCGTTGAGAAAAGCTACGCAAACAGATGAGTACGTCGCTGGATAGGTGGTCGGCGTGAACTTGTCAACCATATGCACGAGTGAAACGACTGCCGCGTTCCCGGTGTAGCCGTTCTCCATAGTACCGTCATCGTGAATAACGAGGCCGGGCTGTGAAGTGCAAGTGCCTACTCCATCGGGGGCGGAGCCGCCGGGGGTCGTAGTGCCGACAGACGGAACGATCGATACGGCGTAACCATCCATCTGAGCGGCTGCATTGACCACAGCCCGCTCGCTCACTGGTTCGGTTGGGGCAAGTGCCGGCCTGCACGGCTGAGGAGTCTGCAGTTGAAGCGTAAATGCCTCATCGTTCTCAAATGTCGTGTCGCCGTTTACCAACACAGTGACGGTCTTCGTGGTCTCCGCGACCGCGAAGCTCAACGTGCCGCACGCCGGCTGATAGTCGTTATTCATGACCGTGGCCGTGCCGTCCATTGTCGTGTAGCCGACCTCGGTGACCTGGTTGGTCATGCCGACCTTGGTCACTGTAAAGTCGAACGAGGTCGTGCCCGTGTTGCCTTCGTTCAAGGTGACATCGTCAACCGTGAATGTCGGGTACGGGAAGTCGTCGTTAGTGATCGTACCCGTGCCTGACGGGCCGCCCATCGGACCTTCGCCGTCCGGCCTCATCATGCATCCGGCGTTGAGTTCGACCGTAAATGTCTCATCCGGCTCATCGGCAAAGTCGCCATTGACGAGCACACTGATCGTCTTCGTTGTCTCCGACGCCAGGAACGTCAACGTACCGCACTGATCAACATAATCGTTGTCTGCAACCGTCGCCGTTCCGTCATTGACGCGGAAATCGACCAGGTGGGTCTGCGTCGTCGCACCGACCTTGGTAACGGTGAAGTCGAATGACGTCGTGCCGACCGGATTACCTTCTGCCAGCGTGACGTTATCGATAGTGTAGGTCGGGATCGGGTCGTCATCGGTAATGGTCGTTGTCGCGATATTCGGCGTACCGATCGAGGCCTGGCCGGTGGTCAGCGTGATGGCCGACTCAAAGGTCTCCGACGGCTCGTTGACCATATCGTCGGTGATAGGCACCGTAAACGGCAGGCTCGACACGCCCACGCCGAAGTTAAGCACTGTGCTTGTCGCCGTATAGTCATCGACGACCGTCGCCGTGCCGACACCATTCGTGCCGACCGTCGCCGTCGCCGGAGTATCGTTCACGCCTGTACGAGTGACCGTCAGGGTCGCGACCGGACCGGCCTCTGATACCGAATACGTCGGCGAGCTGAACTCGATCGTGCCCGTGCACTTACCTGTCGTATCGGCGTCAAAGATGTTGTCGACCTCGGTCGCCGTCAACGCACGGTTAAAGATCTCGATCTCGTCGAGCGTGCCGTTGAGGTATTCCAGACCGTTTGTCGGACGATGGCCGACATAGAGGGCTCTATCGGTTCTCGGGGTTATGCCCGTGCCGATGTTGGCCGTCGTTCCCGGACCAACCGGGCCGCCATTCGCTCCGACCGCAACGGGTGCTCCGTCCACGAAGATGCGAACGTCGCCCGAAGCCTGGTCATAGGTAAACGCGACATGCGAGTATACGCCCGCCGTCAGGATGTTCGGATTGGTGTAAACGATGTGGTTCGTGCCCAGGGTGTCAACGATGTTGACATACAGATCGGCCGGGCCCATCGCACCGCTGAATGTTACTGAGTGCCAGAAGTGGACACCGATCTCGTCTCCCGGCATTGCCGCAGGGTTATTCCATTCGACGATCGGCTGCTGGCCGGCAAACCCGCCCGGCTTGAACCACGCATCTACCGAGATGCCCGGCGTTGTCGGATGAGCACCCGCGCCGCTCACATCAAGGCTCGTGCTTGCAGGAGCATTAAAGAAGCCGCTCGTGCCGTTAAAGGTCATCGCGCTGAATACCTTGCCAAACGGCGTAAACGTCACGCCCGAGTTAACGCCGTTGTTGGCGTTCGCGGTACGGTCAAAGAGGTTGCCCTCACCCGCCCACCAAGCCGCCATCCCGCTCGGCGGAATAACGCATCCCGGCGGCGGATCGACGAGCCAGTCGTAACTTGCCGGAGCACCTACGTTATTTGAATTGTCGATAGCACGCACGCGGAAATTGTGCACGCCCGCCGCGAGACCTGTGTAGCTCTTCGGCGAAGTGCAGGTCGTGAACGCCGCCATATCAAGGCTGCACTCAAACCGCGCAATTGCCTCAGGAGCGATCATGTCGCTGCCGCTGAAAGTGAAGGTCGCGTTGCCGCTGATGCTCGGATCAGGCGGATTCGACGTAATGACCGCTGATGGCGGCGTGGCATCCGAGGTAGAGATGTTTAGGCACCAACTGTCAAGGGTGCCGAGGTCGCCGCCCGCATCGTCCATGGAGTATAGCTGCCATGTGCCGTTCGGGTCGGTACCGCCAAACGTTCCATTGAGCGTGCCGGCGCCAACAGGCCCCGGACTAACGTACGGGCCGGCCGGTGCAGGAGCCGCGAAGGTATCGCCCGCCGTAGTGTCGTTCGGCAGGTAAGTGCCCGGCGTGATATTGCCGCTGGTCGGCAGGGCCACTCCATTATCGGCAAACGTGAACGTCACTGCGGTATCTAGGCCGGAGCTACTGCTCGCGTCTGACATCAGGATGAACTTTTGCCCGCCCGGCCCGACCAGGAGAAGGTCAATGTCGGTCGCGAACGTATGCTGGAAGTTATTCATCGTCACCGTCACGTTTGTGATGACACCGGTCATACCGCTGACCGTAACGGTTGACGGATACGGCAGGCCAGCCGAATTTGCAGGCACCGGCGAAGGTGACGGATTCGGTATCATCAGCGGGCCGTCTGTGCTGCAGAACTGCGTGGGCGTTCCGAAGGTATCGTCGGTAATGTTCAGCGTCGCCGGGTTGTTGGCGCCGATAGTGCCGCCTGCCGACACGTTCGACAGCGTAAGCCCTGCGGTCTGAGTTCCCTCAGCATCGCCCTCGGTGCAAAGCGTTACGTCAAATGTCTTGTTCGCGGCGTCGAGGTCGGCCCACGTCAGGGTACCCGAGGCATTGATAAAGTCGATGCCCGTCGTACACGCCGCACCACCGAATGCGGTTCCATCGCTCGTCGCAAAATCGACCGTCAGAGCGCCGCCCGAACCGCCCGTGCGGGTCGCGGTGATCGTTGCCATCGTGCCCTCGACGCCTGTAAACGTCGTCGAGCTGAACTGTACTGTTCCCGGAGGATTATCAGTGATATTAAGCGGGACAGGATTCGTTCCCGAAATTATCGTAGTTAGCGGGGGAACCTCGCTCAGCGTCAGGTTGACAAATTCATTATCGACCACCGCATCACCGCACGTTTGGACCATAAAGGTCTTTGGCGCCGCGTCGAGATCGGCCCACATCAGCGTGCCGCTTGTCGTAACATAATCGACGCCCGCGCCGCAGGCCGCACCGCCGCTGGCTGTACCGCCGCCCGTCGCATAGTTGATCGAGAGGGGGCCGCTAAAGCCGCCTACGCGGTTGACCGTGATGGTCGCCACCGTGCCCTCGAGTGTCGTGAAGCTGGTCGCGCTATACTCCACCGTTCCGAGCGTGGCGTAGAATTCGTCCGCACCGATGTCATAATCGGCACCCTCAGGTGCGATCGCTCCCGGACGGCTCTCGCCGTCGATGTCATCCGCGACCGCCCCGATCGTCGTGCCGGTATTACGAGCAGGTGATGTCGGGAAAATGTGAAGGTTCGTAGCCGAAGCAAACAGCGGATCGGCCGAAATACTATTTACATCCTGCCCGACCATCGCGGTCTGCCAGTTTGCAAGCGTCGCGTAGTTCGTCGAACTGCCCTGGCCGACAAAACCATTGGTCGCATTTGCAATGTACAGGTCATTAAAGTCGGACACCGACCCAGTATTACCTATCGACGCTGTCGCCGTAGATTTCCAGGTAAAGTGCACCGCAGCCCCGGTCTGGGCCCCGGTGGTATTAGCAAAGATGTTGTTCCTTACGTTATAGACCGGTCCCGACGTCGTCCCATGCTCAAAGCAGACGCTGGAAAGATTCGGCGAACCAGAACCGTCGATCAGGACAGTATTGTTGTGTATATCATGGAAATTTGTAACGAACCCGCCGCCGGACGACTGTAAATAGATGCCCTTGAGCGTCCTTGTTGCCGTCGCCGAGCCGGTGTGGGCCGACGTTATGTTGTAAACGAAATTGTTCTTGACCGTATTGACGATGCCGGTGAAGGATGCGTTGTTAAAATGATTCGAGCGGATGCCGTTAATGCCCGTCGTTGAGGTCGTGCTATTATTTCGGATGTCGTGCACGACGTTCCGGCTGACCTCGCTAAGGCCCACTGTCTGATCGAGGTAAATACCGTCGGTGGTCGTGTTTGCCGAAACATTGCGCACCTCGGTCTGGAAGATCTTGACATTCCTCTGCGCAGTGGCACGAATACCCCATGTTTGAGTCGCCGTTGTTCCCCCGCCAATATCGTTGGCGGTCGGCCCCCCGATGACGGTCTTTCCTCCAATGCCGATAACGCCGATCTCATTGTCCGTGTCGCCTCCGGATGGCGTCCATAGTGATGTTGCCGAAAGGTATATGCCCTTGTATGAGTTTTGGACTGAGACGTTGTAGTAATGATTGAACTGATTGCCGCCGCCCGGGCCCCCGGTCGCCGGAACACCGGCCCCGGACCCTGCGGCCGTCGTCTCTACCGAACTCTGCAGGATGCCGATCGAGGCCGTATTCGCCCGATTCAGCGTAACCGACGCATTGCGGATCGTGTTGTTGCTCGCACCGTCCATCGACGACGCATTTCGCACGAGATAACCGAACTCAACCGCGCTGCCCGAAGCTATCGCCACGTCGATGCCGTCAAACGTCACATAGTCGGGGCCGCTGATCGCCAAACCAAAATCGTTGAGCCCCGCGCCGCCTGTCGGACGGACCACCGGATTTGCGCCGAGGCCCGAACTCTGGAAGATCACATAGTCGGCCATCGAACTTGTCTGAGAAATGATCGCAGGCGGATCTTCCACAAATGTCTGGCCTGCCGTCACAACGAACGTCACGCCGCCGCCGCCAAAGACACCACTAGTGTTAAGGGCATTGATCGCGTCAGTAAAGCTCGCATAGTTGCTCCCCGCCGTTGGCAGAGTGTTGTCGATCGTCTTCATTCCTGAGAGTGGTGTTGACGCTGCCGTGGTAAGAGAGATCTCATCAACGGAAACCGCCGCGAGCGGCGACACACTGTCCGTCCGCCACGAGAAGACCAGCCGCTGTGTAGTGCCCGCGGCACTCGGCGGGATCGAGATATTCACCGTTTCGTAGGTCAGTGCCCTTTCCAGGTTTGACGTGATCTGATTATTCCCGGCCACGGCAAGCTCTGTCCCCGCTACCGGCGTTGTTGCCGTCGGGATTAGGTACACCCGCAGCCGGTCGAACCCGGGATCGGCAACACTTACTTTGTACTTGAATGACAAGTTAATGACCGGCTCGCCCGCGGGAAAGGTCACGTCCCTGTAAAAGTGATTTACGCTCGCAGTGGCCGCCCCGACAAAGGCGACGCCGCTGAACGCACTGTTCACACCCGCCGACGGCCCCGCAGCGGTGCCAACCGACCAAGCATTTGCCGCTCCATTAACGACGGTCCAGCCATTAGTCGGGAAATCGGCGCCATTCTCAAGCCCGCCATCGCCGGCCGGATCGATCAGGCCGCATCAGGAGCGGCAGCTCGGCGGAGCAGGCGCAGTTATGCCTTGTGACGGCGCGGTGGCCGTCGTGGTCGGCGGTTGCGAACAATCCCCACGCAGAAACGCTGCCCCAATTGGCGGCGATTGCTATATGTCGAGATCGCGATGATCGCGAGGCTGACGATGATGAAACGAAACGACTTTTGGCTTTTAGACATAACTTTATGCGTGTGGGACGGTGCTCCTGTTCTATTTTCTTCCTATCGGTGTAATAGCAACTTACAAGCTTTGCGTCGAGAACCTGAAGGGTTTGCGCTCTCGACGTAACTATGCGAACTTGGTGTCGAAAAAAACTACTTTTCGTACTGAATTGAGAAAATTATGAACGCGTCCCTATCCATTGTCAAGCAATTTCGAACATAAATTCATCTATCAAACGAGTTGTTAGCGCGCACACCCCGCCGCGAGAGCCGATACAGGGCCGGCGGACACCACCGGCGGCGCCGTGCGTTGCGACCCGCCCGCGCGTTAGCTCGCGCAGCGGGCATTGTGGTCCTCGCAGGCATTAGCGGAGCTAAAGTACGAGGTCCCCGCCGCCCGACCCGTTCCGGCTACCCCGCATCCGGCATCTTCGGCATCAGTCGTCTCTGTCGTCTCACCCGTGGCCCTCGGCTCCGACGTGTCTCACTCTTCACTTGTCACCTGTCACCTGTCACTCGTCACCCTGTACTGCTATCCTTACAAACTGCCAAAACGCCGCTCGGCCAACACTCCACCACTCGGGCCATTTTTGCCCACCACTCGGGCCGAAATGCTGTACCACTGGGCCGTTTTGCCGCACCACCACCAACTTTTTTCATACAAAAAAAAGGGCGAGGCCCGCGAGCCTCGCCCTTGTTCGAATGTCCGCTGGTTGCGGAGCTGATCTAGTTGTTAGTGGTGCCGGTGTCCATCGCGACAAAGTCGAGATCCACGATGTTGTCGCTCAGGCTGACAACCCGTGTCGGGACCGCGAATATGTACCGCCTCGAATTGACCGTCAGAATGTATGTTTGACCAGTCTGAAGGTTGTCGAAGTTGTAGTATCCGAAGCTGCCCGTCTGGACCCTCATCGGCTCGGTCAGAGTGCCGCCCGAGAGCACGACCTCAGCATTGCGAATACCGTTGCCGCCCGCTGTCAGCACACGTCCGCCGATCGATGCATTGGCCGCTGTACGAGGCTGGAATTCAATTCCCCAACCGCCGTTGAAACAGCCGGTAACGACCTCAGGATTCGCGATCGGAACACCGCCGTCATCACGTATGTACAGTGACCAGGCACCATTCGAGTTGGTGAATCCGAACGTTCCAAAGAACGTGTCACCAACCGGTCCGCCGACTGACGGTCCGGGCTCGACATACGGTCCCACAGGTGCGGGTGCCGGGAAGTTAGTGACCGGAGCCTCCCAAGTCGTAGGCTCGGTCTGTCCCGTCGCCAGCGGCCCGGCATTCGGCAGCACTGCAGGCACATAGTCGCGGAACGACAGCGTGACCGGAGCATTGACCGGGATCGGAATGGCTCCGCCGGCATCACCCATTATCACGAACTCCTGTCCGCTAGGCCCGACCAGCAACACATCGATGTTGTCCGGGAACTGATGCGACAGGTCGTACAACGTCACACGCAGATTGCCTATCTGATTAGGTCCGCCCGCGACGTTGATCGTCGACGGATAGACATCCGCCGCTGCGCCGAGGTTGGTACAGATCGCCCCGCCCGCCCGGTACTGCGATGCCGTGTCGTTGATATTGAGCACCGCATTCTGCACCTCAGGAGCATCCGTGCCGGCCCCCGTCAAGGTCAGATTGACCGTCTCAGTTATCTCCGCCAGAGTATCGCCGCAGACCGGGACATTGACCGTCTTGAAGGTCTCCGTCGGGTTAAACGTCACGTTCTGGTTGACCGAGATGTAATCGACCCCTGCTGTACACGCCGCGCCGCCCGTGCCTGTGCCATTGGATGTCGCGAAGTTGACGGTGTTAGTTCCCGTCAGATCACCGCTGCGGACGATGCCGATCACCGCGGTCTGCGACTCGTCCTCTGTGTACACTGGCTGCGAGAACGTGATGTTAAAGGCCGGCGAAGGTGACGGTGTTGGTGTCGGGGTAGGACCGCCACCGCCCGCACACGGGATGCCGGTGATGGTGTCGACCCTGACTCCGCCGCCTGTTACCAGGACGCTGTTGTCAGTGGCGTTGCGCCATCTCAGCACGATGTTCTGGCCGTTGGCCGCTGCCGGCAGGTTCACCGTCGAGGTGATATATCCGCCTCCGGGACCTTCCCAGGCCATACGTCCTGCGATCGGGCTCGAGAACGCCGTTGAGATCGTTCCCGTATAGCCACCGGTCACAAAGCTGCCGCCCGCAGTCACGATGTCCGCGAACGCTCCGCCGTTGATGCTTATCTCAAGCACCGCTCCGTCAAAGCCGTTCTCAGTATTGAAGTCGATACGGAAGCTAAAACTACCGCCTCCCGCCGCGATTGGTATCGTCGGACTGTCAAGGTACGCATCGCTCACCGATGCCACACTTCCATTAACCGCAGCGTTAGGTCCCGCATCTGCCGGTGTTCCCGTCACCCACGGGCCCAAAGCTCCCGTAGCCGTCGACGTCCAGCCCGCCGGCAGTGCCGGTGCCGTCACGCCGTCAAAGTTCTCGTTCGCGGCACATGCTGGCGGCGTCGGCGTTACGCTCGGCGTCGGGGTTGGTGTTGGCGTTGGTGTGCCAGGCGGTGTCGGTGTCGGCGTTCCGCAGCCTCCGCCGCCAGTAGCTAGCCGGACAACCGTAAAGGTGGCCACCGTACCTGTTGTAGAGGTAGCGGTCGTCGCCGTTGCGGCTCCATACGTTGGTATTGTATTGGCCGTCAGTCGTCGCCACCGCCTCGAGGAAGGAGCCCGCTGGGTTGACGATGTTGCTACCGGTGTGGCGAATCTCGATCAGCAGATTCCCGCCCGTGTAAAGGAAGGGCGTCGTAAGCGCGATGTCTGCGGTGCCAAACGGTTTGGGGGCCCCAGTCGCTGAAAAGTTGCCAGCGGGGATGGTAAGGGGCCCTGTGCGAACCACAGTCGGAGCTCCGACAAAGTTAGTGGCGAAAGTGGTCGTCTGCGCACCGAACGCCACGCCCTGGCCCATCGATATCGTGTAATCAGTCCACGTCGCGGGGCTCGGCGGGAAGGCAGCGGTCGCAGTGGCATACATGCGGGCGTTGATCCCGGTGATCGGCTGTCCCACGAGCCCTGTCAGTTGAGTCGCGTTGATCAGGAGTTGGGCCGTTCGCGGGTTACCCGTGTCGCGAATTAGAGTATTTAACCCGTTACCGCCCGGAGCCTGGGTGCTCGCGTATGCATTGGGTGCGACGGCTGTCGAGCCGCCCGGCACGCATGTCGGCGACGGCGACACGCTCGGCGTCGCACTCGGACTCGGGGTTGGTGTCGGAGTCGGTGTCGGCGATGCTGGAGGAGGAGTAGGCGTTCCGCAGCCTCCGCCGGCTCCTGCATACACGACATCGTCGATTCCGATGAAGTCCGAGTTGACTCCGCTCGGTCCGCCGTTCGGTACGTTGTAGTTGAACGCGAACCTTCCTGAGGTAGCTCCGCCCAAGCCTGATACCGTACCTGTGAACTGCGTCCACACGTTCGGATATCCGGCCAGGGTCAACCCCTCGTTCACGCTCACAAGCGTCGTCGTGAAGTCCGCCGCGTTCGTGCTCGCTCCATTTGTGCTCATCACCAGACGCATGCGGTCAGGGAACGCAGGTGCCGTCACCGTCCTTGTCCAGAACGTGACCGTGTCACCGTTGTTAAGCGTTACCACCGGGCTCATCAGGAACGTGCTGATCGCACTCGTTCCCGATCCGTTGTTGAAGTTCATCGCCGCATGCTGGACACCACCATGCGCAACCAGCAGGTTCGACCCGAATACTCCGGTCGTTCCGATCGGTGCACTCACGTTCAGTGCGTGCCAAGAGCCTGACGCAAGCGTCAACGCTGCTCCAGGTGATGCGTGGTTCGGCAGCGGTGCCGCTGTCGGCAGCCCGCTCTCGAATGCTTCCGTAAAGCCGCCTCCGCCGCCAGGCGTACACGTCGGCGATGGCGATGGCGTCGCAGGTGGAGGCGTCGGTGTCGGTGTCGCCGGACTCGGTGTCGGGCTCGCAGGTGGAGGCGTAGGTGTCGGGCCCGCTCCGCAACTCAGTTGCTGGTTGTTATTCGTGCCGACGAATCCGGACGACGCTATCGAACGTCCGCCAATGACGTAGAGGCTTCCACCCAGAACCGCGCCGGTCATACGAGCCCGCTCTGCCAACATGTTCGGCAAGCTTGACCACGTATTTGTCCCGGGATCCCACGAGATCGCGGTGTTTGAGATATTCGCCGTCGCAGCACCAGCGACATAGCCGCCGGCCAGCACCCCGCCGCCGTTATAGAATGCGCTAGCAGCGCCCCATCGGGTCGCAGGTAAGTCGGCCATTGCCGCATCGTCCCAAGTGTTTGCGACCGGGTCATAGCGATAGGTCTTTGTAGTGGGAACGGTTCCGGTTGTAATTCCGCCTGCCGCCCAGATAAAGCCGCCTTGCTCAAATGCGCTTACGAAGCTTGTCGCGGCCGGATAGACGGCACCCGTTGTCCAGCTATTGCCGGCAATGTCATAGATCTCAAGCGCGTTGTTCGGCACCGCTGCCGCATTCGTGCCGGCAAATTTATAGATTTTGCCGTTGAAATAGACCGCAGCGTGATTCCACGTTCCAACGGTAAACGGAGCCAATGTCGTATAGGTGTCTAACCCAACATTGTACCTGTAAACGGTTGTTTGCGGAACACCCGTACCGGTCAACGCTCCGCCCATAATGAAGATATTCGTCCCGTCGGTAACTGCTGACGGAAACTCGAGGGCGGCTGGTAATGATGCGATCGGCGTCCAGGTCGTTCCGTTAAATCTAAACGAGCTGGCGACCACAGCGCTGTTGCTCACACCGGCGAAACTGTAAATATTACCCCCAACGCTCACCGTTGGCTGGTCAAGGACCGGAATCGGATAAACCGTTGAAGCAGTCCACGCACAAGCACCCGGCGATGGCGACGGACTTGGTGTTGGGGCTGGCGTCGGTGTCGGTGTCGGTGTCACGCCCGGAGTCGGCGTCGGACCGCCCGCACACGGGATGCCGGTGATGGTGTCGACCCTGACTCCGCCGCCTGTTACCAGGACGCTCGAGTCAGTGGCGTTGCGCCATCTCAGCACGATGTTCTGGCCGTTGGCCGCTGGCGGCAGGTTCACCGTCGAGGTGATGTAGCCGCCTCCGGGGCCTTCCCATGCCATACGTCCTGCGATCGGGCTCGAGAACGCCGTTGAGATCGTTCCCGTATAGCCACCGGTCACAAAGCTGCCGCCTGCCGTCACGATGTCCGCGAACGCTCCGCCGTTGATGCTTATCTCAAGCACCGCTCCGTCAAAGCCGTTCTCAGTATTGAAGTCAATCCGGAAGCTGAACGATCCGCCTCCCGCCGCGATCGGTATCGTCGGACTGTCAAGGTACGCATCGCTCACCGATGCCACACTTCCATTAACCGCAGCGTTAGGTCCCGCATCTGCAGGTGTTCCCGTCACCCACGGGCCCAAAGCTCCCGTGGCCGTCGACGTCCATCCAGCAGGCAGTGCCGGTGCCGTCACGCCATCGAAGTTCTCACTCGACTGACAAGCCCCAGGTGTCGGCGTTACGCTCGGCGTCGGGGCTGGTGTCGGGGTCGGTGTCGGCGTTGGCGTCGGTGTCGGCGTCACTCCCGGTGTCGGCGTTGCTCCGCCTGCCGAGGTGCCGTTGACCTTGAATGGAAAGTCCTGAGGAAAGTCCGGCGCCGTCGCAGGGTTTCCTGTATCGATAGCGTCGGTCCATGCCGTACCCGTAAACTGTCTCGCGTTCCAGCCCGCCAACCCACGTGTTCCCACGATCGTGGTAGAAGGTGCAAAGTGTGCAGTCGTCGTACCGATCCGCGTATTCCAGTCGATCCAGTACGTGCCCGGCCCCAGTACCTGTGGAGGGGCCACTCCCAAGTTAACACGCCATATGCGGCGCGTCGTCCCCGGTGCACTTCCCGGCGGCGGAGCCACGGTATTGAATATACGGAACAACAGCGAGTCCGTCACCGTCGTAATGCGGTTCGTCGCCGTGTCCCCAAAGATCACTGCCGCCCCCGCATCTCCGGGCCGGCCGTTCCAGATCTGCAGCGTTCCCGCCGCGAACGGATTCGTCGCCGGACCGCCGGTCTGATACGCAAAGATGGCCACCTCGTCAACTGTCCAGCTCTGCCCGGCCGGTACCGTGAAATCATCCGCACAGCGGAATACGGTCGCGGTCACGGAACACGAAAATCCGGCCGATGTGTTCGCCTGCGTGAGGTCCCCAGTCGGATGTTGTGCCTCGCTCCACTGTGCCCCCGCCGGAGCCGCAACACCGCTGTCGGTAGTCGCCCCCGTCGCGAGCCCGCCGTTGTCGTAAAGCAATGCAGACGGAGCCTCTGGCATCAACCTCAACCCTGTCGAAGCCTCAGATGCCGCCGCGTTCGGCGACATGAAAATGTTGAAACTGCCGAACGACCCGGCTGCAGCTATCGTCGCTATTGCGATCAGGACAGTGGCAACCACCACCACGCGTAACGATTTCGATCTGGACATGAAATTTTCTCCTCCTGTGAAAGTTACCTTTCTCCGGCCGGGCAAACGAATGTCAATACACCGCAGCCGTTGCGTCGTAATAAATTTTAGAATGCTAACTGTCGTAGTTGTAGCACCATTGCAAACCGATGTCAACCGATTTGCCCCTGCGCGGCCGAAAAAAATAGCGGGTGCACGCGCCCGCGCGGAAAGCGACCGAGCGCTCTCGTTCACCGCAGCCGGCGACCTTCATGCTGACATCGGTACGAGTAATTATAGCCTAGGAAGTCGATGAATGCTCTCAACGGTCGCCGGCAACATGCATGCGAGCCTGTGCGTGATCGAGCGCTTCTCGGGCGGCGTCAGCCTCGTCGAAAGGAACCATACCAATGGAGTTGATCCGCTTCTCAGCGTCATCACGAGCCGCTTTTGCGGCCGGGGCATCAAGGTCGCCTGCGGCCTCGGCTGAGTCGACCAGGATCGCGACCTTATTGCCACTTACCTCGACAAAGCCGGCCGACACGACAAGACGGTCGGAGGCTCCCTTAGAGGAATAGCTGAGCACGCCGGGTTTCACGGTCGAGATGAGGGGCGCATGGTTTGGCAAAATGCCGGCTTCGCCTGAGGCGGTTGGTACCGTAACGATGTCAACCTCAGCGTCGACGACACGGCTCTCCGGTGTAATGATCTCTAGCTTAAGCATCTTGATCCCGCTATCGCTTATGCCCCCGCGGCCATTTTCTTCGCCTTCTCGCGAGCCTGCTCGATCGTGCCCACCATATAAAACGCCTGCTCAGGCATGTCGTCACATTTGCCGTCAAGGATCTCTCTAAAGCCCTTGATAGTGTCCTCGACCTTTACATATTCACCCTTGAGGCCTGTGAACTGCTCGCCAACCGTGAACGGCTGCGAGAAGAAGCGCTGTATCTTACGCGCACGAGCGACCGTTTCGCGGTCGTCGTCGCTCAGTTCGTCGAGACCGAGAATCGCGATGATGTCCTGTAGGTCCTTGTAGCGCTGGAGAATTCGCTTAACTTCCTGCGCTGTGTTGTAGTGCTCCTCGCCGACGATGGTCGGGTCCAGGATACGTGAGTTCGACGCGAGCGGGTCGACCGCGGGATAGATGCCCAATTCAACGATCTGTCGCGACAATGCTGTAACCGCATCGAGGTGAGCAAATGTCGTCGCCGGTGCCGGATCAGTGTAGTCATCGGCCGGCACATAAACGGCCTGGATCGATGTGATAGCACCGGTTTTGGTCGAAGTGATACGCTCCTGCATCTCGCCCATCTCGGTCGCGAGATTCGGCTGGTAGCCCACGGCAGACGGCATCCGGCCGAGAAGTGCTGATACCTCAGAGCCGGCCTGTGTGAATCGGAAAATGTTGTCGACGAAGAAAAGCACGTCGTTTCCCTGATCACGGAAATACTCTGCAACAGTCAGGCCCGAGAGCGCCACGCGGAGACGTGCTCCCGGCGGTTCGGTCATCTGGCCGTAAACGAGCGACACCTTTGAACCCTTGATCGCTTCCATATCGACCTTCGTCAGGTCGAACGCGCCCGTTTCTTCAAAATTGTGCGTGAACGCATCGCCGTAGGTGATTACCTTCGACTCGACCATTTCGCGGAGAAGATCGTTGCCCTCGCGGGTTCGTTCGCCGACGCCGGCAAACACTGAGTAACCCTCGCGGCCCTTGGCTACGTTGTTGATCAGCTCCATGATGAGGACCGTCTTGCCGACGCCCGCACCGCCAAAAAGGCCGATCTTTCCGCCGCGAAGGAACGGCTGGATAAGGTCGATGACCTTGATGCCAGTCTCAAACATCTCGAGTTGCGTCGCCTGCTCGTCAAACGACGGCGCGTGGCGGTGGATAGGATAACGGATGTCGGAGACGACCGGGCCGAGTTCGTCAACAGGATCGCCGATCACGTTCATCACGCGACCCAGCGTTGGGCCGCCGACCGGCACCGTGATCGGGCCGCCGAGGTCGTGGGCCTTCATACCGCGGACCATGCCGTCGGTCGGCAGCATCGACACAGCACGCACACGGCCTTCGCCGAGATGCTGCTGAACTTCAGCGACGACATCGACCTTATCTTCGACGTCAAAGCCTTCGCTTGTGATGCGCAGTGCCTGATAGATCGGCGGAAGATATTCCGAAAACTCTACGTCAACAACAGGGCCAATGATCTGAACAACCGTTCCGACCTGTCCGTTTTGCTCTTTAGCCATTATGAAACCAATATGCTCCTCTAATAGATGAGAAAATCACCAAATTTACAAAGGAGTGAGGATAGCACATGATATTTTGTCTAAGCAAATCTTCCGCAAAAGCCGGTAAAGTTTCATGACCTGAGTTCATTTGTTGTATATTGTTCGTGTGAACGCAAACGTCATTAATATCGACCCGGACATCTTGGGCGGAACACCGGTCTTTGACGGTACACGGGTTCCGATCGAAAGCTTATTCGACCATCTGGAAGATGGCGTTTCGCTCGATGATTTTCTCGAGGATTTCCCGACGGTTTCCCGGGAGCAGGCGGTCCAGGTTCTGGAGATGGCTGAAGAAGTAGTTACATCGAGCGGTTTCAGCTCAATCTATGAGACTATTGCTTGATGAGAATCTGCCCGGACGTTTTAAAGCCGCCTTTCCAGAGCACGAGATCTATACCGTACGCGAACAAGGCTGGAGCGGTATAAGCAACGGCAACCTCTTGAGGCTTATGCTTGAAAATGATTTCGAAGCCTTGATCACATTTGATAAAAACCTTCAACATCAGCAAAACTTCGATAAATATCCGGTCCGCGTGATTGTGCTCACCGCCCGCAGTAATCAGTACAAACACCTTCTCCCGCTTGCAGAAGAGATAAGAGTACAGCTGAGCATCATGCCGACTGGTGTGGTCGCTATTGGAGACACCATCTGAAGAAGTTAGAACTACCATCTCAAGGCCTCAATACGTTGTTTGGCGTCCAGGACCAAAACATCAAGTATCTCGAATCGCTGCTCGACGTCAGCATCGGCGTGCGCGGCAGCGAACTGCTGATCGACGGTAATGAGACCGACATCCAGACCGTTCAGCAGATACTGAACGAGTTTGGCGAACTGTTTGAGAACGGCAGCACGTTTTCGGACAAAGAGCTGAAGGACGCGTTCAAGCAGATCGCGGACGACCGTGCCTACTCGCTCAAAGACCATTTCGAAAAGGCCCGATTTAATCCATCGGGCAAAAAGACCGTCGCGCCGAAAACCGCAAATCAACGCAAGTATCTCGATGCCATCGCAAAGAACGATCTCGTCTTCGGCATTGGCGTGGCCGGCACGGGCAAGAGCTTTCTCGCGGTCGCGATGGCCATTGACGCGTTGTTCAAAAAAGAGGTCAGCCGTATCATTCTGACGCGTCCGGCGGTCGAGGCGGGCGAGCGGCTTGGCTTTTTGCCGGGCGACCTGCAGGAGAAGGTCGATCCTTATTTAAGGCCGCTTTACGACGCGTTGTTCGATCTCGTCGATGGCGAAAAGGTCACGAAGATGCTCGAGAAACGCATCATCGAGATCGCGCCGCTCGCGTTCATGCGCGGTCGCACTCTCTCGGATGCCTTCATCATTCTCGACGAGGCGCAGAACACATCGGGCGAGCAGATGAAGATGTTCCTCACCCGAATCGGCTTTGGCTCAAAGGCCGTCGTCACCGGCGACACCACTCAGATCGACCTGCCCCGCGGCCAAAAAAGCGGCCTCAAAGAAGCCGAAAAAGTCCTCGCCGACCTCGAAGGCATCGAATTCGTTTACTTCACCGACAAAGACGTCGTCCGGCATAAGCTGGTGCAGATGATCGTCAAAGCCTACGAAGCCCATTCAAACGAATCGGACGTCCGCGAATAGATGATCGGCCTCGTCAACCTCCAACGCAAGGTCAAGATCGATACCGCTTCTATTCGTGCATTCGTGGCCGATCTTTCCCGCCGCGACGGCGAATGGGATGGCAAGACGTTTTCGGTTGCGTTCGTCTCCGACCGGCGGATGAAGCAGCTCAATGAGCTTTTTCGCGGCAAAGACGCGACGACCGACGTTCTTTCGTTCCCGCACGAGCCCGACGAATTCGACCCCGACAAGAATAACCTCGGCGACATCGTGATCTCAGCCGAACAGGCTGAACGACAAGCGGCGGAATGCGGCCTTGACCTCGACACTGAGATCCAACAACTCATCCTCCACGGCCTGCTGCACCTTTGCGGCTACGACCACGAAACTGACGACGGCGAGATGGATGCCCGCGAGCTGGTCTTGCGGAAAATGCTCGACATCTAGCGTTTTCGTCCATGGATGGGCGCAGGAAACAGTTGGACAGGCTCATTTTGTCCATGGACTGACTCGTTCTGTCCGTGGACTGGCTCTTTCTGTCCACGGACGGAAGCATTCTGTGAACGGACTGAAGCATTCTGTGAACGGACTGAAGCATTCTGTCCACGGACTGAAGCATTCTGTGAACGGACGGAAGCATTCTGTGCACGGACTGAAGCATTCTGTGCACGGACCGAAGCATTCTGTGAACGGACCGAAGCATTCTGTGAACGGACCGAAGCATTCTGTGCACGGACGGACTCGCTCAGTCCACGGACTGGAGCAGAAAAAGGTTGGACGAACTCATTTCGTCCCCGGATTGACGATAGATCGGTCAACCGATGTCGACCCGATGTAACCACGGAGACTCACAAAATCGTCGCAGTAGTAAAGAGTCTTCAGGGGAACACCGCAAATGGAACCCAAAACAGCGAAACCTGAACAATTAACGATTGTGATAATCTGATTCAACCTACTATGTCGGATGGGAAGAGAACGGCTGACGCTTGTGTGATGGTCATTTTTGGCGCGACGGGCGATCTGACGAAGCGGAAGCTCTTCCCTGCTCTCTACAATCTGGCGAAGGACGATTTTCTGCCGCATAAGTTTGCTATCGTCGGCGTCGGGCGGCAGGAGATGGCGGCCGATGAGTACCGGAAGCAGATGACCGACAATCTGCGCGAGTTCGTCGCTGTCGGACCGCAGGCTGCCAGCCTGCGTGTGTCTGCCGATGATTTAAGCGACAGCGGGAAAGAGGTCAAAGACGAAGACACGCAGGCTGGCAGCCTGCGGTCCGACAAGGGCGTCGATGAGAAATTGGTCAAGTGGTTCGAGGAAAGAACCTACTACACAGGCGGCGATTTTGATGATGATAAGAAGCTTTTCGGCGACCTGAAGGACGTGCTCGGCGAGGTGACCGCGGAGCATCAGATACCGGACAGTTACCTTTTTTATATGGCGACGCCGCCGGACCTGTTTGCGAACGTAACGCAGAAGGTCGCGAAGAACGGCTTGGCCAAGGAAGAGAACGGCAACTGGCGGCGGTTCATTTACGAGAAACCGTTCGGTCGTGACCTGGAATCCGCGAAGAAACTGAACGCCGGCCTGCTTCGCACGATCAAAGAAAAGCAGATCTACCGCATCGACCATTACCTGGGCAAAGAGACGGTGCAGAACATCTTGGTGTTCCGTTTCGGCAACTCGATCTTCGAGCCGATCTGGAACCGGAACTTTGTCGATCACGTGCAGATCACCGTCGCAGAGAAACTCGGTGTCGAGCAGCGCGGCGGCTATTACGACTCGGCGGGTGCATTGCGGGACATGATCCCGAATCACATTTTGCAGCTCGTCACGCTCACCGCGATGGAGCCGCCGGTGTCGTTCGACGCGGATTCGGTGCGTGACGAGCAGGCGAAGATATTGCAGGCAATACAGCCCTTCCCGCCCGAGGACGTGCTTAACCGCACGGCCCGCGGGCAGTATGACGCCGGGATCATCGACGGCAAACCGAGCGCCGCCTATCGCGACGAAGCCAAGGTCGCGCCGCATTCGAATACCGAGACGTTCGCCGCGCTGAAGCTCTCGATCGACAACTGGCGTTGGGCCGACGTGCCGTTTTACGTCCGCACCGGCAAGCGGATGCCGGCGAAGCATTCGAGCATTATTATCGAGTTCAAAAAGGCGCCGTTCATGCTGTTTCGTGAGACGGGCATCGAGCGGCTGCGAACCAACCGGCTCGTCATTCACATCCAGCCCGACGAAGGCATCACGCTGCACTTCGGCGTCAAGATCCCGGGCCCGATCGTTAATGTCGGGCCAGTCGATATGGACTTTGACTACGCCGATCACTTTGGCGAGCAGGTCTCGACGGGCTATGAGCGATTGCTTTATGACTGCATGATCGGCGACGCGACCTTGTTCCAGCGTGCCGATATGGTCGAGGCCGCGTGGGCGATCGTCACGCCAATCCTCGACGTGTGGAACGCCATTCCCGACCGCGACTTCCCCGACTACGCCGCCGGCACCTGGGGCCCCGAGGAATCCGACAAACTGCTCGCCGCCGACCGCCGAGCGTGGAAGAACATCACCGATTAAGAATGGCCGGATAGAGCACCGGCCATTTTCTGGATCTTTGACAATTCATTGGGGTGCGACAACCGGCTTATCGGTTGCTAGACCGAATTGCTCACTCGCAACTTGTCCGGTCGAACTGCGGATCATCCACCACGTTCCATCTCTGAAGACCGCTATGTCCGTCTTGCCGTCGCCGTCGTAATCCGCGGGAACTGGCTTGTCGGTCGTTATGCCAAACGAGGTGGCGTCAAAGTTTTGCGATGGCACGCCGGTCGGCCGGGCAATGTACCAGGTGCCGTTCGACGGACGGAATACCGCGAAGTCGGCACGGCCGTCACCGTTAAAATCACCGCTCAGCGGAATATCACCGGCCGTGCCAAACTGGCTGACAGACGCCTGCCCATCACTGCTCCTGAGAACGTACCAGACGGAGTTTGAAGGGCGGAACACCGCCACGTCGCGTTTGGCATCACCGTCAAAATCGCCCGCCATAGGCACGTCGCCGCTCTGGCCGAACTGCGTACCGATAACCTCCTGGTTCGAGCTATTGCGCCACCACCATGTGCCCGTCGCCGGGCGAAAAACCGCGATGTCGGCAAAACCGTCTGCGTCAAAATCTCCGGGCATCGGTATGTCGCCTGCTGTTCCAAACTGCTCAAACCGCACGCTGCCGTCCGTTGAGTTCAGGATCCACCATGAGCCGTCCCTGAACACTGCATAGTCGGTCACCGCATCGCGGTCATAATCGGCGTGGGCGAGCTTGTCAGACGCGATACCCCAAGGCTGGCCTGAGAAGGCTCCGCCTTGATTGTTCTTTCTAAACCACTCGCCGCTTGCTCCGCGAAAGACGGCCAGGTCCGAGCTGCCCTCGCCGTCAAAGTCGGCTGCGCGTGCTCGCGTTACAAGGTGATCGGACGGTATCCATCGCGGCACCTCGCGGTTCTCGTTGATCGCGTCGGGAAATGTCACCTGCTGGACGTTACTGCCGTTGACGTCCATCACAAAGATGTGGTGCCGTGTCGCACCCGAGGGAGTGATCACGGATCGCTCAAAGGCGATCTTTGTGCCGTCGAGCGAGAAATCAGGATATTCGTCCGGCACATTGTTGTTTGTCAGCTGGCCTGAGGTGCCGCCGGGGCCAACGCTCATTGTGAAGATCTCGTTAAAGTTATTCTGCCCGGCCTCGGTACGGCCTTGGTAAACGATGGTCGAACCGTCAGGCGAAAATCGGGCGCCGAATTCGAAAAAGAACGTCAACCGCGTCTCGCTAGAGCCGTCAGTGTTGATGAGCATCAAATTTGGCAAGCCGAACTGAGGGCTAAAACGATTCGAGTCAAACAGTATCTTTGAGCCGTCGGGCGAGAAAGCCGGTCGCTGGTCGACGCCCGCGTTCGTCGTTAGCCTGCGCGTATCACTCCCGTCCCAGTTGACCATATAAATATCGTTGTTACTGTTCCGGTCGCTGGCAAATGCTATCAGGCTTCCGTCGCGCGAGATGGCTGACTGATGATTGTTGTTGGTGAACGTGAGCTGTCTCAGACCCTTACCGTTCGAGTACATCACCCAAATGTTGTTCGAGAACTCGAACGCTACCCTGCGACCGTCAGCCGAAAAATCGTAGTTAAGCTGCATGTTCACGTTCGGCGGGTTGAACGAAAGCCTGTCGGGCCCGGTGCCATTGATGTCATATTGGTAAAGCGCCCAGACATTGTTGGGACGGATCGCCGTGACGATCTTGCCCGGATCCTGTCCGAACGCCATGCAGGCCGTCAGAAACAGGACAGCACAGAAAAGAGTGATAAACTTATGCAGCTTCGATGTCATCGATATATGCCTCCTATGATCCTTCCGACCAATAGGGCGTGGAACTAGGCAGAAAGCGCCCACGCGGCTCGAGTCATTTTTCTTATTTTCGTTTTAGTGGACTTATAATAAGGCTACACGTAAGTGGAAAGCTCCAACGAGATCACACAATTGCTCAACAACATGAGTTCCGGCGACGAGTCGTCGCCTGAGCGGCTGTTGGAGCTTGTCTATGACGACCTGCGCCGGCTTGCAGGGGCATATATGCAGAATGAACGCGCAGACCACACACTGCAGGCGACGGCGCTCGTTCACGAGGCATATATCAGACTTGTCGACTGGAAGAATATCTCGTGGCAGAGCCGGGCACAGTTCTTTGCCGTTGCGGCAGGAGTGATGCGAAATGTGCTGATCGACCATGCCCGAAAGCGACAGACCGGAAAGCGTGCAGTGCACAAGCTCATCATTGACGACGCCGTGAGCCTGCCCGACAACCGGCAGATCGACCTGCTCGCGCTCGACGAGGTAATGCAAAGTCTCGAGAAGGTCGATCCACGGCAAGCAAAGATCGTCGAGCTTCGCTTCTTTGGCGGTCTTTCGATCGAGGAAACGGCATACGTCCTAAGCGTCAGCGAAACCACAGTGCGACGCGAATGGACGTTCGCGAAGGCGTGGTTCCAGCGTGAACTCGGCAATGCACAGACGCAATGAACGACACCGGCTGGCAAAAGCTAAAGGACCTCTTCGCCTCGGCCCGCGAGATGCCGGCGGATGCCCGGCTCGAGTTCCTAAAAGAAGAGTGTAGGGGCGACGAGCGGCTTATGAACGAAGTGCTGTCGCTACTTGACGCCGAGGCCGGCTGCGAACCGGCGATCGAGACCCACGCCATCGATCTGGCGGGAAAGGTGATCGGCACGGACGAGGAGCACGAGGGCCGGCACTTCGGGCATTACCGCATTCTTCGCGAGATCGGCAGCGGCGGCATGGGCACGGTCTTTCTTGCCGAACGCGACGACGGCGAGTTCACGATGCAGGTCGCGCTAAAGGTCGTTCGCCAGTCGCTTGCCGACAGTGCGATCATCGAACGGTTCAGGCGAGAGCGGCAGATCCTTGCGGGGCTTAGGCACACGAATATCGCGGCGCTCTATGATGGCGGCGTGAGCGACCGCGGCGAGCCGTACCTTGCGATGGAGTACGTCGAGGGCCGAACGCTTGTCGAATATTGCGAGCAGCAAAACTTGGGGTTAGAGGACAAGCTCGCATTGTTCCTTAAGATCTGCTCGGCCGTCGCATACGCGCACCGCAACCTCGTCGTGCATCGGGACATCAAGCCGACAAATATACTCGTCACAACCGACGGTGAGCCGAAACTGCTCGATTTCGGACTGGCGAAGGCATTTGAGCTCGACGCCGAAACAACGCAGACCGAGATCCGCGCTTTCACGCCGGCCTATGCGTCACCCGAGCAGATATTGGGCGAACCGATCACGACCGCAACGGACCAGTTCTCACTCGGGGTCGTCCTTTATGAGTTGATAGCAGGTGAGAAACCATTCCGGCTTCAGGGTCTTTCGTTCGAGGAGATCGCCCGCTCTGCTGACAGCGCCAAGGCGGAGGCGCCGTCGAGGGTCATCAGCGATAAGTCACCGCGACTGTCGAGTGACCTCGACAACATCGTGCTCAAATGCCTGCGCCGCGAAACCGAACGCCGCTACGATTCGGTCGCAGATCTGTCGGCAGATATCGAGAGATTTCTTGGGGGCAGGCCGGTAGCCGCACGTCCGAGCACCTTCGGCTACCTCGCCTCACGGTTCATCGCCCGCAACAAGCTCGCGGTCGGAGCGGCGATGGTTGTCGTCATCGCTGTCCTAGCGGGGCTGGCGGTGGCGTTGTGGCAAGCGGGCGTCGCCAACGCCGAACGCGACCGTGCCGAGAGGCGGTTTGCCGAGGTGCGCCAACTGACGAATTCCCTGCTGTTCGAGATCGCGCCAAAGATCGACCGACTGCCCGGCTCGACCGAGGCCCGTGAACTCCTCGTCACGAGAGGCCTGACCTACCTCGATAACCTCGCATCCGAGTCACGCTCGGATGAGCGGCTCCATGCCGAACTTGCCGAGGCGTATCAAAAGATCGGCGACATTCAGGGCAATCCTAACAAACCGAATCTGAGCGATTTTGTCGGAGCAATCTCGTCATATGAGAAATCGCGCTCTATCCTGCAAACCCTGCCGCATTCCCGCGAAAACCGCATCAAACTCGCCGCCGCTTCACGTGAGTTGGCTCGGATACGTGCGGCACAACGTGAGGTCGAGACGTCGATACGTGAATCCGAGACTGCCATTGCGATCTATAAGTCGCTGATCGCTGAGGAACCGAACGACATCGACCTGACGCTTGCCTTGATAGCGACCGAGATCGATCACGCGCACGAGTATGCGACGAACAACCAGTACGACATCGCAATTCCGATGTACCGCGACATAAATATACGGCTCGATGCACGAGGTGAAGGGCCTGAGACGCGTCGGCTCAAGGCGATCTCCTCGGCATACCTGAGCAACGGCCTTTCGTGGGACGGCAAGCAGGAACTCGCCGAGGCCGAGAACGAAAAAGCGGTAGCATTCGCGGACCAGTTGGCTGCCGCCGCGGACAAGGACACTAAAGTCCGCCGGACAACATTCGAGGTCTATTCGCTGGCGAGCAGTACATTCGAGACGATAAAGAATGACGTTTCGCTTGCGTTTGCAGAAAAAGCGTTGGCCGTGGCGCAAAAAGCGGCCGATGCCGACCCATACGACACTCAGGCCAAAAAAGACCTGGCAAAGGCCGTCTCGCGCAAGGGCATCCTGTTGACCCTGATCGGTCGCACCGACGCCGGATTCGAGCAGTTAAAAGCGTCGGAACAGGCTCTTCTCGAACTGATCGAGCGTGAGCCGCGAAATACAGGCTATCAGGATGATCTCGGAACCCTTTACACGCGATTCGGCGACGCCGAAAAGCTGCGTAATGACCTCACGGCAGCTCTCGCCGCATACCGGCGGAGCGGCAGATGTGTTTAGCAAGCTGGCAACTGCCGACGATAAGAACCTGGTCGCTCAGCGAGACTATGCTCAATCGCTGAAGAGTGCTGGTGTGACTGAGATCAAACTCGGCCTCAGGGATGAGGCCCGAATTACCCTCTCGAAGGCCATCGAGATCGTCGAGTCGCTAAGGCAACGTAACGCCCTGGGGAAGTGGGACCAGAAGATATTTGATGAGATGCCGTCACTACTCGCAAAACTCGAGAATTGAAAACCAGCGGCATCGCGTTTAACATTACGAATACCATCCTATGCAGCTTGAGATAATTGCCAGCCTGCTCCTGCTACTGCTAATGACATTTTTGGCAACGGTCGATATGGCATTTTCGCATATCTCCGATGTGGGCCTGCGGCGGATCTCATCTGATGAGGAATTGGCGGATAAGAAGCGGTCGGTTAGCTTCCTGCGTGAGATCCTCGACAATCGGCCGCGGTTTCGATTTGCGCTCTCATCGACGATTCAGGTGCTGCTCATCGGCTTTACGGTGCTTGTCACATTAGTGCTTGTCGAGTGGATGACGGTGAAATGGCAATTGCTCGCGGCGGCATTCGGCGTCAGCCTGATATCGACCGTCCTGCTCAGGCAGATCGTGCCGCGGCTGCTCGTGATCAGAGACCCTGAACGCAAGCTTCTGTTTCTGCTGCCGGCGATACGGCCACTGTATTGGCTGGTCTCATTCTTTGTCGATCCGGTAATGAGCCGCCGCGAGCGGACACGCCAAAGGCTCGAGGCAACGATCGCCCCCGACAGGGGCGAGGACGAGGCGGACGACAACGATGACGATTTTCAGGCATTGATGGAGGTCGGCGAGGCCGAGGGCATTCTCGAGGAAGACGAGCGTGAACTGATCGAGACTGTAGTGGAATTTGGCGACACGCTGACAGGCGAGATAATGACGCCGAGAACGAATATTATCGGCGTCGCAGCTGGCACACCTATCAAAGATGCCCGTGACCTGATGATCGAAGAGAAATACTCGCGTCTGCCCATATACCGCGACAGCATCGACAATATTGAGGGAATGGTCTATGTCCGCGACCTGCTCGCCGCGCTTGCAAACGGCCGAAAAGAGGAACCCGTCGATGAGATCAAGCGCGAGGCATTCTTCGTCCCCGAGACCAAGACCGCAGCCGATCTGCTCAAATCGATGCAGCAAACTCATGTTCAGATCGCGATCGTAATCGACGAATACGGCGGCGTTGCGGGCCTCGTCACCGTCGAGGATATACTCGAGGAACTCGTCGGCGAGATCGAGGACGAGGACATTACGCAGGAAGAGATCTTCAAGCTCGATGTCGGAGATGACGGCACGTGCGAGGTCCCTGGCTCGACCGAGATCGATGAGATCGAGGACCTATTCGATATCGAACTCGAGGACGAAGATTACACGACGATCGCCGGCCTCGTCGTCACCGAGGCCGGATATGTTCCCAAAGTGGGCGATAAACTAGAGCTAAAGGGACTATCCATCGAGATACTGGAAGCGGATGAGAAACGGATCACGCGGCTGCTTTTGGCGCGTGCTTCGGAACCCGCCGAAGACAGCGACGGGTAACCGTCTGCTATAATGGCTTACACAATATATAATATATCGGAGGTGATGTATGGCTATCAGATTAGGCGACGAAGCACCGGATTTTACGGCTGAGACAACGCAGGGCACTATCAATTTTCACGAATGGCTGGGTGACAGTTGGGGCGTGCTGTTCTCGCACCCGAAGGACTACACGCCGGTGTGCACGACGGAATTGGGCATGGCCGCTCGGCTCAAACCTGAGTTCGACAAGCGCAACGTCAAGGTCATCGGCCTGAGCGTCGATCCGCTCGATTCGCATATGGGCTGGGAAAAGGACATCGAGGAAACGCAAGGCTACGCCGTCAACTTCCCGATGATCGCCGACAGCGACCGCAAGGTCTCGGACCTTTACGACATGATCCACCCGAACGCGAGCGATACGTTCACCGTGCGGTCGGTCTTCGTTATCGGCCCGGACAAAAAGGTAAAATTGACGCTGACCTATCCGGCGTCGACCGGCAGGAACTTTGACGAACTACTGCGTGTAATCGATTCGCTGCAACTGACCGCGGATTACAGCGTAGCGACGCCCGTAAACTGGCGGGACGGTCAGGACTGCATAATCGTCCCGTCGGTTTCCGATGAAGAAGCCCGCGAGAAGTTCCCTGCGGGCTGGCAGGCATTAAAACCGTATCTGCGGATCACGCCGCAGCCGAATAAGGTCGACAGGGGCGATTCCACCGCAGCATGAAGCTCCAGGCCGACATCGGTGGTGAAATGCGCGACGTCGAGATCAGGCGCGAAGGGCGCGATGTCCGAGCGACGGTCGACGGGCGCGAATATTCGCTGGATGTTTCGCTGCCCGAGCCGCACACGTTCCTGATCAAGAATGACGGCAAGCTGTACGAGGCGTATGTTGCCGGCACAGGCAGCACGGTCGGGATCAGCGGGCAAAGTATCGACGTAAAGATCCTCGACCCGAAACGGCTTCGCGGCGGCAGCGCAGCAGGTGCCGACGACTCAGGCAAGGCCGAGATCCGCACAGCAATGCCCGGCAAGGTCGTCCGAATAGTTGTCGCCCAAGGCAACACCGTCGAGAAAGGTGCCAGCGTCATCGTCGTCGAGGCGATGAAGATGCAGAACGAAATGAAGGCCCCGAAGGCTGGTACCATCGTCGAGATCCGCGTAGCTGAGGGCGATACCGTCGGCGCCGGCGATGTGTTGGTCGTCATCGAATAAACATCTCCCACGACCTGCACGGAAAAGACGAAACTCTTTTTGTACCTTTCGTGTTTTTCGTGGGCAAATCCTACCGGGCTTTTGGTAAGCTTAAAAGATTTGCGAATAGCCGATAAGCACCCGGCACACCGGCCGGTAGTTGGCGGAACATCGAATAGCTGCAATAGACGTAGTTCCCTTTTCCAAGCTTTGCGATGACGAGGCCGCCGTTGTTCGCAGGCTCGCCCGCGTCGTGCGATTCTATAAGGCCGGTGTAGTCGGCGGGCATGTTCGTGAAGTTGTAGAGATTCCGCTCCTGCACCCAGCCTGCGAAATCGGCATCCGAGATCTTGTTTGGAAAATTAAATATAGGGTGATCGGGCGCGAGGATTTTCATTGCGGCGTTCTCGTCCGCGACGCGTGGGCCCATCTGGACCGGAAACGGCGTCAAGTTCTGCTGGGCATAGCCTGGCAGTTGATATTGCACAATCAGCGTCCCGCCATTGCGTGCATAATCGAGCAGCCTTTGGTTACTGGCCACAACATCGGGCCGGACCTGATACGCCCGGATACCGACGACGATCGTATCGTATTTTGCAAGGTTTCCGCTCGCAAGTTCGCTCTCTGATATCACCTCAAGACCAAAACCCATCTGCCTGATCGCCTCCGGCACCCGGTCGCCGCTGCCGGTGATGTAGCCGACCTTAAGCTTTTCTACTACGAGGTTGAGCAAAACAACCTTAGTTGCTGCACGCTTGTAAAACCGATGCGTTTGTATATGTGGAAAGGCCACCACCTTCATCTCATCAAGATAGGTCGCGCCATTAAGTTTAGCGGCAACACCAATAGCGAAAGGCGCGGCCTGATATTCGCCGACAACACGTACTCTTAAGTATGTTACCGCCGACTCTCGCGCTTTCAGCGTCAGCTTCGTCTGAGCAAACTCTGCTGAGACAGTTCCGACTCCAGGTTTTACTGGTTGTAGGACAACATCTGCCTCCCGAGATGTGTTATTCGTTACCCGCACCGCGAGATTCTTTTCAACCGTTGCCGACCCGCGTGGCGCGATGAGTAAGTCCTTTTCAAGGCTGATTGAAATGTCCGGAACGACATCGACGCTTCGCCGTATCTCGCCACGGATGTCGTCCGCAAATCTAAATTCGACAGGCCGCTCGACAATGATCTCCGTGCCCAAAACGTCCATAGTTACTGAAAGTCTCATCTCCGCCGGCTGGATCGGCAGCGTGTGAGCAACCGGCTCGCGTGTCCAGGCAAACATATCGCCTTGTCGCTCTTCGGTAAGCCAATACGGCTGCGTCGGGTGCCAGTCGGCGGGGACGGTCACCCTGAAGACCGAGCTTGCGGCACCGACCTCGCGGGCAATGAATGCGGGCGATTGCGTTTTTGGCGCATCTACATTTTCGAGCGTCCATCGCGGCGGGGCGGTGATGACGAGAGACTTAACTTTGGCAGACTCCGGGTGAGGCGAATAGGCCTTTGCACCGACAAGAACTGATTCACCCGGCACGACGGTTTCGCGGTCCGCAAGGGCATCGATCTGGACGCCGGAAGCGAGGACGATCGCCTCGGCGAGCTGTTTGAGTTTGGCCTCGATCAGCAGACGGGCGGCCTCGGACCTAATCATCTGAGCCTGCCCCTGAAGGGTCGAATACGCCCGGACGAGGTGAGTCACGATCTTCTCGGGCGATCTGATATCGAGTTCGCGCTGCGCGGCCGTTAGGGCCAACTGATAGTCAGCTAACGCCTCCGATGAGATCGGGAGGTGTTCGGCTTCGCCGGTCACTGATGTGTCGAGGCCGTCAAAGATACCGTTCTTCTTCGCATCGCTGCCAACGAGATTCAGCCCGGAGAACTGCTCGCCGCGGAGCTCGAGCACGCCCTGCTCCTGTGATTTGTGCTGGCTGCGGGCTTCCATCGCGATCTCAAAATACGAGCGGCCCAGCAGCGGGTCGTATCGGCCGGTATTGATCTTGAGTTTCGGCTCGCCTGTCGCACGAAAGCCGTGGCGGACGTAAACTTTCTTGACCTGCCAGACGGGGCCGAATTCCTTGCATTGCGACGCGTCGTTCGCTGCGTTCACAGCCAGCGGCGTGATGTAGCCTGAGAACTGATGCTGCCCGTGGCCGTCCGCCGGTGTGCCCGAGAACTGTGAAACGACGACAAGCGGGCGAAACTTTCGGATGACCCGAACGGCGTCGCACAGTATGACCTTCTCATCCCATTTCTGTCTAGCCTCGTCGAGGGTTTTTGAGAAGCCGTAATCGTACGCGCGCGTAAAATACTGCTCTGCTCCGTCCAACCGTCGGGCCTGCAGTAATTCTTCAGTGCGGATCACGCCAAGGGCCTCGCCCATTTCCGAGCCGAGGATATTCTGCCCTCCGTCCCCTCGCGTTAACGATAGATAAGCCGTCCCGGCACTTTCACCGCGGGCGAGATACGCAAGTAACGCCGTGTCCTCATCATCAGGATGGGCTCCGATCATCAGGACGCTCGCGGAAGTGTTCAGCTTCTTGAGTAATTGGACGAGCCCCGTCGTGCCGCGGTCATAAACTGGCCGCACCTGCGCAGAAATGAAAAAGGAGAGAAACAGCGGAATTACACAGATGAACGCGGATCGTTTGTTGAGGATAGCTGAGAGCCTCGATCGTAAGGCCGGTCTTATATATCTGTGCATATCTGAGTTCATCCGTTGTTCCCTTCTTCTCTGACCGTGAGGCTGATCAGATAGCCTGCGATCACGGTCACGACGCAGCCGATAACATTAAACCAAAGAAACTCTATGTCGGTGTACAAGCTCGCCACCCAAACTGATGAGATGCCGAACAGCAATCCGAAGAACGCACCGCGCGAACGGGCGCGTTTCACGGCGATCGCCAGCACAAAAACGCCGAGCAGCGAACCGTAAAAGAACGATCCGAATTTGTTCACGACCTCGATGAGGGAGCCGAGATTCGCGGCAAAGATGGCGACAATACAGGCAAAAATGCCCCAGATGAATGTGCTCAAACGCCCGACCGCGACATAGTGAGCATCGGAGGCCTCAGGCTGGAAAAGCCGCCGGTAAAAATCGATCGTCGTGGCGGTTGCCAGTGCATTCAGCTCCGCCGAGATCGATGACATCGCTGCCGCAAAGATCGCCGCGATCAGCAGCCCGATCACGCCCATCGGCATGTTCTCGAGCACAAATGTGGGAAAGACGTAGTTGATGTCGTTAAATGACGGGTTGCTCGTGGCCTTGACGAACGATAGAGCCTCTTTCCGCGATTCGTTGAACTCTTTGTCGGCAGCGACATACCGGTCGCGCGATCCGGGGTCGGACGAGTCGAACCCGACCGCCGCGTCGCGCCTCGCTCCGTGCGCGGCCGCATATCGCGATTCGATCTCGCGAAATTGCTCGCTTTGTTGGGCTTTAGCGACCTCGGGCTTGTTAAAAACTATCGGCGGTGCGTAAAACTGGTAAAAGATGAAGACCATTATGCCGATCAGCAGAATGCCGAACTGCATCGGGATCTTAAGAAACGCGCTCATCAGGAGCGACGTGCGGCCTTCGTCGACCGAGCGTGCAGTGAGGAACCGCTGTACTTGGCTCTGGTCCGCCCCAAAATAGCCGAGCATTAGGAACAGGCCACCGATCAGGCCCGACCAGAGGGTGTACTTCTCCTTAAGGTCGAAGGTCGTATCGACCATGTTGAGTTTCCCCAGACTGCCCGCCAGATGCAGTCCACCGCCGAACGTGACGCCCGTGGGAAAGCTGGAAAGTATTACAAAGAAACATACTCCGAGGCCGACAAAGATAACCACCATCTGTTTCACATCGGTCCAGGTTACCGCCTGAACACCGCCAAAAACGGTGTAGATCGTCGTGCTCATCCCGATCGCAAATATCGTCGCGATAAGGTTCCATTCAAAAACGATCGACAGAACGATCGACGGTGCCGATATGATCGTGCCGACGCCAAGGCCGCGAGAGATGAGGAAAAAGAAGCTCGTCAGCGTACGGACCTGCACGTTAAATCTCTTCTCAAGATACTCGTACGCGGTAAAAACATTTGCACGGTGAAAGAAGGGCACGACGGTAACGCAAAGGATGATCATCGCTAACGGCAGTCCGTAGTAGAACTGTATGAACCGCATTCCGTCGCTGAATGCCTGACCGGTCGTCCCTACGAGCGTGATAGCCGAGAGCTGCGTCGCCATTACGGAAAGCCCCACCGCCCACCAGGGCAGGCCGCGGTTGGCAAGGAAATAACCTTCCTTGGTCTTGGCGTGCTTCGTCATCCTGACGCCGTCCCAGATGACGTAGGTGAGGTAGACGACGACAATTGCCCAGTCGAGTGCGCTCATTTAGATCATTCAAAGTAGCGCGAAAAGGCCCACAAGGCCGCGATGACCAGGATGGTCCAGAACACGACCGCGATGTACACGCGATTCCAAAGTGCCGTCGGCTTCTCAGCCGATGATTGTTTAGCGTTCGTTTCCATTAAGTCCTGTGAAAACCGCGTTCGATGTCCTTCATCGAAAGCCTGAGAATTACGGGCCGGCCGTGCGGGCATGTTGTCGGCGAGGTCGTGACCAACAGCCGATCGATCAGCCAGCGCATTTTCTCGGGTGTAAGCTTCATATTGATCTTGATCGCCGCCTTGCAGGCGAGGCTGGCGGCGATGTCGTTGCGCAGCGTCGATTTAGGAGCGCCTTTCTTCTCAGTCTCGATCGTATCCAGGATCTCTGCAAACAGATTCCGAGCCTCTGACGCTGGCAGATCGGTCGGAATGCTCTTGATCGCCACTGTCCGGCCAGACAGCCGCATCAGCCCAAATCCAAGGGCGGCCAGGTCATCTTCAATCAACGCAAACGCCTCGGATTGTGCGGGCGTAAGATCCAGCGTTTCGGGAAGGAGCAGATTCTGCGATTCGAGTTCCCGATCGGTCTCGCTTTGACGATATTTGTCGAAGAGGATGCGCTCATGCGCTACATGCTGGTCGATCAGCAACAGCCCTTCATCGTCGACCGCTATGATAAAACTCTCATGGAGCTGGCCGAGCGGCTGTATCTTCGCGGTCGAAACCGTCCCGACCTCGACCGAGCGGGCGAACCGCGCCGCCGAATCCACGGGCGGCAGTTCTGCATATCCCGACGCGGTCATCCGCGACTCAGGCACCGCGATGTCCTCGACGGGTTGTGTCTCCGCGTCATCAAACCGCATCGGACCCGGATCGGTCGTCAGGCCCGCTTCAGTTGACGAGCCGACAGCCCCGAGGTTCGCGATGGCGTCGGTCTCGTCAAAAATAACGACTTCCGCTGTACTCTGCGCCGCCTCGAAGAATTCGATACCCGCTTGTTCGAGCGTTTCCGTCACCTCGGGCTCAGGTTCCTGCACACGCTGCGGTTCCGGGCTTGCAAATTCATGGGTCGGCGTGTCACCCGTGATGCCCGCGCTTGCAAGCGCGCTTCTCACGGCCTCGGCAATCACGTCCTTGACGGCCTCGCCGCGACGGAAACGCACCTCGGTCTTCGCCGGATGCACGTTTACGTCGATCTCTTCGAGCGGCAGTTCGAGAAAGAGAAATGCCACAGGATAAACGCCGTGCGGCAACACGCTTCGATAGCCCTCAAGCAATCCGCCGGCAATGATCTTGTCGCGAACGAAGCGATTGTTTACGAAAAAGTACTGGGAATCTCGCGTCGTTCGTCGCTCGCGCGGCGCCGAGACGTAACCTGTTACCTTGGCGACATATTCCCGGCCGCCGTCCACCGGCAGCAGGCTGTCGAGCAGGCCCGAGCCAAAAACTTGAAAGGCTCGCTCGCGAAGGTCCTTTGCCGGCGACGCCCGCAGCACCTCGCGGCCGTTGTTTGTAAGGGTGAACGCGATCTCAGGATGCGCCAGCGCGTAATGCGTCACGATGCTAGTGAGGTGATAATTCTCGGTTGCCTCGCTGCGCATGAATTTGCGGCGGGCCGGCGTGTTGAAAAACAGGTCGCGAACCGCGATCGTGGTGCCACGGTCGCGGGCTGCGTCTTTTACGTCAATAGGTCGGCCGCCCTCTACAACGACCCGCGTTGCGACCTCATCCGATTCCGTTTTGGTCACGATCTCGACCTTCGCGACCGAAGCTATCGACGCCAGAGCCTCGCCGCGAAACCCAAGCGTACCGATGCGGGCGAGGTCGTCGAGTGTACGGATCTTAGAGGTCGCGTGCCGTTCAAACGCCAAGATTGCGTCGTCACGCGACATTCCCTCACCGTCGTCCGTGATACGCATCAGCCGACGGCCGCCGAGCTCGATCTCGATGGTCAGCCGCGTGGCGCCGGCATCGATGGCGTTCTCAACAAGCTCCTTTACGACAGACGCCGGCCGCTCAACCACCTCGCCGGCGGCGATCTGATTGGCGAGATTGTCGGGCAACACGCGGATCTTGTTCATATCAGATCTCGATAAATGCGGTGATCTTTATCGTCAAGATCAACCGCCTGGTAAAGCCAATGCACGAACTCGGGGCCAAACTTGTTCAGATAGACAAGCACGTTCAGGCTGCGTTCCTGCAGGCCGCCATTCGGGAGCAGGTTTACGAAAAGACCGTCGATACGTTTTTGTGCCGTTTCATCTCGCCGCATTGCCGCCAAAAGAGCTTTCCTTCGCAGCGTGTCGATATGATAGATGATCTTTCGCCGCCGGGTTGCCAGATTAGCGGCGAGAGTCGGATCTGCCACTGCGAGAGCCTGATCAAGCCGCTCGAGTTGCGCATTCACGACCTCTTCCACCTCCCCGAACAACCGCGCCGTGTCCGGGGAGTACACTTGCTCGGCTGCGCGTAGAGATCGGGCGTCTTTACCCTCGAAGAGATCGGAAACTGTGAGATGGAGCTTGTCGAGAGCTCGTTTCTGTTTCGGTTCGACCACCGTAAAGCTCTGCCGATGCAGGATCGGAGTCACCGGGCGGTCGAGCGATTTATATACCGCGCTGTTCTGGGCAAAATAGGCGATCTCGGCCGCACCGCCAAAATAACAGACCGTTGGGAGCAGATGGTCCTGTACCACAGGGCGGAGCATAACGCCGGGGCTGAGTCTTGCGGGCTCGTCAGAAGCGAATGCCATAAGTTCATCCCGCGTTAATTCCCGCCTGGCTCGCTTGGCACGAAACAGGTCCGGGCCGACCTTTCGCAGTGCGTTACGCCTCCCCTCGTCATCGTGCCAGAAAAGCGGAAAATGGTCCTCCTCGACCATAACCTGAGCATGGAAACCCATTGCATCGAGCTTGCGGTTGTTCCCGACAATGCCGGCGACCACCGAGTCCGAACGCTCGATCGCCCGTTGGTAGATGGGCGAGGCCAGCCGCTTGATCTGATGATCCATCGGATCAACTACTATCAGTCCATCGCGGCTAAAAAGGCGCAGTATCATTGCGGCAAACGCCCGGCCGAAACCGACACCTTCGGTCCAGGTCTCGCCTAACATCTCTCTAGCAACCGAAGAGAACTCGGTCGTGGGCAGCCGATCAAAGACCTCGTCAACAGCCGATCCAATACCGTCGTCAAGGATCGCAGATCCGACGGATGCGTCGCTAACATACGTGGCGGGCCGATAGTCGATTTTGGCGACCGCCTCGGTGCAATCAACGAGGGCAATCGACGCGACCTCGTCCATATCATGGTCCTCGGTCGCGACCCAGAACACCGGGACCGCCTTGGTGCCCTCGGCGTTCAATCGTCCGGCGAGTCGGATCGCAGAGAGAGCTTTGTAGATCGTATAGAGCGGCCCGGTGAAAAGGCCCGCCTGCTGACCGGTCACCACAGCGACCGTATCGGCATCGCGAAGCAGCGGCAAGGTTCGCCAACGTCTCCCCACCGGCCCCCGCGGCCGTATTGATCTCACCGAGAGCATCGCATAGTGCATTACGATCTGTCTCGTATCGGCTGAGCACCTCGTCTGCGTATTGCCCAGGATCGGCGTGAATGAGAGCCAGGTTTGGATAGAACGCGGGAAGCGAGTCGGGATCGTTGAGATAGGCGAGAAACAGCGCCGACTGGCCGGGAATGCACGCAAAGGGCAGGCCCGTCACATGCATCTTGGCCTGCGTGTGCCGTTGTTCGCGGGCGATCTCTTGCTTCAATTTCTGCGGCTCCTATTCTCAAGATTATAGAAGCCCAGCCGGCGAGTTCCAAATCACGAAAAAGCGGCCGCTATCGCGGCCTCTTTCCACCAACTCATAGATCACGCAATCACATCCCGGCCCTTTGGGTCGGCCGCTCTATCTTATAGACGCCCGACGAATGCGTTCCGGCAAAGATACGGTTCGGGTCCTGCGGATCGAACGCCATCGACCACACGCGGCGGCTGGGAAGATTCATCTCCTTTGAGTCGACGCACTTCCACCGGTTCCCGGCGTCGGTGGATAGATACACGCCGCCGTCCTTGTCCAGCGAGCTGGACAGCAATATCTCGTCGGGATCGGTTGGATTGATCAGGATGCTCGTAAAATTACCGAGAGCGAGACCGCCACCGCGGCGCGTCCAGGTCGCCCCGCCATCGCGGCTCAAATAGAATGTCTGGATCGTGCCGACATAAATATAGTCAGGCCGCGTCGGATCGGACATGATCGTACTCACGGGAATATTATCGATCGCCCCGTCGGTCTTCGCCCAGGTCTTTCCATTGTCGCGCGACACCAGCACACCCGACGTCGCAGTCCCGATCCATATCGTCTCGGGCCGAGCCGCCGATACATGGATCGCAAAAATATTGTTGTTAAATCCGACCGGGATCGCCAGTTTCTCCCAGCCTTTGGAAAGGTCGGTGCTTCGGTAGATACCCTTGTCCGTGCCGGCGAGAAGCCCCTTGCGGCCCGGGATGAATTCGAGCACCTTTACTTTCTCGCTAAGCACAGGCACCAATTTGGGCGCCGCGGCTGGGGCGCTTACGGCCGTCACCGCTGCTGTCTTCTTGACGGGCTTTTTAGCGACCGGCTTCTTAACGGTTTTCGCCGCCACTATCTGCGTCCACGATAGGCCGCGATCGACCGATCTAAACAGTCCGACATTCGTGCCCAGATACATCTGATTCGGGTTCGCCTGATCCTGGCGAAATACGAACGGGCGAACCCGGTTCACATCCATGCCTCGGGATTGGCTCCAATTGATGCCGGCATCGTTGCTAACGAAAAAGAAGCCGCCGCCTGTTGCGGTGTTGTGCGTCGCAGCATACAGCCGATTCGGCTGCTGAACATCAGCCGTGACGGAATATGTGAATCGGCTGGTAAAGCCGTCGTTAGTCTGGGTAAAGTTCCGGCCGCCGTCGTTCGAGACCATTACGCCGTAATTGTTTGTACCGATGAAGACGCGATTTGGTTCGTCCGGATGAACCGCGATCGAGTTGATCTCGAGATTTCGCTGCGTGGTCAGCGCCCACGTTTTCCCGCCGTTGATCGACAGCCAGAACCCCTCGGTCGTGGCCGCATAGATCGTTCCTGGGATCGTCGGATGCTGCAATATATCGCGCGTCCGCCGCGATTGTGACGGGATGCCCTGTATCTTGGCCCACTTTTCGCCACCGTTAAACGACTCATAAATGCCACTGCAGGCCGAGCTGATGACGTGTTCTGGATTTCGTGGGTTGACCGTGATCGCAAAAACGTCGGAATCGTCGATCATGCCGTTCTTGATCAGTCGCCAGCTTTTGCCGGAATCCGTCGTCTTATACGCCCGCCACCAAGTGCCGGCATACATCGTACTCGTGTTTCTTGGGTCCATCGCCAGTGAGTCGATATTCACAGGCATCGATGTGGACGACATTTTCTGCCAGTCGGCACCCGAATTTTTTGAGATCCAGACGCCGTGAATCGTCCCAACGAGCAGCACGTTCGGGTCAATAGGCGATTGGGTCATCGCGTGGATCGATTCGTCCTTTAGCTCCTTTGACTCCTTCCACGTGGCTCCTCCGTCCGTGGAACGAAAAAATCCGCCCGGAGCTTTGTGCCGATGGCCCGAGGCGTAGATAGTGCGCGACTCGCGAGCATCGACAACCAGCTGATCGAGGACAAGCTCAGGCTTATTGAGATTCACCAATAGCCGCCACGAGCGCCCTCCGTCGGCCGACGTATGGATCTGTCCGTCGAGCGTGCTGACATAAAGACGGTCCTTGTCGCGCGGATCGACTGCGATCACGCGTACGTCACCGCCACTAGGGCCGATGACCTGCCACGTGCTGTACGCATCGGCGGCGACGGGCACATCCGTGGGAGCCGCGGCCGCGGCACCGTGCGACCCGATCAGTGTCGCCAATGAGAGAATAACTGCAAGCATCGACCTTGATCTGATTTGGAACATACTGTGTCTTGTCCTATGGGCTAAATCTGGCGAAATTCGGAGGAAGTGGTGTCGAGAACACCAGCATTGCTTTGATGACCGGAAACCGCCGGGGTTTGCACCCAGATGTCGTCTGCCTCAGTTTACACAAAGCGAGAGCTAATACAAAGAAAAAAGGGCCGGGACCCCGTGATGTAGGGTCCCGGCCGGATCATGTTTGCATCAGTTACGATGCAAAGCGATTTACGGGTTGGGTCGATCCGCACCGGCCGGAACAACATAGAACTTGGTACGAATACCCGTTCCATCGTCCGGACCGTCCACAAATGTGACGCGGCTCGCATCATGTCCGGATCCCGGACGGTTGATGGCCTTCATGATCTGTGCCCTGCGAGCCCTGATCTGAGCAGGCGTACCGTAATTGATGATGTAGCCCTGAGCGTTAGGATTGTTGTTCAGCGTCGTGAAGAACCCGTCAACGCGAGCCTTAACATCGTCATCGGGGGCCTTGCCGAAGTCATCCGTCTCGGTGAATGTAGGATTACCGAGGACATCGCCGCTTGCCGATGCTGAGGTCGGGCAATTACAATCTGCAGGTGCCCCGGTGGTCTCAACAGTGGCCGTGACCGTTGTATTTGCCATGTCGCGAGTCGTCGACACCGTAATGCTCGATGTTCCCTGACCCGATGTGATCGTGCCGGAAGAGACGGACCAGTTATAGGTCAGGTCACCGCTCGATGAGGCCGTGAATGTCATGTCGCTACCAGGATTGGTGCTGCCTGAGGGGCCGCTTACCGACAGCGTCGGGCATTCGCACTTGACGTAGCAATCCGGGCATTCCTCAACACGGATCGTCTTGGTATCCGTCTTGCCGCAAACGCCGCAGCCGTCGTCAACACCGGTCGTGATCGTATATGTTCCGGGTTGAGCCGTGCTCAGGTCCCACTGAACGTTGGCGCCCGTTCCGACAATCCGTCCGCCCGAAACCGTATAATTATAGGTGAGAACGTCATTCTCAGGATCGCTCGCCCGTGTCGCCACGCTTACCGTCTTGTTGTCGTTGCATTGGCCCGATCGCGAGATTTTCCCCGGAGGGCACGGGAGCGTAATCACGGTGTCGCTCAGGTCGACCGAATCGACAGACGGGGCCTTATTGATGACCTCGCCCGCGCCGCTTGTCGCGGCGTCCGATCCACAATTGAGCGATACCGCCGTGAGGATCACTGGACGTGCGGAAGCCCGCTGGAGCCCCCGAGAACGTGCTCGTGATCGTGACAGGGACGCATCCCTGCGTAGATCCCGAACACGGCAGGACGATAGAACTCGCGTGCGATTCGTCGTCAAAACTCTGAGCATCCTGCTGATTAGCGTTGTAGCGATACGCCAAACCAAAGCCCCACCAGCGACGCGGGTAAACCCTGAAGCCGGCGATCACGTCGATCGGATTACGTTCGAGAGCGTTGGGTGTATGACCGCCAACATAGTGCGTCGTACGGATCTCAGCGATCGGCTGGAAGTACTTGTTGACCGGGAAATCCACCGCCAATGCTCCGGTGAGCTCATCGGGCCGATCGAGCATGGTGTACTGTGTACTGCCGAAAGTACCCTTGGTCTTAGATGTGTACAGGTAACCGACGTTACCCGACATATTAGCCCAAGTCGCAAGCCGCGCGTCCGCAAAGAGGATCGCACCGATATCGCCCCTGTTTCCGCCGGGGCCCGCGCCCCTCTGCATCATATTAAAACCGGCAAAATCAGTTGCCTTGTCCCAGTACCAGCGATAGAAGCCGGCAAGACCGAAACCGATGGAATCATCAGGATCGTTGAAGCGCCATTTGAAACCAAGATCGACAGAATTGAATGACGACGTGCCCCACGTTCTACCCACAAAAGGTGCATCAGGAAGATACGTGGGCATTACGGTGAACGCGGCCGGGCCCTCGCCCACCGCCTGCCCCTGGTTATTGAGCAACGTTCGGGTCGCAAAGACAACGCCCGGCAGGATGCCGCCATACGGCGAGCCGATGCCGTAGAACAGGTCAGCACCACCATTCGACTTGGCTACGCCAAGCGTGGCGTTCGTGTTGGCCGGAAATCCGAAGAGCGGCCCCGAAAAGAACGGCGGCTGCAATCCGTAAGTGCCCGCGTTGGCATTAATGTACGGATAGTTGGCGAACGGCATTCCAGTGGGACGGAAAATGGTCGCACCTTTAAAGGGACCTGCACCCGGGCCATTCGGGGCCAGCACGATAGCGGGCGGGCTGCGAAACGCGCCGTTGATAAAGAACGTCTGATTCGGCAGGTAAAAGCCCGAAAGGTTCCTCGGAGAATTTACCTTGACCCTGCGATGTGTCTCAGTTCCAAAAAACAACTCGAAGCGATCCGAGACGCCAACCTGAAAGCTTGCCGGAAAGGAACTGATGTCAACGTCCCCGGGATCACGATCATAATTGCTGGCAGCGACGCTCAACGTATATTCGCCCTTACGCAAGGTTGAGCCGTCCAATACAGTAAAGAGGCCCGTGGGGCCCGCGACCGACCCGCCAGTACCGACCGTGGACGTCGTATTCCGGTCGTCCTTATCCGACTTCTGGGCAGGCACTATAAGTACCAACGCCAGCAACAATAGGGTTATAACATATGCCCTTTTAGCAAGTTTCATCACATTCCTCCGCGGAAAAAAATAGAATCTGTTCTCAATACCCAGTGCCCCGTTTTGGTAAGCACTGATAAACGGCCTATCAATAATGACACGGCCTGAATAAGGCTAATTCGATACTTACTTCAACTTATAAAGGACTACAGCCAGAAAGTCAATGTTTACTTACAAAAAGTTTCCGACTCCTTGCAAAAAGACATTACCGCACATAGACGGCAAAATCAAGCATTCAGAATGCCGCTGTCGGTCTCGTCACGCGTAGATCCCCCGCATTCGCGTATCGTATGCGACGCGGTCGATTGCCAGCATATAGGCCGCAGTGCGCGAATCGACATCGTGTTTCTCTGCAAAGTGTACCAGTTCATTAAAGCTCGCCACCATCTTGTCTTCGAGGCGGGCATTGACCTCGGCCTCAGACCAGAAATATCCCATTCGGTCCTGCACCCATTCGAAATACGAGACGGTGACACCGCCCGCGTTAGCCAAAATGTCTGGAATGACAAAGATACCCTTGTCATGTAATATCTTGTCCGCCTTTGGTGTAGTCGGCCCGTTAGCCCCCTCGGCAAGTATCTTACATTGTATCCGGTCAGCGTTTTCCGACGTGATCTGGTTCTCAGTCGCACATGGGGCGAGCACATCGCACTCAACCTCTAACAGGGCTTTGTTGTCAATCGGGTCGGCATCTGGATACCCTTCGAGCGACTTGTTCTTGTTTAGATATTCAAGCACCTTCGGGATGTCAAGACCGTTACGGTTCACGATCCCGCCGTTGACGTCCGAAATGCCGATCACCTTGTACCCACGCTCGTGCATTAATTCGGCCCCGATACCGCCAACGTTCCCGGAACCCTGCACGACGACCGTCGTGTTTTCAGGTGCAAGGCCGAATTTCTTGATCGCCTCGTTGACCGTGATCAGAACTCCGCGCCCGGTGGCCTCGCGCCTTCCCAAGCTTCCGCCTATCGCGACCGGCTTTCCGGTGACCACCGCTGTGACGGTATGGCGGCTATGCATGGAATAAGTGTCCATGATCCAGGCCATCGTTTGCTCGTTCGTATTCATGTCCGGCGCCGGCACATCCTTGTCCGGGCCGATAAAGTCAATAAGCTCAGCAGTATAGCGGCGGGTCATCCGCTCCAGCTCGCCGATGGACATCTGCTTAGGGTCGCAGATGATGCCGCCCTTGGCGCCGCCGAACGGGACATTCACGACCGCGCATTTCCAGGTCATCCAGGCCGAGAGGGCTTTCACCTCGTCAAGCGACACGTCGGGGGCATATCGAATGCCGCCTTTCGCCGGGCCGCGGGCAAAGTTATGCTGCACACGGTAGCCCTCAAAGACTTGAATGTGCCCCGTGTCCATTCGAACGGGTATATAAACCTTGAGCTCGCGGCTTGGCACGCGGATGACGGCGTATAGGTCTTCCTCGAGGTTGAGTAGTTTTGCGGCCCTGTCGAAGCGTTCGCTCATTGCCTCGAACGGATTTTTCTCGTCGCTGCCGCGGAATCGCCGCATTTCATCGGCCATCGGGTTTGCCATCTTAGAAAGTTTCTCCATCTTCACTTAAGTGATCTTTACCACCGAGCTTACAAAACGCGCTGCGGATGCCGACCAACAAACCCGCACGAGCGTGCATCTGACAATCTGTCAGGCCGTCGAGATCGATTTGATTGGGTGAGTGGTGCGGTCATTTCCGGCTGGAAACTAAAGAAAATTGCGTCGCGTCTACGAAAAAAATCTTAACTTACAAAAAGCTGATAAGGCAAACGACGCTCCGCGAAACACTTCTGTTGGCGGCGGCCCGGTGTTACGATTAGACATTCCAGACGCGACGATGTATCTGTGCCGCAAATTCCTTATTTTCGCGCTCCTGACGCTCACTCTGCTGGCGGGGCTCGCGACCGTTGGTGCAGCTCAGACCGAAGCGGAGGACGAGGATCCGGTCGCGATCTTTAATGCCGGCCAGGAGTTGCACGAAAAGGGCGACTTTGCCGGTGCGATAAAACAATACGAAATGGCCATATCGATCGTCCCGGATTTTCCCGAGGCCGAGTATCAACGCGGCTCTGCACAATTGTCGCTTGGAAAGACAGATGACGCGGAACGTGGATTTCGAAAGGCGCTCGAATTGCGACCCGAATGGACCCTTGCGATGACTAGTCTTGGCTCGCTGCTTGTCGAGAGGGCGCCGGCCGAGGCCGCTCCGCTGCTCGAAAAGGTAGTCAAGCTGGAACCGCAGAATTCACTGGCCCTCGCCGCGCTCACCGAACTGCGGCTCAACGCAAAGGCCGCTCCGGCCGTGCTTCATGACCTGCTCGCGAAGATCACTGCCTTGACGACCGGTAAGGTGAAGCCGACGGCGGCTCTCTGGGCGGCACGAGCCGCTCTCGAAAGTGAGTTGGGCCTCAAGGCGCAGGCTCGCACCAGCCTCGCAAGCGCACTTAACATCGATACAAAGAGCCGAACGGCCCTGATGCAGGCGGCCGAGGTCGCCCTTGCCGACGGCGACCTGCTGAGGGCAAAGGAGCTGACCGACCGGCTCAAAGGTGTCACCGGCGAGACGGATCAGATAAAGTACCTCGGTGCGGCGATCCTGGCGTACGAGGGAAACACCGACGAAGCTCTGAAGCTTCTTGAGGCGATCAAGACACCGAACCGCGCTGCGATCGATCTGCAGACGCGATTGAAGGCCGCGACGGCTTCGACCGCAGACCTCGAGAAAATGCTCGAGACCAACCCGAAGGATGCCGCCGTTCTAGGCCGGCTGTGTACGATCACACGCCGTGACGACCCGGCAAAAGCGGTTGACTACTGCCGCCGGGCCAACGCAGCGGAACCGGAAAACATCAATCACGCAATAGGTTACGCCGCCGCATTGGTACAAGCGAGGCAATTCGAAGTGGCGATCGCCGTGCTAAAGCGGCTCCTCACCGTTGCCCCCGACCATGCGACGGTACACGCGAATCTCGGGGCGGCACTTTTTCAGCTAAAGCGTTACCCGGAAGCCAAGGCCGAGTTCGAATGGCTGATCAAGGCCCAGCCAAAGGACGCCGCCGCCTATTATTTTATGGCCATCTCGCACGATCAGCTTGGCGAATACATCGACGCGCTGGCACACTATCAGCAATATCTTCGCCTGGCCGACGCTGACCGCGATAAGCTTGAGATCGAGAAGATAAACCTTCGCCTGCCGCTGGTCGAGAAGCTGGTGAAGCAGGGCAAAGGCGGGAAGCCAAGGCAAAAGTAAAAAGGCAAAAGGCAAAAACGGATGCGACGGAGAGAGGTTAAAGGAACGACGACGGTCGAGCGGGGGATCGGCCCATTTTGCCTTTTTACTTTTGCCTTTTTACTTTCGCCGCCTGTGCGGCGACTGACCGGCCTATTTTGCCTTTTTGCTTTTGCCTTTTGCCTTTCATTGCCTTCGGCAATGGCCCAGGAGGGGCCTGAGGACGCGGCCCCGCCGCCTTTGAAGGTTTTCTCGAAGGATGAGCGAGACCGACTCGGTTCGCAGCTTGACCTCAAGGACCGCACAAAGCTCGCACTGGAATTGATGGGCAGCCGTCTGAACGAGGCCGAACGCCTAGCCGCCGCGGGTAACAATGCCGCGATGTACACCGAGCTTGGCGGTTTTCACGCTCTGATGGACCACATCATGGAGCACGTCGACAAGCTAGATGAAAGGCGAAGCAAGGTGCTCGATGCCTATAAACGGATCGAGATCGGACTGCGAAATTACACGCCGCGGCTCGAGAATCTACGACGCGACGTGCCCCTCAAATACGAGCATTATATCCGCAAACTGATCAAGTACCTGCGTGATACCCGAGCCCGCGCCCTCGAGCCGATGTTCGGTAATACCGTGTTAAAAACTAAAAGTGAAAAGTGAAAAACTAAAAATGAAACTGCCAAGAAAAAACCTAAACGGTTTAGCCTGGCGAGCCGTTGTTTCCCTCGGTTTTTTATTTTTCACTTTTCACTTTTCACTTCTAACTGCCTACGGCCAGCGCGATTACTTTACACTCGAAGAGATCGAAATGATCCGCGAGGCGCAGCAACTCGACAACCGCATAACGCTGCTCACAAAGATCATCGACCGTCGCTTTGCCGCCCTAAAGAATGACTCCGGCGGCGAGCCTATACCGGCTAAAGAAGCGGAGAAATGGGGCGTTTTGCCAGATGCCTCTCGACGCGAACTGCTGTGGGACATTCGCCGGATCCTCGAAAAAGCGATCGACGATATCGACAACCTCGCCGAGCGGCCCGATTCGATGGTCATCGATCCGGACAAGGACAAGAAGCCTAAGAAATACAGCGACATTTTCCCTAAAGCCGTCCGCATCCTCGCCAAAGCCGCCGAACGCTATCAGCCCGCCTTACGCATGGAACTCGACAAGTCCGAGAACCCCGTCGAGAAGGGATCGATCCTCGCCTCGCTCGAAATGTGCGACCAGATCATCGCCTCGGTCGCAAAACTCCCGGCCGACGTCAAGAAACCCAAGAATTAGCCACTATCAGTTGCGAAACGGTTCCCGCTCGATTCTGTATGAAAAAATAGACCGGTGGTAACCAAAACCACGCCAGTGGTATAGGAAAAATGCCTCAGTGGTATGTAAAAACCACCCCAGTGGTGGAGTACTTCCATGTTCTCAGGATCCCATTTTGTATGAAACAAGTATCACTCCATCGTTCTTTTTCTTGTTGACGCGATAGTGCGGCATTTAGGTTCCCCACGTCTCTCGGCAAAGATCCGATCGTAACTTTGAGCGTCGATCTCCCAAAATGTTCCCGATTTGGTCAATTTCATACTTGATACATGCACGAATCCCTGCTATGTTCTCATTATGCCGAAACGACACTGGATCAGGTCAAATCGCGACAGGCCAAAGGGACGTTGGGCATCGATCTACGCGACCCTGAATCCGAAGGGCCATCTCTTCATAACGAAGCACACCTTCCGCCAGTTGGGCGAGCCTGAGGCCGTTTACGCCCTTTGGGACAAACTGAACTCGACGATCGGCCTGGAGCCGACGCAGCCTGAGGAAAAGGACGCCTATCCGCTGCTGACACGCTTCGGGCACGGCGGACGCGTGATCCGGCTTTACGGCTTTATGCAGGAATTCGGCGTAACGATCCCCGAGACCGTCCGCTTCACGCAAGCCGAGATCAACGACGAGGGCATTCTTATTCTCGATCTGAGGAAAGTAAGGTCGGCGGCAAAGCCGAAGAAACCGAAAGCAGGTCCGCCGCCCGATTAGCGGTAAGGCTCTATTTTCCCGTGACGACATAAAACCACCCGCAGCTCCGCCTCCGCTCCGCCGCGGCTTCGCCGCAGTGCTGTGCGGAAAGGCTCCGCCTTTCCGACCTGACCTCTTAACTCTCTGAGGCTACGCCTCCCCTTGCGCACCGGCAAAAAATCAGATTAGAATCCGCGACATGCTGACCGTTTCAAAAGATAATCCCCTGTATTTCATCACCTCCGTGACTCATAACCGCCTGCCGGTCTTTCAAACCGACAAAATGAAACAACTAATGTGTCTAGCCTTGGATGAAGCGCGGAGATCGGCGGGCCTATTGATCTTCGCGTACGTCATAATGGCGGACCACTACCACATCATCACGAACGCGGCCAAGACTCAGTCGGAGACACTTCGCTACCTGAACGGCATCACGGCTCGCAGAGTGATCGGATACCTAAAGGAGCAAGGTTATGAATCTTCCCTCGCCAAAATGGCCACTGAAACAAAACAGCGTCAGTACAAGCATTCCCTTTGGCAGCATCACTCGAACACGTTCGAGATCAAGACCGAGGCGGTGTTGATGCAAAAGGTGAATTACATACATCGGAATGCGGTAGATGATGGGTTGGTTGAGCGGCCTGAGAATTACATTTGGTCAAGCTGCCGATTTTGGAAAGGCTGTCCGGATGAAAATGAGCCGCTGGAAATGGACACCAAAGAGATCCAGTGGCGTAAGGGATAAGAGAGAGGCGTAGCCTCAGGGTTTTATCGTCACTGCCGGAAAGGCGGAGCCTTTCCGCACAGCACTGCGGCGAAGCCGCAAGAGAAAAATCTAAAAAATAAATGCTCCCGGTATCGGCCGGTCCTCACTGGCCCCGAACTGCTGCACCATCGCGCCGGCGGTTGAGCGGTTGATCCACCAGTTGCCGTCCGAGGGGCGGAATATCGCGACATCGGCGCGGCCGTCGCCGTCGTAGTCGGCGGGCACGGGCTGGTCGGTGGCGATGCCCCAGTTGACGATGTTGGTTGATTGAGTGGAGCTGAGGAATTGGTACCAATTCCCTTCGGACGGCCGGAATACCGCGACATCAGCCTTGCCGTCACCGTCGTAATCCGCAGGAACAAGTTTGTCCGTCGCGGAGCCCCATTGGAAGATCAGGTCGCCGCCGGATGAGCGGCGAATGTACCAGGTCGCATTCTCAGGACGGAAAACAGCGATGTCCGCCCGCCCGTCGCCGTCATAATCGGCGGGCACAGGAATATCATCGGCACGGCCAAATTGAACGGTCGAGACCACCGGGCTGCTCGTGTTCAGCCTGGTTTTCAGCCACCAGGCCCCATTTGACGGGCGAAAGATAGCTATGTCGGTAAAGCCGTCTCCGTCAAAATCCGCCGGTGCGGGAATGTCATCGGGAGAGCCGAATTTGACCGGGATCCAATAAAGGCCGTAACTCTGCCGAATGTACCAGGTGCTTTCCGAGGGGCGATAGACGGCATGGTCCGTCTTGCCATCGCCGTCGTAATCGCCCGGAACAAGCCTGTCCGTGGCCTGGCCCCATTGTCTCGCGGGCGTTCCAGCGGAACTCTGGATGTACCAGGTCCCGTCCGACGGCCGGAAGGTTGACAGGTCGGCTCGTCCGTCGCCGTCAAAGTCGTACGGCGCGGCAGGAACGACTAGGATCTGAACGTCATTCCCGTCGCCACCGCGATAGGTGATCCGGTAGCTACGGTAACCGACCGCAAAAGCCTCGCCTTCAGGAAGGCCAACGAACTCGCCAACGACGGGTTCGGTCGAGATATTCGATATCAAAAGGCGGTCGCGAGTGCCGGGACAATTCTGTGGGGTTGATAAGAACAGATGTCCACCGGTCAGAACCGGCGGTTCAAGCGTGGTAAATGCGTTCGGGCAGCTGATGACCTCAAACTGCGCGCCGTCGGTTATCTCAAGCCGCCTGACCAAATGGTTGCGTGCCCATATTATCGACGGTTGGCCCGTTGCCGTAAGTGTCCCCCCGGCGACCTCATCCGTATGCAAATGTCCACCCGCAACGACAACATCGTCAACGACGCCGCCCTGGACGGTCATCTCTCCTTCCTCAGCCGTAATCGAGGATAGGTGGTCACCGCCGAGAGAAATGTGAAGATAGCCGTTGCCGTCTTTGACAAGGGAAGAACCGGGAAGGCTGGCACCGAGGTTCACCAAGGCACTCGCCCCGCTCCCGATCGTGACGCTAACGAGCGGCCCGCCTAGAGAGATGGTCGCATGCATGGCACCATCGGACAGCACCAGCCGCTCCTCGACGGTCCATGGAGCAGCCCATGGAAATGGCCCAAGCACCAGGTCGCCGACGCTCGTCAGCGACCGCGTACGGCAGCTGCCATCGCTGAAGGTATACCCGCCGCCCTGGAAGGTCATACTCTGCAGGGCCGTCCCGGCTGGCAGGTCGCATTTTGGGGTCCGGAAAAGAGCAGTTGCAGGAAAGATGAGGTCGTCGCCGGTCACGGGAGCGATGCCCTCTGCCCAATTGGCCGGCGAAGACAAATTATTACCGGCACCGCCGATCCACGTCCGCGTGGCGGCATCGGCGAACATAGGGGTAGCCATGAGGGTAAAGGAAAAGAGGGTAAGGGAAAATAGATAGTCGCGCGCTTTCATTGCGGCCTCCTCGAAATTGTTCCCCGAGGCCAGTATACGCTCGTTGCTTTTTTGCGCAAGCTCGTGAGTACGAGGGAAACAGATGCTGGTGCTCGCCGAGCGGAAGAGCTGTGCTTTTCCGTTAGGCTCTCTGAAAGATTCGCGACTTCGCCGCAGTTCGCGGCGTCTTGGCGGCTTTGCGGGAAATCCCTCCCGCCAAGCCGCAAAGCCGCAAAGAAAACCGCTAGGGTCCGATCGGGGTGCAATTTAGGACACCACTCACGACGCGAAATTGGCATTGGCGGGGCGATTCGATAAACTTCTTTCTTATGTCGGAAACAGAATTGAAACAGACGCCGTTGAATGCGGTGCATCGCGCGTTGGGCGGGAAGATGGTCGATTTTGGCGGGTGGGACATGCCCGTGCAATATACGGGCGTGATCGAAGAGCATATGCGCTGCCGCACGCACGCGGGCCTTTTTGACGTCTCGCATATGGGCGAGATCTGGGTCGAGGGCGACGGTGCGATCGATTTTGTGAATTCGATCACGACCAATGACGTCACGAAGCTCGTTGACGGACAGGCACATTACTCTGCGTTTCCGAACGAGGAAGGCGGCGTGGTGGACGATCTGCTGGTCTATCGGTTCGGGCCGGAGAAGCTGTTCTTGGTGGTGAACGCGGGCACGACGGATAAGGACTTCGCGTGGATCAGTCAAAATGCGGAACGCGGAATGCGGAATGCGGAATCGTCCGGCGAAGAGGCAATTCCGCACTCCTCATTCCGCATCCCGCATTTGAGGAACGCTAGTTCCGAATATTGCCAGATCGCAATTCAGGGGCCGGACGCGATCGGCATTTTGCAGAAATTGACCGACACTGAGCTTGAGCCGATCAAGTATTACCACTTTACGACCGGAAAGGTTGATGGCGCCCACGCGATCATCTCGCGGACAGGCTATACGGGCGAGGACGGATTTGAGGTTTACGCCGCGCCTGAGTTTGCCGAGCAGTTGTGGAACAAGATGCTCGAGACAGGGCGTTACGGCGAGGCCGGACGGCATACTTCCCTGCGGGCTGGCGGCGAGGAACACGCTCAGGCTCGAGGCCGCGATGTCGCTTTACGGGCACGAGCTGGGCGACGATATCTCGACGTACGAGGCTGGGCTCGGATGGATAACAAAGCTGGACAAGGGCGATTTTGTCGGCCGCGACGAACTCGCCGCATTAAAGGAGAACGGCCTGAAGCGCAAGATCGCGGGCTTTGAGATGACTGAGCCCGGCATCGCCCGTGACGGTTACGATGTGTATGTCGATGGCGAAAAATGCGGCGTCGTGACCTCAGGTTCGCCGGCGCCATTCCTAAAAAAGAACATCGGCCTGGCGTTCCTGCCGCCGGAGCTTGCAAAAGTCGGACAAGAAATTAAAATCGATGTCAGAGGCAAGCATTTGAGTGCTGTCGTTGTTCCGACGCCGTTCTACAAACGGGCGAAATAGCTATTTCTCAGTGACCTCCGTGTTCTCTGTGGCTCATATAAACTATGTCAAACATTCCAGAAAACCTACGTTACAGCAAAGACCACGAATGGATCGCCGTTGACGGCGATGTTGCCACGATCGGTATCACCGATTACGCCCAGCACAGCTTGGGCGATGTCGTGTATATCGACATGCCGCGGGCCGGAGATAAGTTCGGCACGCACGAGTCGTTTGGCTCGGTCGAGTCGGTCAAGGCCGTGTCTGAGATCTTCACACCGGTCGGCGGTGAGGTCACAGAGGTAAACGACGGTCTCAACGACACGCCCGAGGCAGTCAACAACGACCCGTACGGCGCCGGCTGGATGGTCAAGGTCAAGATGGACAATCCCGGCGAGGCCGACGCAATGATGTCCGCCGCCGAATACGAGGAATACCTCGAGGCGAGACGCTTAGGGCCTCGGTGACGGCGGTCACCGTTTTGTGGCGTCATTTCGCGAAAACTGAAAGCCGCGGGCTGAGACTCGCGGCTTTTTCGTTTTTGCAGAGCTAGTTTGATATCATCGCTATTTCGGACAATCAGATGAGATACATTCCAAATTCACCAGAGGAACGCGACGAGATGCTGGCGATCGTGGGCCTGTCGGGTGCTGACGAACTGTTTCGCTCGATACCTGCGGACGTGCAACTAGACCGTCAATTAAATGTCACCGAACCACTCGCCGAGAGCGAGGTCATCGCCGAGATGGAGCGAATGGCTGCGAAGAATACTGCCGCGACAAAGCCGTCCTTTCTTGGGGCAGGCGTTTATTCGCATTTCTCGCCGACGATCGTTGATCATCTGATCCAGCGGTCGGAGTTTTTTACACGTCTTACACGCCGTATCAGCCCGAGATATCGCAGGGCACGCTGCAATACATCTTTGAGTTTCAGACACTGGTCTGCCAGCTGACCGGAATGGAGGTCGCGAACGCCTCGATGTACGACGGCTCGACATCGATGGCCGAGGCGTTTCTGATGGCGCAGCGAGTCACCCGCCGCGACAAGATCGTCGTCGCGGAGACCGTTCATCCGGAATATCTCGAGGTCGCAAAGACTTACACGCAGCACGGCGATACCGAGATCGAAACGGTCGGTTTTGACGCCGAAATCGGCCGCGTCAGCGACGTCATCATCGCTCGACGACAAGACCGCCGCGCTTGTCGTTCAGTCGCCGAATTTCTTCGGCTGTATCGAGGATCTCGAATCGCTTGGCCGAGCAAGCACACGCAGTCGGCGCGTTACTCGTCGTCGTCGTGACCGAGGCGATCTCGTTCGGACTGCTCAAGTCGCCCGGTGCATGCGGTGCTGACATCGTCGTCGCCGAAGGCCAGTCTTCGGGAATGCCGATGAGCTTCGGCGGCCCGCACGTCGGGCTGTTTGCGACGCAGGAAAAATACGTTCGCCAGATGCCCGGCCGACTCTCCGGCGTCGCGTACGACAAAAACGGCAATCGCGGTTTTGTGCTGACTCTATCGACCCGCGAACAGCACATCCGTCGCGACAAGGCGACCTCGAACATCTGCACGAACCAGGGCCTGATCGCCCTCGCCGCGACCATTTATATGGAAACGATGGGCAAAAAAGGCCTGCAGGAAGTCGCGATGCAGAACGCCCAAAAGGCGGCGTATGCGCAAACAGAAGATCGCCGAGATCGACGGCTATTCGATATCGTCTTCTCGTCGCCGACGTTTAACGAATTTGTCGTCCGCGGCCCGAAAGCAGCGGTGGAAATCCTTGAGAATGATCGCGCGGAGAAACGGAATCATCGGCGGCCTTGCCGTTGTCGAGGTATTACGGCGACCATGACCGAACGACTTTCTTGTTTGCGTGACGGAAACGAACACGAAAGCACCAGATCGACGAATTAGTTGCAGGATTGACGCTTCAGTTGGATCAAATGACAACGGGGCTAATTCAAAGTGACGGCCATTGAAAACTTGCAGATGGACATTTGATCGCCAGAAAATTTATTGAGTCCTCGACCTTGGCAAAGGTGCTTCGGAACTGATGGCTTTGTCGTCGGTTCGTCGGTCGCTTCTCTGCTTGAAAGATGTGAAGGCGGCGGGCAAGTGCTATCAAGTCGAACATTTAATCAGCTCGATCGAGTTGCCGCGATGCGATGAGGATTTTTGGGCGACAATCCAGCAGTCATTTTCGGTTACCCGCGGAATCATCAATCTCAATAACGGCGGCGTTTCCCCGAGCCCGCGGATCGTTACCGAAGCGTTTGTCCGCTACACGTGGCAGCAGGAAGACGCGACCGCTTATACGATGTGGCGATTGCTCGAACCGCAATCGGAGACGATTCGGACGGGTCTGGCGGAGATTTTCGGCTGCGACGCCGAGGAGATTGCGATCACGCGAAACGCTTCGGAATCGCTTGAAATCCTGTTGATGGGATTGGATCTCAAATCCGGCGACGAGATTTTGACGACGACGCAGGATTATCCGCGAATGCTGACGACGCTCAAACAGCGCGAAATGCGCGAAGGTTTGAAGCTAAATCTAATCAAAGATCCCGATCGCGCCCGAATAATGTCAACGACATCGCGACTGCGTTTGAACGAGCTATTACGCCAAAAACGAAATTGATCCTGATGTCGCATCAGATCAATCTGACCGGACAGATCACTCCGGTTAGAAAGGTTTGCGAAATGGCTCGGGCAAAAGGAATCGAAACGATCGTTGACGGTGCGCATTCGTTTGCACAGTTCGATTTCAAACGCGACGATCTTCAATGCGATTATTTCGGAACTTCCCTGCACAAATGGCTTTACGCGCCGAAAGGCACGGGAATGCTTTATGTCAAAAAAGACAAGATTCCGAAAGTCTGGGCGCTGATGGCTTCGGAAGACAAGAACAAAAACGATATCAGAAAATTTGAAGAGATCGGCACACATTCGGCCGCGATGCGGCTCGCGATCGGCGAAGCGATTTTGTTTCACAACGCCATCGGCGGCAAAACGAAAAGAAGCACGTCTGCGATATCTTTCGCGATATTGGATGGACAAATTAAAGAAAATTCCGAAGGTCGGTTTTAACACTTCGTTTGATCGAAAGGCAGTTTTGCGCGATCGCCAATTTCAAGATCGATGGAATCGATCCCGTCAAGCTCGGCAATCTACCTGATGTCGAAACACAAGATCTTTACAACCCCGATCGTCCATGACGAATTTACGGGCATCCGCATCACGCCGAATGTTTACACGACGCTTTGGGAACTTGACAGATTTTGCGATGTCGTCTCGGACGTAGCGAGAAAAGGACTGCCAAAGGCATAGGTTTTATGGGAGCATTAAGAAAGTTACACAACACCCGACGCAGAACGAAGGGTTGATCTTCGAACGGTCGCAGACCGGACGCGTCGGTTATCGCTTGCCGAAACTGGACGTGCCCGAAACAACGGATATTGTTCCGGCCGAATTGCGGCGCGACGACGATCTCGACGGCGTGCCTGAGGTGTCTGAGGTCGATGTCGTCAGGCATTTCACGCGGATGTCGACGTGGAATTATTCGATCGACCTCGGAATGTATCCGCTCGGCTCGTGCACGATGAAGTACAACTCGCGGCTCAACGAAAAGGTGGCCCGCATCCGCGGCTTCGCCGGGTCTTCATCCGCTTGCTCCCGAGGAAGAGACGCAGGGCGCTCTCGAAGCTGATCTACCAGCTGCAGGAAGATCTTGCCGAGATCACGGGACTTCCCGGCGTTTCACTGCAGCCTGCAGCGGGCGCTCAGGGCGAGATGACGGGCGTGATGCTGATACGTGCGTTTCTCGATCAACGTGACGGCGAAGGCTCAAAGGATCGCCGCGTAATGCTTATTCCCGGATTCAGCCCACGGAACCAATCCGGCGTCGCGCGCACTGGCGGGCTTTACCGTCAAGACCATTCGTTCGACCGCCGAAGGTCTGACCGATATGGATCATCTTCGCGAGCTTTGCGCCGAGGGCGGCGTCGCCGGCGTGATGTTCACGAATCCGAACACGGTCGGCATCTTTGAACAGAACATCAAGGAGATCTGCGACATGATCCACGACGCCGGCGGACTCGTCTATATGGACGGCGCGAACATGAACGCCCTCGTCGGAGTTGCTCGGCCGGGCGACATGGGCGTGGACGTGATCCACCTGAATCTGCACAAGACATTCTCGACACCGCACGGCGGCGGCGGCCCGGGATGCGGGCCGTGCCTGTGCACCGAGGAGCTTGATGCCGCACCTGCCGACACCGCGTAGTCGAGAAAGATCGGCGACCGTTACCATTTGAACTACGACTATCCGCACTCGATCGGTCGCGTTAAGGCTTTCTTCGGCAATTTCGGAATGATGATGCGTGCCCTGTCGTATATCTATACGCACGGCGACGACGGACTGCGCGAAGCGACCGAGACGGCCGTGCTGAACGCCCGTTATGTCTCTCACAAGCTTGCGGACGATTTACGATGAGCCCGTTCGGCGCCGACTGCATGCACGAGGCGATCTTTTCGCACAAGAATCAGGCAAAAGGGCGTCGTGACGCTGGATATCGCAAAACGGCTGATCGATTACGGATTTCATCCGCCGACGGTCTATTTCCCGCTTGTCGTCGACGGCGCGATGCTCATCGAGCCGACGGAATCCGTCGGCCGCTCAGATCTGGATGCATTTTGTGACGCGATGATCGACATCGACCGCGAGTCGCAGGAATCGCCCGACCTCGTTACCGGAGCACCGCATTCGACCCGCATCGGGCGTCTCGATGAGGCCACTGCCGCACGCAAACCTGTGCTAAGATGGCGGGAAAACATGGATTCGGCCGTGTCGGCCGCTTAGGAGTAGTAGTAGTTTTATGAACGTTCGTTTTTTGATCCTTCTCGTGGTGATCTGCTCGGTCGTTACATTTTCCGCGTGCTCGGCATGTTCGCCGGCAGCGCCGCCGGCGAACGGCGACGCCGCGACTACTGGTAATTCTGTAAGCTCGCTTCGCCCCGGAGTCACGCCTGCAAACGACGGCCGGCCCGTCTCACGGGTCGTGCCGCAGGGACCGGCCAACCCCACGGTTGCGATGGATGGGCCCGATGCCGGGCCGATCAGGATCACGTTCAAGCAGGGCGAGAATTCCTCGACCCTCGCAGGCAAGGTCGAGAACACCGGCCGCGTCGATCATGTCGTCTCGGGCTCGAGCGGCCAGACCATGACGGTAAGCATTACGTCAACTGACGAGAATGCCGCGTTCTGGATACAGCACCATAAAGGCAAGGAAATGAATAAGGCAAAACCGGCCGACAATGCACGTAGTTGGACCGGCAAGCTCGATCAGAGCGGCGATTATTACGTTATCGTAAAAGGCGCGAAAGGCGCCGCCGATTACCAGTTGACCGTCACCCTCAAATGATCTAACGAAAACAAGTGATGATCAAAAAACTTCTCATTGCAATCGTTGTGCTCGTGGTTGTGCTGGTCGCTGCTGTCGCCATCACCTCATTTGCAATGGGAACGGACTTTACCGTTTCACGCGAGGTCACGATCAATAAACCTCGCGCCGAGATCTACAGCTACATCAAGTTTCTCAAGAACCAAAACGATTGGGGCCCGTGGTTCAAACGTGAGCCGACGATGCAGCAGCACTTTCGCGGCACCGACGGAACGGTCGGATTTGTCTCGCACTGGATCGGCACGAAGGACGATGTCGGCGAAGGTGAACAGGAGATCAAGACATTGGTAGAAAACGAGAGGATGGACACCGAGGTTCGCTTCAAACGCCCTTTTGAGTCGACTGCCCAAGGTTCGATCGCTCTGGCGCCTGCCGGTGACGCCGCGACCAAGGTAAAATGGACGATCTCGGGCTCGATGCCGCGACCGTTAAATCTCTTTCTGCTTGTTATGGACATGGACAAAGCGATGGGTGCGGACATCGACGAAGGCCTGGGCAATCTCAAGTCCATTATGGAAAAGAGCCAGAGCTAATACGTAAGAAGCTATCGCAGGCCGGGGCCGAGTCTCCGGCCTTTTTGTCGTTCGCTGAGCGATGTGACAAGGGTCACACCGCGAGAGTGAGATAAGGGGGACAATCAAAACGGATTCGTCGTAAGGGACGGATAAACTGCTCGGTTGGCTGGGTGGTTCGTACAAAAGATCTCAGCCCGAGCGGGGAGGAGATATGTTAAGAAGGATCGTCAAGAGCATCGCAGTTCTGTGTTTTGTTCTGCTAATCGCGGCTACGTATGCGGATGCCGCACCGGTACCCGCACCAACGCCGGAGAAGGTCGTCTTTTCGGGCTACAAGGGTATATCGATCGGGATGGAGACGTCAGCGGTACGCCAGAAGCTGGGCGAACCAAGGGACAAGTCCGACACGATGGACATGTATATGTTCTCGGACACGGAATCGGTCCAGTTCTATTACGACGCAGACAAACTGGTGAACGCCATCATGATCACCTACTCGGGCGACCTGACCAAGGCCCCGACGCCTAAGGACATTTTTGGCGCGGACGTTGACGCCAGGCCCGACGGCGGCATCTCTAAAATGATCAGGTATCCGAAAGCCGGTTATTGGATCTCGTATAACCGGACGGCCGGCGACGACGCGATCGTGAATATCGCGATGCAGAAGATCTAGCCGTTTGTCTGAAAGGGCCGTATCTTATAGAATTCATTCCAGTTACTCATTCTAGAAGCGCCGGCATGCAGATAAACGTATGACCACAATCGGGATCCCCAAAGAGATCCATCCGGGCGAGAAGCGTGTCGCCGCTACGCCGCAGACAATTCTAAAACTCAAGAAAGCTCGGCTTTGACGTCGTCGTCGAATCGCACGCCGGCCACGGTATTAACTGTATCGACAGCGAATATCGCGAAGCCGGTGCGACCGTAATTGAAGGCACAAAAGAGCTTTGGGCGGCAGCGGACGTGATAATGAAGGTTCGTCCGCCCGAGGACAATAAGGAACTCGGCAACACGAGGCCGACCTAATGAAGGAAGGCGGCTGGCTGGTCGGGTTTGTCTGGCCGGCACAAAACAAAGAGATCCTCGACCGCCTCGCAAAGCGAAAAGCCACCGTCTTTGGCATGGACTGCGTCCCGCGAATAACGCGTGCGCAAAAGATGGACACGCTCTCGGCGATGGCGAATATCGCCGGTTACCGCGCGGTGATCGAGGCGGCGAATCACTTCCCTCGCTTTTTCACGGGACAAATTACGGCCGCCGGCAAGATCGATCCGGCAAAGGTCCTTGTCATCGGAGCAGGTGTTGCGGGATTGTCTGCTATCGGTGCTGCAAAAGGTTTGGGGGCGATCGTGCGGGCATTTGACCCGCGTTCGGCGACAAAAGATCAGGTCGCGTCGATGGGCGCCGAGTTTCTCGAACTCGATGTCAAAGAAGAAGGCGAGGGCAAAGGCGGTTACGCCAAACAAATGTCCGACGACTTTCTCAAGGCCGAGATGGCCCTCTTTGCGGCCCAGGCGATGCAGGTCGATATCATCATTACGACCGCTCTGATCCCCGGCAAACCGGCCCCGAAACTGATCACACAAGGCATGGTCGAATCGATGAAGCCCGGCAGCGTCATCGTCGATCTCGCCGCCGAACAAGGCGGCAACTGTGCCCTGACCGATCCGGGCAAAGTCGTCCAACACAAAGGCGTCACGATCGTCGGCTATACAGATCTGCCCTCGCGAATGGCGTCAATGTCCAGCCAACTCTACGGCGCGTGCGTTACCGCTCTGCTCGATGAATTGATCGACAAGCCCGCACGAAGTAAGGAAACACGACGCCGAAAGGTGCCGACGCTGAGCCAGCGCCACAAACAGAAACCAAACTCCATGTTGATCTCGACGACGAAGTAGTCCGCGGCGCCATCGTCCTGCACGACGGCAAAATGATGTGGCCCGCCCCGGTCAAGGAGCAGCCGCCTCCACCCGAACCCGGCGTTCCGACCAAAAGCTCAGCCAGCAAAGGTGTCGTCCAAACACCCGCCGGCCACGGTCACGACGGCGGCACAGGCGTCAGCCCCTGGCTGCTCGCCGCGGTCGGCGTCGTCATGCTCGGCCTCGCGTTCGTCATTCCGCCGAAACCGACCACCGCCGGCAGCGATTTTCTCGGCCATTTGACGGTGTTCATCCTCGCGATCTTCATCGGCTTCCAGGTCGTCTGGAACGTAAAACCGGCCCTGCACACGCCGCTAATGTCGGTAACAAACGCCATCAGCGGCATCATCCTCGTCGGCGGCATGCTGCAGCTCATCGATACGTCGATGAACCTGACGGTCATATTCAGGCGCTATCGCCGTTCTAATTGCAGCGATCAACATCGCGGGCGGATTCTTGGTGACGAATCGAATGTTGGGGATGTTTAGGAAATAAGCCGCATATAATAGGCCTATGGATTACAGGGATTACATAACCATCGAACCGAACAAACGCGGCGGAAAGCCTTGTGTTCGCGGGCTGCGCATCACCGTATATGAGGTCCTCGAATATTTAGCGTCCGACATGACCGAGGAGCAGATACTTACGGATTTTCCTGACCTTACTAAAAACGATCTAAAGGCATGCATTGCTTTTGCGGCCGACCGTGAGCGTCGTTTAATGGAAGTCCCGATAGCCGCGTGAAACTTCTCTTCGACGAAAATCTCTCGCACAGACTTGCGGAGCTTTTATCCGATGTTTTTCCAGGCTCTACACACGTGCGAAATGTCGGATTGAAATCGGCGGATGACCCCAATGTTTGGAAATTCGCGATCGAGCATGGTCTCTTGATCGTCTCGAAAGACGCTGATATGCATGATCGAAGTCTGCTCTTTGGATTTCCGCCGAAGGTGATCTGGGTCCGGCTTGGAAACTGTTCCACCGCCCAAGTTGAAGAATTAATTCGTCGAGAAGAGCAGACTATATCGAACTTTATCGAGGATGAGTTGGCATCATTCCTCACAATATCCTAATGCAACAGTCCCTTATCACAATCGCCTACATCGCCGCGAGTGCGTTGTTTATTTTGAGCCTCGGCGGGCTTTCTCAGCAGGAGACTGCCCGGCGGGGTAATCTTTACGGCATTCTCGGGATGCTGATCGCGCTGATCGCGACGGCGGCGGCGATGAATGTCGGCGGGCTGCCGGTGTTGGCGGCGGCGTTGGTGCCGGGCCTGATTATCGGGGCAATTCTCGCGAGCCGCGTGCAGATGACGTCGATGCCGGAGCTGGTGGCGATACTGCACAGCTTTGTCGGTTTGGCGGCGGTGCTCGTAGGGTTTGCGACATATCTGGACCCAAGAGGCAGCACCCTGACCGCCGCGGAAAAGAACCTGCACACGGCCGAGGTCTTTATCGGCGTTTGCATCGGCTCGATCACGTTTACCGGCTCGGTGATCGCATTCCTGAAACTGCGCGGCTCTATCGGCGGCAAACCGCTTACGATCCCCGGCCGGCATCTCGTAAACCTGCTGATGCTGATCGTTACGATCGTGCTCGGCGTGTGGTTCTTTATGGAACCTGACCACGCGAAGGGCCAGTGGATACTGCTTGCGGCGACCGTTTTGACGGGCATTTTGGGCGTGCATTTCATCATGGCGATCGGCGGAGCGGACATGCCGGTGGTCGTGTCGATGCTCAACAGCTATTCCGGCTGGGCGGCGGCGGCGGCGGGCTTTATGCTCTCGAACGACCTGCTCATCATCACCGGTGCGCTCGTCGGCTCGAGCGGCGCGATCCTGAGCTACATAATGTGCAAGGGCATGAACCGCTCTTTTGTCCGGTCATGCTCGGCGGTTTTGGGACTGAAGGCGGAACTTCGCCTGCGGCTGGTTCTGTTCCTCAGGGCGAGGTCCATTCGGTCGATGCCGCCGGTGCCGCGGACCTGCTGCAAAACGCCAAAAAGATCATCATCGTCCCCGGCTACGGCCTCGCAGTCGCACAGGCACAGCACTCGCTCGCCGAGGTCTGCAAGCTGCTAAAGGAGCAGAATGTCGAGATCAAATTCGCCATTCACCCCGTCGCCGGCCGCCTGCCCGGCCACATGAACGTCCTGCTCGCCGAGGCGAACATTCCCTACGACATCGTCTTCGAAATGGACGAGGTCAACGACGAATTCCCCACGACCGACGTCGCCTGGGTCATCGGCGCCAACGACATCGTCAACCCGTCCGCCATGGACGACCCCGGCTCACCCATCGCCGGCATGCCCGTCCTCCACGTCTGGGAATGCGCGCACCTGCATCGTAATGAAACGCGGCATGGCCAGCGGCTACGCCGGCGTCGACAATCCGCTGTTCTACAAAGAGAACACGCTGATGCTGTTTGGCGATGCTAAGAAGGTTGTGGATGAGATATTGACGGCGATGCGAGGCTAGTGCTCCAGCTTCCGCGAACAGTTCAGGCCGCCCCTTTTGGCGTGAAAGTTCGGAACGGAGATAACCGCCTCACCTCCGTTGGATTGACGAGATATATCTTGTATTTACCATCAACCAAGTGGATTCTGGCCGGACCGATGATTTGGAGATCGACTTCAAGCTTATTTCTCTGGAGATAACCACCCAATTCGGCCATTTGACCATTTGGGTCAATCTCAAGCTGCGCAGGAAGCGGAAGCCAACGGACGTTTTGAGTAGTTGTCACACCATTCGAGATCCAACGGATGAGCGATTAGTTCACCCGTATTAAGGGCATAAACGGTGGCCGGGAAAGAAATTGTCTGACCGACAAATAAATCATCATCCTCAATCATCAGTCGGCAGGCTGTCGTTAAGATTGGCATCACCGTGACAGCTTCGACATCCGGATTGTCGGCAAGCGTAATCAGTTCAAAGGCAACAGTCAACGTGTACCCAAACACGAACGAAGTAATGAAGACTAAAAGGCCAATAGCTTTACGCATGACTTCTTTGACTGTGATTCGGGACTAGCAGATTCAGTTGCACGACCGGCAAGCTGGATCAACGCCAGTCTCTCGACCACCTTCCCTTTCTCCAGATGCTCCTCCACGATCTCCGCCACATCCTCCGGCTGCACCTGCCCGTACATCGTGCCGTCGGGATAGACCATTACGGCCACGCCGATGGAGCAGAAGCCGATCGAGCCGCATTCGGTGAGGACGCATTCGCCCATCGGGTTGCGGCCTTTTGATTCCTTGCCTTGGCGGAGGCCTTTCTCGACCAGAATCCGGTCGAATTCGGCCATCACTTCCCTGCCGCCGACCTCGGAGCATGACTTGCCGGTGCAGACAAAGACCTGCCGCTTTATCGGCGCTTTGAGCATCGGTGCGAGCTTTTCGAGCTTATCGCGGTCGGTGATGAACTTCTTCATAGTGAACAACTAACAACTAATAACGAACAGTGAAAAACGTATAGTGAACTGTTCGCAGTGAATAGTTTATAGTGATATCGGCGGTGACGGAACAGCGGAACACTATTCACTGTTCACTATTCACTATTCACTGAATTCATGGCAACGGGCATTATCATTCACATCACGGCGGGCGGCGAGAAGCGGACGGAATTCTTCTCGCAGGAGCGGATCCGTATCGGCTCTGCCGAGACGGCCGACCTGCAGATACAGATGCCCGAGACCGACGGCCACGCGGCGTGGTTCGACCTCGAGAATGCCGACGGCGTCTATCGGATCGTCGATTTTGACGAGAAGCTCGGCCTGCGGGTGAATGACAATCCGCTGCGCCGCTTTATCGCGATCAGCGACGGCGACGTGATCGCGATCCCTGACGTCGACGTCTCATTCTCGTTCTTTTCGCTCGAGAACCGCTCGTCGCTGATCCGCACTAACCGCGAAACACCGCACATCTCGCGCTTTATCGAGGACGCCGCTCTCGAATCCGCCGCGTCTGCTAAACGCGATGACGCCAAGGCTTTCCTTAAGGAGTTCGTGCGCGAACTCGGCCGAGAGATCTCGTGGACTACGAAGCTCATCGCCCTTGTCCTGATCGTAGCGTTTATCACGGGCGTGCTGTATATCGGTTTTGCCGTCAACCGTGAACTCCGCGAGAGCCGCCAGCAGGCCGAGCTCCAGGGCGATATCATCAAACGCCTCGAAGACAAGCTCGGCCAGACCAGCGACCAGCTCGGCGAGCTCGACAAGACCAACAAGGATCTGATGAAGACCGTCTCGCTCGCCCCGACGCTGCGGGTCGAATACGGCGGCGCGGTCGCGTTGATCGTCGGCGTTTATGACCTCGTCGATAAAAAGAGCGGCAAAGTGCTCCGCTACGCCGATCCCGCGGCTTATCGGCCCAATCCGTACGAGCCGACCGAGAACGAAGATCCGTCAGCTATGTCGATGCCGCCGCAGGTCGGCGTGACGACCGAGGGCAGCGGTTCGCCGGTCGAATACGACTTTATCGGCACGGGCTTTCACGTCGGCGGCGGCTACATCGTGACCAACCGCCACGTCGTCCAGCCGTGGGAAGAGGACGACAACGTCAAGCAGATAATGAAGGTCGCCAACGGCCGCGCGCGCGTCAAACGCCTCGTGATCTACTTCCCAAATTTCGCACAGCCGTTCTCTATGAAGGTCCGTCAGCTCGGCCCCAAAGAGGACGTCGCCGTCGGCACGATCGATCCGGCGATGGTGCCCGACCGAGGTGCCCGCGGTCCCGCTCGACGAAGACTCGACCTCCTCCGCGATCGGCAAAACGGTCGTTTCGATGGGCTACCCGAGCGGCGCCGACCGCCTGCTGGCGATGGTCGATGACGAAACGGCAAAGTCGATCAACCAACGATTCGGCAATTCAAGGACGAACCTGATCAACTTCTTGGCACAGTCACAAAAGATCACTCCTCTCGTGACCCAAGGCTTGATCACCGACCTCGATGTGAACCGCATCGTCCACGACGCCAAGACCGCCGAGGGCGGCTCCGGCGCACCGCTATTCGGCCAGGCCGGCAAGGTCATAGGCGTGAATTTCGGCGTCTTCACCGAGAACACCGCCGCCAACATGGCCGTCCCCATCCGCTTCGCAACCGACCTCCTAAAGAAAGCCGGCTGGATCTCACCCGAAGAAAAAGCAAAAGAAACCGCCGACCAAACCGCCGCCGCCAACACAAACAGCAACACGTCCGTAGCCCGCCCATAAGGAAGGGCGCCGTCGCCGCGACACTCATCCCGAGCGCGATCGTCAACGCGTCGGACCGCAGGCAGCCTGCCTGCGTGTCTTCTGTCCTAGAAACATTGCCGTTGCCTTCAGGCAACGGGTTCGTCGACAACAACAACTCGGGCTTTAGCCCCAATATCGCGTTGGGCTAAAGCCCGGTTTCTTGTTACGCTGACGACCGTTGGCTAAAGCCAACGGCAATACAAAGTCAGCATTTTCCATTCTCAATTCTCAATTCCCAAACGCCGCAGGCGTCGGCCTGTCCCCATTCTGCCCCCACGGGAACACAATGAACTGCCCGTTTTCGCTCCGCTGTATGTACCAGGTCCCATCCGAAGACCGCCACACGCCAATGTCTGCTTTACCGTCACCATCGTAGTCGCCCGAGATGGGAACATCGCTCGGTGCTCCAAAGACGTGATACGAATAAGTCGCCGTCGCCGAGTTCCTCACAACCCAAAGCCCCGTCGAAGGACGGTAAATAGCGATATCCGTCTTCCCGTCCCCGTCATAATCCGCCGGCGCGATCTTGTCCCCAGCCTGTCCAAACCTCTCCCCAAACACCGACCCGTCGGCGCTCCTGATGTTGTACCAATCCCCATTCGAAGGCCGCCAGATGCCGAGGTCGTTCTTCCCATCCCCATCAAAATCCCCAACCGTCGGCACATCCCCATTCGCCCCGAACTGCATCCCAAAAAACGACCCATTCGAAGAATTCTGCCGATACCAAGTCCCCTGACTCGGCCTGAACACGTTTAAGTCAGCCTTCCCATCCCCATCATAATCCCCCGGAGCCGGCAGGTCCTCAGCCGCACCGAACACCGGATAATCCACGGTTCCCGTGGCACTTTTGAATATGAACCAAGTCCCAGACGAAGGCCGATAAACCGCAATATCCGTCTTACCATCGCCGTCGTAGTCGGCGGGAGTCAATCTATCACCGGCGGCCCCAAACTGCCTTGCTTCAAAACCGGTGGTCGATTGCCTGAGATACCAAATGCCCGACGAGGGCCGGAAAACCGACATATCCGTGATCCCGTCACCGTCGTAATCGAATGACGCACTTGTAGATGGTGACGGGCTCGGCGTTGGTGTTGGGGTTGGTGTTGGAGTCGGAGTCGGAGTTGCTCCCGTAACCGCACCTGGTTCCGCGAGCGTCCATTCACCGGATTGCAATTGGGTTACGCCATTCACACGGAACGTATTGGCGGCGACGTCAATCAAACCGCCCGGTTGACTGAAACCATTATCATGTCGTTGGATCACAAAGGCAGATTCCGTGGCGGTCGATGGAATGTCCAACGGATCAAGGTAGTTAAAGGCCAGGTTTGCCTGAGTAATATTTGATGTTGCGAACGCTTCCCAATGCCTCGAGAGAGATCTTGAAGGATCATATAGATTCGGGTGTGCCGATTGTAACGCCCTTACCTTTAGCAACCCCGGAAAATCGTGACCTGCCGTAATCTCTACCGTGACCGGCGAATATCCGTTCTTAGTGCCCACGTCGACTGTATAAGTGCCCGGAGAGTCGACCCCGCGCAGGAAGTATCCATCGACGTAGCCGTTTACCCTTGACACCGTGCCGCTTGCACGGAGATAACTCAATGGATGCGGGACGCTAACAACACCGTTCACAAGTTCCAGATTCCATGCTGCGAACAGTGTTTCTATGGTCACACCCAATGGGTTATCGAAGGCGACTGTATTGCCCGGATTCCTCGAGATTTGGCCGAGAATGCTGATCCTCTGGCGTCTTGCCCCGTTAATATGTATGGTGTGTCCGACGAAGCTTGACTGCATGTCAAGGCGTGTTCCTGGCTGGGTCAGGATGTCTCCCCGAATAGAGTGGCCCGTCCCCGTCAACCAAAGATGCAGTTCCCCGGCTGTGATTGTCAGATCATCCGCGATAAATGGGCGAGAGCCTTCAACGAAGGGATCTCCGCCCGGATAATTCAATTCGAAATTCGCATACGTTCGCCCTGAGAAAAATGCCGTATTGGCGTCTCCTCGCAAGCTAAAGAGGCTGCCGGTTCTGAAAAGAACTACCGAATTAGGTTCCGCCGCCCCGAACGGGTCGCCCCCGGCGGTGCAGACGTAGATGGCACCCTCGTCGAAGACAACTGAGTTTAGGTGAGTCGTGCCGAATGGATTCCCGACAAAACCGTTTCCGGCCGTGAACGACGAACCACCGTTGAAGATGATCGCCCCACTGTCAACAGCCGTCAGCGTATGACCGGCCGCCCCGGTCGACGAGAAGGTCATCGCGCCGCCGATGACGCCTGTTGCACCCGTCAGCAGAGCAACTTCGATCGCGTTGCCCCCGATGAGATCCAACGCCGAAGTGGACTCGACAGTTAGGTCGGTGCCGTCGCCTCCTACAATCGTCAAAGTGACGGCTGCCGCAGATTGAAGATCGACTGTGGTATTGCCCTCAACGATCAGTTTGCCTATCGTCTGCGCAGGGACACTTGTAACCGTTGTGGTGCCGCCGCCAACGAAATATAGGACATCGTCGGCTGCGGGATTCGTTCGATGCGGTGACCAGTTAGAGGGAATCTGCCAATCTCCGGCGGCGCCTGCTTGCCACGAATACACCGCCGCCGCAGGCCGCAATGCCGCGCCAGACTCAGCCGCCGTCGCGGCAGCAAAAAGCGAAAGACATAAGAGAACAATGATTCTCATGGTAGGTCCCGCAAAAAGATAGCCGCACAAGATATATGCTCAACATACCACAGAATCAAACCACTCGACGGGCGGCATTTTTGTTCCAGGATGAGGACGACGTGTTTGATACGGGCGGTGGACAGGATCGTTCACTTACCACGGACTTTCTTTTGCGGACGGCCGGGGGGCAGGAAGTTTTCGCCGGTGACGACCTTTCGGCCGGTCTTTTCTTCGAGTTCGAGACGGGCGCGTTTGGCGATGCGGCCGCCTTTCTTTCCGGCGGCGGAGTTTTCGACCATTCCGGTTGTGTCGTCGGTCTCGGCGATCTGGCCGGTCGCCAACAGCGACAGGATTCCTGGCTGGTGCGGCTACGCGGCTCTTAGCCCAAGTTTCTTTAACGGCCGGACCTTTACCTGGCTCAGTTCCCAGTTCTTTTGCAGGTTGAGCCCAAAGCCCGGGCTTGCGCCGAGGGATTGGGAGAGTTTCCATGCCATCTCGGCGCTGATGCCACGTTTGGTGCGGCATATCTCGTTTATCGTTTTTGGCAGCACGCCGATGTGCGCGGCAAGCTGGGTCTGCGTTACGCCGATCTCTTCGAGTTCGTCCTTTAGGACCAGTCCCGGATGGACCGCGGGCATGTGTGTCTTGTTCATGTTTCTTATCAGCACCATACACCCGCAATGTGGCTTGCGGCAACGCGCCGAAACGCGCGCATCTCTGCCCGCGTGTGATTTGTTTAGAGTGCAAGCTTCAGCTTGTGCCTTACGCACGGCAGGACAAGCTAAAGGCTTGCACTCTGAACTTTACGCAGCCTTTACGGTGCGGCGCCTGACGACCGCCGGGACGCGGTATTTTAGTTCGAGGAGGAGGACGCCTTCTTCGACGCGGACGGTTGGGAAGCGGACGGTGCGTTCTATTTCGAGGTCGTGTTCGCGGCAGGACAGCACCGCAGGTGATGCGGCGGTGGCCGCTTTTGCCGTTTAGAAAGACCGGGAACGCGTTGTCGGCCGTCGGCGGCACCGGCTTGAGGCCTATCGTATTCGTTTCAAGCTCATACATAAGCGCGACCGTCTCGGGCCGCTCCATTGCGTCAAAGGTAGCTTGATTGATGACGACACTGCCGATGGAGTTGATCGACGCGTAAAGCTGCCCGCGAGCGACCTTCCTCGGCCCCAATTTATACTCGATCCAGTTTCTTGACATGATATGAGAGTATGGCATAGTTTTACTGCCGTGTCAAGTCTGCAACGCTCCATGTCGGACCGCAGGCTGCCAGCCTGCGTGTCAGCAACCCCGCCCGTGTCAGTAGCCGCACGAGCATTCTATGCCGCCCGTTACACGGGCTCGCACTGGATCCGATCAAGACCCCAGGTTGCGCTTCGCTTCACCTGGGGCTATAACTATGCCGCAGCTTCGCAGCTGGTCGAGTGATCAGAGTTTAGATCACGCCCGGGGCGGTTGAGATCATGAACTCGATGAACGGCCGTCACAATGCGAACGACATGGATCGATCAAGAGTTGTGAACGGCATGAACGCGGTCAAAATTTCATACAACCGGGCAAAACGCTGAAAATAAAATTTCCACCACTCGGGGTGTTTTTATCCACCAATTAGGTGTTTTATGCCCACCACTCGAGCGTTTGTCACCACCACCGATGAGTTTATTCATACAAAAATGCAGTTAGTCTGACGGGCCGGCGGTCGCGGCCTTGGCGTGATCATCGGCCCACTCGACGTCCTGATTCGCGAGCTCGGCGATCTTTGTCATCAGGTGATCGGAGATCTCTTTGTGGGTGCGGAGGCGGTCGGCCTTGTCGTAAAACGCCTCGAAGTCGATCGGTTCGCCAAACCATATGCGGACCTTTTCGCCGCCGGTCCAGTTGCCGAGTATCTGCTTTGGCAGGTCGTTGCCGAGGCCGGCGATAAAGACGGGAATTACTTGGGGATGAGCAGTGTAGATCACCTTGCCGATGCCCGGTTGGGCGGGCAGAAGGTCGTACGGGCCGCCCTCCAGATTGCGTTTGCCCTCGGGGTGAAACCCGATGATATGGCCATGGCCGACGGTGCACAGCTCAACGAGCCGCCGCATCGAGTACTTATCAAATTCGCGTTTTCGGGCGTCTCGCGCCTCGCGAAAGAACGGCGGGTACATCGAGAACCAGCCCATTACGAGGTTGACTAACCAGCCCACGGGATTGTCGTAGAAGAACTTAGCGCGCACCGGAAAATACAGCGTGATCGGCCGTTTTGTGCGGCGAAACAGCACGCTCGACACCGTGTACATATCAAAGAACGAACGGTGGTTCGCGACCAGTATCAGCGGGCGTTCGGGGTCCGTCTGCTCGACGTTCTCGATGCCGAAAACGTTCATCAAATTGTAGGTTGCGAGATAGATCCAGAGCGAGCCGATGTGCCGCTGAAAGAACGTCATCAGGCGTTTTGGAACGCCGATATTCATCCGGTGGCCGAGCCAAAATCCAAACCGCTCATGGTGCGCGAGCACGCCGATCTCTTCGCGGGTCGGCAGCAGTGGCTGCGGGCGTTCGAGTTGGTGGTTTTGGCCGTCGTGCATCGTGAACATGTCAGTTTAACATCGCGGCCCGGGGATATGGACATTTTGAGGCGATTTCGCTATCATACTCGTCAGTCTTTACCCCTTCGTTTGCCAAACAGATTTTCAGTTCCCCGTTCCCTACGACCGGCTGATCGATCCGCTTGGTTTGGAGTTAAGCAATAAGTTCCTAAGGAGTTCATTCAATGAATAGTCAGTTTGTTCGCAGGGCCGCGTGCCTTTTTGCATTACTAATCATTTCTTCCGCCGCGGTGTTTGCCAACATAGGTTCCGATGATGGGGTCTGGGCCCCGGTCGACCGGGAATCGCTGAGAACTCCGGCCGTCGATCAGCAGTATATGCCGGCGTCGTATCAGACGTTTCGCCTCAACAAGCCGTCCCTGCGGGCTATCCTCGACCGGGCCCCCGAACAGGACCAGCGCGGCCTTGAGGTCGTCCTGACGATCCCGATGCCCGACGGCAGCTATCAGCGGTTCAGCATCGAGCATTCGCTGGTAGTTGAGCGGGGACTGCTAAAGAAATTCCCCGAACTCGGCGAGACCTATCGCGGCCAGGGCATTGACGATCCGACAGCCGTCCTGCGGCTCGACTTCCTGCCAAGCGGCTTTCATGCGATGGTGCTGTCCACCCGCAGCACTGTGATCGTCGATCCTCATTCGGCCGGCGATACCGATAACTACATAAGCTATTTTAAGAACGAGAAGCCCCGGATGGGACACTTTGAGTGCCTCTTCGACAACTCGGCAAATGAGTTTGAAGCGATGATCCGACCGCGGGACCCCGATTCATATGAGTTCCTCGAGACCGGAGCATCGCCTGAGGTAACTTCCGGCTCTCAGATGCGGACATACCGCCTCGCTCTGGCCGCAACCAACGAGTACTGTGCCACAGTCGGTGGCAACACCGTTGCCGGCTGTCTCGCGGCTCAAGTGCTAGTCATGAATCGCGTTAACGGCATCTATAACCGCGATGTGGCAATCCAGATGAATGTTATCGCGAATAACAATCTTATCGTCTTTGCCGGCGACAATATGACGTGCGGAGTCGGACAGAACGAGGCTTGCACCACCGCTAACGATCCTTACACAAATAATAGCGGGTCCACAATGCTGAACGAGAACCAGTCCACGGTTGATGCACGGATCGGAAGTGCCAATTACGACATTGGACACGTCTTCAGCACCGGCGGCGGCGGGATCGCGCAGTTGAACTCACCATGCCAGGGCGGCAAGGCCCGCGGCGTCACAGGACTTCCCAATCCGGTCGGCGATCCTTTCGCGGTTGACTATGTTTCGCACGAAATGGGTCACCAGTGGGGATCACCGCACACATTCAACGCACTCTCCGGCGGCTGCAGCGGCAACCGTTCTGCCGCATCAGCTTACGAGCCGGGCAGCGGCATTACGATCATGGGCTACTCGGGACTTTGCGCGCCGCAAAACCTTGGCAACTTCAGCATCGACACATTCCACGTTAAGACCCTAGAGTTGATCGTCGCGTATAGTCAGACAGGCGGAGGCAACTGCGGTGTGATCACGGCCTCGGGCAATACGCCGCCAACGGTCACCGGCCCAGGCAATTTCAATATTCCGAAGCAGACGCCATTCTCTTTGGCCGCGTCCGCGACCGATCCGAATGGCGACACTATCACTTATGATTGGGAGGAATACGACCTCGGTCCTGCGGCCTCCGGCGCCCCGAATTCCGATGCAGACGGCAATGCCCGTCCAATATTCACGGTGTTCTCCCCTGTGCCGACCGGCACACGTATTTTTCCCGCACTAACCCACATACTCAACTCAGACAACATTCCTCCGACGAATACGGGCGGTTTCATGACCGGCGAGCTGCTGCCCGCGATCACGAGAGCGATGACCTTCCAGGTAGTGGCCCGTGACAATCGTGCCGGAGCCGGTGGCATCAACACCGCCACCTCGATCGTTACGGTCGACGGAACCTCTGGCCCGTTCAAGGTGACGTTCCCTGATCTCGCCGGGCACATTCTTGGCACGGGCACGAATCATGTCGTTACATGGAACGTCGCCGGAACCAGCGGAGCTCCCGTTAATGCAGCAAACGTAAGGATCCTGTATTCGAGCGACGGAGGGAATACATTCCCGACCGTTCTCCTCGCCTCAACAGCCAACGATGGCAGCGAAACGGTGACCATGCCGGGCACGCCGACGTCGACGGGCCGTATTAAGATCGAAGCTGTCGGAAACATTTGGTTCGATATCTCGAACAACAACTTCACGTTGACGAGCGGCCCGACGCCGACGCCTTCACCGACACCGACGCCAGGCACACCCACGCCAACACCGTCGCCGTCACCGACGTGTAACGTGTTCATTGAGAACTTTGACGGCGTTACCGCACCGACACTGCCGGCGGGATGGACAGCAACTAATACGTCAGGTCCGGCCCCGCTCTGGACGACGGCGACGACAATGCCAAATTCGGCGCCAAACAGCCTTTTTATTGACGATCCAAATGTGATCTCCGACAAACGCATCGATTCACCATCGTTTGTCGTGAATTCGACCAGCGCTGTGTTGAGCTTCCGGCACCGTTATGACTTTGAGTACAGCGACGGAATCTTCTGGGACGGTGGCGTGCTTGAAATATCGGCGTCCGGTATCGTAGGCGGGACATTCCTTGACGTAACTCATGCGTTGTTGGGGAATAGCTTCGTGGTCGGTGCCTACAATGGCCCCATCGACGGCACGGCCAGCAATCCGTTGGCTAACCGCCAAGCGTGGTCAGGCAATTCGAACGGGTATATCAATACAATAATCAATCTCGGTCCTAACCTGAACGGTCGGACTGTGCGACTCCGGTTTAGGATGGGCTCTGACGTGGAGGTTCCTGCACCCGGCTGGTGGGTCGATAATGTCGCGGTTAGCGGCCCGTGCATAACTCCGACGCCTACACCGACACCTACACCGACACCGACGCCGACGCCGACACCGACACCTACGCCGACGCCGACGCCGACGCCTACTCCGAGTCCGAGTCCGGTTGCTTCGCCGCTCTATACGCGTGCAGACTATGACGGTGACAACAAGACGGACCTGACGGTCTGGAGGCCGACGGCCTTTGCACCGAATTTGAGTGCGTTCTACACAAAGTCGTTAGCGGTCCCGGCCACCTTTGGCATCCAGTTCGGTAACACGGGCGACTTGGCACAGGCGGGCGACTTTGACGGCGACAACAAGACCGACTTTGCCGTCTCGCGTCTGAACACCAGCCCGGCACCACCGGATCCGGCGGACTTCTTCTATCTTGAGAGTTCGACGAGCACAGTGAAGTATCCGGTTTGGGGCAATGCGGGCGACGTCTTTGTGTCCGGCGACTATGACGGCGACAAGAAGACCGATGTCATGGTCTGGCGGCCGTCTAACGGAACGTGGTACATCGTCAATAGCAGCGGTGCGAACGGCGGCTTTACCATCGTCACGCACGGCCAGAACGGCGACAAGCCGTATGCGATGGACACTGACGGTGACGGCAGTGCCAACCTCGTGTACTTCCGTCCGTCAACCGGCGATTGGGTCGTCTTCAACGGAGCGACGCAGAACTTCGGTCTCTCGACTGACATTCCGGTCCCGGCAGACTACGATGGCGACAACAAAGACGACTTCGCCGTCTTCCGTGACGGCTTGTGGATAGTACTTCGCAGCAGTAACAGTCAGGTCGAATTTACGCCATTCGGCACCACGGGTGACATCCCTGTACCGGGCGACTACGACGGTGACAACCTGTACGACCGCGCAGTCTACCGTCCCGACGTAATGACCGGCGGCATCTGGCACCTTCTCCGCTCAACCGCCGGCTACGCTGGCGAGCAGTTCGGTGCTCCGACGGATACACCCATGCCCAAGACTTACATTCCGTAAGCTCTTGGCATCGACCAATACAAAAGCCGGGCGAGATCACTCTCGCCCGGCTTCTCTGTTGCTCGCTGCGTGGCTTATTCGATTGTGAAGTACTTTGCTTCCGGATGGTGGACGATGATGGCTGAAGTTGACTGTTCTGGATCGAGCATGAACTCCTCAGTCAATTCTACTCCGATACGCTCCGGCCGTAGCAGCTCAAACAGTTTCACTTGGTCGGCTATGTTCGGGCATGCCGGATAACCAAAGCTGAATCGCGAGCCCTGATAGCCTTGATGGAACAGCTTTGCGAGTTCACGTGAGTCGTTGCCTGCTATTCCTAATTCCTCACGAACGCGCTTGTGCCACATCTCAGCGAGAGCCTCCGCAGATTCGACCGAAAGGCCGTGAAAAAGTAAATAATCCTGATAGTTGTCCGACTTGAACAGCTCTGCCGAATGCTCGCTCGCCCTTAGACCCATTGTCACGAGATCGAACGCAACTACATCGGTCTTTCCCGATTCGACAGACGCAAAATAGTCAGCGAGACATAAATTCTTGCCGCCGCGCTGCTCGATCGGTTGCCGCGGGAAGGTAAATCTCAGGCGCTCCGTCTTTTCGTCGTCGTGATAAATGACAAGGTCATTGCCCGACGACTGACACGGGAAATAACCGTAAACAAGCTTTGCCTCAAGGAGTTTTTCACGGATCGCCTGTGCCTTGATCTCCGCGAATTTTGGATAAACAGTCTCTTCGAGGATCTCACGATATTCCTCAGGCGTCCTCTTACCTTGCTTGAACTGCCACTGCCCCTTGAACAGCGCGGTCTCGTTTATGAACGCAAATACCTTGGTCAGGTCGGTGACCTCGACGACTTTTGAGCCGAAGAAAGGAGCTGTCGGGATAGCGACATCAGTATCGACCTCCGAACGCGTCGTGTGCGAAGTATCGCCAACTGACCGAGTTGAAACGCGAGTCGCAGCTTTGCCGAGCTTTGCATCTTCGCCAACCAGGTCGTCGGCGTCTGTGATCGTCTCGATACTTGAACCCTCGCTCGACCCGTTAGCCGCTGCGACCTTGGACTTTGGACTTTGGACTTTGGACTCAGCGGTCTGCGTAAGTTCGTCCATCGCGTGCAGCCCGTCGAACGCATCACGAGCGTAGAACAATTTTCCGTTATAAAGCGGAATAAGATCCGCATCGACGTAGCGTCGGTTTAGGGCCGCTCCGCCGAGAATGACAGGCACGTCGATACCGCGCTCGTTCATCAATTCCAGGTTGTCGCGCATGATGAGCGTCGATTTAACCAAAAGCCCGCTCATACCGATAGCGTCGCATTTAGCTTCCTCGGCGGCCCGCAGGATGTCATCGATCGGCTGTTTTATGCCGAGATTCACGACCTTATAGCCGTTGTTCGTTAGGATTATGTCAACAAGATTCTTGCCTATGTCGTGAACGTCACCCTTGACGGTCGCCAGCACGAGCACACCCTTATTCGAGCCCTCTACCTTTTCCATAAAGGGCTCGAGGAACTTTACTGCCGCTTTCATCGACTCGGCCGACTGCAGCACGAACGGCAACTGCATTTGCCCGCTGCCGAAAAGGTCGCCGACCGTTTTCATACCGTCGAGCAGGATGTCGTTAATGATCTCAAGCGGCGGATATTGTTCGAGAGCGAGCTTGAGCGAATCTTCGAGGCCGATGCGTTCGCCATCGATGATGTGGTGTCTTAGCTTTTCTTCGATGGGGAGATTCGAGATGTCCGGTTTGATTGACTGTGCCGATTTACCCTCAAACATTGTCGAAAACTCGCCGAGCGGATCGTAAGTACAAATATCGCCGTCAAATTTTCTCCGATCGTAGATAAGGTCGCGAGCCGTGTCGATCTCGTGCTCGGTGAAACGCATCAACGGCAAGATCTTTGAAGCATTGACGATCGCCGAGTTCATTCCGGCATCGACGCAGTCGTGCAGGAAAACGGAATTCAGCACCACGCGTGCTGCGGGATTCAATCCGAAAGAGATGTTTGAAACGCCGAGAATGATATTGGCCTCGGGCAGTTCCTCGTGGATCTGCTTGATCGCGTTGATCGTCTCGACCGCATTCTTACGGTCTTCCTCGATGCCGGTCGATATCGGTAGCGCGAGCGGGTCGAAGAAAATATCGTGTCCGGGGATGCCAAATTCGGCTGCCTGCTCGTATGCACGACGCGCGATCCTGATCTTGTCGTCGTAGGAACGGGCCATGCCTTCTTCGTCGATCAAGCCGATGACGACACTCGCACCGAACTCTTTCGCGAGGCCGAGCACCTTCAGAAATCTGGGTTCGCCGTCCTCGTAATTTGTCGAATTCAGGATCGATTTGCCGCCCGCGTGTTCGAGGCCCGCCTCCATCTTTTCCCACTCGGTCGAGTCGAACATCAACGGGATCTTGACCGCCGTCGCCAGCTTCGCGGCAAGCGTGTGCATATCAGCCACGCCGTCGCGGCCGACAAAATCGACGTTTATGTCGAGAATGTGAGCACCTTCTTTTTCCTGCGATTTGGCGAGATTAACGAGTCCGTCCCAATCCTCGGCGTCGAGCAGATCGCGGCATCTTTTTCGATCCCGATGCGTTTACACGTTCGCCAACGATCAAGAACGAAGCGTCCTGTGTGTATGGCTGTTGAAAGTAAATCGATGACGCTGATGGTGCGAGCTTGGCGTCGCGCTCGTTTAGGCGACATCCCGCCAACGCGTTCAACGACCTGGCAAAGATGCTCAGGCGTCGTTCCACAGCAGCCGCCGACGATATTCGCTCCAAAATCCTTTGTAAAATGCTCGACCTGCGCGGCAAAGCTCTCCGGCGTCTCGTCGTAGTGCTGTGCCCCATCACGAACCTCGGGCAGCCCTGCGTTGGGCAACACGCTGACCGGAAGCGGTGAATTCTCGCAGAGATAGCGAAAGCTATCGGTCATGTGCTTGGGCCCCGTGCCGCAATTCATCCCGATAACATCGATAGGAAACGGCTCAAGTGCCGTCAGCGCGGCGCCGATCTCGGTTCCGTTAAGCATCGTCCCGAAGATCTCGATAGTCACCTGCGCGATCACCGGCAAGCGAACCTTATTACTTTCGAAATGCTCAAAAATGGCCGCCAAGGCCGCCTTGGTCTGCAGCAAGTCCTGGCATGTCTCGACGATCAACAAATCGCTGCCACCGTCCACGAGGCCACGTACTTGTTCGACGTATGCCTTCTTCAGATCGCGATACGTTATGTGTCCGAGCGTCGGCAGCTTTGTGCCCGGGCCGATGGAGCCGGCAACAAAACGCGGCTTGTCCGGCGTGGAATAGTCGTGCGCGATGCGTTTGGCAAGCTCCGCAGCTTTGAGGTTTACGTCGTAGGTCTTCTCCGCGATCCCAAACTCCGTCAGGACTACCTCGCTGCCGCCAAAACTGTTCGTCTCGATCACGTCGCAGCCGACGTCGAGAAACGCCCTGTGCACCTCCTCGATCGCATCGGGCCGCGTGTAGAGCAAGTTCTCAGAACAGTTCTCAAACGCCGGCCCGCCCCACTCTTCGATGGAAAGATCAAGCGACTGCAGATACGTCCCCATTGCACCGTCAAAGACGATGACTTTTTCCTTTAGCAGATCTAGAAACGTGCTCATAAATTAAAAACCCTGTGCCAAACAAACACAGAGTCTCGTAAAAAACCTACTTATTAACTCTGCTGTTTAGCCGCTTCTTTTTCGTGGCCGCAAGTCGCAATAACTCACCACGTCAACTACCGATTCTAGCGACCGCCCGCCGTCTAGTCAATCCGCAGGCCCGAACGTCTGTATTACGTCCCATGTCTCACGTGAAAGATCGACGCCCGTCGGAAAATGTGCGTGAAAATCAGCCCGGAGACGGTCGGTATCTGCGGCAAGATATCGGTCGAGACTCTGACGCGAATGTGCGACATATGTCACGCGATACTTTCCGCCCGTTCGCGAGAATGTCGCCGCTTCAAAATGGCCCGTGGCAAGAACGTCCGCGAGATGGCGAGAGGTCATATATTCTTCAAACTGATCCGCCAACTCGTGCGGGACGACCGCGGTGACCTCGTATATTACATTCATCGTTCACCCATGACGCATTCGTTCACGTGATTAAATTCGCTCTTACGCGTAAAATAGCATGAGAACGTTCCCGACCCGCAATGCACGCAACAGCAAAGATGGAATTTCGCCTCACTAAGACTGGATACCTGCAATATTTGAAGTGTCCGCCTGAGTTCTGGCTGTCAGTCAACCAACCGCTGCTCGCCGCCAAGCCGGACACGCTCGAATACGAACACCTTCGCCAGCAGGGCTATGCGGTCGAGCAGTTGGTAAAGCAATTATCGCAGTTCCAGTCCAATGATCAGCAGATCGTTGATTTTCAGCGTACGTTTCAGACCGCCCAGTTCGTCGCCCGGGGCGACATTGTCACGACTGACCGTGCTACCGGCGAGATCAGCATCTTCGAGATCAAAGGCGCGGCGTCGGTTAAGTCTGAACATTACGACGACGTTGCGTTTCAGCGGATGGTGGCCGAGGCGAGTGGCGCGACGGTCAAGGCCTGTTACGTCATAGTGATGAATGGCGAATATGTCCGTCGCGGCGAGATCGACCCTGAGCAGCTTTTTAAGATTACCGACGTCACCGCTGAGATCGAGGCTCGGCTCGATGAAACCAAAACGAAGGCTGCTCGAGGCGATCTCCTCCGTCGATACCGTCCCGGTAGCGTCGCTGCTTAGTTACTGTGCCGACAATAAGCTGAAATGCAGCTTCATCAAACTCCATTTTCCCGACCTGCCGGAATACACGATCTTTGACATCACGTATCTGAAAAACGAGAAGCGACGTGAGCTGTTGGAACGCGACATTATCGACATAAGGCACGTTCCGGACGATTTTCCTCTCTCTGAAAAACAGCGTAAACAGGTCAACGCGGCGATCGCAGGCGAGACCGTGATCGAGACGGACGCGATCCGGACGCGAATGGATAAGTGGGAATACCCGCTTCAATTCCTGGACTACGAGACATTCTCGTACGCGATACCGCAATTTGATGGCGTCAAACCGTTTCAGCAGATGTGTTTTCAGTATTCGCTGCATACGCTTCATGCGCCCGGTGGCCCGCTAACGCACAGTGAATACCTCGCTGAGCGAGGCGAGGCAAATCCGCCGTTGGCTCTTGCCGAACATCTCAAGAATGCAATGTCGGGCGGCATCGGCACGGTCCTTGTCTGGCACGAGGCTTTTGAAAAAGGCCGGAACGACGAGATGGCGATGATGTTTCCGGAGTACGCGGACTTCTTCGCCGAGATCAACGCCAAGACCGTGGACCTCATGAAGATCTTTGCCGACCGCCTGTATATCCATCCCGAATTCAAAGGCCGCAGTTCGATAAAGAAGGTCCTGCCCGTACTCTGTCCTCACGTTCCAAAATACGAAGACCTCGGCATCAGCGAGGGCCTGACCGCATCGATCAGTTGGTTTCGTGCCGTTAAATGGGACACGATGAGCGATGTCGAGCGGCAGAACATCTTCCAGAACCTGCTCGAATACTGTGAACTCGACACGCGCGCGATGATCGACATCTACGAAGTGCTTAAGAATATCTAGCGTCGCTTGCGAAACTAACAGTTTCGGGTTACAACTTGAGCATTCGTTCTTAATTCGAACCAAAGGAGAAATCTATGGGACGCAAGATCCTCGCTCTGGTCGTTGCTTTGATCGCCGCTGTAGCAACTATTTCAATAGGTCAGATGCTGATGGGCCTTGTTTGGAAACCGCCAGCAGATTTCATGGCCGATCAGGCCGTCCAGAAAGCGTTCGTTGCCGGATTGCCAACCGAAGCATTCATTTCGTTGGCGGTCGTGTACGCACTTGGGTCGTTTGCTGGCGGGTTCATCGTAACCAAAATTGGACGACAGGTAAGTTCGGGAATCACTCTTCCAGTCATCATAGGTATCGTTTTGACTATTGCAGGCGTATTTAACTTCGTGTCGATACCTCACCCGACCTGGGTCGCGATCTTGTGCTTGCTCGTTGATATTCCGTCGGCGCTGCTCGGCCATCGCCTGGCCAGGTAGTAAGAGACTTGCCACGAATTACACGAATTGCACAAATCAGAAATAACCTCTCGATTCGTGTAATTCGTGTAATTCGTGGCTATTTCCTAGTCCAACCTGTAATAGCGCCAGCTCGGCTGAAACTCTCTGGTCAGCTTTTGCTTCGTCAATATTGCCCTGACCATCTCGACAGGGATCGGACCTTCGTGCAGGATCGCGTCGTGGAATTGCCTTGCGGTCATCTTCTTCGACCCGACGAGGTCGCGGTACAGTTGGTAGAATTGCAGCCCGCCCATCATATAGGCCATCTGATACAGCGGCCCGTAGTCCCCGCTGAATGAACGCCGCACCTCGGCGAGAGCGTTGTCGCGTTCGTGGCCTACCTTGTTGACGAGCAGATCGACGCACTGTTCGGGCGTCCAGTTGCCGAGGTGAAAGTTCAGCGAGAAGATGATCCGCGCGGCACGATGCGACCGCCAAAACAACGCGCCGATCTTGTCCTCAGGCGTCTTAACAAAACCGCGGTCCCACAGCAGGAATTCCCAATACAACGCCCAGCCCTCGGTATTGAAGGGCGTCCGGAAATCTGCCGCGATATGGCCGGTAACGCTGCGCCATGAATCCCTGTAGATGATGGCCAGGAATCAACTCGTGATGCGTCACAGCCCGTGCAAAGTGCGGGTTATTGCCGCGCAGCGACATTAACTTCTGCTCGTGCGACATTCCGTCGGTCGGATACGCGACCAGTATCGTCTCGCCGCCCAAGAAGAACGGCGCAACGAGTTGCCGCTCGGGCGTCATCATCTCCATCCGCCAGTTGTCGCGGGCGAGCGGCGGGACGGTGACGAGGTCGTTCTTCTCGACGTACTCGATCGCCTCGTAAGCGAACTTCTTTATCAGTTCCGGTTGCTTGCCCGGCTCGACGTATTTTTGCTTGACGGCCTCGATGGCCTTCATATAGTCGTCGCCGTGGCCCATCTCGCCGCGACGCCTTTTTTAGCTCGGCGACGCACCAGTCGAATTCCCTGTTCGCGATCTGCACCAGTTCCTCAGGTGTGTACGGGATCATCTCGAACTTCAGGTCCTCGATCAGCGCATCGCGGCCGATCGGGTCCCCGATGATCGTCGTCTTATCGTCCGCCTTGATGCCGACAAGCTTTTCCGTGATGAACTTCTGATATTTGTCGAGCGCCTCATCCGCCGCCTTATATGGCGCTTCGCACCACCAAGTGAATGTCGGGTCGTATGCGTTGTAAAACGTATACCAAGCGCGTAGCGTTTGCCTAAGTGAGCCAACGGTGCGCGCGGCGCGGTTGGCGACCGTTCGTTTCGGCTTCGGAGTTCCCGCCGAATCGAATGTTCGATGAGTCTCACCGATGCGTTTTGCGAGATCGTTCAGCATGGTCGCCGACTTTGCTGGATCGACAAACTCCAACCTCCGACGCGTATCTTCGAGATCGTTTATCGTCTTGGCGAACGGCATCAGATCGGACATCTCGGCAAACTGAGCATCGAGACGAAGCTGCTCTTTAGTCTCATGGTCGAGAAAGTTCTCAAACAATATGTAATCGACCTGCTCGTCGTGATTGAGCTTGTCAAAATCGAGTGATGAAAGCAGCACACGATTGTCGCCGTATAGCTTTCTGAGTCGTTCTGACCGCGTGCCACTGGTCAGCGCCGAGTTAAAACGACTCAAGATGCCATAGTCCGCATCGAACCGTTCGATCACGCCCCGCAGCCGCGACGGCGAATCGTTACGCTCCGCCAACACACCTTCCCTCTGCCCCAAAACGCCCTGCACCGCGATCGCTACGGCAATTCCGCCCATGAATAGCTTCTTCATAAGTTTGTCGTAATGGTCGGGCCAAACGCCGCCCGTGTCAACATTTTGCTGTCAGCCGGACTATCCACTGAGTCAGACACACCAATCCGTCCCGCAAAACGGAGATTTTGCCGCGATCCGCTAAGTCCTTTACTTGAAGATGTTACGTCCAGAAAGAAACAAATGCGTCTCAGCTTGTCCCAGGCTTGTCCCACACCCGTCTGGGACACGCAAATGATTGATGCTACAGAGTTTACATCGCTATCCAGTCCCATTTCGCAGGTTTTAAAAAAAACTTTTTTCTTCCGGGCAGAACGGCCCAAGTACAACGATGTTGATGACTTTCTCAGCATGTTGCATTGATAGCACATTTATGCAGGGATGTCAAGATTTCTTTCCGAAAGGTCGGGTCGTTGCGTCAAACATCAATACGATAAAAAAGGACATTGCCAGAATTCCCCAGCAGGTCCGATCCCGAGAACCCGACTTTAATCTTGCCCGGCTTGTTTTTGAAAGTGCGGTGATGTGACTAAAAAAACGCAACGACCGGTACGGGCCGTGTCGAAGCAATATTTGAGCGGTTTCGCTTAATGTTGTCGATCCCGCGAAGAGTCGAGGCGGTCAGGTAGCTTTCGCCGCAGTGAGGACATGAGACAATCGGCACGTTTTCGATGACCAACAATTGTGCTCCGGAACCGTAGCTGCGGCTGACGTGAATCAGCCTCGCACCGTGCTTGCCGCAATTATCGCAGATCATATCTTCAGTTTTCGTATTCATCCTTTTCCCTGTAAACAGTAATTATTACAAGCTTTCCCGTCAAGCTTATCTTCACAACAATCACGATCTGCTGCTCATCCAGAGCCTTACCCGCCACGAGGTATTTTGATTCCTTTGTATCCGAATCCTGTTGCCGTTCAACGATCTCTCCTGTAAGAACCGCGTTCTCAATCTCAAAGACGGATAACCCATCATTCTCCATTTCTTCTTCGCCGTGAATGGTCATCACGTAGTCGAGGGAACGGATAAGCTCGCCGCATTTTGTCGCGGACCTTTTCAAACATCAGCTTATGTCCGACACGAAACTCACGCCATCAGCTATTTCGGTGCCAAAATTCTCCGCGATAGTCTGCCCAATGTCCGATAGTGACTGCCGCGTACCCAGATCGACGCCGCCCGCGACGGTCTTACCGTAAACGAGCAGCGGCACGTATTCGCGCGTGTGGTCTGAGCCGGGATAGGTCGGGTCGTTGCCGTGGTCGGCGGTCATGATGAGCAGGTCGTCGTCATTTAATGCGTCGATGATCTCGGGCAGTCGAGTATCAAAATGCTCGAGCGCCTTTGCGTAGCCCTCGGTATCGCGGCGGTGGCCGTAGAGCATGTCGAAATCAACGAGATTGCTAAAGATGATGCCGCGTGAATCGGCATTAAGGGCATCGATCGTGACATCGATGATCTGGTCATTGTTCTTGGCGGTCAGATCTTGAGTGACGCCAAGGTTGTCGTATATCGATGCGATCTTGCCGACGCACACGACGTCGAAACCGGCATCTTTGAGCTTTGGCAGGAGATTGCCGCCCGGCGGCGGGACGGCGTAATCGTGGCGGTTCTCGGTGCGCCGGAAATCGGCGGCATTGCTGCCGAGAAACGGCCGTGCGATAACACGCGCGACCTCGTCGTCGCCCTTGAGTATGTTGCGAGCGATCTCGCACATCTCATACAAACGGTCGATGGGCACGACCTCTTCGTGCGCCGCGATCTGAAATACGCTGTCGGCCGATGTGTAAACGATCGGTTTGCCAGTGCGGACGTGCTCTTCGCCGAGATCCTTGATGATCTCGGTGCCGCTGGCCGGGACATTACCCAGAACGCCGGAACGCTCGCCTTCGCGACGAACTCATCGATTATCCGCGCCGGAAATCCCTCGGGAAACTTCGGAAAGCCCTGTTTCAGAATGATCCCGGCCATCTCCCAATGGCCCGTCGTGGTGTCCTTTCCGTCCGATTTGAGCGTGCATTTGCCGTAATTGCCGATCGGCGAACTCGGCCGGTGCGAGCCCACGCAGCGGCGTGATGTTGCCGAGGCCCAGTCGCTGAAGGTTGGGAATGTTCACCGTCGCGATTCGAGAACGTGACCAAGCGTGTCCGACCCTGCATCGCCCCAGGCGGCGGCATCCGGCATCTCGCCGATACCGGCGCAATCAAGTACCAGCAGACATATCCGGCTAAATTGTGATTCATAGGATCCTCTAAGTCTACCTTGCAGCAAAACATGTTGCCAATCGAACCACGAACCGAAGCAAATCGAACTACTGATTCTATTGACTTCATGACCTATATATGGCACTGTTCTGACGATCCAAACACGATGTACTTGGCCGCAGGCAATGGCCGATTTTGACAACTGTCCGATTCAAAATAGAAGGGGGAATTCCACGATGAAGAATAACGCCACTCTGAAAACAGGTTCACGTAGCCGCAAGTGGATGTATTCCACCGTGATCGTGACGATCGCTGTCACGTTGATGATGATCTTCTGCAGACAGGGTACGACTGCACAGGACGCTTCGGCCGCCGATGGCAGCGATGCCCCGACCGCCACGTTTCCGGCTAATGCAGGTACACTTGGTGCGATCCCGGACAACGGCCCGGCGACGCCTAGGAATGTGACATTCACGGTTTCGGGCCTTGGTACCGGTGCTCCAAATAATATCGAGGTCAGTATGACATTCAATCCGATGCATACATGGGCCGGCGACATCAACGCGGTTTTGATCGCACCGAACGCGACGACATTTACTCTGTTTGCCAGGACAGGACAAGTCGGAGCGAATGCTGGCGACTCATCTGACCTGTCCGGGCCCTATATTTTTAGGGATTCTGCGGTGGGAACTAACTGGTGGGCTGAGGCCGCCGCACGCGGGGCAGCCGAAGCATTGACACCGGGTAGCTATCGTACTACGCAGGCAGGCCCTCAACCGGTCAATACCACGTCTCCGGTCACTAATTTGACAAGTGCTTTTAGCGGTGTCGCAAATGCCAACGGCACATGGACATTGCGATTGACAGATAATGCCGCCGGCGATACGGGCACAATTTCCGCCGCCAACTTGACCATAACGACCGCACCCACAGCTCTGATTAAGCCGAATGCCGATTTTGACGGCGACGGAAAAACGGATTATGGCGTGGTCCGCGATTTGACCCCTGCGGGCCCCGGGTCGCGGCTGTTTGCGGCGGAATCCGTTCGAGAGAAGCTGCGAATAGTTGCCGAAGATCCCCCGCAGGGCGAAGCGTCAGAGGCCCCGATGGCCGGGTTGACATGGTTCATAAACAGGAGTAGTAACAACACATTCTTGATAACTGAATTCGGCACTCCGGCAACGGACTTTGTCACACCGTCAGACTACGACGGAGACGGTAAAGCCGATATCGCCGTCTGGCGTCCAGGACGCGCAGGCCTTCTTTTACGTTCTTAGGAGTTCTAACGGCACGTTTCAGGGCCAGGATTTTGGGATCACTGGCGATGACCCGGCGATCACGGGCGATTATGACGGCGATGGAAAGTCGGATTTCGCCGTTTATCGCTGCCCGGCCCTCGGTGCCGGCGATGGACAGTGTTACTTCTATTACCGCGGCTCTACGTCCGGCGTCGTCAATGCATTTCCATGGGGATTTGGTGAGCAGTTCGATTTCTTTGTAAATCCGGGTGACTTTGACGGTGACGGCAAGTTTGATTACTGCATTCAGGCGAACGGCGACCGGGAGGTTCTCCTGCTGCAGTCTTCTACCTGCGCCGTTCGTCGGATGCCGGCGTGGAATCGATCTTCTGGGGCCGGAATACGGACCTTATCGTCCCGGGGGATTATGATGGGGATGGCAGGTACGACTTTTGTGTATCGAGGACCGAAACGATCGGCGGAGTTCCGGGACGTTCATACTACATCCTCGAACGTGACGGCGGCGGCACCGGGGGAAGCCCGATACGCTGGGGAATTGCCGGTGATGTCCGAGCACCGGGTGATTATGACGGCGACGGAAAAACCGACGTAGCTGTTTGGCGGCCAAGTGCTGCGGCGGGGGCGAGCACATTCTATGTACTTAGATCGAGTGGCGGTTTCCAGCAATACGCATTCGGCGCACAGGGAGACGCCGCCATCGCGGGTTGGGCCGTACACTGATCGCTCTAACCGTAAACAACACAGGGCCGGGAGTTTTGCTCTCGGCCCTTTTTCGAAGTCTTGTGTCTCAGTTATTGGAGAGCGGTGTATCCTTCGCGGGCCCTTACCGTTGTGCCCTTAGGCAAGCCCGATACCTCGACCTTGATCTTACGGTAAGTTCCGTCCGTTTTGTCGTTAGACGGATAGTATCCGATCGTGTATTTCGTCCCGATCTCGTCGGCAACGCTCTTGAACGCACTTCGGGCATCGCTCAGGTCACCGATCGGAAAGACCTTGCCGCCCGAGGCCCGGGCCAGATCCTCCATTTCATTATCGGCGAGTTCGTACAGGCGTTTGCTGATCGCCAGGCGTTCAAAATCGCCGAGCTGGCAAAAATTCGTCACCCGCTCCATCCCGGGCTTTGCGGCGATATTCCGATAATACCGGCGGATCTGTGCGCTCGAGAACCGTATCGCCGTCTCGCAATCACCCAAAAGCTCCGATTCGAAGTACTCACGCGTATCGACCTTGATAAAGAATGAAACAAGCCCGATCTGCTGCAGCATCTCTCTCGCCGAATCGAAATCGGCGGCGCTGGTCGAATCCACGCCGTCCGTCAACGCAACCAGTGCCCGCCGGCCGCGAAATTCGTCCGTCGGCTTGTCTCGAAAGACCTTGCCCGCGACCTGCTCGAGCGAATCGTAATACGGCGTGCCGTTGCTCGTTCTGACACGGTCGACCGCCGACTCGAGCCTGCGTCGATCGCTCGTCAGGCCCGCAAGTATCTCGCTGACGGCATACGCAGCTTTCTCGTCGCGGTGCGTGGCATACGAGACGATCGCGACGCGGTCGCCGGCCCTGAGTGAGCGAATGAACTCGAGAGCGGCTCGCTTGATCAATTGCAGGTCGTTGCGCGTCGATCCGGACGTATCCAGGACCAACGCGACCTCGAATGGCTCCGACGCTGCCGAGAAATCCGCGATCTCCTGCCGTTTCCCGTCCTCGTAAACGATGAAATTAGAGGCCTTAAGGCCGCGAACCGGCACGCCTGACGCCGACACTACGGCGATCGGAACGTCGACGAGCTGCGTATCGACCTTGATCACGTCATCGCCCGTTGTTACCTGAGTAAAAACGCCCCGTGACACGGCTGCCACAACGATGACCAAAAACAGCAACAGTCTAACTCGCATCACGCAAACGCACCCTCGATCGAATGCTCGTATTGTAACAGAATATTCAGCCGTCACTGCGAGATTTGCTTCGTCGAAAATGTATCACCCCCCCCCCTTTTGTGTGGTATGATTTGAGCAAATAGAGTGAGAAGTTTCTTTCCGCGGTCCGCGCCTTAGTTTGGCAGCGTGACCGGTTCAAAAGGTTCGGATATCAAATTGGTGGGAGAATGATAATGAAAAGGAAATTATTCTACGGTGCCTTGGTCGCGGCAGTCGCGACTGCAGGTTTTGTGCATCACACTAACATTGCGACAGCCGAGAAAAATGACGAAAGCGGTATGAAGACAACCGTCGCCGCACGAACGGAAAGCTCGGCGCCGCAGACGCTGCCGTTCACACAGGACTGGACAAATATCGGACTGATAACGGCTAACGACGATTGGTCAGCGGTGCCGGGCATCCAGGGATTTCTCGGCGACTATAATACAGGTGGTTCGCCAACGAATGTCGATCCGCGCACCCTGCTGCAGGACATGTTGACGATCGATGTGATCGCTAACCAGACCAACCCCGACACGCTCACATCGGGCGGCGTGGCGGAATTTGACACCATCCCCAATCCGGTAGTCGCGCTGAATGGATCAGGAACGGCCGACGCTCCCAGCATCGTCCTGTACGTCAATACGACCGGCCAGTCAAATATCCGACTGACCTGTAACCTAAGGGACATTGACGCATCTGCCGACAATTCGGCCCAACAGATCAATGTCCAGTATCGCGTTGGTTCGACCGGCGATTTTAGTAACGTACCAGGAGGTTATCTTGCCGATGTTAGCGGCAGGACCTAGCTTGACGTTGACGACACCGCTGGCCGTTACGCTCCCGCCGCAGGCTAACAACAAACCTGAGGTTCAGATCCGCATCATGACGACAAATGCGGGCGGCAGCGACGAATGGATCGGCATTGACGACATCAGTGTCACGCCCAACGGCCCGCCTAACACATCGCGCACCGCCATCGATTACGACGGCAACGGCAAGACTGACTACTCGATCGTTCGCGATGAAGGAACATTCGTCTGGTACACGACGCTCAACGGCGGCACCGGAGCCTCGTCGGGAACGCAGTGGGGCATTAAGGACGATCTCTTGGCACCTGCCGACTATGATGGCGACGGCAAGACCGACATAGCTGTATGGCGGGCAAGCGGCGTCAACCCACTGGCCTACTTCTATATTCTTCAGAGCTCGACGGGGACGTTTAGAGTTGAACAGTTTGGGAGATCGGCTGACGACGAGCCGACCATCGTCGGTGACTACGACGGTGACGGAAAGGCCGATCTGGCGGTTTTCCGTAGAGATGGCACGGCCGCCGATCCGTGCGGAGTTGACAAATCTGTCTGGTATTATCGTCCGTCGGGAACGCCGGGCAGCAGATTTCACGGCCGTTTGCTGGGGCCAGATTGGAGATACCGAGACGGGCGGTGATTTTGACGGCGACGGGAAGTTCGACTTTATGGTCCGTAGAAATTTGGGCGGTAACGGCGTGTTTTTCCTGCTCCGCTCTTCGGACGGCGGCTTTGAAGCGATCTACTGGGGACGACAAGATGACACCATCGCACCGGGCGACTACGACGGTGACGGAAAATACGATCTTGCCGTCGGCCGTCTCAACGGCACCGACGGCGAATTTTACATCCTTGAGCGAGACGGCGGCGGAACAGGTGCGATCCCGTACGTATTTGGCAACATAGCCGGAAAGGCCGATAATCTCGCCCAAGGCGACTACGATGGTGACGGAAAGCAGGATGTTGCAGTCCTTAAGCTGTCTGGCACGCCCGGGCCCGGCATTCATCATCCGCAGATCCAGTAACGGGGCGATCGATTACTTCCCGTTCGGACAGGCCGGCGACTTTCCGGTCGCTGCGTGGAACGAAACCTGCGGCGGCTGCTGATAAGGGGCAGATTCGATGAACCAAGAGGCCGGTGAGCGATCGCCGGCCTTTTTCTTGCGCAAAGGGGCCTTCATTGACACGCGAGCAAGACTCGTATAGAATCATCGTAGCAGATCCCGTTATTTTCACTCGCAACATATATCAAGGAGAAGGTCATGAGAAAGATTCCAATGCCGATCAAGAACGCCATTCTTGTCGGAATTATCGTCATAATTGCCGTCGTCGCGCTCGCATCACGAGATCACACGAACGGCCTGGCCGTTACCGGCGAGGCCGCACCGATCACGATCGCGGGCAACGGGGATGATGCCCCGAATGCAGGGTTTTCAGCCGATCCAGGCAGCCTTGGCGAAATTCCGGACGCCGTTAGTTGTGCCCCTTCGCCGGGGGCACCTCGAGACGTCACATTTACCGTGACAGGCGTTGCCGGAGCTCCGGCAAGTGTTTCCGTCAGTGCGACCATGGCTCACACCTGGGTGGGCGACCTGATAGCGACGCTCATTGCTCCGAACGGCGCGAATATTGTGGTTTTTGGGAGGACCGGCGCGACGGCGAGTCCAGGAAGCGGTGATTCTTCTAATCTCGGCGGCACCTACTTCTTCTGCGGATACCGCAGTCAGCCCCGCCAAGCGGGGGTGGTGGCAGGAAGCAGCGGCGCTCGGTACGGGCGAGGTAATGACACCGGGAACTTATCGCTCAACGGCCCTTGGCGGACCAGGCCAGGTAAATCCGGCCCCTGCAACCGATCTGAGCGCCGCCTTCGCCGGTGTTGCCAATCCGAACGGCACATGGATCCTCAGGTTGACTGACGGATGCAGTGGCGATACCGGCAATGTCAGTGCGGCCCTCTTGACACTCAATGGAACAGGCTCGCAGCACATCGTGGACATGAACGGCGACGGCAGGACCGACTGGAGCGTCGTTCGCAATATCGGCGGCGGACCGACGGGGCAAGTTGCATGGTTCACTCAGTATAGCGGCGTGGGCGGCGGACAGACCGACGTCTTTGGCAGTGCAAGCGATTTCTTTGTTCCCGAAGATTTTGACGGGGACAACAAGTCGGACGTTGCCGTTTGGCGGCCAAATCCGGTGGCGGCGTTCTTCTACATTATGCGAAGCTCAACCTCGACGTTTCAGGCGATCCAGTGGGGCATCACAGGTGACGACCCTTCGGTGATAGGAGACTACGATGGCGATGGCCTAGCAGATGCTGCCGATTTATCGGGCAGGTGCTTCTGCCGGTCAGCAGAGCTTCTGGCACATCTTAAGAAGCACGGCCGGCTATCTGCCGATCCAGTGGGGCCAGAATGGCGACTTTGTCGCTCCGGGTGATTACGACGGAGACGGCCGCCAGGACGCGGCGGTCCAGCGTAACGCGGGCGGTGGATCGGCGATCTTCTTTATCCGGTACTTTAACGGTACTTTTAGCCAGATCGTGTTTGGAACTCCGACCGATGTTATCGTACCGGGCGATTACGACGGTGACGGCAAAACCGACCTTGCCGTCACACGCGGCGTGTCGGGACAGATCAACTGGTTCTACGATCCGAGCTCGATCCCCGGGACGCAGATCGTGCAGACGATCTTCGGAGCTTCCGCGACCGATTTTCGGGCACAGGGTGACTACGATGGGGACGGACGCACTGACCAAGCCATATGGCGACCCAGTGCGACGCCCGGCCAGTCGGCGTTTTTCGTCAACGGTTCTGCGACCGGATTTTTCGCGTTCCAGCACGGTCAGAACGGCGACTATCCTGTTGCAAACTTTAACTCGCATTGATCCTGAACGGATCGCGCATTAAGAAAGGCTGGGCGCTCATCGCCCAGCCTTCATTTTTTTCTCCGGCCGATCGATCAGATGTATTTGTCTATAACGCGGGCGATCGCCTCGCGTGTTACCGCACCTACGATCCGCTCCTGCTCCTGACCGCCCTTGAACAGTATGAGCGTCGGGATGCCTCGAATGCCGTATTGCTGCGGCACATTCGGGTTCTCGTCAACGTTCATTTTATAAACGCTCGCGTTGTCCTTGTACTCTTCGGCGATCGCCTCGACCGTCGGGGCGATCATTCGGCATGGGCCGCACCATTCGGCCCAAAAATCCACCAAAACCGGTTTTTCCGAGCCGATCACGTCTGTACTAAAATTTGTATCTGTTACCTCGTTTGCAAAGTGTGCCATTCAAATTTCTCCTGATAGTCTTGAATTATTGCGTTCCTAAATTTTAACTAATCACTCATCAATTGTCGCATCCGGTTTAATACCGGACGACGATCTTGCCAAAATGTGAGCTTGCCGCCATATATATCAAAGCCTCTTTTGCCTCGTCAAAGTCGAATTCCCTGTCGATCACGGGCCGCATGCCCGATGAAGATATCTTCGCGTTCATGTCCTCAAACATCTTCCGAGAACCAATAAAGATGCCCTGAACCCGAATTCCCTTCATAAAGATCGGTATCGGATTAAATCCGCCGGACGTATCCAGCGCACCGATCAAAGCGATGTGGCCGCCGACGCGAACGGACTTGACCGACCGCGTCAGAGTTCCCGTACCGCCGACCTCGACAACGTGATCGACACCGAGCCCGCCGGTCAACTCAAGCACGGCATCGTCCCAATTCTCGGTATCGCGATAGTTGATGGTCTCGTCGGCACCGAGATCGCGAATTTTTGCCAGCTTTTCATCGCTGCTTGACGTCGCGATGACCGTCGCTCCAAGCAGCTTTGCGAACTGCACCGCAAAAACCGACACGCCGCCGGTACCGAGCGTCAGCACCGTCTCGCCAGGCTGGACATTGCCCGAAACTACAAGTGAATTCCACGCCGTGACTGCCGCACAGGGCAGTGTCGCGGCCTCATCGAACGACAGATGCTCAGGGAACGCGACGACCGCTTCCTGATCAAAGGCCGCAAATTGACGGAGCAGGCCATCCGCGCGGCCGGTTCCAATGGCCGACCTCGCTTTATCCGCGCTCGGCTCGCCGTCGATCCAGGCCGGAATGGCGGTCGAACACACTCGGTCACCGATCTTCCATTTCGTTACTTCAGGCCCGACCGCAGTGATCTCGCCCGCGGCGTCGGAAAAAGGCACCGCCGGAAGCCGCATACGAGGATTGTAGGTTCCCTCGACGATCATCACATCGCGAAAGTTCAGCGATGCGGCGTGCAGTCTGACCAACACTTCAGTCGGCTGCGGCTCCGGGACCTCACGCTCGACGAGCGTCAGATTCTCGATCCCAAATTCCTTTATCTCGTAAGCCTTCACTTCTTCCTTGGCGCCTTGAGGTCGAGCCTTATGACGACATCGTCGCGAATCAGGTCATCGGCCTTGCCCGCGTAGACTATGCCGAAATCCTTGCGGTTGATAGCAAATTCAGCCTTCACCGCCACCGCGTCCGCGGTCACACTGATCGTCGCGGGAAAGGTTATTGACTTCCTGACGCCGCGAAGTGTCAGGTCGCCCGTCACCGAATAATTGCTGCCGGCTCCCGCCGGAGCGATCATCGACGACGTGAAAGATGCAGTCGGATATGTCTCGACCTCAAAGAAATCCGCCGCCTGCAGGTGCTTCGTCAGGCGGTCTGTGTCCGTAAAGACCGACGCCATTTCGATCTCGACCGCGACCTTGCTCGACTCTGGCTTTTCACCGACAAGGTCGATCATGCCCTTGATGCTCTTAAATCCGCCGTCGTGCTTTCCTGTTACCTTCGAACCGGTAAACTCGATCTTTGAATTCTCCGGCGAAATGCTCAAGGCAGTGCCGCTGCTCTTCAGATCCATGGGCGAACTGTTCGCCGCGGTACTCGTCGGCTCGGTTGTCTGTGCCTTGGGCTTGTTTGCCGCCGGATCGGCACACGCGGACGCAAGGGCCGCTGCGATGAGTATCGTTAAATAGATCAATTTCATTAGGTATTCCTCTTACTGTTCGTTAACGCCCTGGTGGACCATCGACATCACGCTGGCGAGTGTGTATTGGCCGAGTTTCTCACCGACGCTCCTCTCGATCTCTTTCTGTAAGTTGCATAGGACCGATTCTATGCCCCGGCCGACCGGACAATCCTGACTCGGCGGATTGTGGTGCAGGGCAAACACCTCGCCGCACGACACGGCCTTATATATCTCGCAAAGACTGATCTCAGATGCGGGCTTAGCAAGCCGCGTCCCGCCCAAGGCTCCCGTCTGCGACGCGACCAAGCCGGCTTGGCCGAGTTGACCCAGAAGCCGCCGGATCACAACGGCGTTCGTATTAACGCTGGCGGCTATGTACTCGGACTTCACGTTGCCCTCGCCCGCGTTCGCCAGCATGGCCAAAACGTGAACCGCAACCGAGAATTGACTATTCGCCGCCATAATTGTAACTAGTATAGTTACAATTGATAATACTTGTCAAGCAAAAGGGCCGGACCTAATTAAAGGCCCGGCCCTGATCGAAATAAAATCGACGTCAGCGCTTCTTAGTTGGTGTGACCTTGCTTGGCCCGCCGCTGTTGGTGGGCCGCGCGGAGACAGTCTTCACAATGTTGTTTCCCGCGACAGGAGCGACCTGTACAGGTCTTCGGCTAAATGCAGCGACAGCCTCTTTTGCCTTGCCCGACGGAATGTTGATGATGTACGGCTCCGGCGGCGTCATGTTGGTGCGAAGGTGCGGATTCAGGTAACGCAGATACTGCACCGTCGTATCCGACGCCGATGCGATGGCCGCCAGATTGGTCGAAGCCGGAACGCGGATCCGGTCATACATCAGCGGCGCAGCCGGCCTGATGTGGCCAAAGCCATACTGATTCGGGTTGTTCGCGATCAGGATCGTCGCGAGGATATTCGGCACGTAGTTTCGCGTTTCCTGCGGCAAGATACGGATAAGCAACCCAAAAATCGGCCACGCCGGCACGACGGATCGCACGGTCGACGTTGCCTTCGCCCGAGTTGTAGGCCGCGAGTGCCAGTTCCCAGTTGCCGTTGTAACGGTTGGCAAGGAACTTCAGATAACGTGCAGAGGCCCGCGTTGCCTCGTCAAAACTGTTGCGCTCATCGATATGCGCCGTCCGGCGCAGTCCGTAGCGTGCTCCCGTTCCGGGAATGAACTGCCAAAGGCCCGACGCCGAAGCCCACGACATTGCCGACGGCTTCCAGGCCGACTCGACCTGGCCGAGCCACGCGACATTCTCGGGAATTCCCTCTTCGCGAAATATCCGCCGAGCCATACGCATGAACATCCCCGAGCGATAAAGGCCCGTCTCCATCGTGTTGTGACCGCGTCCGCGATAGTAGTTAATGTACTGCTGGATCATCGGATGAACACGGAACGAGAACCCGAGCGACCGGTTTGCCACCGCGACCTGCGCGTACTGCAATTGTTCCTGCGCCGACTCAGAATTCACATTCTGCTCATCGGTGTTCAGTTCGAGCTTTGTCAGATCGTCGAGCGGTGACGGCGCGATGTTCCTGCGACGTAAATCCGTTGCTCACCGGTGTCGGGACCAAAGTCGAAGCAAGCGTTGTTGACGACGGAACCGGCGATTTTGGAGTAGCACGCGTGATCGATGCGACGCGTTCGGACAGCGAGGTGTCCACGTTCCAACCGCACGTCAATGCGAGATTCTTGATCTGCGGTGTGTTGCGGTCGGTCGGAAATTCGATCAGATAGATGGTCTCAATAAGCTGGTTGTAGCAAAGCTGCAGCCGTTGGTCGCGCTGTATGGTGGAATAGAGGAAAACCTCGACGGACTTGTTAAATTTCTCGCCCGCCGAGCGTCTGTCTTTGTCCGCGAAGGCAAGCAAGCCTTCATTGAAAGCCGTGCCCGCGTCTTCAAGGACCTTTTTGACAGCCAATTGGGCGCGCATTGTCTCGTCGGTTTGACCATTCGCGATCGAACCAAAAACGAGAATAAAGAACAAAGTAGCGACTATGAATCGATCAAGGGTTTTTCCCATTAATATTCTGTTTGACTCCAAAAACCAGGCAGGGCGAATGAATTCGTTATTATCAAAGTATCACCAAAGCCAATATTTTAACGCACCATAAGCCCAAAAGTTCCACCGTTTCCATAAGGGGACTTTATCGGACTTATAACCTAAAACTAGGTTACACCCCTTAAAATCGACTGTCAATGCCCCGCTGCCACGCCAATTAGGCCGCTTTCAGTGCCTTTGCCTTCGCCTTTTCAACCTGAGGCTTGGCCTCACGCAGTGCGGCCTCAAACACTTGCCGCACGTTCTCGACAAAAATAAACGTCAAATCGTCCCTTACTTCCTGCGGAAGGTCCTCGAGGTCGCGTTCGTTCGGTGCGGGCAGGATGACCGTTTTTATCTTCGCGCGGCGAGCGGCGAGGAGCTTTTCCTTAACGCCGCCTACGGGCAGCACGTTGCCGCGAAGCGTGATCTCGCCGGTCATCGCCACATCCTTTCGCACCGGACGCTGCGATAGTACTGAGACCATCGCCGTCGCCATAGTGATGCCGGCGCTGGGACCGTCCTTCGGGATCGCTCCTTCAGGCAAATGGATGTGAATGTCGTAATTCTCCAGCACACTCTGGTCGATGCCCAGTTCTTCGGCTCGGGCCTTGGCGTACGAAAACGCCGCCTGCGCCGATTCCTGCATCACCTCGCCGAGTTGGCCCGTGAGCAGCAACTTGCCCTTGCCTTTGGTCTTGAGAGCCTCGATGAAGAGAATGTCCCCGCCGACGGCAGTCCATGCAAGGCCCGTCGCGGTACCGATCTCGTCCTTTTTAAGGGCACCCTCGGTGAAGATCTTAGGCACACGCAGGAACGACTTTAAATTCTCAGCCGTAACGCGTACCGGCGCAAATTCGCCCTCGCCCTCGGCTTTGGCACGGGCGACGCGGCGGCAGACCTTGCCGATCTCGCGTTCAAGGTACCTGAGGCCAGCCTCTTGCGTATATTCGCTGATGATCCGCTTGATGGCTTTCGCCTCGAATTTTACGTCCTTCTTCTCCAGCCCGTTCTCGTCGACTTGTTTTGGAATAAGGTGCCGCTTGGCGATCTCGAGCTTTTCTTCCTCGGTATAGCCCGACAGAGATATGGTCTCCATACGGTCGCGCAGCGCGGGCTGCACCGTGTCGAGCATATTCGCCGTCGTCATGAACATCACGTTCGACAGGTCGAATGTCACGTTCAGATAATTATCGCGAAACGCGTAGTTCTGCTCCGGATCCAGCACCTCGAGCAGCGCGCTCGACGGGTCGCCGCGAAAATCCGCCCCGACCTTGTCGATCTCGTCCAGCATTATTAGCGGATTATTAGTGCCTGCCTGCTGAATAGCCTGGATTATCCGGCCCGGCATCGCGCCCACATACGTGCGGCGATGCCCGCGAATTTCGGCCTCGTCGTGCATTCCGCCAAGACTCAGCCGCACGAATTTGCGGTTCAAAGCACGTGCCACCGAACGCCCGAGCGACGTTTTACCGACGCCCGGCGGGCCGACGAGACACAGGATCGAGCCCTTTGGCTTCTCCCTCAACTTCCTAACAGCCAACGCCTCGATGATGCGTTCCTTGACACGTTCAAGCCCGTAATGGTCCTGATCGAGGATGCGTTCGGCCTTTTTAAGGTCGAGATTGTCCTTTGACGACTTTGACCACGGCAGCTCGGACATGATGTCGAGCCAGTTCCGCAGGGTCGCGGTCTCGGCCGTGTCGGGATGCATCCGTTCGAGCTTTTTGAGCTGTCTGAGAGCCTCTTCCTCGGCGTGCCTCGGGCATTTTTGCCTTCAGGATCTTGTCGCGGTACTGCTCGATCTCCTCGAACAGCTCGTTGCCCTCGCCGAGCTCGCCCTGGATCGCCTTTAGCTGCTGCCGCAGGAAATATTCCCTCTGCGAACGGTCGATATCGGACCGCGCCTGCGCACTGATCTCGTGCTGGACGGTCAGCACGTCGATCTCTTTCGAAAGCAGATCGTTGACGCGCTTGAGCCGCGGCACGGGTCCTCGATGTCGAGCACGGACTGTGCGTCCTCGACCTTTAGTTCGAGATTCGAAGCCGCCAGATCGGCCAGCCGGCCGGCGTCGTCGAGGTTGGCGATGATCGCAAGCACCTCGGGCGAGATGTTCTTGCCCAAGCTCGCCGCGCGGTCCATCGAGCCGCGAACATTCCGTATCAACGCCTCGACCTTGAGCGAATTATCGCCGCCCATCGGCTCGGTGATCGGCGTGACCTCGGATGTGACATATTGCCCGCCGCCGTCGACCTTATCGACGCGACAACGCGACAGCCCTTGTATCAGGATGCGAATACGTCCGTCAGGCAGCTTGAGCATCCGCATGATGATCGCCACCGTCCCGACCGTGTAAAGATCGCCCTGCTCGGGCTCTTCCTTATTGACGTCCTTCTGCGAGACCAGCAGGATCATGCGGTCTTTATTGAGGGCTTCCTCGACCGCCTTGATCGACCGATCGCGCGACACAAAAAGTGGCACGATCATGAACGGATAGATGACAATGTCCCGCAAAGGCAGCACCGGCAGGTCCGCCGGTATCTGCACCATCGGCTCGATCGCCTCAGCCTCAGCCAACGCCACCGGAAATTCGTCGAGATCGACCATAAACCTCTATGTTATGGGAACGAGCGTGAAAGGGCAAAAACCCCAGCAAGTCCACCTCCTCTCTGACCCAGTTCGAAACTGAATGCGGAAGCCCGCACGAAGTAAGGGCGTTGTTAGCCTTCGACAAGTCTAAGGCCCACCAAAGCTTTGAGGCTAGAACGTTGTGTTGCCTATAGTTCGCTTCCCTTTTGACGTTTCGCTCGACGATGTAGATCAGGCGATATTGAAGATTCAGCCGCGACTACCTCTGGACGGCCCGTTCGTCGCCTCGGCCGTGAAGACGTAGTTCAAATACGGCTTCGGAATGAGCGAGCGTATTTCTGCAAGACGGTCTATCGGCACGAGTTGGTGTTGGTAGAAGAAGAATCCCGTGTACCCCAGCCCCTTGAGAAAGCGGGCGAGACGACCCGTTTCCCAGCAGTGATCGAGCTGTTCGAAGACGAGATCCGGCAGGTGCTGTCGCAGCAGCCGCTCGCCGCCGAGAAACACGTCTTCTTCATGATCCTGCACGTCACACTTGATGAGCCGCACCGGCGGAATCGGCTGGCACACCGAATCGAAGTACTCGTCGAGCGTCAGCACGGGAATCTTGAGGCAATCTGTGTCGGCCAAGTCGGGACTGAGATGGAAGCTGGCAGCCGCCCAGTGGTTTCTGGGACGCACCAACGTCATCTCACCACGATTCGACGACAGGCCTGCGTTGACCACGGTCAAGCGATCGAGTCGGAAGGTCTCTTTGAGATCATCGAGGGCAACGCCGAGTTCAGGCTGCGGCTCGAAGGCAACGACGATTCCCGTCGGCCCGACCGCCCGATGCATCCAATACGAATAGATGCCACGATTGGCGCCGATGTCCAAGGCGGTCGCTCCGCGCAAATCGCGGCTGTGAACGAACGCCAACTCATCGCGTTCCGTCCGCAAGCGATACCGCCACGCACGATGTAAGAAATGCAGCCGTTCAGCTAAACGCATGAAAGCCACCATGCTTGCGTAGAAAGAAAATCAAGGCCAAGTAGGAGTTTAGCAGATAAGAGGATCACCATAACTCACCACCGTGCCGATTCGCTTTCTATGGATCAAAGCTCGTCCCGAGCGCCCAAGGCCTTTGATCTTCTCGTTATATGTCGTTCGTATGACCTTGAACGCACGTTCGAAGATGAAGCCCATTACCTTGGCGCCTATGTTGATGTTTGCCGCTGGAATTACGGCCCTCGGAGAGGTCCGCCCTGTCAGTCGCGAAAAAAACCACGACGATCCTTAATTTTCCGCGCCTGTGGACAGTTTGGGCTGCATCTGCCTGTCTTTATCGCCCTTCGACTCTGGCATCGCGGTTGCACCGTGTTTGATTAGGTGGCTATACGAGCATCTTTTTGCACTGCCGGAATCTTCAGTGCTATTTGAGGCGCTTTTTTCGAGCGAGGCACCGTAGGAGGAACGAACATGAACAGCAAGAACAAACTCAACGCATACAAGAACTATCTTCCAGTCTTAGTTACCCTTATCTTAGCCGGCTTGGCGATGTTGTTCGGTGTCGATCAGACATCGGCGGCCCAGGTAACTCGAGCTAATCCGCAATTCAAACCGACACCGCCGCCACTGATCAGGCGGACGCAGCCGGCTCAAAAGCCGGTCATTTTCAAAGGCACGGGCACAAACCTACAGTCGCCAAAATTAGAAATATCCAGACAGATCAGAACGCCAGTGGCATTGACGCTGCCGGAAAAGCAAATCTCATTCAACGAGGCGCTTATTTCGAGTGGGGCCGCGCAAGGGATCATCGGCTCCCTGCCCTACGCCGTTCTCGGCCCGCGAACAGTTTATGTCGCCGACCGGGCGGCGTTAGAGCTGGTCAATGCGGCGGTGAGACCTAAGGGTAACTACATATTGTTTCGCGATTTTGAACACGAGACCTGGTTTGACCTGTATATCAAGCCTACGGCCGCAGGACAGTGGTTCATGATCGATTGCAGTGTTTCCCTCGAGGAAAACACTCCGGGCATCACGTTTAAGATCTATGGTTCTGGCGGAACTGCCGAGCAAAGAGTCAACGGTCCCGACCATATACAGGCATTTGTGGTCGCACAGAACAATACCTGGCACATGGTCACAGTTGGAGCCCCTCGCGGATCTAGGTGGCTGCTTCATTCCTGCGAGATAACTAAGAAGGATTAACTAACGGGATGCCCTGAAACTCACTACGAAAAACCCGGGCTCGTCTGGTCCGTTGGGCTGAATTAAATGGAGGCGTCATGCAAAATACCGGAAACATATCTAACAAAGGCGTAGGGATCGTCATTCTTCTCGTCTCGCTGACGGTAGTGGCCTTATCTCAGGCCATGTCTGCGCAGATCATACGATCTAACCAGCTACCGGCAGTTCAGAAGATCGTGGTGTTCAAGGGCACCGGAATTCGCCACAAACGGACTATTGCCGAGCCGTCTCTCGCACGGCAGACCGTAAAGGTCCTTTCAAGGGCGGAGCGATCTGCACTCATACGCGACGTGATGCTCGCTAACGGGGCGGTAGCGAACGCATCATCCTCGGCGGCGAGTTATGCGAGCCTGAGCGCCAGTACGCCGTTTGTATCCAACCGGGCGTATTTGGTCAGTTGGGGAACAGTCACCACAAATCCCGTGACGCCCGGCATTGCGTTTCACAAAGGTCTCGACGACGGTCTCGAGGTCTTCATCAAACCCGAGGCCGCGGGCCAGTGGTTTATGGTTGAATGTCAGGTACATGGGTTTGGCAGCGCGGCATTTATGATAGCGGGCCCGGACGGCAGCAAGACCGAAATAGCCAACGCAGGCGGCGCCGCCAATCTCCAACTGATGATGGTCTCGCAAGACGCTCAGTGGCAGGAGTTCTATATCCACCGCAACAGCCCATGGAACCTGAAAGCGTGCGAGATATCCAAGGCAAACTGACGATGTCAGGAGCTCTCTGATCCGTTCCATCCGTGTTATCCGCGGCCAATTTCCTTTACGGAATGTAAGCCTTAGGCATTGCCGTATCGGTCGGGGCACCGAACTGGAATCCGGTATAGCCCGCCGATGAACGCAGCATATGCCAGATGCCGCCGCGGTAGACGGCACGGTCGTACAGGTTGTCGGCGTCGTAATCGCCCGGAACGGGAACGTCGCCCGGGTCACCGAACGGCGTGAACTCGACCTGGCCGTTCGCGCTTTTCAGCACGATCCACAATCCGTCACGGAACACCGCGATATCATCCTTGTTGTCACCATCGTAGTCCGCCGGGACAGGAATATCGGTTGGAAGCCCGAAGTTCGTGGTCGTGCTGCTGCCGTCATTGTTGCGTATGACCCAATCGCCGCTCGACGGCTGGTAGTACACAAGGTTCGACTTGCCGTCCCCGTCCGTGTCCATGGCGTAAGGTTTATCGCCATTCTGACCGTGCGTGATGAACGTGAATCCGCCGTTCGCACCGCTCGAATTCACGATATACCAAGTCCCGTCCGAAGGCCGCCAGGCCATGACGTCGGTCTTCTTGTCCCCGTCATAGTCGCCGGAAATGAACACATCACCCGCGTTGCCCCAGATCGGGAACTTCGCCGTGTTCGTCGAGCTCTCGAGATAGATCAGATCAACGCCGTCTGCGCTTGTGAATCTTGACACGCCAAAGTCGGCCTTGCTATCACCGTCAAAATCGCCCGCGATCGCCACGTCGCCCACGTTGCCAAACTGTATTCCGAGGAAGCTCCCGGTCGTCGAACGGAACGTGTAGAACGCACTCAAATTGGGCTCAAACGCCACCGGCCGCCAGACGGTCAGATCGGTCTTGTTGTCCCCATCATAGTCGCCACGCGTATAGAGCGGCGTCGATCCCGGCGTCGGTGACGGCGTCGGCTGGGCGATATTGACGATTAGCGTGCCGATCGTGCCCTCCGCTACAAAAAGGCCGCCGGTGTCGGCTACTTCATTCGGCCGCATGACAAAGCTGTAGGTCCCATTATCGCCGAAATCCCACGTCCCGCCCGGCGGTGTGAAGCTGTAAACCGCCTGATGCTGGGGGCTGTTGTTCGGCGGTGACTGGCCAACAAATGCCGCCGCCGCCTGGAAACCGTTCGGCCCCGTTATCAACAGATCGCCGGTGCCGATCGTGCTTGCATTGATCGCAACGTCATCGGTATAGGTCGCGCTGATCGCGTGTGACATCTGCCCTGCGGTTGCGTTCGGGGATGTCGCGGTGGCGGTCGGAGCCGCATTCGGTGGAGTAAGATCGACTACGAACGTACCGATCACGCCCGCAGGGACAGAAAGGCCGCTAGTGTCTCGGACCTCGCCGCCCACCATCACGATGCTGTAGAGGCCGTTGTCGGCGATGTCCCATGTGCCGCCCGGCGAGCCGAGCAGATAGGTCGCGATCCGCGGCGTGCCGTTCGTATTGTTGTTGATCCCGGTCAAAGCGCCCGTCGCGTCAAAGCCGTTCGGCCCGGTGACGCGAATGTCGCCATTCCCGATGGTAGTTACATCGATGGCGATGTCATCGGTGTAAGTGACCGATACACCCGTAAACGTCTGACCCGAGCTAATGACCCCATTCAACACGCCCGCCGCCGTTGGCGGAGTGCCTATTGGACTGGGCGTAGGCGTAGGCGTGGGTGTTGGTGTCGGTGTCGGCGTTGGCGTCGATGCAGGGATGGGACAGATGCCTGATGAGCCTGCACCGTAGATGCCGGCGACCTCGGCCGCCGTCAGAGCTCGGTTGTAGATCGCGGACTCGTCGATCAGCCCGGTGAACGGTCTGTTGCGGTCTTTTTGCTGGCCGATAGCAAACCACGCGCCGTTATACGAGATCGAGCCTGTCCACGGAGCGCTCATCGACGGCTGCAGCACGCCGTTATAATAGATCTTGCCGTCTTCATTTGCTTTTCGCGTCGCAACGACGTGGACCCACTGATTGAGAGGCACCGGTGTGCCTGAATTCGTAACGTGCCACGAGCCGTCGCCGATCTGGAAGTGGATGTGGCCGGGAGGCGCGGTCTGGCCGTCCGGGTTCGTACGTCCGTCAAGCATTATCGTCGCCCCCGACGCAGTGTCATCACGCTGGCTGCCTATTATCACTGCCAACTCCGTGGTAGATGGATTCGGATATGAATTGGCATAGATCCAGGCCTCGAGAGTGATCTCGTTCTGGATCTGCAGCGACGCGGGGATCGGATCGCCGACCAGCATAAATTGATTCGAACCGTTGAAGCTGAATGCCTGGCCTGATATGCCCGTGGCATACGTCGCTCCGTTCTGGATTGTACCGTTGTTCGATCCCGCCGAGTCATTCGCCGTCCCGTCTCCCTTCCACCACGACACCATTCCGCTCGGTGCCGGATAGCACCCAGTCGGGGTCGGCGTCGGTGTCGGCGTTGGGGTTGGAGTCGGGGTTGGTGTTGGGGTCGGGGTTGGTGTCGGCGTCGCGGTCGAACAAATGCCTGCCGAGCCTGCGGCGTGGATGCCGGCGACCTCGGCCGCCGTCAGAGCTCGGTTGTAGATCGCGGACTCGTCGATCAGCCCGGTGAACGGTCTGTTGCGGTCTTTTTGCTGGCCGATAGCAAACCACGCGCCGTTATACGAGATCGAGCCTGTCCACGGAGCGCTCATCGACGGCTGCAGCACGCCGTTATAATAGATCTTGCCGTCTTCATTTGCTTTTCGCGTCGCAACGACGTGGACCCACTGATTGAGAGGCACCGGTGTGCCTGAATTCGTAACGTGCCACGAGCCGTCGCCGATCTGGAAGTGGATGTGGCCGGGAGGGCGCGGTCTGGCCGTCCGGGTTCGTACGTCCGTCAAGCATTATCGTCGCCCCCGACGCAGTGTCATCACGCTGGCTGCCTATTATCACTGCCAACTCCGTGGTAGATGGATTCGGATATGAATTGGCATAGATCCAGGCCTCGAGAGTGATCTCGTTCTGGATCTGCAGCGACGCGGGGATCGGATCGCCGACCAGCATAAATTGATTCGAACCGTTGAAGCTGAATGCCTGGCCTGATATGCCCGGGGCATACGTCGCTCCATTCTGGAGCGTACCGTTGTTCGAGCCTACTGAATCATTCGCCGTCCCGTTTGCCTTCCACTGCGACACCATTCCGCTCGGTGGCGGATAGCACCCGGGTGGTGTCGGTGTCGGCGTTGGTGTTGGTGTCGCGACAGGAGAAGGCGTCGGCGTTGGCGAGGGTGTCGCTCCCGCGGTGATGGAAAAGCTCGTGTCAGAAATATCAAAGAAGACGCTATTGACGGCCTCGATCTTTATGCGAGCGGCAAAAGTCGGCGTGTTGGGGATCGTGACGCTCTCGCTGCCGTCATTCGCCGTGCTGCTTGCCAGAATGATCGGGAACGTCTGTCCGAGGTCGGTCGAAAGCCTTATGCGAACATTTGCCTCGCTGACGGGCGGAGCGGTCGTGTTGTTCACGTTCCATTGAACGGTCATCGGCTGGCCGCCCGGCACAGTGATCTCGGTATTCGGAGCGGTCACCTGAAATGGGCCACTGTTTGAGGCAACACTCAGCGTTGACGACGCTGTATTGACGCCGCCGCCACCGGCGCGGTTGTCGCGGGCGATGACCTGAAATGTCATCACACGCCCGCCTATCTGAGGTAAAAGCTCGCCGGTGAGAAATCCAAACTGCGTTGGCGGAGGAACATTGGCATTCCCGAGGATAAAGGCGAGCGACGGGAAGAATCTTCTGCCGCTCGTGGTCGGCGAATACGGCCGGAAAATCGGCATCGGGTTCGGATTGTCCGAGTTCGGAACAGCCGTGGCCGGCGTACCCAGATCGTACTCCTGCCAGTCATAGGTGATCGAATCGCCATTCGGGTCGCTCGCCGACGCCGATAGGGCAAAGGGCGTTAGCTTGGGAATGGTAAAATTCCCGGCATCCGTGACGGTCGGCGGCGTGTTGCCCGTGGCCGTCGTAACTGCGCACGTATTTCCAGCTCCGGTCGTACTAAAGGTAACGATCTCTTCGATGCTCTTAACGTGGAAGGTGTCGATGCTGTTTGCAGCTAGATTCTGAGTTCCACAGATACCCGCATAGCCCATGATCGTCACTCCGCTTCCGGGCTCGTAGGCCGCTGCCTCGGCACGGTTTCCCGCGCAACTACCGGGGCCAGAAGCATTAAACGTATGGTTAGCTCCGAATTGGTGTCCGATCTCGTGGGCAACATAGTCGACCGCAAATGGATCGCCAAACGGCACAGCCCGACCCGTTACTCCCATGGCCTTAATGGCTGTTTCGCACGGAGAGTTAAGCCGCAGCTATCCCACCGCCGCCGGTACTGAATACGTGGCCGACGTCGTAGCCCGGGCTACCGATGCGAAGATCGACCGTGGCCTGATTCTCCCCCAGCATGGTGGTGCCGTTGCTGTTCGTATATGGATCGTTGGCTGCGGTGCATGCCTGATTTTGGGCCGGGCCGCAGGTCGAGTTGTTGGCGGCGAACACAATCTGGCCATTGGTGGCGATGATGATCATTCTAATAGCCACATCGCGTTCGAACACCTGATTGACTCGATTCATTACTGTAACCTGACCCTCCAGACACGAGGTCAAGTTGTTGCCTCCGGGTTGAGCATCACAATACTCCCAAGTGGCGGCAAGGGCCAGACGATAGGTGCGAAGTTGTGTACCGGAGATGACCTCATTCTGGGGCATGTTTTCCAGAAACCCGATGTTGTCCGGATCGACAGGTTTTAGGAGCTCGGCAAGCGACGGCCGGCCAACTAAACAAGTAAAGTCACTCGTGCGCGGCATGTCGCGTTTGAAGTAGCTGATGTACGTTTCCGTGTCGCCCTCCGCATACGGATCGATCATCACCGTCCCGCCAATGGAAAGGATCATTCCGTGAAATCCGCTGGACAAAAAGTCAAAGCGCACCGTCGCCGTAGGGTCGTCAATGCCCTGGCCAATGTATGTCTGGCCGAGCGTCGGATACTTATCCACCAGGCCCTGTTCAACGACGAGCGAATGGTAGATGCTGAACCGCTGAAATGAACCGTCCGGCATCGGGAGCGAGAGGATCACTTCCGGCGCGTCGGTAAACTCCGCAGGCGCGGTGCTGAGTATGGCTTCCAACGCGGCTTTGTCGAGACGGAATGTCTCAAACGCCGTTGGGATGTTCGTCCTCTCGATGCCCTCAAGTCGAAGCTGATCCTTATCGAGCTGAGTCCAGACGTTCTCCCGAACCGGACTCGCGATCGCGATCGCCGAAAACGCAAACAGCATTGCCATGAGCAATGTGATCCTTTCTTTACAGTATATTTTCATTTCTTTGGCTCCGTTCGTATCGCCCCTTGCCGGGCGGAATTCTTCTCTTCAATCCCACCTGCGACAAAACGACAAGAAACCGCTCATTAAAATTGAAAGAATTTTCTTGCTTAACTGCCAAACAGTCTTTATTCTCGTCTTATTCGTTATTTACCTAGGTTATGATCGAGCGGCCGATCACAAAGATACTTGCCGAATTGCGTAGCAATGAGCGCGCATCGGTAGACGAGTTGCTGCCGATCGTCTATAACGAGTTGCGCCGGCTCGCGGGTGGTCATCTATCGGGCGAGCGGTCTGATCACACGCTGCAGCCGACCGCCCTCGTACACGAGGCTTACCTAAGGCTGATCGGCCAAAAAGAGGTTGAGTGGCAGGATCGCGCTCATTTCTTTGGGATCGCATCGCGGCTGATGCGGCAGATCTTGATCGAACACGCCCGAGGGCGCAACCGCAAGAAACGCGGCGGTGAGAACAGAACACAGATCGAGCTCGATGACGTGGTGAGTTTCTCTTCACAGCGCGAGCTTGATCTCATGGCCGTCGATGATGCCCTCAATCGGCTTGAGGAGCTGGATGAGCGTCAGGCCAAGATCGTCGAGATGAAATTCTTCGGCGGGATGACCGTCGAGGAGATCGGTGAAGCATTGAGCCTTTCGCCCGCTACGATAAAACGCGAATGGACATCGGCAAAGCTCCTGCTCGCGAACATGCTCGGCTGAGGCTCTGACCAACGTGACACCTGACGCGTGGAACAAGATCAAAGAGATAGTAGCCGATGCATCGGACATCGACGTTGACGAGCGAGACGTGTTTCTCGATCAGCGATGCCCGGCGGAGTTTCGTTCGCAAGTCGATGACCTGCTGAATTCTGAGAACACCAATGCCTCACGTCTTGACGGCCACGCAGTAAATTTCAGCACCCTCGCCAACATCGACCGCGTCAATGAACGGATCGGTGCGTATCGCATAACCGGCGCACTCGGGACCGGCGGCATGGGGACCGTCTATCTGGCCGAGCGTGCTGACGGCGAATTTGAACAAAAGGTAGCTCTAAAGCTGATAAAACGCGGGATGGATACCGACGCCATTCTCACGCGGTTTCAAACAGAGAGACAGATCCTCGCTAACCTCAATCACCCTAACATCGCCCGCTTACTGGATGGCGGAGCAACTGCCGATGGTTTACCTTACGTCGTGATCGAGTTTGTGGATGGACGTTCTCTCGACGAGTTTTGCGATGCGGAGCAGCTTTCGATCGACGAGCGGCTCCGAATTTTTAGATCGGTTTGTTCGGCGGTGGGCTATGCCCACAAAAATCGCGTCATTCATCGCGACCTGAAACCATCGAACATTCTGGTTACCGACGATGGAACAACGAAATTATTGGACTTTGGTATTGCAAAGCTCCTGCGGCCTGATGCCTCGGACAAAACTATCACAGTGACCGACACCATCTTTCGCGTGATGACGCCCAAATATGCTTCACCTGAGCAGGTCAGGGGCGGACGGGTCACGCCATCGAGTGATATTTTTAGTCTGGGCGTCGTGCTTTACGAGTTGCTGACCGGTAGAAGTCCCTACGACTTCACAAGCCTTTGGCCTGAAGATATTGCCAAGGTCATAGGCCAGTCCGAGCCCGAGCGTCCAAGCACCGCCGTGACTAATTTTGATGAGCTTGTCCCCACGGAAAAAGGCCGCACCAAGACGATGGATGAGGTCTGCTCTGCCCGCAAGATCGACGCTGAGGGACTTAGAAGAACCCTTCGCGGCGACCTCGACAACATCGTACTGATGGCTCTCCGAAATGACCCTGAGCGCCGATATCGCACAGTAGATGAGTTTTCTGACGACATTGGTCGATACCTCGACGGGGAACCGGTCTTGGCACGACAAGATTCAGTCGCGTACCGAGCTTCAAAGTTCGTATCTCGAAATCTCGTCAATAACTGGCGGACAGCTACAGCCGCGATCGTTGCCTCCGTGCTGCTTATCTCGGCGGTTCTCGGTATTGCGGCATTCTGGAATCAAAATACCTTCTCGGGTGATCGTAAGGCCGTGTCTCGCCACGAAACCGTAGTCCAGCAGGCCAACGAGGCCTACCAGAAGGGCCGTTTTCTTTGGAATAAGAGAACTCCGGAGGACCTTCGGAAAGCGATAGAACAGTTTACTCAGGCGATTAGCCTCGAACCAGATTATGCCGAGGCTCACGCCGGCATCGCCGACTGTTATGTCGTTCTGGCTATGGGACAGCCAAAGGAAAAGCGACGGGAGATGATCGAGATGGCACGCTCCGCGTCCCACCGGGCGATCGAGATCGACGAAACGCTCGCCGAGCCTCATGTTTCCCTGGGCTTCATCGCCTACGACTACGACTGGAACTGGGCGGATGCCGAAAGGCACTACCGACGCGCGATAGAACTTGATCCAGATTATCCGACGGCACATCATTGGTTTGCCTACCTGCTGCAAAACACTGGGCGAAATGACGAAGCGATTGCCGAAATAAATCGCGCCCGGGAACTCGACCCCTTATCGCCGGCCATTTCCAGGGATGTCGCGGAGATCCTGTATATAGCCCGTCGGACCGATGAGGCGATCGCACAACTTCGCAAGCGGATAGACCTTGATGACAATGATACTCGCTCCCGCGATGTACTTTCCGGGATGCTCTGGGCTAAAGGACTGTATGATGAATCGATAGCCGAGACCCTCAAACTGATCGAACGGACAAACCGGAACCCTGACACGCTTAGCCATCTGGCCGCTAAATACTCATGGCTTGGTCGCAAGGCTGACGCTGAAAAGCTCCTCGCTGAGGCAAAACAAAGCGGTCAAAAAGAGCTTCCGTTGGATTATCATGTAATGTTCTGCAATAAGGATAAGATCTTTGAGTGGATCGAAGAGAAATACAACAATCGCGACGGCATAATTACGAATCTCAAAGTTCATCCGTGTTTCGACTGCATCCGTTCCGACCCGCGCTATGCCGAAATGGTACAACGGATCGGATTGCCTTAGGACGTTCCGGAAGACCGAAGATCCTGTCGCCAAGTGACGACGATACTTGGTAGAAAGATTTGGAGGTTTGGACCTTCGACCAATCCGGAGATTACCTTCGACCAATCAGGGTGTTTACTCTCGACTAAGGGCGTTTTTGGACGACAGAGGGCTGTAAATACGCGACAAGATGGGATCCGTGGTAAAACAGGTGCGCTGGGCAGAAATTCGCCAAATGAGCGTCTCGCGCGCTCTTCATTTCTTCTTTTTTTCTTATCCGCCGCGCTCCGCACTCCGACCAGGACCTTTAGCTCGGACATGAAGGCGCCGATGTCTTCGAATTCGAGATAGACCGAGGCGAAGCGGACGTAGGCGACCTTGTCGAGGGACTTGAGGCGGCGCATTATCGTCTTGCCGATGTCCTGCGTCGAGACCTCGCGGTCAAGCGAATCCTGCACGTTGCGCTCGACCTCGTCAGCGATCTTCTCGAGCTGCGGCATCGAAATAGGCCGCTTTTCACAGGCCCGCAGCAGACCGGCCATTACTTTGTCGCGGTAAAAATGCTCGCGCTTGCCGTCCTTTTTGACGACCATGTAAGGGATCTCGTCGATGCGTTCGTAGGACGTGAAACGCCGCCCGCAGCCCAGGCATTCACGCCGCCGGCGGATCGAATCGCCGTCCTTCGCCTCACGCGAATCGACGACCTTATCTTCGATTGTTGAGCAAAAAGGGCAACGCATACGACTGGTGAACAGTGACAAGTAACAGGTGACAAGTCAAGCAAAGACAACTACTTGTCACCTGTCACCGTTTACTTGTCACGAATTCTCGGGTATAAAATCCGGCGAATCCGATTCGATCTCGCGCTCAGCATTCTCGCTCGAGAGCAGGCTGCGAAAACGTTCCCAACTAATATCGCCGTGGAAGAAATAGTATAGCCCAAAAACAAGCGCCGGTGCGAAATAGACGAGGTGCATCGCGATAGAAACCGCCGCCGCGTCTTCCACGCGGATCGCATTGTTTAGGAACAAGATGCTCGCCGCCGTAGCCGTATGAAACGCCCCCGCGGCACCGCCCGGCGTCGGCACGAGCGAGCTGACCGAGGCAAATCCCATGATAAACAGCGAGTCGCTAAATGTCATCGGCAGCCCAAAGGCCAGCAGCACAAGCCAAGTCGGGACCGCGATCGCCAGCCAGAGCATGAAGGTCCAAAAACCGACCCACAAGATCTCACGCCAGTCTTTTAGGATAACCAGCGCCGACGCCAAACGGGTCATAACGCTCAGGATGATCCTGCGGGCTCGTGCCGGAATCCATCCTCGATCTAACATCCGGTCAAAGCGCGCGATCACGCGATCCGACATTCGCTGAAAAAAGATCAGCATCGCAAAGCCAATGATCATCGCCGCGACCATCAGCCAGCCGGCCCATTCTACGTAGTGAAATTCTTCTTCACGGCCCGGCTGCGGCGTGAACCAGAGCAGATTCAGCGGCAAAAAATCCCACGAGCGCCGCCATGTCAAACACCCGCTCCAGGCCCAGCGTGACGAGTGCAGCCGAGGGCCGAACCCTGCGGTCGCGCATCGGCAGCCACATAGGCCTCACGATCTCGGCCGCGCGGCCAATAAAGAAGATCGCCGCGAAGCCAACGGTCGTGGTGGCAAAGAGTTCTTTGAGGCTGGTTTCGGTAATGGGGGCGAGCAAAACCTTCCACCGAATGGCCCTAAGCAGATAGCCGATGCTGATGATGAGGACTGCGGCGATCAGATAAAGCGGATTCGCACGCCTAAGGCTCGACGAGACCTCCTGCCAATCGAGGTTCCGACCGAAGAACCAGAAGAGGAACACAGTAAAGAGCAGGAGAAGGATGAATTTTATGTATTTGCGCAAAACGTTAAACGCTCTATCGAGCAAAAGGTTAAAGATACAGCATTCGACCGAAAATCCTCAACCCACAGTGGGTCAACCATTGTCAGAGAGACAGTCGGCATTTACTTTGTGGCTGATCGGTGATTCAATTGAGGTGAGCAAATTGACATAGCGGCAGACAAACTTTCGTATCTCAGGCCGCCGCACACTAAACCGATGCCGAGAAGAAAGTTTCGACATACACGCCCACACGAGTCTTCGGCCGATCATTCATTTCAGGAATATCTTCACAATCAGCCGCTCCAATCGACCACACGCACCGAGCTGCTCCGGTTGATTCGTGGGGGCGAGGACACCTACCTCGAACTCAAAGTGAAGCTGTCAAACCCTGATCGGATCGCACAGGGCATCGTAGCACTCGCAAACACCGACGGGGGGACGATCATCTTTGGCGTGAACGACCAACTGCGGATCGAGGGCGTCAGTAATCCGGAATGGGTCCTGCAAGAGCTAACGCGGATCTGCCGTGAAGAGATCGAACCGCCTCTAGTGCCGATGATCGATACGATCGCGTTCGACAGCGGCAAGCGTATCGTCGCCCTCGACATCGACGGCCGGCGACGGCCATACCGGACGCGTGACGGGCGGTTCTACATGCGTTTCGGGCGCCGAGAAACGCGAGGTCGCGTCGGGACGAGCTATCGCTGTGGCTCGACGAGATCCGGCCCCTTGGTTTTGAAAATATTCCGCTGCAGACGGCGACGAAGAAGATTTTGACGACGGCCTGCTATGGTCGTTCGCGAACGGCTTTGATTACGACGCCCCGAACCGCACTCTTTACTCGACGAGCGATTTTCTCCGTAAGGATCTAATGCTCGCGGTCGGGCAGGGCGATGAGTTCTTTCCGACCGTCGCGGCCCTGCTGTTGTTCGGCAAGAACGAACGGGTCGCCGAGCTGCTGCCGCGATCGAACGTGACGGTGGCCCGTTTCTCCGGCGATAACGGTACGGCGCAACTCATCGAGGCGGTTGAGGTCAAAGGCAACCTGCTGACGCAGTACGAGACCGTTCTGGAATTTGTCAAACGCTATGTAGATCTTGGCAAGGACCCGCCAAAACGCAAGCTTGCTCTTGTCGGTGACACGGTCGTACGTGCACGAGGACGATATCATTTCTATTCAGTGTCCGAGGCCATCATCAACTCCCTCATGCACCGCGACCTTGGCGCTGCGCGACATCCGCACGCGGATCAACATTTACGACAATGCTATCGAGGTGATCAACCCGCGTCGGACAAACGGATTCTCGCCGCCCGCCTCGCGGGCCATTCGCTACGGCATAACGCAGCGGCTGAATCCGCAGATCGCGGCGATCTTTACACGCCGTGAATACGGCATTAGCGTCCCGCACGGCGGCCTGCCGATGGTGCTAAGACAGTCGACGCGCTTTTCGGGCCGCAAGCCTGAGATCTATATCGCGAACGACGAATTCAAGCTAAAGGTCTTCGCCGTCTAAGACCGTCTTTTTCTGCGTCGCTGCCGCACTGTGAGCACAGGTCGACAGGAGGGGCCGCGACCATCAACGGGCAATCGTTACCCGGCTTTCGAACCGGACGACCTACATGAAACCGTGACTGTTCAATAATTCGGTCTGCGTGCGATAGAATGGTGCTGCCGCGCAGAATACTGTCCGGTACAGAATGGCAGCATCGAATGGTGAACTGATCTCGGTCGTAATGCCCGTCTATGGCGAAGCCTCGCACATTGCCGAGGTGCTGGCCGAGGTGCGCAAACGGCTGGAGGATAGCGGCGAAAAGTTCGAGTTCGTTCTGATAGACGACGGCTCTCCCGACACGACGTGGGCGGTATTGGAGCAAGAAGCTGCAAAACACTCGATGCTCCGCGAGCCAGATTGAGCCGTAATTTTGGCAAGGAACTTGCACTGACTGCGGGTCTGGACATGGCGAAGGGCGACGCCGTGATCGTCATGGACGCCGACGGCCAGCACCCGCCGGCTTTGCTGCTCGAAATGCTCTCAACCTGGCGCGACACGGGCACCGACATCGTCGAAGCGGTCAAGAGCGATCGGGGAAAAGAGACGATCCTGAGCAAACTCGGCGCGGGCCTGTTCTACTCGCTCTGGAGTCGGTTTTCAGGCTTCGATATTCGCGGTGCGTCTGATTTTAAACTCCTGAACCGCCGAGCCGTCGATGCCTATCTGCAGATGGACGAGCGAAACGTCTTCTTTCGCGGCATGACCGCCTGGATCGGCTTTGAGCGGGTGCAGATACCGTTCGAGGTGGCATCGCGCGCGGGCGGGCAATCGAACTGGTCGGTCTTCAAGAAACTTCGGCTGGCGGTCAACGGTATTTCCGGCTTTTCGTCTATACCGCTGCAGCTTGTGACATTTGTCGGAATCGCATTTCTGGTCTTTTCGGTTGTTTTCGGGGGTTACACGCTCGCCCTTCAGCTAACGGGCCATTCGGTCAGCGGCTTTGCGACGGTCATCCTCTTGCTGTTGATTATCGGCAGCTTACTGATGATCAGTCTCGGGATCATCGGCATTTACCTGGCACGCATTTACGACGAGATCAAGCATCGGCCACGGTACCTGATCTCACGAACGATCGAGACGAAGAAATGAACGTATTATCGAAGTTTCCCAAAACAAGGCCGCCGTTGCCGCCTGAATTCCAGGAGATCTACGCAGCTCAATACAAGGAGAACCGCGACGGCGGCTCGGCGGCGTCAGGCCTTGCCCAGAAACTTGAAAGCTGGATGCACCGAAAGGTCGCGGCCGATGCGGGGCCTAATTTCACCGGCTCAACGCTCGAGATCGGCGCCGGTACTCTTAATCAGTTGAAGTACGAAAAACACGGTGGCAAGTATGACATCGTCGAGCCGTTCCGCGAATTATACGAAGGCTCGCCCGACCTCGCCCGGGTGAATACGGTCTATTCGGATATTTCGCGAGATCCCCGAAGGGACTCGCTACGACCGGATCGTTTCGGTCGCGACCTTTGAGCATATCTGCGACCTGCCATCGCGTCATCGCCCGGTGCGGCTTGATGCTAAACGACGGCGGCAGCCTCCGATGCGGCATTCCCAGCGAAGGCACGATCCTTTGGAAGCTCGGCTACACGATGACCACCGGCCTCGAATTCAAACGTAAATACGCCTCGGACTACGAGGTACTCAATGCGGCACGAGCACGTCAATACGGCGAAAGGAGATCGAGAAAGTGTTGCGGTATTTCTTCAAGACTGTTCGTGGGCGTTCCTTTGGCATCGCAAAGGCCCTGTCGCTGTATCAATTCTATGTGTCCGCGGAACCCAGGGTCGAAAGGTGTGCAAAGTTCCGGTTAACCGCATGATCACTCGGCCAAGTTGATCGCGACGACACCCGGATCCCCATTATCCACGTGCGCGTTGCCATATCCCAGAGATATACTCGATTATTCGCCTTGGAGATTGCAATTGCCGATGGATTATTGGATTCGGTCCCGGGCGGAAGCCCGAGCTTTCCGCAGAAATTTCCCGTTAGTGTCAAATACGATAACCTCACGTGTCCATCCACTGGTGACATAGGCCCGGTTCCGTGCCGGATCGACGGCCACGTCCGGGTAATGGAACATATATTTAGCCCACGCACGTACTTCCCACTGTCGGATCCATTTGCCGGTCCCGTCAAGAACTTGGATCCTATCATTGCCGGAGTCAGCGATATATAGGAGGCCATCCGCGATCGCGATCCCGGTCGGCCTCGCAAGTTCCTTGCCGCGGTAATATCGAGCTTAGTAAATATCTCTGTCTGGATTGAACCGTGTCACTGTACCTCGTGTTTCATCAACGATAAACAATTTTCCGCCTTCATCGATAGCTAGGTCAGCCGGTTCAATCAGTCCCGTCTCCGTGCGTGCCGATTTCTTCTCAAGGCCCGATCCGCGCCGAAGCGGAGCAGATCGGGGCCATCAAGCAGATAGAGCCACCCGCTCGAGTCGATGGCCACGGCCTTTGGGCCGGAAACATTGTTCCCTGCAGGTCACCGATCCATGAGACGAGGTTTCCTTCGGCATCAAACATCTGGATGCGCTCGGTTACCCGTGTCAGCTACTGCAAAGCCGCCACCGCGTTGGCGGCGATACCGCGGGGCCGCGAATATTTACCAGGCAAATATCCCTCGCCGCCTTTAAAGGCGTTGATGTCTGTTCTCGATGCCCTCCGGCCACACCCGACGTGCCGATCTCATGCGAACCGGATAGACATCGCCGCCAAGATTGCGAAAATAATAGTCCCTGCCGGATTGCAATCCGGCATTGTAAGACAGGTGTATCGCCTCAGAAAAGTGACATTTGGATACCAGTCGCTCCACGGCAGGACAGTACCGATCGGGCGGTCGAATGCCAGTTGTTTTTGTATATAATCCGTCGCCGGGCGGATTAAATCGTTCATAGGCCTTCCGAACGCTGTTCAAATGTACCGCGGAGACAACCACTGTAACGACGGCAGCGCATGAAGCGATCGATCTCAGACTGCGGCTCGAACGCCCTTGTGTGCTGCGAAGTATCACAACCCCAGCAATGGCAAGACAAACTACAGGGGTAGTTGATACGAACCGGTAATTATAGGCGAGCCAATGTCCTTGAGGGATAGGAAAGAACTTTTCACTGATCAACGACGAAACTACCAGGAAGAGAAGGCTGGTTAGCGACAATGCCCAGATGCGTCGCTCCTGCCCTGCCAGGACTGCGATAACTGCGGCGGTCAGGACAAAGCCAATAAACAGATACACCATCCATGTTGCGTCGGCGGCCTTATCAGCCTGGAAATACATTCCCCTCAATAATGCGTCGTATCGGTTTGTGTACCACTCGGCGGTATCCACGAAAAAGGACGCAAAGTTCAGAATAGGACCCGACGTTGGCCCGGGCGAGCTGCGCATCAAAATAGTCATAGAGCAAGATGGGAAGAAATGTGAGCGGCAAGAGCAGAAACTGCTTCCACTCGCTCCGAATGACCCACGTGATTAGGCTTGCTAATCCGCGACTTAGGCACCACAACAGCCAGAAGGTCAGTGCGAAAGGATGTGCCATATACACCAGCGTTAACAGGATAAAGAGAATGATAATGCCTCGGCGCCTGCCGGTTGCCAAAAATGCCTCGGTAACATAGATGGCGAGTGTAAGAATCGAGATAGCAAGGGTGTATCCAATGAACCCCATGAACCAGCAAGCGGAATACATTGCCACAGCCGCTGGGAACGCAAGTCCGGTTCGCAGCAGTGCGGATCCCAAAGTGCGATCATCATCTGTTGTGAAAAAGATCCAGGCAATGATCGCGACGTGAATCGAAAGTAGTGCTCCGGCAACGATCTTAGGAAGATAGATCAGGGAAATACCTAACGCTTCCAACGCAGCAATAAGTAATACGATCAGATATGAGCTCAACCGGTAGCCAAGATATCCTGAAATCTCAAGATCCAACCGCGAAATTCCCGCCAGATGTTCCCACAGCAACTTACTCACCAGTATGTGCTGCTGCAGATCTGTTAGTTGCGGAAATAGAACAAAGTAGATTGGGACTAGGCAGACAGCGATCAGTCCGACGGCGACCGCGAGGGACGTGAGGTCGGGGACCCGGAATCGAGGATCGTTTACCTGTGAGCCGTCCGATAACATTGTGTAATGGTCCTCGCGAGCGAAATTTTGGGCAGGACACTCCCCCGAAACTATTTATCCGGCTTTCCCGTCACCGGTTTTCGTGATCCCAGTTCGACCTGCGTAACCCGCGCGCCGCCAGAATTTAGGACAAGCAGGAGCTTGGAGTTCTTAGTGTCCGAGATCGTTATCGAGGACGGTCCTTCATAACTTCCATTATTTGGAGGGGGAATAAGTCCAGCTTGATTTCCGTCAAGATCAGATCTGAGGACCTGCTGAGTCCAGCCATTCGTAACAAAGAGTTGATCCGCTTCGGGATCAAATGCAATATCCGGATAGTGCCAGGTGTATCGGCCCCACGCGGCACCTCCCATTGCTTGACGAACGTCCCATCGAGATCAAATACCTGGATGCGGTTGTTCCCAGCATCTGCGACAAGCACTTGGTCGGGCGTCACGGTAATGCCTGTGGATTCAAGGAACTGGCCCGGTTCGCCCCCCCGAGTTCCCCATGAAATAAAATTCTCAGACCCGGGATCGAACCGAACAATGCGTGTCCGGCCCTGGTCAACGATGTAAAGCAGCCTGTTTGGCCCAATGGCAATATCGCGTGGTCCGAAAAACTCGGTGCCGGCCCCTTCCACTCTTTTTCGAATTTGCCCTCCGCTGCATAGCGAAGAAGTTTGTGATTCCCGGCGTCGGTGACGTAGATTCTGCCGCGTGCGTCGACAACGATCCCGTTAGGCTCTCTAAGCTCACCTTCTGACGAACCGGCGGTGCCAAACGCCGTAAGGAACTTGCCCATTGGATCAAATTTCTGAATGCGGCTATTCCCCGTATCCGCCACATAGATATTTCCCGTTGAATCCGTAGCGATGCCGCGAGGTTTTGAAAATTGACCCGCTCCGGTGCCTTCGCCGCCAGTGAAAGCCGTGGGCATGACCGTCCCGGGCGTTGGTGTCGGGCCCGCCGCCAGCAGTTCGACTGACGGGTCGGGTGGGCCGAGGGTGTCGGTTATCTGATATAGCCTTAGGCCGTCGTACTTGTTTTCGGTGTCGTCAAAGACAAGCGGAAAATACGCCCTATAGAGGGCTTCGTTCGGGTTTTTAACGATGTCGCTCTTGCGGAGTCCGTTATCGTAGGCGACGTAACTGATGTTGTTCTCCTTCAGAAGACGCATAACCTCGTTCGGGTCGCGGGACTCGAGCATCTTCTTATACTTTGTCTCCTGCTCGCCTGTCGGATAACCGGCACCCCATGCATAGTACGGGTGGCCGTAAAACAAACGTCGGCCGGCGAGAGTATCTTGTGATTTACATAGCGGTTGGATAAGAAGATCGCGTTGGGATCGGTGTTTTCCATAACCCATTCAACGAGCGGGTCGCCGCGATACTCCATCGCCATCCAAGTACTGTTCTTTATCGGAAACAGGTCCATGACCCCGCCGATCACTATCGTCGCGGTCAGAACCACAGCAAGGACTCGACCCGGGATCGTCGTCTTTATTCCTTTAAAGCTCCAAAGCCACCAGATGCCCGCTGCGGCAAATAGATTCGCGACCACTAACCAGATATTCAGGAACTTGTGATTCGTTAACGCCTCAAAGCTAAACTGGAAACAGAAGGTGATCGCGATCAGAGTTGAAACGGCCAGCAGCACCCGATTACGGAACCACGTCCCCGCTATAACGCCGATGAGTATCAGCAGCCATTTGACCCCGAAGGTCCAGCCGAGATAATAAAAAACGTCGTAGAATGATGCATTTCCACCCAACGTGTATCCCCACCCGATCAAGGACGGCCCAGGTGCGAGATTGCCCGTCTTTAGGAATACGATCTGCGGTAGGGCAAATACGGCGGTCGTAATGCCGAGGATCACCAGTTGCCGCCGGTATGGGAAGACGACAAAGAATACCGCGAGTATCGCGAACGCGGCCGTAAAGACAGACGCCATTCCACATCGGCAGCAGCCCAAGCAGAGCGCCCGCAAAAATAAACGGCCCGACGCGGCCGAGACCGGCGGTCAGCTTACCGATCATCTGCCCGAAATCAATATCCTCGCTGTCATCTTTAACGACCGACGGCGGGGCGTCGAGTTGGGCAGGTTCCGATTCTTCTGAAACAGCCGCCTCGGCATCCGGGAGTGGGGCTTCTTCAACAATCTCAGGGGCCGCTTCCAAGTCGGACGGACTTCGGTCCGTTTCTTCGGCAATAGCGTCCGCAACCGCGTCAGATGTTGCGAGATCGTCGTTCGCGACCGTTTCGGCGAGCGTGTGGGTAGCCGGCGTCATGTCGCCTTCCGTATCTTGGCGTTCGGCTTCGAGTCGTGCAAGCTCGTCTTCCGCGATGCGACGGGCTGCTTCTCCGGCCTCACGTTTCAGCCTTTCAGCTTCTCGATAACGTTCGATCAAGAAGAACATCACGAGAAGTAGAATCCCGATCCCACTCGCCAGATGCCGCTGGTTCGCATAGACAACCTGCGACCAAACGCCCCATAACTCTCCGCGATAGCCAAAACCCGACGGCAAAAAGTCGCGCATCTTCAATACCGCATCGAACGCGCTCGCCACTGGCCAATGCTTCTGGAGGAAAGGTATGAACGAGAGCGTGCCGTGAAAGAAGAACAGGCAGGCCGCTATCCGTCCGATCAGGCGAGAACCGAATAGAACCACTCCCAGAGCCATGACGATAAACAGCATCGACAGCATTGAGAGAATGCTCAGCACGTTATTCGCGGTAGATGGGCTCAGTCCGAGGTATTCAAGGTTGCCAGCCAGAAAATAGAACAAGAAGTGATACCGGATCCGGTCACCCGAAAAATGAGGATACTCCGTCGGAAAGTTATGGCCGTTTGCGAACGACTGCATTATCGACACCGTCGAGCCGAAATCGCTCCATTGGTGCGTGGCGATGGCGATTTTGCCATTCACCATCGAGAAGGTCGCAAACGTTAGCCAGCAGGCATAGACGAGGAATAGTCCGGTCGCTATCCAATCCCATCGATTGAAGCCGACCTGATCGCTGTCTATCCTCGTCTGGAATTCGCGGCTAGACGGATTGGCCCAAAGCCAATAGATAAGACCCGAGCACATCACGAAGAACAGTAAATTGCCCCACAGGAGCGGCGAGTTCGTAGCTGCAAAAAGAAAGCTGCTTAGGTACGTCCACCAACTGCCGATTAGGGCACCGGTCAGGAACGCTGCGCCAAACCGGTGCGGCCCTGAAGCGAACTTAAAGAAGCGACGGCACAGCGCGTCGCCGAGGAGGAGCAATAGGATCAGGTAGATGATTGCGAGCACTATTTCAATAGTCAGCGGCCGGATACGCTCCGCCTAAAGATCTCTCATTCGTTGCAATTATTGCCAGAGATAACGATACCAGATTTCTAACGTTCTGAACCAACCGCATCGGTGCTAAAATAAGAAGCGAATCCAAACCTTATGCCCGTAGTCCGTAAACGCCAGATCGAGAACTTGCAGCAATTAAGCGGCGAGGAATTGCGTGCGTTCCTCGACAGCCTGCCTACGGGCGAGGCGACGATCAGCTCGATGCTCGATTTTATCGAGGACGAGTTGTACGATGCCGAATGCGACCACCATCTGCGGCATGCGATGCGGTTCATGATGGACAATCGGCTCGACTTTCCGCGGCTGACGTCGTGGCTAAACGACAATGGCGGATACTGCGACTGTAAAGTGATGGAGCAGATCGCGCCTGAATGGCGAGCGAAGTTCGGTGACGATTAATGACATCGTTCGAGCAGCGGCCGCAGGTAAGCTCCGGTAAAAGAACCCTCCGCCGCTGCGATATTTTCCGGTGTTCCCTGGGCAACTAACTCGCCGCCACCGACACCGCCTTCAGGGCCAAGGTCGATCACCCAATCCGCCGTTTTTATCACTTCCAGATTGTGCTCGATCACAAGCAGACTGCCACCGTTGTCGATCAGAGCGCGGAAGGCGGCCAACAGCTTATTTATGTCGTCAAAATGGAGTCCCGTCGTTGGCTCGTCAAAAATGAAGAGCGTTCGGTCAGCTGTTTTCTGTGCCAAATGAGTTGCCAGCTTCACTCGCTGAGCTTCGCCGCCCGACAGCGTCGTCGCGGACTGGCCGAGCCGCAGATAGCCTAGTCCGACCGCGTCAAGCACCTTGAGCCGCGTTACGATCTTTGCGATATCCTTAAAGAACAATATCGCTTCGCGAACGGTCAATTGCAGGGCTTCGTGGATACTTCTGCCTTTGTATTTGATGTCGAGGATTTCCGATTTGAATCGCATTCCGCGACAGTCCTCACAGGTTAGTTCCACGTCGGCGAGGAACTGCATCTCTATGGTCACGACACCGCTTCCCTGACATATTTCGCACCGGCCGCCCGGGACATTGAACGAGAAATGCGATGCGTTAAACCCCTTCGTTTTCGCGGTATTCGTAGCCGCAAAAGCCTCTCGTATGGCGTCATATGCCTTGATGTACGTGACCGGATTCGACCTCGGCGTACGGCCGATCGGGGATTGGTCAACGAGGATCACATCGTCTATAAGCTCTGCACCCTTTATTTCTTTGAAAAATCCTACGTGCGAGTTCCATTCGCCGCGTTTCTTCTTTAGACCGGCATAGAGAACGTCGTGAACGAGCGTCGATTTTCCGGAGCCTGATACACCCGTCACGCATACGAGCATTTCGAGCGGTATCTGCACCGAGATGTTCTTAAGATTGTGCTCTCGCGCACCCACGATCTCGATCTTCTGTTTAGTAACCGCTCGCCGGGTCGATGGCGTCTTGATCTCGGCATCACCGCGGAGGTATTTTGCGGTAAGCGAGCGATTGTCCTTAAGCAAACTATCAAATCTGCCCTCAAATACGAGCTCGCCCCCAAATTCGCCTGCATTGACTCCGATGTCGATCACTTTGTCCGCCGCTCGGATGGTGTCTTCGTCATGCTCGACGACAACGACCGTATTGCCGATATCACGAAGGTTCTCAAGGATCGCGATCAGGCGAGCGTTGTCCCGCGGATGCAGGCCGATACTGGGCTCATCCAAGACATATAGCGTGCCGACAAGCAAAGAGCCGAGGTTCGTAGCAAGCTGGATGCGCTGGGCCTCGCCGCCGGACAGCGTCGCGGCGAGACGGCCGAGCGTCAAATAATCAAGACCGACCTCCACAAGAAACTTCAGGCGACGGCGTATCTCTAGCAGGACCTTTTCGGCGATCTGCATTCGCTCTGTGTCGAGCTCAAGCTTTTCAAAGAACTCAAATGCGTCGCGAATCGACATCTCGACGATCTCGGGAAGCGAGCGGCCGCCGATCTTGACGTCACGGGCTTCCTGTCTCAGACGTTGCCCGTCGCAATCGGGACATCGCGTGTAGCCACGATACTTTGCCAAAAAGACGCGAACGTGAAGCTTGTACTTCTTCGTCTCGAGCCACTGGAAAAAGCCCTTTACGCCACGCCAGCCTTCATCGCCATAAATGACTGCGTTCTGCTGATAATCATCAAGGTCGGCAAATGGCGTCGCCATCGGGATGCGTGCCGATGTCGTATATTTCACAAGCTCCTTCTGCGCCCATGCATGCTGCGGCCGCGTAAATGGCTCGATCGCACCGTCGGCGAGAGACAACAGCGGATTGGGGATCACCAACCCGTAGTCGATACCGATCGTATTGCCAAAGCCCTGACATGTCGGGCACGCACCGTGCGGCGAGTTAAAGCTAAATAGCGTCGGCTCGGGCTCCTCGTATCGGGTGCCGTCATATTTGCAGATAAAGCGGTCTGAGAACTTAAGGCTTGTGCCGTCGGTCGTCTCGATGACCGCGGCGTGGCCTTCGCGGAAGCAGGTTTCAAGCGAATCAACCAAACGCTGGCGAATATCCGGTGCCGCCGCGAGGCGATCAATGAGAACGAACGTATCGTCAAAATCATCGAAAGGATAGTCTTCCGGCTTTTCCAGCTCTATCATTTCGCCGCCGCGAAAGAGCCGGGAAAATCCCTGTTGGAGCAGCGAGATCAAGAATGCCTGAGTGCTGAGATCGGCCGGTTTCGCGGCTTTCCTTGCCCGATTCGCTGGCGTCTTTCTTTCTTTGCGGGAAGCGGTGTTTTCCTGAACAGGAAACAGGACGTAAAATCTCGTTCCTTCTTTCAGTTCTGCCAGGATCTCATCCGCCGCGGATTCAGGCGAATCTTTCTTCACCTCGCGACCACATTGGTTGCAGATCGTCGTTCCGGCTCGAGCATATAGAAGCCTCAAGTAATCATAGATCTCGGTTTGCGTCGCAACCGTCGAACGTGGGTTCTTGGTCGAATTCTTTTGCCGGATCGCGATGGCCGGGGCGATGCCGATGATCTCGTCGACGTCGGGCTTGTCCATCCGCTCGAGGAACTGGCGAGCGTAAGCCGAGAGCGATTCGACATAACGACGTTGCCCCTCGGCGTAGAGCGTGTCGAAAGCAAGCGACGATTTGCCCGAGCCCGAAACGCCGGTGATGACGGTCAGTTTGTTGAGCGGTATCGAGACCGATATGTTCTTTAGGTTGTGAACACGGGCGCCGCGGACCTCGATCGCTTCCTCTTTTTGTTTCGCGGCCTGCATAGACGGGAATTTGCTCGTAAAGGCAAAAGTCCAGTTTATCAAATCGGCGATGGGCGGACAAAAAGGCTTGGTTACCAGCGGTGATCATAGCGGCCGAAATTGTCACGCCACGTGTCGTCCGACTCGTACGGAAGGATCGCGAGCTTGCCGTCTAGCAACACTTCTGTGTCGAGGTCGCGGCGCAGCCGATAAGTGCGGCCGGTTGGCGAGCAGACGGTCAGCACGACGCGCTCGTCGGCGATCTTAGAAACGGCCGCAAAACGCCAGTCGGTACGCGAACGCACGATCAGGCGAGTGCCGATCACGAGTTTGTCGAGTGTCGTTATTTGAGCTTTGGGAGCCGCCATGCTTTTCGGGAGTCGCTATAGAGTTTCTCAGGCATCTGCACGAGATACGGCGTCTTGTCGGGCGAAAGCCACCCAACTATCCGCTCGACATTCCGTCGTTCCATCGCCGTACAACCTTCGGTCGCCGTCGAGGCGTCGCGCCAGATGTGCAGAAATATGCACGAACCGTGGCCTTTTTCGACGGGGTATGAGTTGTAACCGACGATGACGCCGAGGGCGTATTGATCGATGGCGGCCATCTTCTCGGATGACTTCCAATCGAAATTGCCGACCTTAAAGCGATCGACGACGCGGTTGTAATGCGACGAGCGGGTGTCATCGATGCACTCGGTCGATTCCGCGAGTATTGTATGATCCATCTCGACGGCGTTCGGCTTAGAGCCTCGGCCAAAGGTCGCGATCAGCGGAAACACGCCCGCCGGCGAATTGCCATCGCCTTCTTTCTTGACTTTGGCGGTCTTGGGATCAGCGATCACATCGCCGACGGCCATGCCGCTGCGGCCAAGCACGACGGGGAACGACTCACCATTGGCCTTCCAACTGGCCTTAGCGTTCTTTCGCTCATAGAGGCGGGCTGTGCCGGTCGTCGCGTCCCAATCTTTTGCGGTCACGACTACGATCTGCATCGACTTCTCGAATGCCGGTTTTACGGGTGCGGGTGTCGGCGATTTGACCTGCGACCACGAGGTCACGGTCGAGAAAGCGATCGTCAAAAGCAGTAGGAGAACTTTCATATCAGTCGTTAAATACCGAATCCGTCTTTGAGGCACCCTTTACGTTCATGTACATCCTGAGCCCGATCGTGAGGACGACCAGCGATATCGCGATCCAGACGACGGCCCAGAGAAAGGCCGGGATGCCCGTCGCGGCGGCCATGTTGCCGGCGTCTGTTTGGATATCTGCACCGATCAGCGGTGCGTTGATAAAGAGCACCGTCTTAAGGTCGGCCAACGCATTGAGCAGACACTGGACCGCCAAAAACGCCACGGCAAAGTCCGCCACTCGGTGACTCGCAAATCGTGCCATCGCGAGCAGCACGCCCGTCAGCAGCAGCCCTGCAAACACCGTAAACGCAACGCTCGAGAACGGCACGTTGAGCGACAGGAAATGGAACATCGGGCTGAGAATACTGAACACCAGCGTCATCACCCCGACAAACACGCCGCAGCCGAACAGTATCTTGTGCGGCGAAACGTTCTTGCGCATCAGCACGAGCATCACGACGCCAAAGATCGCCGCTCCGACATATCCCGCACTCGACGTCAGCACCTGGCCGATAAAGCCCGACGGCGCGGAATACACGGCCCCGCTGCCGTCCGAAGCGATCGTCAAACTCTGCACCGAACCGCCCGTCAGAACGGCGATCAGTGCATGGCTGCCTTCGTGAATGAACGTCACGAACAGCCGTATCGGGTACACCAAATACTCGGCGTAAGGGATGAACCACAGCAGAACGGTCGCGACCGTCGCGATCAGCAGCAGTGCTGCTTTAGGTTTGGCGTCTTCGGCAAGGGTGTATCTCATAGCTGTACCTCAAAAATTGCTACAAGCGAATACGTCTATTCTAACCCAAAGTTCGGCTTAGTGTTAGGAGCTCCGCATATGTCAGTGGCCCGCCGGTGGCCCGGTCGTGTCCCGCACCAGCATGGGACAGGCTAAGTGTTGTGTCTGCGACGCTTACCGATATTTTTCGGCCCTGTCCCGCCTGTTTTAGAAAAAAACTTCTTGACAACCGCTGTTTCATATGTAATATCTTGTATCACAATGACATTTCATTGTCAAGACCTTTATTCAGGAGAGAGATATGCACGACAGGATAAATTCACGACACACGACACCACAACTTCCCCGATCAGCGAACGAGCGGATGGAACTGAGCGACACTGCGGCGCCTATCGAGCCGTTGTTTGACTCGTTCTGGCACTCGCGCGAGTTGGCTCTGCTGTTCGGGGCGGCGGGGACGGGCAAGAGTATGCTGGCCATGCTGCTGGCTGAGCGGATCGCCCGCGGCAGCGGCATTGAGGGTTTTGTGATGCCCGAGCGGCGGCGCAAGGTGCTGTACGTGGATCTCAAGCTGTCCGACACGCAGTTTGGGCTGCGGTACAGCGACCCTGAGACGGAGCGCGATTACCGCTTTTCAGATGACCTATATGTCGACCGGCCGCCGTCGGTCGATCAGCTCGTCCCGTGGCTTCGCGATATGATCGACGCGGGCATCAGCGTGATCGTTATCGACGACCTGTCGGCGGTGCAGCAGACATCCGACGGCACAAAGCACACTCTGCGGCTGATGCGCGAATTGCGCGAGCTTACTGACACGCTGGGCGTTTCGATACTCGTCATCGCGGGCTCGCGGCCTCATCGTTTTAACGTGTCTGTGAGCGAAGGCGATCTGCGGCGTTCGCGCGTGCTGTGCGACGTGGCGGACAGCGTTTTTGGCATCGGACATCATCCGCATTTCCGCGGCGCAAACTACATCCAGCACGTCCGGGCCCGCACGATGCCGATCCAATGGGACCACACCAACCCGCCGCGATTCATCATACAGCGCAGCGAGGACGGCTTTATCGGGCCAAAATTCGACGAACGTTTTGCCGAGCAGCTCGACGAAGACACCGCCTGGCTCATCTACCAGATCAAGAACCGCCACGACGAAGGCTGCAGCTTTCGCCTGATCGCCGAAGACCTCAACATCTCAAAATCCCGCGCCGAACGCCTCATCAAAAAATGGACCCCCGAGATCCAACGTCACTTCGACGACCGCCTGGACTGGTCGGATGATGAAGACGAGCTCGACGAAGAATTTGACGAAGAAGTTGATCAAGCCGACCCCACGCCGCCAGCCCCCGAACCGCAGGAAGCTACTGCCCCCGACACCGCCAGCGATCCCGAGCCAGACGCGCTTATAGAATCGCCCGAGCCCGCCCAACCGCCAGATCCATCACCGCCAGATGAGCGACCTGCCGACGAAGGCGACGAACGCCTGCTAAATTCTGAATTCTCACTTCTCACTTCTCATCTCCGCCACGCAGTGGCGGACGATGGTCGCGGCATTTGGATCGAAAAAGACCGCCGCGACGGCAAACCAAAAGTCTGGTACGAATACGACTCAAAAAACCGCCTGTGCAGAAAGGAGGACAGAGGCTTTTACGTCGCCATGACTCGGAACGGACCGGCAGTCGAAGCGGCGGAGTTGGAGATATCTAAGTTACGTACGATGGAAACCTCGCTGGATCAACCCACGTTCACTGTGCAACGAAGTTGATATCGGGAGGATTCGTGGTGAGCGTGATCGGTTGAGGAGGGCCAAATTCGTATCGTTTGTCGCTTACGCCGATCAGGTAGGACGAGCCCGACAGCAGATTCACGAACCGGTAGTACCCGAAAGGATTTGTGTGCGCGTAGATCGTCTCCTGGCCATTCGATAATGTCACTACCGCCTTTGAAACACCTCGTCCGCTAGACGTCGTCACGCGCCCGGCGAACATCACGTACGTTACGGTGAAATTCGATTCGAAAGCGCCGATATCGACCGTTCCGACAAACCGCGGCGATCCGCGTTGGTCGCCGGTGAGCGTCAAACCCGTATCTGGATCAACGGCGAGCACATCGTTTCCTGAGTTCACGGCCTGGCTATTCGGCAATAGAGCGTGCGTCCACGTCGGGCCACCGTTATTCGCCAATGGAGCGAGGGCTGCGTTCCTGTTCAACAGGTCGGTCGCCAGCCAGCCGGAACTTCCGGTCGTATTTCCGATCAGGTTATGGCCATGCGAGATGACCGCTCCCGATATGTCGGCATCCGGGGACCGTTCCGAGATATTTTCCGCGACGATGGTATTGCGGAGTTCGACGGTGGTAACCGCTGAAGGGTCGCTCGCTATGCCGCCGCCCCTGCCTATCCCGATACGGTTTTTGGTGACTGTTGAGTTGGTCAATAGGACAGTGCTCGCAAGAGCAGCGTGTATGCCGGCCCCTGTACAACTCGAGCAGCCTCCGACCGTATTTCCACTGATAGTAGAATTAGTAATGTTCAGCGGGAAGAAGGCCGTGTAGATACCGCCGCCAAGCACGGCAGCACGATTATTGCTGATCGTCGAATCCGAGATCGACATTCTTCCCTGGCTCCAAATGCCGCCGCCCCGATCCCCGCCTTTAAATCCGATCTCGTTGCCGTCAATCGTCGACCGGTATATGGTCGCTGATCCGAAGCTCCTAATGCCGCCCTGGCCTCCGACGTTGTTGCGCACCACGCTCCGATCAACAACGAGATTGCCGCCGCCGGCAGATATGCCCGTGCCCCAATTCTCAGCAATGGTGGAATTGAGGACTTGCACGGAATCACCATGGACCAGGAGCCCATAACGACCCGTCGAGCCGGGCGGTGTAGCGACCCCATTATTCCATCCTATCGTGGAGTCACGTATTACGGTTGTCGTCATGCTCCCGCCGAAGATGCCGCCTCCACGATTATGATCGACAATAGAGGTGTCCACTGTTAAGGAGCTACCAGTCATATAGATGCCGCCGCTGTTGAATGAATAATTCTCTCGTACATACGTACCGACAAGGCTGAGGTTGCTGTTAACAGCATAGATACCGCCGCCTCGGCCAAACTCCATATAGAAAGGCTGAATCTCGAATCGGTAGGCTCGATTGCTGAGGATCGACATGTTGAGCAGCGTTAGATCACTATCCGTAGCATCGATCGCGCCGCCCGACGGTTCATTTCCGATGTCGACGCGGCCGTCGCGGAGCGTCATACCGCTCAGCGTCACAACAGCACCTTGCGAGATCTCGAAAATCCGCCCGGCCTGATTGCCGCTGACCGTCACCAGGTTCGAACCTGTACCGGTTATGGTCAGGTCCTTTGCGATCAACATTTGGCCGTTCGTCAGCGTGATGGTCTGCGGTGAATTGAAAAGTGAGGAAAAGAGGATCGGGTCGCCGCTCGCCGCGGCGATCACAGCCTCGCGTAGGCTGCAGTCCGCGTCGCAGATGCCGTCGGCGGTGTCGGCTGTCTTTGTTACGACCAATGTTGCCGCATAGCTATCAATACCCGCCGCGAAAAATGCGAGTGCCAGAACAACCCCGGCTGCGATATGGGATGCCATCGCGAAAAAGAACTCTTTTCAAAGGAAACACCGCAATCATAGCGGAGAATGAGCGGGCGTCAATTCTTGGACGGTGCCGGCGACAAGCAGGAGCGTGTCGCCAACAGCACTTCACGCCAAGACCTGCGTGGTAGCGAGCGGTAGATGGCCGAGGACGACCTCGCGGATGTCGAGTTTTGTGCTGGCGTGGTCGATGTCGACGCCGACAAGATCGCCGGCCTCGTCGTAATCGAGAACGACACCATCTGAGACCTCGCGGCTCTCGACACTTGTTTTGTGCGAGAGGTCGATATAGAGAGAGTCGGTCTCCGGGTAATAGTTGATCTTCATACGCTCATATGGGCTGTGTCAATTCAGCATATTAACAACAAAACGCGTACAGCCTAAGGGCCGCACGCGTTCTGTCGGGTTCCGAAATACTTGATCCTATTGCCCCAAAACGAACTACAAAGGCCAGTAAAATTGGGCTAGTCGAAAAAGGGTCGCGAGCGTGGATGCAAGCGGCGTTTTGTATCAAAAATATTATTGCGGCTTACGATTCGCGGGCGGGGTTGGCGAAGAGGAGGTCGAAGGCGGCACGGGTCTCGTGGCCCTTGCGGACTTTGATCTCGGCCACCCAATCGGTGACGGTCGAGGCCAGTTCTCGGGCACTCTGACGCGTGGATTTGGGGCGAACCTTGCCGCGTTTGCGGGGCGCGGCGGCCTCCGTTCGCTTGATTATCTTTATCTTTGGCTTGTCTGACATATACCGTTCCCCCTTGTAAAATTAGGATCCAAACCGAATTGAACCGAATGAATGCTTGGTTTGTAACTGATTAGATTACGAAAGGCCGTCTCGGGTTGTTCCGTTAATTTGCGATCGGCGATAGAATCTATGTGATAGACGCGTTTATGAGCCCTTCGGTTGCAGCGGTCGTGTACTTTGCGTGCGGTTTCCCCGTGGCGATGTATCTGGTCACTCAGCGACGGCCTACGCTGGTTAAATTGGCCGTCTGGTCGGTGTTTTGGCCGATATTTGCGTTGATGCTGCTCTTTCGCCTCGTATGGCCCAGTCCGCAGATGCGTGAGAACGCCCGTCGCCTCCGGATCGAACGCATCGCCGCCGAGATCGAGCGTACTGCTCTTGAAAAAGAGTCAATGGCGGTGGTTTTTGAGTTTCGCGAGATATTTTATCGCTACGCGGGCCTTGCCGAGGCCGCCGCCGAGCCCGTAAACGACATCGCCGACCTGCACGAACGCTGCCTCGCACGAAATAACCGGCAGAAACTAGCCTCTCACGCCGCCGCCGCCCGCGATGAATTCATCGAAATGATCGCAAAGCTGGTGAATAACGGCTCAGATGCCGCCGCTCACGCCCTTGACCTCACCGAACTCGTCCGCGACCCCGACGCGAACGAACGGCTGCGCGAATTGACCGTTTACACCGCCGAGACACCCGACGCCGAGCAGCCGAGAAAAGTGCGATACGTGTAACGAAACGCGTTCTTCGCCACTTCCTTGACACCGCCGCCGATTTCTAGCACCTTATTGCATACAAGCCCGCGTAATCCGTACACCAAGGAGCTACTAATGAAGAGAGTTATTTTCTGCTTTCTCGCGACGTGTCTGCTGGCATTCACAGCGGCCGCGCAAGAGAAGCCTGTTGCGTTTATCAACGCCAGGGTAATCCCGATCGTCGGCGCGCCCATCGAACAAGGCATCGTGCTGATCCAGAACGGCAAGATAACCGCCGTCGGCGACGCCCGCACGGTCCGCCTGTCGTCCGACGTGACGATCATCGACTGTAAAGGCAAGGTCATCATGCCCGGCATCGTCGATACGCACAGCCACATCGGCGGGCCGGCGGGCGGCGATGCGTCGGGGCCGATTCATCCTGATGTGCGGATACTCGACAGCGTGAATGTGCGAGCATCGAGTATCCAGCGGGCCCAGTCCGGCGGCCTCACGACCGTCAACGTCATGCCCGGCTCAGGCCATCTCGACAGCGGCCAGACATTGTATATAAAGCTCCGCGACGACGCCGTCAAGATCGACGACATGCTGATCTGGGACAGCGACGGCAATTACATGGGCGGCATCAAGTTCGCCAACGGCACCAATTCAATCCGCGCAGGCGGCGGCGCCTTTCCCGGGACACGTGCCAAATCCGCGGCTCTCGTCCGCGAGCAGTTCATCAAGGCCCAGGATTACCGCGAGAAGATCGCGAAGGCTGCCGGCGACAAGACCAAACTGCCGCCACGCGATCTGGCGATGGAAGCGTTGGTCGAAGTTCTGGATCGCAAACGTGTGGTCCATTTTCATACGCATCGCCACGATGACATTATGACGGCGTTACGTTTGTCTAAAGAATTCGGCTTCCGCATTGTCCTCCAGCACGTCAGCGAAGCGTGGAAAGTAGCAAAAGAGATCGCCGACGCCAAAGCTCCCGCGTCGATCATCTTCATCGACTCTCCCGGCGGCAAGCTTGAGACGATGGACATTGACTTTCGCAACGGCGTAGAGCTTGAAAAGGCTGGCGCGCTCGTCGGATTTCACACCGACGACGGCATCACCGATTCGCGTTGGTTCCTTCGCTCCGCCGGCCTCGCCGTCCGGGCGGGAATGTCCCGCAACGGTGCTCTCTACGCCATGACCATGGCCAACGCCAAGATGCTCGATCTGGACACACGGGTAGGTTCGCTCGAGGTCGGCAAGGACGCGGACCTGATCGTTCTCTCGGGCGATCCGCTGAGTGTCTATACCCATGTGATGCAAACTTACGTCGAGGGCAAAAAGGTCTTTGACCGCACCGACCCGAAGGACTATATCTTCGCCGTCGGCGGCAAAGGAGCGACGGACGACAGCGACCTGACCGCCCACGACATTAGCTGCTTTGACGGAGACGGAGGAAACGAATAGTGAAAAACGCAAAACTAATAACTAAAAGCATCTTTATCGCCGGTTTGGCACTTTTCACTTTTCACTTTTCGTTCTTAACTTCGTCCGCTCAGATCGCCGTCAAGGGCGAGACCGTTTGGACGATGAAGGGCGAGCCGATCAAAAACGGCGTCGTTCTCATCAGCGCAGGGAAGATAACCGTGGTCGGCACCGCGTCCGAAGTAACGATACCGACCGGCTATCGCGTTATCACGGCCAAGGTCGTCACGCCAGGCCTCATCGATGCTCACACGGTCATTGGCCTGAACGGTTACCTTAATCAGCCGCACGACCAAATGGCACTCGACGGCGGTGCGTCGGTCCAGCCCGAACTGCGAGCGACCGACGCCTACAACGCCGAAGAGAAACTAGTCGAATGGGTCCGCGGATTTGGCGTAACGACGATCCACACGGGCCATCAGCCGTCGGCTCTCATCTCTGGCCAGACGATGGTCGCGAAAACGTGGGGCAAGAATGTTGATGAAGCCACGATCGTCCCGACCGCGATGATCGCCGTAACGCTCGGCGGAGCCGCAAATGCCGCCGGCCGTTCGCCCGGCACGCGTGCAAAGCAGGTCGCCATGCTCCGCGCCGAACTCATCAAGGCCCAGGAGAACACCGCCAAGGCCGATAAGCCCAAGGACCTTAAATCCGTGATAATGATGCGCGTCATCAATCGCGAGGTCCCGCTGCTCATCACCGCCGAGGCCGCTCAGGACATCATGACCGCGATCCGCATCGCGAAGGAATTTAACATTCGGATCGTCCTGGATGGCGTAGCCGACGGCCACCTGGTCGCGAACGAGATCAAGGCGTCGGGCTTCCCCGTCATCGTCCACGCGACGATGGCCCGCCCCGGCGGCGACCGGCAAAACCTGTCCATGGAAAACGCTGCGAAACTTCGGGCGGCAGGCATTCCCGTCGCGCTGCAGAGCGGCTACGAGAGCTACGTGCCGAAAACACGTGTCGTCCTCTTCGAAGCCGCCATGGCCGCTGCCAACGGCCTCAGCCGAAGCGACGCTCTGGCGACCATCACCATCGACGCCGCTCGGGTCCTCGGCCTCGACAACCGCATAGGCTCGATAGCGACCGGCCTCGATGCAGACCTCGCGTTATACGACGGCGACCCGTTCGAGTGGACAACACACTGCACCGGCACTATCATCAACGGCCGCGTCGTCACCGAAGGACCGAAATAATTGAATTTTCAAAGAACAAGATCGCCCCTCGGCATCGTGGAGGCTGTAAAAGCGTGATGCTAAAGCCATTGTTGACCCTCGTATTTCTCGTATCGGCTGTCGCCGCCCTCGGGCAGACGCCGACCCCGTTGTCGCCGAAGCCGCTCGACCCGAAGATGGACGATCCACCGATCGTCCAAAAACATTCGTTCCGCGTCGGGTCGCAGTCGCTCAATTACACGACTACGACGGGCTTCATGCCGATCAAGAACGCCGTCAGCGGCGAGGTTCGAGGCGCGGATTTTCTTCATGGCGTACACCCTCGACAATCCGCCGGCCAAACGGCCACTGATGTTCTCGTTCAACGGCGGGCCCGGCTCGGCAAGCGTTTGGCTGCACCTGGGTGCCCTTGGCCCGCGCCGCGCGAAGATGCTCGACGACGGAATGCTCCCGCCGCCGCCATACGAGATGGAGGATAACGGCTCGACCTGGCTCACCGAGACCGATCTCGTCTTTATCGACCCCGTCGGCACAGGATATTCGCGTGCGGCAAAGCCGGAATTGGCCAGCAAATTCTTCGGCGTCAATGGCGATATCGAGGCGGTCGGCGAATTCATCCGGATGTACCTCGGGCGCAACGAACGCTGGTCGTCACCGCTCTTCCTCGTCGGCGAATCTTACGGCACGACCCGGGCGTCGGGCCTGTCGAACTGGCTATTCGAACACGGCATCGCATTGAACGGCATCGCTCTCGTGTCGGCGGTCTTGAATTTCCAAACGATCCGCTTCGCCAGCAACAACGACATGCCGTTGGTGTTCATCTTCCCGAGCTACACGGCAACGGCGTGGTATCACAAACGCCTGCCGCCGCAGCTTCAAACTAAGACGCTCGAACAGGTCACCGACGAATCGCGTCGCTGGGCGTCGAACGAATACATGCGTGCCCTGCTCAGGATCGACTCGCTGACCGACACGGAACGCAACACACTGGCCGCATCGTACGCAGCGTTTACGGGCCTGCCGACCGATTTCATCATCCGCAACAACTTCCGCGTCGATCTGGGTGAGTTTCAAAAGGAACTCCTTCGCGTGTCTGATCGCCGCACGGTCGGCCGTCTCGACAGCCGATTCAAGGGCATCGACCGCGACGCGGCGGGCGACGGGCCAGACAGCGACCCTTCGATGAACGCCATTCGCCCGCCATACACGTCGGCCTTCAATAGCTACGTCCGAGGCGAGCTTGGTTACAAGTCAGATGTCGAGTACTACATCCTCGGCGGCGGCATCACCAGCCCGTGGAACTGGAACACCAACAACGCCTACGCCGACACGAGCATGCCTCTCAAAGACGCCATGGCTAAGAACCCATACATGAAGGTATGGCTGTCGCAGGGCTATTACGACATGGCGACGCCGTTCTTTGCCGCCGAATACACGGTCTCAGCAATGAACCTCGACCCGACCCTGCGCCGCAACGTCTCGTTCACCTACTACGAAGCCGGCCACATGATGTACATCGACGTTCGCGAACTCCGCAAACTCAAAACCGACGCCGTGGCGTTCATCAACGGCGCGGTCAGAAGATGAATTAGCCACGAATTACCACGAATGGACACGAATTGGGATTCCTCGTATTCGTGTAATTCGTGTCAATTCGTGGCTAACCCTCTTGATGGTTCGTCCTCCCCGCAAGTAGGTCGATCGCGTGGGTGAGTACTGGTCTGATCACTTCAAAACACTCCTCGACGCCGCGTGGTGAGCCGGGCAAGTTGACGATCAGTGTATTCCCTCGAATACCGCAAATACCGCGTGAGAGCATCGCCATCGGGTGCTTGGCGGCCGTCTCGCGCCGCATCGCCTCTGCCATGCCGGGTGCTTCCCTTTCGATCACGGCACGCGTCGCCTCGGGCGTATTATCGCGCGGCCAAAGCCCGTTCCACCCGACGTTAGGATCAGGTTGATATCTTCCCTTTCGGCCAATGAATAAAGGGTTTCCCGCAGATCGAGCAGTTCGTCAGACGCAACGAGCCGTTCGACGATCTCTGCGGCAACACTGCTCAGTAGCTCGACCAGTCTATCGCCCGATACATCATTCGCCAGCGTTCGCGAATCGCTCACCGTCACAACCGCCGCCCTTATTTCCATGCTCCGTGCCCTCCGTGCCTCTGTGGTGAATTCCTTCTTACGCTGCCGTCGTCTCAACCGCTTCCCTGCTCCTCTGTCGCCGGCCGTAGATGACGCTCATGGCGACGCCGGCGACTACCAGGGTCATGCCGGCAAGTGCCCACGGGCCTTGGGCTTCACCGAATATTATCCACCCTATCGTGATCGCGTAAACCAAGCCGGTGTAATTAATTATAGCCACGCCGGCGACTGGTTCGCGCTGCAGGGCGTTGGTCAGGAACATCTGTCCGAGTTGCGAAAATACGCCAATCAGGAAAAGCCACAGCCACTCGATCCCGACCGGTGTGGTCCATTCGAAAAACAAAGAAATGCCGCCCACGACCAATCCCACAAGCTGAAAATGCAGAACCACCGTCAACGGATGCTCCTTGCCGCGCAGGCTGCGGACCAGATTGTAGGCCACGCCGGAGCAGAACGCAGACAGTATTCCTAAACCCAAGTAAAACGGCGAGATACGCGGGTCGAACTGCTGGATCATCAGCACGCCACCGAAAGCGACCGAGTAAAACACCCATTGCAGCGGCCTCACCCTTTCGCTCAGAACAAAAATGGCGATCGTGGCCGTAAATATCGGCGACAGATACTGTATCGTCTGAGCCGATGCGAGCGGCATCTGCTGCAGCGTCACGAAGAAACAATACAACGCCACCGTCCCGAACAGGCCCCGTAAAAACAGCACCAAATGGTTCTTGCCGATCGGGTCCGCGCCGTCGCGATACAGCCCGATCAGGCAAAACGCACTTGCTATCAAACACCGAAAAAACACCGTCTCCATCGCCGGTATGTGCGCGACCTGTTTGACGAAAACATTCGCCAAAAAGAACGCCGCCGTCGACAAAAACATCGACCTCACGCCCGGCGTGATCCATTGTGCCTCGGTTGCCAAACTATGAGGTTAGTTTCCCGCTCGGCCCATTGCAAACGCGCTTTGCCGGACGAAAAAATAGCGCCCAAGAAGCGCGCAATATTGTGGTTTGTCCGAAAAAGCTGCTTTTTTGCCTCAATTTTAATTTTGTCAGTAAATACGGGCCGGTGGTGGCTACTTTTGCCCCAGTGGAATGCTAAAAAGCCCCGAGTGGTGGCTATTTTTGCCCCCAGTGGTGGAGTATTTGCCGGACGAATTTTTACCGTCAAAACGCCCATCTGTCCGACATCGCCTGACGAGTGCTGCCAATGATGCCGACGCTCTTTATGTTGTTAATGGCGGCGTGGATGGTGTTAATGTGTTCATGAGCGATGGTCATGTTCATGATGTTGTTCACCGATCGTGCATCGAACGGGAACGCAGTCTGACTTTCGATATCTACTTTCCCACTCTTCGTAAGAATCGCAATTTTGCAAGTCAGACACCAGCGTCTCTTAGAAGCACAGCCTTTGCGCCCTTGAAGCGAGAGCTGCAGAATATAAGCAGAATGAAAAAGACCGAAGCAATAAGAAACGCTAAGACATTTGATGAGCTGCTGGATATCCAGTACGGCAAGATCGGCGAGAGGGAGCGTGACGATTTTGAGGAAAGGGCGCAGTATTTTGTTATCAGCGAAACGCTAAAGTCTGCCCGCCGCGAGGCCAATCTGACCCAACAGCAGCTCGCCGACAAGGTCGGGACCAAAAAAAGCTATATCTCACGCCTCGAAAACGGCAAATGCGATATCCAACTCTCCACCCTCTACCGCATCTTCGAAGACGGCCTCGGCCGCCGCGTCAGCCTGCTGATTGCGTAACGTCGACGAGATCTCCCGTGTCAGATCCGAATGATGGCCTTCTCCTCACCCTTCATCCTTCATCCTTCATCCCTCAGCCCTCATTCTTTCCCTCTCTGCCCCGCCGGCCCCCCCAAACGAAATAGACCCAAGCTTCAGCCAGAAACGAAACGCCTCGCGGAAGGAAACTGCGCGGGGTGCGGGATCGGTCATTGCGTCAGTATGGCATAGGCATTTAACCCGGACTAGGAAGGGATCACCTCTCGCGTGAGCGAACGAGTCACGTGTCCGCACGCTTGACCGTGATCCGACTAAAAACCACCCCGTCCGCCGAGGCGGCGGCCACCCCTCCTTGGTAAGGAGGGGAGCTTTCAGCTGCCTTCTTTATTCTCGGTCTCTACCACCGCGGGCGTAGGTTGTGGGCGCGGCGGGCGGGCCGAAGCGGAAATTTAGGCGGATGATGTCGAGGACCCATTCCGTCTCATCAAACACCTCACGATTCTCGAATCTGAGCACGCGAATGCCTTTTGACTCAAGGTATGCGGATCTTTCGCGATCGTCGGCGGCGCCGGCGCCCGTGAAGTGGCGGGCGCCGTCCAGTTCGATGGCGAGTTTTTCGGATGGGCAATAGAAGTCAAGAATGTAATTGCCGACGGAGTGCTGACGAATGAATTTGCGGCCTTCGAACTTTGAGGCTTTAACGATCTTCCAGAACGCGGCTTCGGCGGGGGTCAGGTTCTTCCGCAGATCGTTGCGAAATTCGCGCAGATGAGGAAGTGTATGAACGTCCGTCTTGCGCCGCGGATTTGCCATCGTGGGGAAATATAGCATCGAAATGCGGCACGAAAAAGCTCCCCTCCTTACGAAGGAGGGGTGGCCGCCGCTTCGGCGGACGGGGTGGTTTTTATCCGCCCCTGGCCCCATGTCAAATAAAATGCGGCGCTAAGTCTATTTTTTCTTGACCGCAGACGCTGCTAAAAACCACCCCGTCATCCCGATAAAAAACATCGGGATGCCACCCCTCCTTTGTAAGGAGGGGAGCTTTTTACTTCCCGCAGCCGCAGTCGGTGTCCCAGTCGGGTTTGGTGGAGAAGGACGGGCGAACAGTGAACAATGGATCGTGGATAGTGGACAGTGTAGAAGCCGACCTATTTCCCGCAGCCGCAGTCTTGGTCGCAGCCGTGTTTGGTGGAGAAGGACTTTCGTTTTTTGAAGATCGAGACGGCCGCGAAGATGACGGCGGCGGTGATGATGAGGAGGACGAGGGCGGTTTGCATCGGGTTGTCTTTAGGTCTTATATCAATTGCCACTAGCTTCAGCTAGTGGATAGATGCTCAAAATTGACCGGGCTTTAGCCCAAATGTTCGGCTAAAGCCGGAGTGTGGTGAAATGCTGACCACTAGCTAAAGCTAGTGGCAATTTATCTGAAGCTAAAGAACGCAGGTGTTTTCGCCATCTGCCAAAAAAGACGCTAACATGGGTCGGCGCCTTCCTCGTCGTACGCAAACGCGATGAGCGCACAGGCATCGAATACTAACGACGCCATTTTTGTTCCTCAAGCTCGACTTCTAATCGTTTCTCCGCCATAAACTCTTCAGTACTGGGCAGCATTCCCCGATACTTTCCGCGAAAGGCCTTGATCTTGGCCCGCCGGCTTTCGGCCGTACCGTTGCGCACGATCGTGGGATGGGCGAGCATTCGAACAAGCTCGGCCTGCTCGGATTCAGTCAGACTTCTTACCTGCTCAAGTACTAATTCTAATGTCGGCGACATATCATTAACCTCGCTGTCATTTTAACATTAAGAGTCTTATGAAGCAGGGGCTTTTTTGATCCTCAGTGTATTGCCGTCAGCTTTAGCTGACGGAAGTGATCATATCTTTGATCGGGCTTTAGCCCAACTGTTCGGCTAAAGCCGAAAGAACTTGGAGGCACCCGAACCGTTGGCTGAAGCCAACGGCAATATCTAGGTGGCGGCATTTCATCCAAATCCTAACAACCTCCCGCCCTGATATGTGAGCAACGCGCCGAGGTAGGCCAAGCCCGTCATGTAGGTGAGCATGAAGAGGGGCCAGAGCCAGGAGTTGGTTTCGCGGCGGACGACCGCCAATGTCGACATGCATTGCATGGCTAGGACGAAGAAGACCATTAGGGTTAGGGCGGTGAGGGGTGTCCAGACGGGCGTGCCGTCGGGCTTTTTCTCGTCGCGGATGGCTGAGATGAGGGTTTCGGATTCCTCGTTGGCGTCGCGGCCGACGTTGTAGATGATGCTCAGCGTGGATACGAGAACTTCGCGGGCGGCGAAGCTCGCGATCAGGGCGACGCCTATTTTCCAGTCGAAGCCGAGCGGTTCGATCACGGGCTCTATGGCGTGCCCGAACTGTCCTGCAAACGACTGTTTGAGGTGTTCGCCAGGCAAACACTGGCGAGTAGACGTGTAGCCACTCGGATATCCGCCACAATCTTTAGCAGGTATCCGGACCTACGGCCCGATCCGGAAAGTACATCAATGCCCAGAGGATGATCGAGATGCTGAGAATAACCGTGCCCGCACGTTTAAGGAACAGCCACGCTCTCGTGAGCATGTTTTGGAAAACGGTGCGGAGATTCGGCAATCTGTACGGCGGCAGCTCCATTAGGAATGGTGGCGGCGGCGCTTTTAAGACCGTTCGTTTTCAAAATGAACGCGACGGCGACGGCGACGATGATGCCGATGGCGTACATGGCGAGCATCAGCAGGGCGCCGACGGAGATGAATCCGAATACATATTGCCCGCCAAAAAACGCACCGATCATCAGCGTATAGACGGGCAGGCGGGCCGAGCAGCTCATGAACGGGGCGATCATGATGGTCGCGAAGCGGTCGCGGCGGCTCTCGATGGTGCGGGTCGCCATGATGCCGGGAATGGCGCATGCGAAGCTCGATATCAGCGGCAAAAACGCCTTGCCGTGCAGGCCGACGCGGGACATCAGTTTGTCGAGCAGGAACGCGGCCCGGGACATATAGCCGCTGTCTTCGAGTAGCGAGATGAAGAGGAACAGCAGCAGTATCTGCGGCAGAAACACTACCACGCCTCCGACGCCCGCGATGATGCCGTCCGCGATCAGGTCGGCGAGAATTCCGGCGGGCAGAGCGGATTTTACGCCCTCGCTCAAGCGCACCAAAGCTCTGTTCCAACAGGTCCATCGGCAAGGCTCGCCCACGAAAAGATCGTTTGAAAGACGACGAGCAGGATCGCGACGAGTATCACGAGGCCAAAGAATTTGTGCGTCAGCACGCGGTCGATCCGCTCCGAGAGGCGGTGCTTGTCGTGGTCGCTGTGCCAGACGGATTCCTGAACGGCGTTTGAGATGAATTTGTAACGGGCGAAGATCTTGCCATTAGGGCCGTCATCGTCGCCGGTTGCGTCAGCAACGTACGGCACCTCAGGCGTGGTGTCGACGACGTCGCGGACTTTCTCGGCAAGCTCGCCGATGCCGCGGCCGGTCTTGGCGTTGACGGCGACGACGGGCGTTTTGAGCAACGCCGACAGCATCTCCACGTCGATCTGGTGCTTTTGTTTTTCAAACTGGTCGATCATCGTCAGTGCGACCACGACGGGCACGCCGAATTCGAAAAGCTGCGTGACGAGATAGAGATTGCGTTCGAGGTTTGTCGCGTCGACTACCGCCACGACGGCGTCGGGGCGTGGAATTCCCGCTTGTTCGCCCGTGATGATGTCGCGGGCGATCTGTTCGTCGAGCGACGTCGCGTCGAGGCTGTAGAGGCCGGGCAGGTCGATCAGGTCCGCAGCGTGGCCGTTTAGCTGCCACGGGCCTTGCTTGCGTTCGACGGTGACGCCGGGATAGTTGGCGACCTTTTGCTTGAGCCCCGTAAGAGCGTTAAACAGCGTCGTCTTACCGGCGTTCGGATTGCCAGCAAGAGCGATGGTCAGGTGTTGGTGGTCGGCCATTTAAGAGATGATCCACTAAGGGCACGAAGGGCACAAAGATGGGCTGAGAATGCGGCAAGCCCTTTGGTGCTCCTTCGTGTGACTTCGTGGTTACGGTTTTACCTCTATCGCGTCGGCTTCGGAGCGGCGCATGGCGAGGCTGTAGCCGCGCAGATGCACTTCGATAGGGTCGCCGAAGGGCGCGGCTTTGACGACCTTTAATTCCACGCCGGGCACGACGCCCATTTCCATAAGCCGTCTGGTTACGCGGCCGGTGCCGTTAACGGCTGTGACGTGGGCACTGCCGCCCGGCTCAACGTCCGTCAACGTGCGTTTTTCGTCAGTTCTTTTTTTCATCTTTTTTGGGCTTCATTTCCCATAGCACGTTGACGATCACCCATTTGCCATTGACCTTGGCGATGTGAAGGTAATCGACCCAGTCACGCATCTCGAGTTTGACCGTCGCCGCGTTAGCAAAAGCGAAAGAACGATTGTCTTTTTCATCACGGAAACCCTTTGTCGAGATAATAGTATACTAATTGAAAATCATTTTCAATTAGATGTTGTGACTTTTCTTTGCGGCTTTGCATATTGGCGGGAGGAATTTCCCGCAAAGTCGCAAAGAAGAGCGGAGTTAGATACGAAACTTATTTGGGAAGGTTTGACGAGCGTGAGATCAGGTCAGCCTGATAGGGCCCGGCGGCGAAGCGCAGCGGCACGCGGTCCTCTGAGCCGAGCCAGACCCGGAGGCCGAGCGTGTCGAGTTCCTTGTCGGTCGTGCTGATCGTGATCAGTTGTGCCGCAAACTTGTCGGCTGCCGATGGTTATCTCTTCGTTGCCCGGACGGCCGGAGCGTAAAGATCAGCGGCTTGTCGCCCCAGAATACAGCCACGCGCGTGTCGTTGACGGGATTGCTCGGGTCCTTGCTCGGTTTGAGGTTGAATGAACGGATCGCGTACATGAGCGACAGGATCGTATGCGTCCCGACCGGCGCATCGACCGTTGATTTCCCGCCTGTTCCAACCTCACCGCCGTTCGGGTCAAAGGTCAGCGTCTGATTGAGCGACGCGAACGGTGACGAGAACTTCGATTCGTAATACTTTGGCGCCAGCGTGTTAGGATCGACGCGGACCTGCATAAGGTCACCGGAGCGCAGAGATGTCGAGCCCGGTGCAACGCTCATGACGGCCGCGGTCAGCAGGAGGCAATCCTGACCGTCGACACGCTTTCGCTCCTTTGTATTGAGGGCGATCGTGCCCGCCGGTTTACCGTGCATTGTGACCTGATATTCAAGCAATTCACCAAGCAGGAAGCCCAATTCCGTCAGCAGCGGCTGGTTGTCCACATACACGTCGGGCGTCGGCGACGGTTTGACGACGGGCGGCGGTGCCGGCGTGGGCGTCGACGTCGATTTGACGGGCGGAGCTTCGGGAGCGTTATCGAGGCGAGGATCGCACGGAATTCGCCCTTCGCCGTCTTAAATTTGATAAATGCCGGAACGCGATGCTCGTCGGTGGTGAGACCGATCCGCATTTCCGTGATGCCGAGCGCCGTGAAGAGTTCGCTCTGCACGGTCGAGACATTCGTGTCGAGATCGCCCACGTCCGTGCGGATACGTTCGGCACCGGCAGGAGCTAGCGTAACGTTGTAGATCTGTTCGTTCTCGGTGATCGTGAACGTTCCCACGCCGCCGGCCTCGCGTAACTTGTAAATGAGCGATAGCAAGTCAAAGCTCGTGCTCGGAGCCTTGAGAAAGTTTGAGATCGTCTCTTTTGGGACGGCACGGTCGTTCGACACCTTACGAACATAGAGCGGCAGGCCGGTGTCGGGCGCCACGTACACGTTCCGCGTTTCATCGATCAGGACCAATGCGGCGCTGACGACCTCAAAGGTCTTGATGCGCGACCTAAGCTCGATAACGTCCACTCCGCTGAGGCGTCCTCGCGAGACAACCGCGATCTCGGCGTGGCCGGCGTTAGTGAACCGGCCGAACGAGAGCTCGTAGGCGAGCTTTTCGCCCATGCGGAACCGCGTCGGCGAAACGGACTTCTCTAAGCTCGCCGCGTCGTCCTGGCCGAGCGTCACGAGAGCACAGAAAACAGCCGTCAATAGGACGGCGGCGATGCGGCGAACGCGTCTTGTAAAAGTGTTATGGAGCATCAATTCTGTCCGGCGGCCTCACTGACGATCTTTTCCAGAGCTGCAATTCGGTCTTCGGCTCGAATAAGCGGACGCCCGATGACGAGGTGATCGGCCCCGTTATCGAGCGCGTCGCGGACGGTAGTTACACGCCGCTGGTCGTCGGTTGTTGCAAAAGCGGGCCGTATTCCGGGCGTTACGATCAAAAAGTCTGACCGCGGAACGGCCGTCCTGATCGCACGCGCCTCTTTGGCCGACGCCACGACACCGTCCAACCCGGCCGTGGCCGCAAGCTGTGCGAAACGCAGCACTTGTGCCTCAGCGTCAGAATCGACGCCAATCTCGTTCAATGTTGTGTCGTCAGAGCTCGTCAGCACCGTTACACCGATGATAAGCGGCCGCCGCGCGTTGTTCGCATTACAGTACTCATCGACCCGACGAACGGTCTCGCGCATCATCTCACTGCCGCCCGCGGCGTGAACATTGAACATCCAAACACCCATTTTGGCAGCCTCGACGCCCGCATTGGCGACGGTGTTTGGAATATCGTGAAACTTGAGATCGAGAAAGACGTGATGTCCCGCGGACGTCAATTCCCTGACAAAGTCAGGTCCTGCCGCGGCGAATAGCTGTAAACCGATCTTGAACGCCCCGACGCGGCCGGCGAGTTCTTCAACGATGTGCCGTGCCTCATCGGCTGACTCAACGTCCACGCGACAATTATGCGATCCGTAATACTGACGGCCGGCGAGGCGGAGTTGGCAGGCATATCCATCTAGTCGAGATCGAGCGGGTTTCTGAATGGCGTCGTGTCGCCCTCGGCGCGTTTGAGGGCCTCTTTGAACTTTTCCTCAAGCAGACGTTCGCGATCCTTCATCGACGACATTTCCTGGGCGAATATCTGCTCACGCTGTTCTTTTTGCTTATCGAGATTGCCCTTAAGGTCCTCAAACGAGCCGAGCACCTTCTTTTTTTCCTCGTGGGCGAGAAGCGCGCCGGTGCTCGCATCGACGGTGAGGGTCGCTTCGCAGCACGGGCAGATTATCGAGTACTTATCCATAAAAACTGAGATTATACAATATCGCCGCGGAGTTGTGCGGTCATTGTGCGGCTATCTCGGCAAGTTCCGCCGTGGTCGCCATCTGAAGATTCTGCAACCTTTCGGTCCTTGCCGTTATGACGGAGCCGTTGCGGAGCGTAAATTTAAGCTCTTTTAGCGGCAGTCCGATCCATGTCGCCTCGATCCGTGCAAATTGCGGGTGGTCGCGAAAAACACGGATCTCGACAAATTGCCCGTCTTTGTTCATCGTAACGGCCGTCTCTGAATTCTCGCCCGAGGGCCTGAAGCTCAGGGCCGGTTTCTGCCCGGTCGCGGGTGTATCGACGAGTTTGCGCCGCGAGTTCGAGTTAGCCTGCCCCGGCGGAACCGCTGCGTTTACGTTGTTTACCTCGGGCGGAATGCCCGCGACCGGCGAGGCGCTTACCTGGGCCGGCGTGTTGACGTTCGAGGCGCGGTTCGTCTGAGGAGATTCGGCCGTACCGCCGCACGCGGCCGAGAAAACTGCGAATGCTGTAACGATCAAGCTGATTTGTTCACGCATACTTCGATTCAAATGATGATGTTACGCAATAGGCCGTAGTCGGGCAAATCCGGCCGGTGCTGTTAGAATCGATCCTATTGACCGATCATGATCGAGATCGAACGAGAGATCTGCATCGACGCGGCCGAAGCCCTCGGCCGCGAATGGCTCGAAACCAACGGCATCGGCGGCTATTGTTCGTCGAGCATCGCCGGCTGTAACACACGGCGTTATCATGGCCTGTTGGTCGCCGCGACGCGGCCACCGCTGGGCCGCATGGTGCTGCTGTCGAAGTTCGAAGAAACACTCGTGATCGACGGCGAGCGGTTTGACCTCTCGACGAACCGTTATACGAATGCAATTCATCCTGAGGGCTTTCGATATCTGACGGGCTTTCGCCTCGATCCGTTCCCTGTCTGGACATTTGCCGCCGGCGGCGTAACGCTCGAACGTACCGTATTCATGGTGCACGGCGAGAACACGACCGTCTGCCGCTGGAGCATGATCGACGGCAAAGGGGACATATCGCTCGAATTACGTCCTCTGCTCGCCTTTCGCGATCATCATCATCTGAGGCATGAGGACGGCGAGTTTGACGGCACGTTTCAAAATGGCGACGGATGCCTGACGTTTCGGCCGTATTTCGATATACCCGAACTCAAGATGGTCCACAACGCTGGATCGGCGGAACCGACGGGCCATTGGTATCGCGATTTTGAATACGCTATAGAGCAAGAACGCGGTTTTGACTATCACGAGGACCTGTTCCAACCGTGTGTGCTGACATTCGATATGGCTCAGCCGGCGGTCGCCATCGCCTCGACCGAAACGGTGGCGGCCGACGATGTTGAAACGCTCCGGAAAAAAGAAATAAAACGGCGGGCGACGCTTGTCGCACGCTCAGGAGCAAAGGACACCGTCGCTCGACAACTAGTAATCGCGGCGGATCAGTTCGTCGTCCGCCGCGGCGAGGGACATACGGTGATCGCGGGCTATCACTGGTTCTCAGACTGGGGCCGTGACACGATGATCGCGCTGCCGGGGCTGACGTTGGCGACGAAGCGGCCCGAGATCGCTAAGAGCATCCTCGCCGAATTTGCCCGACATGTCTCGCAGGGCATGGTCCCGAATCGTTTCCCTGACGCACGCGAAGTGCCCGATTACAATACGGTGGACGCGACGCTCTGGTTCTTTGAGGCGATCCGGGCCTACGAGGCGGCAACGGGCGACACGACGTTTGTGCGTGATGTCTTATACGAACGACTGGTCGAGATCATCGACTGGCATGTTCGCGGAACGCGTTACGGGATCCGCATCGATGGCGACGGCCTGCTCAACTCCGGCGAGGTGGGCACGCAGCTAACATGGATGGATGCAAAGGTCGGCGATCATGTCATCACGCCGCGTGCAGGCAAACCGGTCGAGATACAGGCCCTGTGGTATAACGCGCTGTGCATCATAGCTGGCATGGCAAGACGCTTTGATGAGCGGTCCGAGGACCGATTTGCGGAGATGGCCGATGCCGCACGTGCGAGTTTTCGCGACGTGTTTTGGAATGAGGCCGAGCAATGTCTTTACGATGTGATAGACGAGAGAGCAAAGGATGCGTCAGTGCGGCCCAACCAGATATTTGCCGTCAGCTTGCCGTACACGATGCTCGACGCCGAGCACGCGAGAATGATCGTCGATAAGGTCGAGGCCGAACTGCTGACACCTGTCGGGCTCCGATCGCTGTCGCCGAGCGACCCGCGATACGTGTCGAGATACACCGGCTCGCCCGCCGATCGCGACGCAGCCTATCATCAGGGTACCGTTTGGGCGTGGCTGATCGGGCCGTTCGTCGATGCGTACAGAAAAACGCATTCCGCCGACCATCGTGCGGAAAGGCGTGTTGCCGAGATCATCGAAGGCCTGAAACGTCACCTGTGCGAGGCCGGTATCGGCCAAGTTTCGGAAGTTTTCGACGGCGACGCGCCGCACACGCCCCGAGGCTGTATCGCTCAGGCGTGGAGCGTTGCCGAATTGCTTCGCATCGGTAAATTACATAAAGAATGACCTTGGGCAACAAATCTTTGGACGCGCATTTTGAACTTTACAAGCGCTGATGTAATATCTCTTTTTTGAATTTCCAGCAATGCCGGTTTTGACCCGTACAGAATATCCGACCGTATTTTAGGAGAGAGAATGAACCCCAAAAATGTCCTGACTTTCGCTTCGGACCAAGAGGCGAGATTTGTCTCTGTGCGCTTTACCGACTTGGTCGGTGCATGGCATCACCTGACGTTTCCGATCGAACAACTGTCGGAAGACAGCTTTGAGGACGGATTCGGATTTGACGCCTCCAGCCTCCGCGGATGGGCGGCCATTCACGAATCCGACATGCTGCTCGTCCCCGATCCGTCGCGGTTCTGGATCGACCCGTTTACCGACGACACGACGCTGTGCCTGATCGCGAATGCCGTCGATCCGATCACAAAAGAGGGCTACTGGCTCGATCCGCGTTCGGTCGCAACCCGTGCTGAGAGCTATTTGAATTTTACGGGCCTTGCCGACACCGCATATTTCGGGCCTGAGGCTGAGTTCTTTATATTCGACCAGGCTCAGTTTCATAATGAGCAAAACTCCGCCGGCTACCTCGTCGATAGCGAAGAAGGCCACTGGAACTCAGCCCGCAGCGGCGATGTGCCGAACAACGGCTATCACATCCGCCCGAAAGAGGGCTATGTGCCGGTCGCGCCGATGGATTCGTTGATCGATATCCGCAACTCGATCTCTTCGACGCTGCTCGATGTCGGCATTCAGGTCGAGTGCCATCACCACGAGGTCGCGACGGCTGGACAGTGCGAGATCGATTTCAGGTTCTCGAATCTGCTCCACACGGCGGACAACCTGATGCTTTTCAAGTACGTCGTGAAAAACACAGCCCACGCCTACGGCAAGACCGCAACGTTTATGCCTAAACCCCTATACGGCGACAACGGCTCAGGAATGCACGTGCATCAGTCGTTGTGGCGTGACGGCGAGCCGCTCTTTGGCGGCGACCAGTACGCTGGCCTGTCGGAGATGGCAAAGTTCTATATCGGCGGCCTGCTCAAGCACGCGCCGGCACTGATCGGTTTCGCCGCACCGACGACCAACTCGTACAAACGTCTCGTGCCGGGCTTTGAGGCACCGGTAAATCTCGCCTATTCGGCACGCAACCGCTCGGCGGCCGTGAGAATTCCGATGTTCTCGCAATCACCGAAGGCGAAACGGCTCGAATTTCGTCCGCCCGATCCGAGCTGCAATCCGTACCTGACGTTCGCGGCATTGCTTATGGCCGGCCTCGATGGTGTCCAGAACCGCATCGATCCGGGCGAGCCGCTAGATAAGGACATCTACGACCTGCCGCCGGAGGAACTCGCGAATGTGCCCAGTCTGCCGGGCAGCCTCGACGAATCGCTAAAAGCTCTTGAGGCCGATCACGACTTCCTTCTTAAAGGTGACGTTTTTACTCCGCAGCTCATTGAACGCTGGATAAGATACAAACGCGAGCATGAGATCACGCCCCTCAGGCTGAGGCCGCATCCGCTGGAGTTTTCGATGTACTACGACGTCTAGCGGCGGCAGGTCCTTTTGCGGCTTTGCCGCTCTATTTGCGGCGAGGCTCTGCTTCGCCGTCGCTGCTCTAAACTCATTGCGGCTATGCCGCCGCTTGGATGCGGCGGCATAGCCGCAGTTGTACTTAGCACTGGACGGAAAAGCAGAGCTTTTCCGCAAATAGACGGGCGAAGCCCGAAGAATATTAGATATCAGGAACCCAATATGTCCGCCCACTGTCGGTCCTCTTTTTGAGCCCCAGCTTCGGCAGATCACTTTCAGGCACACCTAAAAAAGTGAAATGAGGCAGGTCGGAGACGACTGTTTGAAACCATCCATGACGGGCGAGTATCTGCCGCACTTTCGCGTTCTCGTGCTCGTTAACATCGAGAGCCAGCATTGAAAGGTGCTGCGAAGTGCCCGGCGGTGCGACCGAGTAGATGATAGATTTGTCGAGCGTCTTGGCAAAGTAAATTCCCTGCTCCTCTAACTTAAAGATCTCAGGGACCTGCTCGAATGGCGACAGCTTGCGGATTCGCTCAGCGTCGGCGGCAGTGATCCGCCCCTTCGCGACCCAATGCGTCAGGCCAGGATCAACGCGGCTCGTCCAGAGAGATACGGTGTCCTCATAGCTGCGTTTGGCCGAGTCCGTACCGCGCGGAGTGATGCCCGCGCCCGACTTTTCGGCCTCGGCGATGGCTTCTTTCAGATGGTTCATCGCCGGTTCCTGCAATTCGAGCGTAGTGCCGCCGATGCTTGCACTCGTGCCTTTCGCCGCGGACTGAAATGCCGACACAGCCGCGGCGTCCTTAAAGACAACCACAGACGGTGCCGTCACTCCGCCGCGGGCGACGAACAGAGCACCATATTCCTTCATCATCCGCTTTCCGACATCGTCGGTCGGCGTCTCAAAACCAGCCGGCAGGTTGGAAGTAAAGCCACCATTCATAATTTTTTCGTCCGGTGCGATCGCCGCATCCTTAGCCGAGTTTGGTGACGAAGAGATCGTTTTCCAGTTACTGTCGTTCTTCGGGTCTGATCCACATTTGCATAGCCATTATCGCAAAGACAAGCGTGATCGTCGTTATGATCGTAGTTTTCATCTATTTCACCTATCGAAGCAATGACGAATGCACGTAATAGCCGCCAATGTCCGCCCATGGGCCACAGCTCCTCGGTCCGCTAGGACAGTCATGTCCAGCATAGCCAACCACGTTAACAGTATTGCCCTTAAAAAACCGAAACGAGGGGTGAAAGTTGTGTTTCATGCTTGGCCCGAGCCGCGCTCGGACGTAATTTCCAGCTACTGTCCGCGTACCCGTGGGCGGCGGCCCGGCGGGCATCGGAGGAGGAACAGCCGGGGCCGTGGTTGCCGCCGGTGGCACTGCTGCCGTCGTAGATGGGGCCGGAGACTTTGGCTTTAGCGGTACGGATGCCGCCTTTAGAGCGCTTCCATTGTCACCCTTCGACGAATCGCGCACCTGAAACGGCCAAAACCTCTGTTTGCCTTCATTTATGTAGCTGTCGAAGATCGCAAGCGCATATTTGCCGTTAGCGAGCCCGTCGGGCACGCGGAGGCGTTTCATTTCAGGCTTGCCTTCGACCGTCGCAGCTTGCAGATCAATCGTCTTCATACTGCCGTCGTCCTTGATCGTGTCGAGTTGGACGAGACGCACATCGTTGACGTTGATGCTGCCGTCATTGAGGATCAGATTCGGTGAAGGCGGAACGGCCGGCAGCGACTCGTCCTTCAGCAGCAACGTCTTCCCCTCGATCGCATTCGCAAGGTCTTGACGCCGTATCTCGTCGACGCGGTCTTTCGCGTCGCTCTGAGTAAACATTCCCATGTGCGTCGGCAGCACCTCGCCAGGCGTCAATTGATACACCGCAAAGATCCCGACCACAATTAGAAGGACTATCAATCCCCCGAGGATCCCCAGCAGCCACGGCATCGAGGAACCGCCCTTGGCCGCTCTCTGCACTTCGCCCGAGCCGGGTGTTGCATAGAAAGGTTGGCTGAACGGCGGCATCGGCCTCTGGACGGTCGCATTTATGGGCTGCCCGCAGCTAACACAGAAATCGTGATCTGCTTCGTTTTGTGTATTACAGTGATGACATATCATGCTCACCTCACTCGGCCAGATTCGGTATCCAGAATTTCTGGCCGTTTACTATTTCACATTTCAGCCCCTTTGCAGGCAGGTCCTTTTCCGCAAGCCCGAGATACGTGAAATGTGGCGCGTCGCTCTTGACGGTTTGAAACCAGCCATTATCCGCAAGTATTTTCCGCACGGCTGCGTTGCTGAACTGCTGAACATCGAGCGCCAGCATAAAGTTATGCTGCGAAGCGCCGGGCACCGCGACCGAATAAAGGATCGACTTTGAGCGGTCGGTGCTGAAAAAAATGTCGTTCTGCTCCCAGGCCAGCACTTTCTCTATCTGGTCGCGTATAGGTGCGCTCGCAGCAGCTCTCGCGGCGTCGGACGGTTTTATCCGGCGGGCCCGGACCCAATATCTCAGGGCCGGATCGACACGCGACCTCCATAACGAGACCGTTGTGGAATAGGAACGCGAGGCGGCAGTCGAGCCGCCGCGCGGGGTGATCCTCAGCCGCCGTGCCGACGCTTCCTTGACGGCCTTGAGCAACGCGGTCATTGCCGGTCGCTGCAGGGTAATGCGAACGCCGCCGAGCGTTTCCGTCTGCGTGTCGAGTTGAGCGTGGAGTGAATTCAGTGCGTCGTCGGAGTCGTACATACATCGCGGGGGCAGCATAACGCCGTTCCCCGCGACGAATATCGCTCCGTATTCGCGAAATATACGCGTCGCGACCCAGTCCTCGGTTATCGGAGCAGACCGTCTCGAAATCACGCTTGTATTCATTCTTGAAAACACCCTCGACAACCTCGCGAAAATCCGCGGTGGCCGCAGGCTGAGCAGTGGCCGACTGGATCAACATGACCGTCGACAGGAATGTAAGTATTGATCGGAGCATTTTTGTCATATCTCAGCGATCTTCGATGAGCATTGCGATGGAAACGAGGCCAAAAATACAATGTTGTGGTCCGTCAAATAATAACGCAATTTCCATCCACTGACCACAAATCTCGCATTACTTTGACCCTTATGACCGAGGTCATATTCGAAGGACCTCGCTCGGCATATCGTCAAAACATAAGGACTCGGGCTGCTCGATCCACGGGATCCACGGGGCACACCGTTTGCTAGGGATGAGCGTGGACAGGCGGTTTTCCCGGCAAAATGAATCCTAATCGCGGGGTATTTCGTGCTAGGCGCGAAGGATTTCGCACCCGACAGCGGACTATGCAAAAACTGACGGTCAACATCCCGGGCGATGGTTACCATAAAGGACTGATCTCTTGTCAGGCCGCATGTCCCGTTCATACCGATGCCCGCGGCTACGTCAGGGCGATAGCGGAAGGAAAATTTAACGAAGCATATCTGATCGCACGCGGGCCAAACCCATTCGCGTCGATCTGTGGGCGTATCTGCGGTGCCCCGTGCGAGATCGCATGCCGACGCGGAAAGATCCCGAGGGTCAATGACGACGGGATGTTCGTGGGGCAGGACCGACCCATTGCGATACGTGCTCTAAAGCGTTTTGTCTGTGACCAGTACGGTCCTGAGGCGAGGCCCATTAGCGAAGTGCTCGATTCGGTCAAGGATTTTATTCCGCCCGTCGCCGCCGACGCGGAAGAAATGGCCTCGCTCCTGCGAGCGGCACGCAGCCGCTCGGTCGTGCCGGGCAATGGCGAAAAGGTGGCGATCATCGGTGCCGGGCCGGCAGGCCTGACCGCGGCGCATGACTTGGCTCTACTTGGATTCAAGCCTGTAGTTTTTGAGATAGAACCCGTCGCGGCGGGCATGCTCGCCGTCGGCGTACCGGCGTATCGCCTGCCTCGAGAGCTGATCGCGAATGAGGTCGCGGTCATCGAGGCGCTCGGGGCAGAGATACGCTGCGGCGTTGAGGTCGGCCGCGATATTACTTTTGAAGAGCTTCGGGCGGAATTTGCCGCCGTGATCATCGCGGTCGGGGCAAAATCATCGCGAGCACTTGGCCTAAAGGGCGAAGACGGTCCCGGCGTGATCGGCGGCGTGGATCTGCTTCGGGCTGTTTCCCTGAATGAACAGGTCGAGGTGGGAGACGAGGTAGTCGTGATCGGCGGCGGCAATGTCGCATACGACGTCGCGAGGTCGGTCGTGAGGCAAATAGCGTTTGATACAGCGCGGACCGCCGCACGATTGGAAGGGACGACGCGCGTTCACCTCGTCTCGCTCGAAGGCGCCGAAGAGATGCCCGCCGACACGATCGAGATCGTCGAGGGCGATGAGGAAGGCATCGAGCGAAGCAACGGCTTGGGCCCAACCGAGGTCGTTCGCGATGCCAATGGCCGCGTGACGGGCGTCGCGTTTCGACGATGTTTGCGAGTGTATGACGAGGAGCACAAGTTCAATCCCCTTTATGATGACGACGACACTCGCGTCATCCCCTGCGACACGGTGCTGATGGCCGTGGGACAGGCACCGAAACTCACATTTCTTGATAACGGCGGCAAAGACGTCGAGCGCATGCGTGGTGACTGGCTGAAGGTCGATCCAGCGACCCTTGCAACGACCGCGGATGGCGTCTTTGTCGCCGGCGATCTCGCCCACGGGACGCGCCTGCTGATCGACGCCGTCGCCTCTGGCAAATCGGCCGCGCGTTCCGTTTATCAATACCTGACTGGCCGGCAACTACAGAGCGAGGTGATAGAAGCGCACAAGGTGCTCGAACGCTATCGCCGCGAGCTCGGATACGAATCGATCCGCCGCGTCGAGGTGCCGACGATCGAGCCCGAGGAACGGCTCGAGCATCCCGAAAATGTAGTCGAGATCGGATATTCGAAAGAACAAGCGATGCGCGAGGCATCGCGGTGTCTGGATTGCGGCGTGACGCCCGTTTTTGATGGCATGCGTTGCGTGCTGTGCGGCGGTTGTGCGGACGTTTGTCCGACCGAATGCCTAAAACTGATCTCGCTCGACAAGGTCGAGTTTGACATGGATATGAGAGGCGCGTTTGACAGTGAGCTTGGCAGTGATGCCGACCTCAGCGAAAACTCCGCGATCCTCAAAGACGAGGACCGATGCATCCGCTGCGCACTGTGCGCGATCAGATGCCCGGTCGATGCGATCTCGATGGAACGCGTTACATTTCAGACAAATTGGAGCTGCGTATGACGACACACCCGCAAGAGAAAAAATCGCGTTTTGACCCCGAGCCGATGCCGCGGCGGGACTTTTTGGGTCTGGCGGCCCTGGGATCAATGATAGCGGCGGCAGTTTTCTCGGTATTCGGAATGCTCAAGCTGCCAAAGGCGGCGGTGTCGGCGACGTTGTCAAAGAAGTTCAATGTCTCGCTCCCCGACACGCTCGTCGATGGCGAGGCGTTCATACCGCCGGGGCGGAATGTCGCCGTTTTTCGCGACGGAGATGGCGTTCACGCGATCTCGACGATCTGCACGCATCTTGGTTGCATTGTGAAAGCGAGCGGTGCGGGATTTGATTGCCCGTGCCACGGCTCGGGCTTTGAAAAGGATGGAACCGTACGCAAAGGGCCGGCCCCGCAGCCGCTGCCGTGGCTCAAGGTGTCGAAGAACGGCGCGGTGCTCAATATCGACGAAGGAACGACGGTCAAGTCGGGGACAAAGGTGTAGGTATGCAGGCTGAAAAAGGCTATTCCGCACTGAACGCATTCTGGCTCAACCTCAAGGCCATTCCGCGAGCCGTCTACCGGTCGATGTTCCGCGGAGGCGCACCGTGACGGACCGAACGCGCTCGACGTTCGTATTCGGCAACGTCTTTCTCCATCTGCATTCCGTCCGTACGCACCTGTGGTCGCTCAGATGGTCGACGACTGCGGGTCTCGGCATCATCACGACGGCGGCATTCCTTATCACGCTGGTGACCGGCGTGCTGCTGATGTTCTATTACAAGCCGTACCCGGACGTGGCGTACCAGTCGATCAAGGACATCCACTTCGTCGTGCCGACGGGCCGGTTCATGCGGAACATCCACCGCTGGGCGGCCAACGTGATGGTCGTTGCGGTGATCTTGCACATGGCGCGGGCGTTCTATCACGGCGGCGTATCGGCATGCCGCGCGAGTTCAACTGGCTCATCGGCTGGGGACTGCTTGTGACGACGCTGGCGTTGTCGTTCACGGGCTACCTGCTGCCGTGGGACCAGCTTGCGTACTGGGCGATCACGATCGGCGCAAACATCGCGCAGATCGCCGCGTGAGATCACGGACGCGCTGGGCATTACGCAGTATTTCGATATCGGGCGGCCTGCAGCGTGAGATCCTGCTCGGCTCCGAGGTCGTCGGTGAAGAGGCGCTGATCCGCTTTTATCTGCTTCACGTGATGATATTGCCGCTCGTCCTGGCGGGCCTGATGGCGGTACATTTCTGGCGAATTCGCAAGGACGGCGGCCTGGCGCGACCGACGGACGCGGACGAGCGTGTCGCCGACGAGGCGAAGGAATTCTATCCGGTCTTTACAGACGAGCCCGCAAAGACATATCAGCTCGCTGCGATTGTGAAAGGAAAGACGCCCGCTGTCGGCTCGGGCCCCGAGCACACGGTTCCTTCGATGCCGCATCTGTTCTACGCCGAGCTTGGCGTGCTTATGCTGACGACTCTGATCTGCGTCGGCGCTGGCGTTCATCTCGGATGCACCATTGAAGGAATTGGCGAATCCACTCGTGCCGGAAAACCCGGCAAAGGCGCCCTGGTACTTCCTGGGTCTGCAGGAGATCGTCTCGTTCTCCGCGTTCATGGGCGGCATTGGCATTCCGATGCTCGTGCATAATCGGGCTCGGGCTGATACCGTTCCTGGACCGCGAGAAAGAAGGCACGGGCGAGTGGTTCGGCGGCCCCGGCGGCTGGCGGCTGGTCAGGTGGTCGATCGTTGTCGGCTTTGGCGTCGTCGATCTTGGTCGAGGCGTTCGCGATCCGGTTCGGCTGGCTTCGCGAATGGTTTCCGCACATTCCGCAGCTCGTTATCACGTTCATCAACCCGGGCACCGTGCTGACGGCTGATCTACGCGGCCTATCTCGATTTGGGCCGTTAAGCGATTCAACTCGACGCGTGCCGGCGCGCTGGCGCTGTTCACGTGTTTTCTGGCGGATTCATCGTGCTGACGGTGATCGGCACGTATTTCCGCGGGCCGAATTGGGACTTCTACTGGTCGCCGTCGTCGTGGCCGGGGCATTGATGCGATGAACAAGAACAAGTATCTGTTGCTGATCTCAAGCCTCGGGGTTTTCGTGCTGCTCGTCGTCGCCGCGTTCAGTGAGAATTTCCGCAAGGATTGGCACCAGATACAGGCGACGGCTTCGACAGCTGACGGGCCGCTCGACGTGCGGCTGCGGCAGATCGTTAATCCAAATCTCAAGGTCATCGACCGCTGCGTGACCTGTCACGTCGGAATGGCGCCGGGTGAACAGATCACGTCGCCGCTCAAGGTCGCGGCGGCGCACAAACCCGTCGTCCACTCGCCGTCTGAAATGGGCTGCACTACGTGTCACGGCGGTCAGGGACAGGCAACAGAGAAGGACGACGCTCACGGCAACGTCCATTTCTGGCCCGAGCCGATGCTGCCCGCGAAGTACGCCTTACGCGGGCTGCGGCACATGCCACACACCGTTAAATGTCCCAAACAAGCCGACGCTCGACGACGCCCGAAAGACCTTCGAACGTCTCGATTGCTACGCCTGCCACCGCCTCGACGGCCGCGGCGGAACGCTGCGTCCCGGCGGCGATATTACCGGCATGGAAGGACCTGACCTGTCGCAAGTCGGGATGAAAGGCTACGACCGCCGAATGGTATCCGGCTCACGTCACCGAAGATGCAGCAGGCGGCGGACGGTGCGTGGAAGAACTCGTTCCGCGAGATCGGTGACGAAGACCGTGCCGCTGCTCGAGATATTTCTCGACACACAGATGGGTGCGCCAAAGCTGATCGAGGCAAAGGCGCAGTACAACTCGGTCGGCTGCGCGGGCTGTCACACGGTGGGCAGCTTTGGCGGTGACGCAGGTCCAAACCTCTCGAGCGTCGGGCCTCAAGGACCCAAATCAGCTCAACTTCTCACGCGTCCCGGGCGAGCGGTCGGTCGCCCAACTGGATCGCCCAACATTTCCGCTCGCCCGCATCAACCGTCGCCGGTTCGCAGATGCCGGTGATGGGACTCAACGAGGACGCAGATCGACCTGCTCACGCTCTACATGCTTTCGCTCAGGCGGCGGAGCGCTGCCGGACATCTTCCTGCCGAAGGACCGCGTCAGCGCAATGCGATTCGGCGAGCACGCGAGTTTGCGACCGACGGAACGACGATCTACTCGGCGCGTCTGCTCGGCCTGCCACGGCGCCGACGGGCAGGGCACGCGTTATCCGGGACTTGCTGCCTTATCCGTCGATCGCGAACCCCGACTTTCTGTCGATCGCGTCCGACGATTTCTGTTTTCGACGATCAAGCATCGGGCCGTCCCGGTCGGCCGATGCTCGCCGTGGGGCGATCAGGGCGAACGGTTTGTCGGATGACGAGATACGCGCCGTTGTCGCCTACATTCGCTCGACTCGGCGGCGGCGTTCAGGCAACGCCCGACACAAACCCGCCGCGCTGGGCGCGGGAGACGCAGCAGACGGGCGAGAGATTATTCACCGCGAACTGCGCCGGTTGCCACGGCCATGGCGGCGACGGCGGCGAAGGACCGGCATTGAACAACACGGCGTTCCTTCACGGCCGCGACAGATACGTTTCTGGTCGAGCACGATCACGCAACGGACGGCGCGGAACCGTGATGCAGGGCTTTCGCAAACGCTCGCCAACGCGTCCCGCGCTGACACCGGCTGAGATCGAGTCCGATCGTTGCTTATCTGCGGACATAGTGAAAATGAAATGGAGCGCACAGATTATGAAAAACGAACTATCAAGACGTGAGTTTCTGGCAAGGGTATCGGCCGCGGGTTTCGGGGCACTTGCGCTTGTCGGCGACCAGAGCCTGGGGACTCGACGCGATAACCAATCCGCTCGCGGTCTATCCCGAACCGCGACTGGGAGAAGGTCTATCGCGATCTCTGGAAATACGATTCGAAATACACGTTCACCTGCGCTCCGAACGACACGCACAACTGCCTGCTGAACGCGTACGTCCGCGCACGGGCGTCATCACGCGCATCGGCCCGACGATGAATTACGGCGAGGCGATGGACCTGCGCGGCAACGGCACGTCGCACCGCTGGGACCCGCGCGTTTGCCAGAAGGGTCTGGCCCTGACACGCCGATTCTACGGCGACCGCCGCGTCAACCAGTGCATGGTCCGCGCCGGATTCAAGAAGTGGTACGACGACGGTTTTCCGCGGGGCAAGCGACGGCAAGCCCGACGCCGAGCTACTTCGAACCGCGGCCGCGACGAGTGGGTCCGCGTGTCGCACGACGAGGCGGCGGCAATTGTCGCCGCGGCGCTCAAGAACATCGCCGAGACGTACACCGGTGACGAAGGGCATACGCCGCCTGAAGGAACAGCACTACGACGAAGCGACTATCGAGGCGACGCAGGGCGTCGGAACGCAGGTGATGAAGTTCCGAGGCGGCATGCCGCTGCTGGGCATGACGCGCGTCTTCGGGATGTACCGGATGGCCAATTCGATGGCGCTTGCTCGATGCAGCAAGATCCGCAAGGTCGGTCCCGACAAGGCGCTCGGCGGCCAACGGTTTCGACAACTACTCGTGGCATACCGATCTTCCGCCGGGCCATCCGATGGTCACCGGCCAGCAGACGGTCGAGTTCGATCTCAACTCCGTCGAGCACGCCAAGACCGTCGTCGTGTGGGGAATGAACTGGATCACGACAAAGATGCCCGACGCCCACTGGCTGACCGAAGCGCGAATGAAGGGCACGAAGGTCGTCGTGATCGCGTGCGAGTATTCGGCTACCGCGACGAAGGCCGACGATGTCGTCGTCGTGCGGCCCGGGAACGACGCCGGCACTGGCGCTCGGCTTCGCGAACGTGATCCTGCAGGAAAAGCTGTACGACGAGGATTACGTTCGACGCAGTGGACCGACCTGCCGATCCTCGTCCGGATGGACACGCTGAAATATCTTGAGGGCGCAGGAGGTGTTCGGCGGAGCACCGTGCCGAACTCGAAGACACACGATGTGTCGTCAACGAAGGCGAGAAAGAGCCGCCGCCCATCCAGCAGGACATTAGACAACATCGTCCCCGAAAAGCTGCGCAACGAGTGGGGCGACTACGTCTGGTGGGACGCAAGAACCAACGCGCCGCAAGCCGCTGACCCGCGACAATGTCGGCAAGAACTCGACAGGTCGGCGACGCGCAGCTTGAAGGCGCGGTCGAGGTCACGCTGGCGGACGGCAAGCAAGGTCAGGTGCCGGCCCGTGTTCGACCTGGTCAAGGAATACGCCGCCCACTTCGATCCGAAGACCACCGAGGAACTCACCTGGGCGCCGGCCGCGGCCGTCGAGAAGCTCGCCCGCCATTTCGCCAAGGATCCCGGCACGACGCTCTTCGCCGTCGGCATGGGCCCGAACCAGTTCTTCAACAGCGACAACAAGGACCGCGACGTCTTCCTGCTGGCCTCGCTCACCGGCAACGTCGGCAAGATCGGCGGCAATGTCGGTTCCTACGCCGGCAACTATCGCGACGGCGCTGTTCAACGGCTCGCCCCAGTGGATCAACGAGAATCCCTTTCGACATCGAGCTCGATCCGGCAAAAGCCGGCCCGGCCGAAGCAGTACTGGAAGGCCGAATCGGCACACTATTACAACCACGAAGACCATCCGCTCCGCGTCGGGAAATAGCTTGCTCACCGGAAAGACGCACATGCCCTCTCCGACGAAATCGCTCTGGTTCGCCAACGCAAACTCGATCCTCGGCAACGTCAAGTGGCACTACAACACGGTGGTCAACGTCGCTGCCGCGGATCGAGATGATCGCCGTGCAACGAATGGTGGTGGTCAACGTCGTGCGAGTGGGCGGACGTCGTCTTCGGCGTTGATTCGTGGGCGGAACTCAAGCATCCCGACATGACGGCGTCGGTGACGAATCCGTTTCTCTCGTCTTTCCCGAGACGCCGATCGAGCGAATCTTCAATACGATGGGCGACATCGACGTGTTCGCACTCGTCGCATCGAAGATGGCCGAACTAACCGGCGATCAAGCGGTTCAACGACTACTGGAAGTTCGTCCGCGAAGACCAGACGGACATTTACCTGCAGCGCATTCTCGACAATTCGACGAATACGAAGGGCTATCAATTCAAGGACCTGCACGCCAAGGCCGTCGACGGCGTTCCGTCGATAATGATCAGCCGCACGACGCCGAAGATCCGTCGGCTACGACCAGGTCGACGGACTCGACGCCGTGGTACACGAAGAGCGGCCGGCTCGAGTTGTATCGAGAAGAGGACGAATTCATCGAGGCAGGCGAGAACTTGCCGGTCCATCGCGAACCTGTGGATTCGACGTTCTACGAGCCGAACGTGATCATCTCGCCCCGCACGAGGCCCTCCGGCCCGCGCGGCCGGAGGATTACGGCGTCAACACGTGACGATCTTTCGTGCGAGACGCGATGCGGCCGCAATGTCGTTTACACCTGGGCCGAGGCCAAGACGACGCCGCATCCACTGATCAAGGACGGATTACAAGTTCATCTTCCACACGCCGAAATACCGCCACGGCGCGCACACGACGCCGATCGACACGGACATGATCGCGTGCTGTTCGGCCCGTTCGGCGACGTCTATCGTCACGACAAACGCAGTCGCCGTTCGTGACCGAGGGCTACGTCGATATCAATCCGTCCGACGCTCAGGAACTCGGTATCGCGGACGGCGATTATGTCTGGATCGACGCCGACCCCGAGGACAGGCCGTTCCGCGGGTGGCAGAAGGACAAGCAGCGATTACGCATTCGCCCGACTGCTGTGCCGTGCCCGTTACTATCCCGGGACGCCCGCGAGGCGTGACGCGAATGTGGTTCAACATGTACGCGACCACGCCCGGTTCGATGCAGGGCAGCAAGGAACGCAAGGACGGCCTGGCGAAGAATCCCCGAACGAAGTACCAGGCGATGTTCCGCTCCGGATCGCACCAGTCGGCAACCCGCGGATGGCTCAAACCGACGTGGATGACCGATTCGCTCGTGCGCAAGGGAATGTTCGGCCAGGGCATGGGCAAGGATTTTGCGGCCGATATGCACTGCCCGACCGGTGCCCCGCGTGAGGCCTTCGTCAAGATCACGAAGGCCGAGCCCGGCGGCATCGGCGACGAAGCCGCTATGGCGTCCCGTCAAGCTCGGCATCAGGCCGCGGACGGAATCAGACGCTATGAAGCGATATCTTGCGGGTGATTTTACAAAGAAGAAGTAAGTTGAAATGGACGCACTAAAGCTACATCTCATACTGAACTACTATCCCGCGATCGGAATGGTCATCGCCAGCGGCATTCTGGTGGTTGGTGCATGGCACAGGCGGGCGGCAACACAGCGGCTCGGACTGAAGATAGTCGTCGTCTCGGTGCTGTTTACGCTCGCGGTTGCCTTTACCGGCGAATTTGCCGGCATGGCAGAGACGCAGACAAGCGGCCCGAGGGCGGACGCACTAAGCTCGCACAAGATAAGTGGCACGACGGCGTTCGTCATGGCACTGATCGCCGGGATCATGGCTGTGGCCGGACTGGTCCGAGGCCGCACCGATGCCGAACGGCCGAAGCGGCTGTATGCGATAACGCTGATCGTCGCCGTCGTATCGTCAGTGCTGTTAATCACAACGATATTCAAAGGGCGACAAGTCAAATGGGCCTCAAACGGGGCACCAGCGGTTTTTAGAACGACAGATACGGAGAACAAACTATGGCACGCGTAAATAACTGGCAGCTTGGCCGCGAAATGTCCTATTGGTACCCGGAGGGCCGGCCGGAAAAACAGTTCGCCGCGGTCTTTGACATGAACAAATGCATCGCGTGTCAGACGTGCACGCTGGCGTGCAAGACGACGTGGACGAGCGGAAAGGGCCAGGAATACATGCTCTGGAACAATGTCGAGACAAAGCCTTACGGCTTTTATCCGCTCGCGTGGGACCTAAACCTGCTCGAGATGCTCGGTGGCCAGCAATGGACGGAGAAGGACGGCAAGCACGTCTATGAGGGCAGCACTATATTCGAGAATGCTCCCGCGGGCGAGCGGGTGCTGGGCTGGCGCCCAAGTGATGAGGATTATGCCTATCCAAATGTAGGTGAAGACGATTGTGCCGGCGGCGTTGACGGCGGAGCGAGTTTTGGGGGCACGCACGATATGGCGTGGTTCTATTACCTCGCTCGCATCTGCAACCACTGTACCTATCCGGCGTGCCTTGCCTCGTGCCCCCGCGGCTCGATCTACAAGCGTCCTGAGGACGGAATTGTTCTGGTAGACCAAGGCCGATGCCGAGGGTATCAGGAGTGCGTTCGTGGATGTCCTTATAAAAAGGTCTTTTTCAATCCGATGACGTCGAACGTCGGAGAAGTGCATTGCGTGCTATCCAAAGGTCGAGCAGGGCCTATCGCCCCAGTGCTTTGAGAACTGCATCGGCAAGATCCGTATGGCGGGCTTTCTCAATACGCCGGACAAAGCGCAAGAGGACAATCCGCTCGATTATCTGGTCCATGTCAAGAAGGTCGCGCCTGCCGCTCTTCCCGCAATTCGGTCTCGAGCCGAATGTCTATTACATCCCCCCGATCCATGTGCCGACGCATTTCACGCGGCAGATGTTCGGGCCGGGGGTCGATAAGGCGGTCGAGGTTTACAGAAACGCACCGAACGATCCCGAGCTGACGAGCTTGCTCGGGCTTTTCGGCTCGACCGCCAGTATCGTCCGTAAGTGGAAACGCGTCGGCGACAAGGCCATTGGCATGGACGAAAACGGCAAAGAACTCGTCAATGTCCCGTTCAAGGAGCCGGTGCACATTCGCCCGGCCTACGACAAGGTCTATCAGATCACGCGCACCAATTGCCCGTGAGGAGATTCCTGAATGCGACCCGTGGTCTTCATCGTTTTGAGTCTCCTTTCGGTCTGGTTCGGCCCTGCGCAAAGGACTGCACCGTCTGAGGTTCGTGTCGTGCCCGTAAAGGAGCTTACACTTGACCCGAACGCTTCCGTCTGGAGTTCCGTTGCATTCTACACGGCCAAACTTGTGCCGCAGGATCTCGTGACACCCAAACTGCTCGAACCGTCGACGCAGGAAATACAGGTACGTGGCATCTCGGACGGGACCAATATCGCGATCCGGCTCGAATGGCTGGACAAAACACTGGACGATCGGCCTAGGCCAGGAGCATTTCCGGATGCCTGTGCGATTCAATTGCCGACGACGATCGCACCGGTTACACCCGTTATTGCAATGGGCCAGCCGAGCCTGCCGGTCGACATGACATTTTGGCGGGCCGATTGGCAGGCGATAGTCGATGGAAGGGCTGATACTATCAACGTGCTGTATCCGAATGCTTCGATCGATCACTATAACGCCAACGCCAAACCCCTGGAGAAGAACATTGCAGCTCAAACCGAGTTTTCTATGCGCGAGTCACCTGCCCGTGCCCTCGGCAACCGACGTGCCGGGCCGCGTGAACAACCCGTTGAAGATCTGGTCGGGTTGGGGCCAATGGACCTGCGGCCGGCTACGAATAGCTTCTCGAAGGGGCGAGGTGTGAGAACGTCCTCGGGCTGGGCGGTCGTTCTGTCACGGCCCATTCCAAAAGGTTTTTCACGGTCAAATCCGACAAATATTGCGTTTGCGGTCTGGGAAGGATCGCACGCTGAGGTCGGCGCCCGGAAAATGAGAACAGCATGGGTGCGGTTGATAATGGAGGACTTAGTTCGTTGATGGCGCCCCGGAGAGGGTCTCCTGGGCATGCACAATCATCGTGATTAGGAGGTTTGCTAACACTATGCGACTGTTAACGCTCGCAATAATAATAAGTACTTTCCTTGCGTCTGGATGCAGCAGGACGCAGGTCCCAACTGCAGAACTCAACGTGGCCACGGTCACGGCGATAACACTCGACCCGAATGCAAGCCTTTGGGAACCGGTCCCGCTTCACGTCTCTAAGATGATCCCGCAGGACCTGGTCGATCCGCGGGTGATGGAGCCTTCGACTGCCGAGGTGCAGGTCAAGGCGATCACGGATGGCTTAGAGATAGCATTCCGGCTCGAATGGCTCGACACCACCCAGAACGACATGCCCGGGCCGAAGCACTTTATTGACGGATGCGCCGTACAGATCCCGGCTAAGATCGACCCGAATGTGCCCGCACCGCAGATGGGCGAAACGGGCAAGACCGTCGAGATCGCTTTCTGGCGGGCAGATTGGCAGGCGATCGTCGAGGGCCGGGCAGATGAGATCCAAAGCATCTACCCAAACGCTTCGGTGGACCACTATCCTTCGCAGGCAAAGTCGCTGGAGGGCAACCCTCAGGCTTTGGCCGAGGCGGCCGCACGCTACGCTCCGGCGAGAGGTCTAGGCAACCGGCGTGCGGGCCCGCGTGAACAGCCCGTCGAGGACATGATCGCCGAAGGGCCCGGGACGCTCACGCCCGCCGCGAGCACGACATCCAAAGGAAAAGGCGTGAAGACAAAAACCGGCTGGGCCGTAGTCATCACGCGCCCGGTACCGGTGGGCTTCTCGTCCGCGGCTCCGACGCAATCGGCATTCGCTGTTTGGGAAGCCGCGCACGGCGAGGTCGGCGGACGTAAGATGCGCACCGGCTGGGTGCCGATGATGTTGAAATAATGACTTTATCTATAGCCAGTCTGATGTCGGTCCACGACGAGCTAGATGCGATTTTTCTCGAACATCAGCGGGCGTTGCTGCATCTCGATCGCTCCAGTGCATTGACTGCTCTTGAGCGATACGAGGACTGTCTAATGCGGCATATGAACGACGAAGAGGACAAACTGCTGCCAATCTACTCGGAACGGTGCGAGTTCCCTGCCGTGGGCGCTCCAAAGCTCTTCCTCGACGAGCACGAGAAGATGCGTGCACATACGGCTTTGCTAATTGGATCTACGGCCGCGCTCGCAGATGCCGACGACATAGAAAAGGCAGTTCTGCGGTTGTTGGGCCACGAGGCATTCTACCTTCGCCTATGCGGCCATCACGACAAGCGTGAGGCAGAGTATCTGTATCCGCTCCTCGACGCCGCACTTTCGGATGACGAAAAGCTCGGCCTGCTCGAGCATGTTTGGACCGGTTCGGAGCGGAGTAGCACAGCGAGTGTTTAAGAGGAATACATAATATGAAGGACGCCGACACATTGATCAACGAGGCCGCTGAATGGCGGCTTATCAGCTTGCTATTCGATTGCCCGCAGGGAGATTGGTTCACCCAGGTCGCGATGCTCGGGGAACAGGTCAAGGATAAACGTCTTGCAGAGGCCGCACTGGCCGCCCAAACAGAGGCGACCGAAGGATTCTTTCATTCTATATTCGGTCCCGGCGGGCCGGCACCGGGCCGCGAGGTAAGCTATCGCAGCTGGGTCGAGCCCGGCCAGATGCTGTCGGAGTTGGCTGCGTATTACGACGCTTTTGGTTTCAAGACAAGAACGAACGAACTGCCCGATCACATCGCCGTCGAGGCCGGTTTTGTCGGCTACCTGCGGCTCAAGGAACTCTACGCACGTGAATGCGGGGATGATAAGAACGCCGAGATAACGGCTGACGCAGCCGTATCATTCATCGAAGATCACCTGTCGAAGTACTCGGAGAAGCTCAATTCCCTGCTGAGCAATTCGGGGATAAAGTACCTCGAGATCGCGGGCGAGGCGCTCTTCGAGCGTGTCGGCCCCGACAAGGACAAAAGCACCCTACGCGAAGCCGCGTTGCCTATCCTCGCCGAAGAGAGAGATGCGATGTTTGAATGTGGAGCCGGGATCTAGCTGCCCGAGAGATAAGAAAAGATCACGACCGCGACGAGCATCGCGCCGTAAATTACTTCCCACACACCGATCTTCATCGCCTTTATCCGACGCCGCGCCGGTGAGAGGCCAACGGACGCTCGAACAAGAAGCAAGAGGAACACTCCGACCGGCAGCAGCGGGATGACGCCCAAGCCGGCGAGGGCCGCAGCGGCGGCGAGCGCGAGAACATGGGCACCAATCGGAGTCGAGTATGACATCGGCTTCCCTTTTTCGAGGGCAAGCCTATTCCTGACATACAGGACCGACGGCAGAAACCGAGCGGCGAAAATGAACCACAGACCCGCAGCGGCGGCCCACGTCATGCCGGCGGCGAGCGCCATCGACGCCGCGGTCGCGGCCATCACGATGCCGCCGGATAGTTCAGCCAATAGCTGCCGCCCAGGCCGCGCGGCCTCATACCACAACTGAAAGATCGCAAGCGGCACAACCGCGGCTAGCGGAATCAGGCTCGGGACACCAGCCGTGACCACCACGGCAACCAACCCGCCGCCGATAAGCACCGTGAATGCCGTAAGAAAAGTTGCGGCCACCGGGGCGATCATGTTGACGTCGCCCCGCCGCCAGACGCCGATCAGCACCTGTAGCGGACGGCGGACTAGAAACGCACCGATAACCGTCACGGCTATCCAAATGCCCGCTGCCGAGAAGGCAACGGCAAGCCCGGCAACGATCGGTTCAAAAAGAAAGCCCCACGAGCCGTGTTCGGTCGGCAGAACGATCTGCCTGAGCCGGATACGACGCGGAGGGGCGACGTTCGTGGCAGCTGCGGACATTGCCATATTCTACATCGCTTCCGCAAACAGGCTTTGTTCCATCTCAATCGCCTTCGGGAAGAGCAGATTATTTTCCAGATGAATGTGCTGATGCACGTCGGCCTCAAGGTCCGCCAATCGATGGTACAGTGCCGTAAAACTCGGACACGCCCAGTCGGGCAGCGTGTAATCGTCGGTCAGCTTCCGCATCTTGACAAGCAGTTCACCCACCGCCTCATGCTCGATGGACATCATGCCGACCGGATTTCGAACGGTGGCAAACGGCGGAAACCTCGGTGGTTGTTTCTCGTCATGCCGGGCTTCCATCTCCTCGATGTATGGAAACAGCACTTCCTCCTCCTTGAGCATGTGCGGTTCGAGATCGTCGCAGAGTTCCTGAAACGTCGATTTGAGTTCTAAAAGCGCGGGCAGATGTTCGCCGTGCCGTGTCGCGACCTTATTCGCCAGCGCCGTTAATTGGGCCATTTCGTCGCGAGTGAAGGCGTGGTGCTTGTCGAGAATATAGTCCATCACCTCGGTAAGCGAGGCGTCGTTTAGCCAATCAAGCTCACGGTTACCGAGTTTGTCGACGACGCCGCCGATCTGTTCGATCACCGCGTCCGGATTCAGACCCGCGCTCCGGCAGGCCTCGTCAAAGTTTGTATCCCCATGGCAGCAGTAATCGATCTTGTGAGCCTCGAATATTCGCGTCGATATCGGCATATCCAGAGCGATCTCGCGAACTGTCTTTGTATGTAGGTCTAGATTCATAAGTCCTCCTGATGACTTATGACAGTTTACCGACGTGACGGTGTCGGGAATATGACCTGCCTCATACCGGCGAAAAAGCGGGACTACTCGACGAAGCGGCGAAGATGCCCGACCGAATCGATATAGATCTTGCCGTGAACGATCCTGAATAGGTCGCGAGCCGCCATGCGGCGGATCGAGCGGATGGTGGTTTCGATGGTCAATCCCGCCATGTCGGCGATATCCTGGCGGCGCTCGTCTATGCGGCGCGGCCCAGTGCCGTTCATCTCGCCCACTATGCCTAACAGCACGCCAGCGATTCGCTGCTCGGCTGAGGGCGTCGCGAGGATGCGCACTGTTTCTGCCTTTTGGCGGAGGAGTCCGCACATCTGCTCAAGTATGAGTGCCGAAAACTCAGGCGAGCCGTTCATTAGAGCCTTGAAATCGGCCCTCGGCATGAATAATAATTCCGATTCCTCCATCGCGACGGCCGTGGCGGGAAAGTTCTTCCCGTCCATCGCGGGCGGTATGGCAAAGATCTCACCGGAACCGAACGTGCCGACGATCACCTCTTTTCCGGGCTCGGGATAGCGGACCATTTTGATCCGGCCCGAGCGAATGAACGGCAGGAATGTCGCGTCATCACCCTCGGAAAACACGATCTCGCCTGAAGAAAACCGCCGAGAGGACGAGTGTGCGACGATCATTTCGATGTATTTGTCTTCGATCTGGGTCATTGTGTTGGATTCAATTCTAGCGCGTCCCCGTCAATCAACACACAGGACATATGACGTGGGTCATAAACAGATGCCGTTAACGGGCGGAAAATTAGATCAGAGCACTCTATTGCTCATGAGGAAAAAATATGGGCTTCGTTGAACGGATCATCATTTGCGTAGCATTCATCGCTATCGCAGCCGCCACGGCAGCGGGGCAAACAAGTGCGGCCAAGCCGAACGTAGACGAGCTGACACGCCGGATCGAAGAACTCGAACAGAAGGTCAATATGCTTGCCGCTGAACTTGCCCGACGCCAGACGCCGCCGGTGCAGTCCCACACCGAGGCTACGACGGCGGTTTCTCAAACCGTAACAGCAAAGCCCGAATCAGCAACTCCTCCAGTCAAGCCTCGTGACATTGGGGTCGATCTGGGCGGCGTTCGGCTCACGCCCTACGGAACGATCTATTTCAATGCCTACGGCAACACGAGGGGCACCAATAATGCCGATGTGCCCATGTTTGCATCCGCTGCAGGAAACGGCGGAACGAGTGCCAGCCTGAGACAAACACGTCTTGGACTCAAACTGGAAGGCGCGAAGGTCGGGCACGCCCGTCTCGGCGCCGTCATCGAGGCAGATTTCTTCGGAGGCTCACCCGGCGTCGGGATCGGTGAGAACTTTGGACTGGTGCGCCTGCGGCTGGCAAACGTTCGGCTCGATTGGGAAAGAACAGGCCTTACGATCGGGCAGGACTGGATGCCGTTCGCGCCGCAGAATCCGGTCTCGCTGGCCGCCGCCGCGATCCCGCAGATGGCGGCTGCGGGTAACAACTGGGCCCGCATTCCGCAGATCAAGGTCGAGAGGAAGTTCGGCAACGTCTCATGGCAAGCAGCGGTGCTGGCCCCACAGAGCGGAGATTCGTCGACCACGGGCGGTTTCTTTCTGCAGCCAAACTCAGGATCGACATCCGGCGTCCCCTTCTTCCAAAGTCGCTTGGCATACGGCGGAAAAAACTGGTTCGGAAGCAAAAAGAACGGTTCGTTCGGCGTGTCAGGGCATGTCGGGCGGCTCGCGGCCTACTCCGGGCCGTCGAATACGCGATACACCGACGAGTCATGGGGCGTAGCCGCCGATTGGAATTTGCCATTCTCCGACATTTTCGCCGTCACCGGTGAGGCATTTATCGGACAAGGACTTGGCGGATTTCAGGCTGGTGTCTTTCAGGGCGTGAACACAGACTTTGCCCATATTCAAGGCAACGCCGCCACTGCCGACGGTATACGAGCGATCTCGACCCGAGGCGGGTGGATGCAGCTCGCGGTCACGCCGCGAACAAAAGGCAATAAACTTGCTTTCTATGGCACTGTCGGCCTAGATGATCCGGACGATGCTGACCTGACCAGTGTCGCCTCGCGCGACTGGCGCATGAGAAATCTGGCCTTCGCCGGTGAAGTCATCTACAAATTCAGCCCTCAGTTTCAGATGGGAGTCGAGGTCCGCCGCTTCGACACACGCTATCGCCTTTCACGCCGACGAACAGCCGAACACATCAACCTCGCATTCGCATATTCCTTCTAAGACGACCGCACAGGTCTTAGCAGGCGAGACTCCGCATCTCGACCTACTCTTTCGCGCCTTTTCTGGCAAAACTATGCCTGAGTGCTGCACATGGCGATACATCGACGGGGCCTAGCTTATGTACTCATAATGCAGGGCCGCCTCGATGAGGCTGCCCCGTACGAAAAAAGTTGCCGGGACGGGGCCGCCGCAAAAAATATTCGCGCGCCCTTCATTGAATATCTCGATCAGGCTCACGCCACGCGCCCGCACGGCCACTGACCGGGAACTGTTATTCGTAACGAGCCGCACTCTGCACGCCGGTGGCATTATTTGATCATTATGCGCCATCCGATGTTACTATTATGGCGTGACACAACTCCTGCATGCCCTGGTCATCGATGATGAGCAGCAGATAAGTGATTTAGTTGCCGGGATACTCGGAGACGACGGTTGGTCTGTGAGCACTGTCAGCACTGCCGATGACGCCATCGCTAAACTTGCGGAACGGGAGTGGAAGCTGGTTTTCTGCGATGTAGTCCTGGGCGGCCCCGACGGCTATTCGGTCTTGCACAAATTTACCGAGATGCAGCCTGCAGCACGGTTCGTCCTGATGACGGGCCAGGGCTCTGCGGCCGGGGCGTTGGATGCGACCTCGACCGGCGCATATGACTATTTACTAAAGCCCTTTTCGTTCTCTGATGTCCTAAAGATCTCGACCGAGGTCAAGGAGCGGCTCCTCAATCGCGGACGTCGAAAGGGCGATCGCGAGGACAGGGCTGGCGGATATCGATCCGATCTGCCATTGATCGGGGTGTCCCCACGATTCGTTGAATGTCTTAAGATGGTCGGTCGGGTGGCCCGGACGAACCTTCCAGTCCTAATCACCGGCGAGTCCGGCACCGGCAAGGAGGTGGTCGCTCGCGCGATCGATTTGCGGCAGCGCGAGGGCCGACAAGAGGTTTGTGACCGTCAATTGCGGGGCGATCCCTACCGAACTGATCGAATCTGAGCTTTTTGGTCATGCGCGAGGCTCCTTCACCGGTGCCGATCGCGAGCGGCATGGGGCTGTGGGAAGAGGCCACGGGGGGAACGCTGTTCCTCGACGAGATCACCGAGACCAACCCGCTGTTTCAGGTCAAACTACTCCGCACACTGCAGGAAGGCGAGATCCGCCGCGTTGGAGCTAACCGTAATATCAGCGTAGATGTTCGTGTTATTGCCGCGACGAACCGCGACATTGAGGCCGACGTCGCAAGCGGCGCATTCCGACAGGACCTCATGTATCGGCTTAATGCAGTTACGATAAATCTGCCCCCGCTTCGCAAGCGTAAAGAGGATATTGGACTGTTGGCAGAGCATTTTGCGCGGCAGGTTAACGAACGCCTGTCCTTCGCCGCGAGCACCCTTGCGATCTTTGAGAAATACCAGTGGCCGGGAAATATTCGCGAACTTGAGAATGCGGTGCTGCACTCGGCCTCTCTGACGGACGATGTCGTGTACCCCGAGCACCTTCCTGCCCGTATCCAGTCTGACGAAGGCACGCGTGCAGCGAGCCCCGCCGTATCCGCAGTCAGCGAGCGCCCCTTGCGGACGCTTGCCGAGATCGAGGAAGAGTATGTCTTGGATGTCCTGGAACAAACCGGAGGAAACAAGCAGGCTGCTTCCAGGATCCTCGATATCGACCGAAAGACGCTCGCACGCATCGCTAGCCGTGCAAAGCAGAGGGCAGAGTGACGTGACACGCGATCTCCTCCGCAGCGCCGTCTGTTGAATACAAAAATGCGGCCGGGTGACCGGCCGCGAACCATGGCTATTGTGACGAGATCGTTTTGAATGATCCGTTCCGTTAGAGCAGAAAGCCTGTTGGCTTAGTCCTTTCGGATATATCCTCTTGCCCCGTACGTCATCCCCTTATAGCGGGCCGAGATGATTCGAACGTAGTTCTGTGTTTCGTTGTAGGGAGGAATCTTGTATCCGTACTTGATGACGGCCCCTTCCCCGGCGTTGTAGCCCGCAAGCGCCAAGTTCAGGTCGCCCCCAAACATGTTCAACAGGAGCCGCATGTACTTGATCCCGCCCTCGATGTTCTGTTTGGGGTCGTATATATCTGTGACGCCCATTCTTCGGGCCGTCGGCGGCATGAGCTGCATCAGCCCGCTCGCGCCTTTATGAGACAGCGCACGCACCCTGAACGCCGATTCCTGTGCCATCTGGGCATAGATGAGCAGCGGATCGATATTATAGCGGCGGCTTGAATCGACAATATACGAATCGATCAGCGCGTTGCCGGTAGTGTGGCCTTTTAGGTGCTTTCCGATCGTCATCGTCATCATCGGTGACGGGTTGCTCGTCAGGCGAGATTCCCTGTCGGGGTAACCGTTGTGCACCGTGAGTATGACTGAAGCTATTCCTCGAGCGGGCGTGTTGGTCGCCGTTGTCGACGGGGAGCGGAGCCTGCTCGGCGTCGATTGCATCGGTGGGCGTAAGCTACTTGGATCGACATAGTAATAACGATCCTGGGCCGGGCTGGCAGCGAAACAAACAAGAAGCAGAAGCAATGGGAAGAGGTTTTTCATGATGTAAGAGGTGTGTTTTTAAAGGTGGGAGAGTGAGCGGCCTGAAAAACGGCCACAGTCTTATTTCGAGCCCGGAGAGACAAAGGCCGGTCCCGGCACGATTCCTGTAAGGTTGGCGGGATCTAGCTCGATCAGGTAATTGCCGGGCCGGAGGCATTCAAAAGTGTAGACACCCTCGACATCCGTAAGCTGATCGAGGTGCCACTTTTCGTAGCCTCGATCCCGCGAACGCAGGCGCACCTTAAAGCCGCTAATGCCTTTAGGTTCGCCGGCCGCTCCGATCGGCGCTTTCTGAAGGACTTGGATGGTCACCGAGCCAAGGGCGGTGATCGTGAAGTCGAGTGAAAGTTTTTGTTCACCGTCGAGGACAACACTTTTGTATTGCGTCGCCGGATCGTCCCTTGCGTCGCGAGTCGTTTGATCCTGGGCAACTGCGCTAATGCACAGCAACAATGTAATTGCGCCGGAAAGCAGGAAGCTCGTGAGTCTATTCTTGAACATGAGAGTTTTCTCCTAAGTTAATTTTAGATTTCGCATCAACGGGGTTCAGAGCTCTCTCGCGATGTTTACGACCCGGTTTTTCACAGGCCCGTTGGCGAGATGAAGGAGCACGTGCGTCCTCAGGTCGCGTCCCGGCCATTCCACCAGGATCGCAACTCGGCCGGCCGGCAGGTCACGGAAAGAATAGGTGCCGTCCGCTTTGGACACGGCAAAAGCCCCACCCATAGTGATCATGGCGCCCTGAACGGGCACATCCTTTCCGGCACTAAACTCACCGTTCCCATCCTTATCGATAAATACAGTGCCGGTTATCGCTCGTTCGGCGCTTATCGGAAGATCTATCTTTGTGGGGACACGCTGCGTGACATCGACCGTCCGCCCTGCATCGTCCCGCACACGGAACCGTGCTGGAAGACTGATCGGGTCAACTCGTATCAGATATTTATCGAGCCGCAGTCCGGCGAAGTAGAAATACCCGGCCGGGTCAGAGATCTGGTGTTGCGCGGAGTGTCCGTTCGGGTCATTCACCGAACGAAGTACGACTCTTACTCCGCCAACGCCCTCCGGCTGGTCGGCGGTACCGGTATCATTCACGACCTTGCCCGTTAGTGATCCCGAGGCGACGGATTGAACGCTGATTGTGGCATAGGTTATTACACTAGCAACCGGATCCTGATAGACCTCGGTTGCCGCTTGGGCGACGGTCGATCGTGAGAGGGCTGGGAGAAGGATGAGCACGAGCAGGCTGATTCGAAGGGCGATGGAGTGAAACATAGTAGTGGGGTGGGAAAAGGCCTGTCGATGTCCTGACAGGCCTTGTCTTAGCGTGTGGGAGGCGTCGACCGTTTCAATCTCGAACTCGTGTGGGAGTACTGTATTCGGAAGTGAAGCATGTCGGCTGCGGCGTCGCAGCCGCTATCTATGTAGCAAGTCAGGTGCCAAAGAAGCTTGGCAATGCCACAGCCGGCTTAAACCTAATGGGCGCTGTAACTTGCAGAGAAGTACCCATGCCGCGGACAGTCCCGCAGATTCAGCTATTGAACGTCGATGGTGAGGCGATTTTTCCAGGCTGGGGCGAAATGGGCTATCGACTCCGGCGATATTTCTACGCGACGTCCCTAGAGTCGATCGATGCATCAGATCCTAATTCTTGCTGCTGACTAGAATATTTGGTCAGGTAAGCCTCGAACATTTTCGCCGGAATAGGTTTGCTCGCGAGATAGCCTTGCCACTCATCGCAGCGTAAGAGATGAAGAAACCGCAATTGAGCTTTAGTCTCGATCCCTTCAGCCACGACCTTTAGGCGTAAATTGTGTGCAAGGGTTATGACGGCCATTACGAGCGCGGCATCGTCCGGATCCACAGTGACATCCTTAATGAAGGATCGGTCTATCTTCAGCACGTCTATCGGCAAGTGCTTTAAGTAGCCGAGTGACGAGTACCCCGTGCCAAAATCGTCCAGTGAAATTTGAATGCCGATCTCGCGCAGGTCGCCCAGGATCACGGTCGCGGCTTCAGCATTATTCATGATCGAGCTTTCGGTAACCTCGAGATTCACATAGCGCGCATCGAGCCCCGAGTCCCGAACTATGGCCGCCAGCTTTTCCGAAACACGGCTTTGCTGAAACTGACGCGGAGAGAGGTTCACTGCAACAGTTAGGTCAAATCCCATCTCGTGCCAGGCCTTTGTGTCGACGCACGCCGTGCTCAGGACCCACTCGCCGATAGGTATGATCAGCCCCGTTTCCTCCGCAACCGGAATGAATTCCGCCGGTGAGATCAGGCCCAACTCCCTGTGATTCCATCGGGCAAGTGCCTCCATACCGACGATCCTAGACGTGTTCACGTCGATCTTTGGCTGGTAGTGCAACTCGAGCTCGCAACGCTCTAAAGCATGCCGCAGTTCGTTCTCGAGCGTCAGGGTTTTTAAGGCCGACTTTTGGATGCCCGATGTGTAGAACTGATGGTTGTTGCCGCCTTGCTTCTTGGCATGCGAGAGGGCCGCGCCGGCGTTCTTGATCAGGACAGGTGCATCGGTACCGTCAGCCGCGGACCTGCTGATCCCGATGCTGATCGAGATCTGGATCTCGTAGTCATCAAGAACAATAGGTTCATTGAAACTCTCAAAAACACGCTCAATGACTGCGGCCATTTCCCCAGAGTCCTTATCGCTCACCGGTTGGACCAAAAGTGCATATTCGTCACTCTCATATTTCGCCGTAACTGATCCTTGGGGAAGCACATCGCGCAACCGCTCGCCAACTTCCTTAAGTATCCGGTCGGAAAAAGAATGTCCAAGAGCGGCCCGTAACCCTTCGAATCTATCGACCGATACAAAAAGGATCGCAACGTTGGATCGTTCTGAGAGTTGTTTTGCAAGATGCTCCTCAAAAAATGTGCGGTTCGGCAAGCCCGTCACCGTGTCATGATAGGCCATGTAACGCAGCTTTTGGGCACGCTGTTCAACCAGGTCCTCAAGTTCTTGCTCATGCCTGCGTTTTGAGACCAACAGTCTGGAATGCCCTACCGCCCGCTCGACCGCCATCTCGACCTGATCGATCTCGATCGGCTTTCTGATGTAGTCGAACGCTCCTCGGCGTATCGCCTCGATCGGGCTATTGATATCCTGACCAGCGCTTATAACCATCACAACCGTGTCCGGCGAAGCCGCGACGACGGCAGAGATCAATTCGATCCCGCTCATCCCGCTCATATTTATATCGCTGACGACTAGGTCAAAAAACTCGTCGGTCAGAAGCTCGATAGCTTCCTCCGCGGATCCGGCCAACGTGCAATCGTAGTGGTCGCTGAGGATGAGGCTAAAGAGGTTCCTTACCGCGGGTTCATCGTCGACGATCAGTATTCTCGCCTTTGAACTTTGCGCTGGCGCAGACATTATTAGCTGGGGATCCTTCATCCGGTTCTGGCGTCCAGCAGATACCGGCCCTGACCGAGTCCGCCGAGCCCGGCCGTCCTGGCAGCAGTTCTGCAGAAGTCGCTCTGGCGTGCTCCGCGACCTAGCGGACACAAATATACTGATTGTTCAAATGCGCTCGAGCATAAGTGGGCTTGCTCTTTGATATCGAAGCCTCCGTTCGCCTCAACTACAAGGCCGACTCCTCGCGTTTGACAGCTCGCGTTCGTAACGCAAGCTCCGTCGCGCTCGGGGAGCAAAAACAAAAGCGAATACGGTGCGCGAATAGTAGCACCGTGCAGAACGTAATACAAGCGAATTTCGCCGCCAGGGCAAAGGCCCAGTTTCATGTGACCGGTCAGAAAAAGAAGGGCCGCGGGGGAGGTGCCGCGGCCCTTTGCTCGCTGTCCGGGGAGCAGCCGCTCCGCTGCTTCCGCGGGCAAGCGAAAAAGGAGAGGTGTGACGGGAGATGTGAGAGACCTAGTTTCTGCTGATCAGGTCCTTGTTGATCTTCCAGCGCGTCATGTCAAGGACGTTTGTGGCGCTGGCTCTTGGGGCGACGGCGGGCCTGGCCTCGGACGGCTCGGGCACGGCCGCAAAAGGGTCTTCGAATATGACCATCAGGCAGCGGTCGCCGTCACCGGGACCCGGAATTGCGACCAGGATGAGTTCGCCCCAGATGCTGTCGCCATCCGGAAGATAATAGCCGTTTCTAAACCGGTAATCCGCACGTCGGCCGCTCATGACGTCGGCCAGAGCCCGCCGGTCGGCCTCGGGGTCACGGGGAAGGATGATCTCGGAAAGCGCCATTCCCTGCAGTTCGTCATCCCGGTGATCGAGCATTTCGCGTAGTGCCCGGTTCGTCTCGATCACGTGGCCCGATGGCGACAACACAGCCATGCCGATCGCTGCATTATCGAACAGCGCTTGGCGAAGCACATCATTCTCAAGCGCGCCGCCCAGGGCAAACCGCTCGTAAGCCTTCTCGCGCGAGGTGACCACGATCGCCGAACCAAACCTCGGATCGTGGATGGATCGGGCCACGGATTCTACAAGTTTCCACGAGCCGTCATCGCAGCGAAGCCGATACTCCATCGAGTCGGCCGAATCGCCGATCCAATAGACCGAATTGATGAACTCATTGAACTCGCTTAGGTCAGCAGGATGAACGAATTCAGCCATCTGCTTTCCCAACAACGCACCGGTTGCGTGGCCCAGAATGCGGGCCGCCGACGGGCTCTCAAACAGGACGGAGCCCTCGGCTCCAACGATCGTCACCGCCTCGGAGATGTTGTCGATAAGCGAGAGAAAGAGGTTCTCGTCCTCATCCATCGGCAGTGCCGCCGGAGCGTCGGCCGCCAGCAGGCCGCTGCACCGCTCGTACAGTTCGATCGGGTCAATGGGCTTTTGCAGATAGTCGATGGCCCCGCTGTCCAGACCGTCGGCAACGATCGAAGATCGTTTCGAAAGATCGCCGACCAGCACGACTTGGGGCCCGTAGGGAGACCCTTCTCGGCGAATAAGGGAACACAGTTCGAGCCCGTCGAGATTCGGCCCGGCCAATTCGCTTATTATCACCTCGGGCGACGACGTGTTGACCAGATCAATGCCGCGACACAAGTCGTTCTCGAAGGCGATGTTAAATCCCTCTTTTTTGAGCATTGACGTCGTCACGGCAAATTGTTCGGGACGGTCGCTGATGACCAAAACGGTCCTGTTTGTGGGTGAATGTGGGTTCATTTTGTGATTATAGAGTCGCTGCGATCATGGGGGCGGGCATGTCGTGACCAGGACCGAGCCGGCCTCGATCGGCGGCGGATAGCAGATCGGGGGGAGGCATTAGGTTCAAGCTGAGACAGGCGTCGACTATTTGAGGGTCAAACAAGGTCGCGGATTGCTTACGCAGCCATTCAACCGCCTCCTCGTCTGTAGAAAGCAACGCCGGGTTTCGACCGGAGTGCAGATCGTCGAACGCACTCGCGACGGCCAGGATCCTTGACAAGAGCGGGATCGCTTCGCCCTCAAGCCGGCCAAAAAAGCCCGTCCCGTCAAAATGCTCGTGCTGGCAGCGGATGATCGTTGCCGTATCGTCAAGGTCGGGAACATCCGAGATCATTTGCAGCCCGTTATCAAAAGCCGCGCGGGTAACCCGATACTGGTCCGGCGTCAGGGCGGAACTGTTGAATCCCATGTCAAAGGGCATCCTCATATTCGGCAGTTCATGCAGCAAGGCCGCGTGCGTGAGCGTTGTTACGCTGTCGTGGTCGAGGCCGAGATTTCCGGCGATCAGAGTGGAGTAATTCGCCGTTCGACGGCAGTGCTCGACCAGACTGTGATTCCGCTGCGCGAGGATCTCTATCATCCCGGCTATCAGCCGGTCGACATTGGTATGTATTCGTTCCTTCAAACGATCATTTTCCTGCGCGAGCTGATGATGCTGCTTTGTAGCATCGTAATGCTCGACCGCCCGTTGCACGGTCTGCATCAAGTCGCTGTTTACCCACGGCTTGGTGATGTACTTATAGATCACGCCGGAGTTGATCGCCGAGACCAGATCGTTAACGTCCGTGTAGCCAGTGAGGATTATCCGAACGGTCTGGCGTCTGATCTCTGATGCCCGCTGAAGGAATTCGATCCCGGTCATCTCCGGCATTCGCTGATCGGATATGATCACCGCGGCATCGTAGTGGGCAAGGGCCTCTAACGCCTCGGGGCCCGACAGTGCCGTCACCACGTCAAACTTGTCGCGGAAGAGCCGCTCTAACATGCGGAGATTAGCTGGTTCGTCGTCAACTACTAGTAGGTTGTGTTTCATATTTATCTGAGATCATGCCGCCTGGTAGCATGCTATCGACCGTTCGGTAACCGAGAAATCCGGTTCAAACTCGCGGGGGAGTCTGACCTTAAAGGTAGTTCCCTGGCCGAGCACGGTGCTGACCGAGATACTCCCACCGTGCCGTTCCATTATGCTGTGCGAGATCGATAGCCCGAGACCCGTACCTGCTCCAACCGGTTTTGTGGTGAAAAACGGGTCATATATCCGCTTCACGTCCTGAATGGCGATCCCGCAACCGGTGTCGGTGACCTCGACAAAGACGTTCGCATCGTCAGCCCGCGTCAAGACTGTCACTTCACCTTTGTTAGGCCCGATCGCCTGAGCTGCGTTGACGAGGAGATTCATCCATACCTGATTCAACTGGCCCGAAAACGTCTCGATGGGCGGGATGTCTCCATACTCGCGGCGAATTGATATGTCGCCGGAGCCAAAATAGCCGCCGAGCAGGCGAATGGTAGCGTCCAAACCTTCGTGGATATCTGTTTCCTTATATTCGGCCTCGTCGAGGCGTGAGAACGTCCTTAGATTCTGAACGATCTCGCGGATCCGTTCCGCTCCATCGCGACAGTCTCTGAGTATGGAATTGATCTCGTCGAGCAGCGCAGGATACCCTATTCGTTCCTTAAGCTGTGATACATCGACGTCACTCATCGCGCCGTCTGAGTCCAGGGCGTGCGTCAGATCCGCGAGATCGCCGATGAACTGCCCCAGGATCTCGATGTTCGAGTAAACAAAACCCACCGGATTGTTGAGTTCGTGGGCGACACCGGCAGCGAGCTGGCCGAGCGACGCCATCTTCTCGTGGCGGAGGACCTGCATTTGCAGACGCTCGAGCTGTTCTTTGCTGCGAACAAGTTCGATATTTCGCGTCTCTAGGTCGAGCTTATACCGCCGGGTCTTAAGGACGAGGTCCCTGCGTTCTAATGCCCGGTCGACCGACATCTCTAACACGTCGATCTCGCACGGCTTGATCAGGTAGTCGAAAGCTCCGACCCGCATCGCGTCTACCGCCCGCTGGGGACGATCCACCCCGGAAACTACGATCACCGGCGTATCCGGAAAGTCGGCCACGATCTTTCGCAGCAGTTCGATACCCGAAAGACCCGGCATAATGATGTCCGTGATGACCACGGCAAAATCCTGTGTTTTGAGTTGGGAGACAGCGTCATCGAACGACTCTGCCTCAACACAGTCAAACCTCGCCGACAGATCCTGATAGAACATCCGTCGAACGACGCGGGAATCATCGACAATGAGGATACGTTCCTTCTCACGTGCGTCGGTAGGCACCTCGGACCTTAACATCCGGGCGAGTATGGGTTCGGGAGGAGCAGTGGCAATATCAGGTGACATAACTTTGGGCTGGTTGGCTATCGAGATCGCGGGCGAGAGTAGTCCGCACCACCGCTCTAGAGCAATCCGCGGGCCACCAGCAGTAATGGCCGCTAACTGTTGCAAGACCGACCTATTAGGAGACTTTACCGGCGACGCTTCAAACTCCGCAAGGCTCGGATCGGGGCGTTTTGCCTAGCCGTTGTTCCCCAACGGCTTCCCTTCTGTTCGGTAGTAAACGCAAGTTCTGTGGTGGAGTGGTCAGGGAGGCAGCGTGTGTTTGAGTCGAGGTCGGCGATGTTGTCGGTGAGGTTAACGACGCGGCTGGGCACCTGGAAGGTGAACCGCCGCTGCGTTACGGTGACGATGTATGTCTCGCCGGTCCGGAGGCCGTCGAAAATGAAGTAGCCGAACGAGCCGGCCGGCACATCAAAGCCGCCCGGCCCCATCACACGCCGACGAATGGCAACTGATCATGGGCAAGCGAAAATAGATTCTTGATTTGTGACCTACGTCACAGATTATGCCAAAAATTGGCGTAACGTAGAAAAGATAATCCGAATGGTTCGAATTATGGACCGGGCAGAAATGTACACTATTTCACAAACGACTGTGAAGCAGCGTTTTCCGTCCGTTTTTGCGATTTTCAACGTTAAAGGCTGGAGGCGTAAGCTCTATGTTCGGGAATAATATTTGGACGCGATCCCGCAACCGCCGGATCGTAATATTTGCAATAATCGCAACGACAATCATTTCATTGACCGCCGCGGGCTCGAATGCCGCGGTATTTTCATTTATGGAGTCGGTGCAGGAATTCCTCGGCTTGGTACCTGCACAAGTGAGCGTCTTACCTGAACAAGCACAACTAAACAACCACGCCCGTTCGGACGAATCCAGCGGGCCACTGGACGGCGGCGGAGCGGATGTCGTCGCATATGAATTAGATCCAACACCGACTCCGACTTGTTTTCCGGCTCCGCTGAATATGGTGATGTGGCATAAGGCGGAGAATGAATACGAACGATTCGACGGGCAGCGGCAACACCGGCACGCTGATGGGCAGCGCTACATACGCAGCGGGCATGGTCGGGCAGGCATACAGCTTGAACCCGGCGACCTCGGATTATGTTAGCGTTGCTGATTCACCGAGTTTCAATTCATCCGAGCTGACTGTTGACGGGTGGTTCCAGATAAATAGCTTGGCTGGAATACAGGTCCTCGTTTCTAAGAACTATGGAAACGATGTCTCGGATACATTTGTAATCTACTACACAGGCGGACAGCTCGGGGCGGGAAATGTGTCGGTAACGTTTAGCAATGCGTTTACGCCGGTCGCCGGTACGTGGTATCACATCGCTTACACGCTCGGTGCGAGTGGGCAAAAGCTGTATCTCGACGGTGCGTTATTTGCGAGCAACAGCAGCATTACCTTTGCTGTCGATAATCATCCGGTCCTCATCGGTGCCGAGCAGGAAGGTGTACCGATCACCTATTTCCTGAACGGCAGAGCTGACGAGATCGAGATCTTTAACCGTGTTCTCGATATAACCGAGATCCAGGGCATCTACAACGCGGGCAGCACGGGCAAGTGCGACATTCCAACGCCAACGCCGACACCAACGCCTACTCCGACGCCAACACCGACGCCAACACCGACGCCAACACCGACGCCGACGACCTGTTTTGCACCGGATAACGGCTTAGGCACGATCGATCTTCCGGCTCCGTGCAGATATCTGGGCGGGCCGGTGGTGATAAGCGACGGCCTTCCTCCCGGCCAGCCGATCCGTAGTGCGGGCTCGCTCGACAGCTTTACCAGTGTCGTGCGCACAATACCAGGGGGTTCGCTGGGTGGTGAAAGTGACTCCGGAGAGGCAACATTCCGGATGCCGATATTAGCGGGAGCCGTTGTCCCTCTTTTTGATAAAGCCATACCTGTGCAGATCACAATGGACAGCGCTCCCGCGTTCCCCGGGCCAACCGGTACAGTCATTCGATACTTCGATGATCGCCATGCAGGGAGAGATCAATGGTGATCCGGACTTTGACCTCCTGCGCATCACTGCGGGCAGCAGGCTTCGGCATGCCGAGTCCCGGCCATACGACGCTGACACAGCTTCCGGGCGGCACCTGGGCGGTTGACAGCTTCTTCGACGTTTTTTACCGGATCGACTTTGTCGGAAAACCGGGCGGGCCGTTAAGCGGTATGTCGGGTTCGACGACCGGAACGATCCGAATGACGCAGGTCTCGGGGCCGCGGCCGCGGGCTGAGTGTCTGAGGCCGGATAACGGCAGTGGTACAACCGATCTGCCGGCTCCGTGCCCGATCCAGGGATGGCCTGTGTCTATAGTGAACGGCCTGCCGCCGGGGACAACGCTCGAAAGCGATTCTTTCTTTGATATATTTTACGATTTCGTCCGCACACCGGGCGGCCCGCTGGGAGGCGAGCGCGATGAATTTAAGGGGACAATGACGCTCGATATGTGCGGAACGGGAGCGATGGCCGGATATTGTCGTTCAATCCCGATCCCAATCAGCCTGGCCGTGATGGACAGCGCCCCGCGAACACCGGGCGATCCTGTTCAGTCATTCGACACCGATATGTTTCGTCTGGAGGGACAATTGCCTATTGGTGATCCGGACTTTGACCTGCTGCGGATAAGGGGCGGCAGTTGTTGCAATATGCCAAGTCCCGGCCACACGACGCTGACGCGTCAACCGGGCGGCACTACCTGGAATGTGGACAGCTTTTTCGACATCGAATACGAGATCGAATTTGCTGGCCATCCCGGCGGCCCCTTCGACGGAAGAACTGGTTCGACGACCGCAACCATCCGAATGACCCAGGGCATACCGGCGGTCGTGCCTACCCCAACACCGACACCAACACCTACGCCGATCAACCACTCGATCACGGTGCTCAAGATCAACGATACGACTGGCTTGCCGATGTCCGGCTGGACGATGAACCTCCATACAGGTGCAGGCTGCGCGGGTTCGATACTCGACACGCAGGTGACCGACAGCAACGGCATCGTTGACTTTTTGAATTTGAGTGCGGGTTCTTATTCGGTCGGTGAAGTGAATCAGGTTGGCTGGACGCCGTTGAGCGGCGTTTGTCAGGACGTGGCACTTACCGGAAGGCCGGGCGGCGGCTCGAGTCCGGAAACGGGAGAATATCCCGGCGCAGGCGACGACACTTTCGATACGGGCGGCACAATGATGCTCAGAAATATCGGCAGTTCGGGCCAGGATGGCGTTGAGATCAAGTGGTCGCGCGCGGCGATGACCCAGCATCGCGCCGACACGTGCGCAGGCTGCGGCCCGGACGGGCGTGATTACTATGACACCGAAATGCTCCAGTTGAGCCTGTCGTCCACAACTCCGCTCGGGCCATTTATGCTACGCGAGTCGCCAACGCGGCAGTCGCAAGGCCGGGTCATGCAGCAAACCCCGGGAACGGATTATCCGGCTGACAGCTTCTTTGATATCTTTTTTGAGGTCGAACTGCCCGCCGGCGGCGGCACACTGCATAACACGCAGCCGTTCCGGGCGGTCGCCACCTTCTCAGACGGGACGACGGAAAATCAGACTTACTCGAGCGGCTGTTCAGAGGTACCGCTTCTCGACGCCACCGGTCAGCCCGCAGGCTCGATGAGCTGTCTCGCGTTCGTTCAGCTGTATCCGGATGAGACGTTCATCGTCTTCCGCAATCGGCCGCCGACGCCGACACCAACGCCGACACCGACGCCGATCAACCACTCGATCACGGTGCTCAAGATCAACGATACGACTGGCTTGCCGCTGCCCGGCTGGACGATGAACCTTTATTCAGGCCCGGGCTGCACGGGATCGCTCCTCGATACGCAGGTGACCGACAGCAACGGCATTGTTGACTTTTTGAATTTGAGTGCGGGTTCTTATTCGGTCGGTGAAGTGAATCAGGTTGGATGGACGCCGATGAGTGGCGTTTGTCAGGACACGATGCTTACGGGGCGGCCCGGCGGCAGATCGAATCCGGCAACGGGAGAATATCCCGGCGAGGGCGATGAAAGCTCCAACTCCGGGGCTTCCATAAAGATCGAGATCTCAGGCTGCCCCGTAGGCAGCTCAACGTGCGACCTCACGCTCACCGGGCCTCTGACGATGCATCGTTCCCAAACCTGCCCAGGCTGTGGACCAAACGGACGAGACTACTACGACACCGAAATGCTCTCGATGAGCCTGTCGTCCACAACTCCGCTCGGAACATTTATGCTACGCGAGTCGCCAACGCGGCAGTCGCACGGCCGGGTCATGCAGCAAACCCCGGGAACGGATTATCCGGCTGACAGCTTCTTCGATGTCTTTTTCGAGGTCGATACGCCGGGTGGTGCCACACTGCATACTGGGCAGCCGTATACGGTGAGAGGCACCTTCTCAGATGGTACGATACAAAATCGTACACACTCCGGCGACTGTTCGCCGATACCGCTCTTGGACAGCAGCGATCAGCCGGTTGGCACGATCAGATGCGTGGTGATCGTTCCGCTGTTTCCGGACGAGACGTTCATCGTCTTCCGCAATCAGCCGCCGACACCAACGCCGACACCAACACCTACGCCGATCAACCACTCGATCACGGTGCTCAAGATCAACGATACAACCGGCTTGCCGCTGCCCGGCTGGACGATGAACCTCCATACAGGCGCAGGCTGCGCGGGTTCGATACTCGATACGCAGGTGACCGACAGCAACGGCATTGTTGACTTTTTGAATTTGAGTGCGGGTTCTTATTCGGTCGGTGAAGTGAATCAGGTTGGCTGGACGCCGTTGAGCGGCGTTTGTCAGGACGTGGCACTTACGGGAAGGCCCGGCGGCGGCTCGAGTCCGGAAACGGGAGAATATCCCGGAACGGGCGACGACACTTTCGATACGGGCGGCACAATGATGCTCAGAAATATCGGCAGTTCGGGCCAGGATGGCGTTGAGATCAAGTGGTCGCACGCGGCGATGACCCAGCATCGCGCCGACACGTGCGCAGGCTGCGGCCCGGACGGGCGTGATTACTATGACACCGAAATGCTCCAGTTGAGCCTGTCGTCCACAACTCCGCTCGGAACATTTATGCTACGCGAGTCGCCAACGCGGCAGTCGCAAGGCCGGGTCATGCAGCAAACCCCGGGAACGGATTATCCGGCTGACAGCTTCTTTGATATCTTTTTCGAGGTCGAGTTGCCCGCCGGCGGCGGCACACTGCATAACACGCAGCCGTTCCGGGCGGTCGCCACCTTCTCAGACGGGACTACGGAAAATCAGACTTACTCGAGCGGCTGTTCAGAGATACCGCTTCTCGACGCCACCGGTCAGCCCGCGGGTTCGATGAGCTGTCTCGCGTTTGTTCAGCTGTATCCGGATGAGACGTTCATCGTCTTCCGCAATCGGCCGCCGACACCGACACCGACGCCGACGCCGACGCCAACACCAACGCCGACGCCAACACCGACGCCTACGCCTACGCCCACACCGACACCGACACCTACGCCGACGCCAACACCGACGCCACGCCTACGCCTACGCCCACACCGACACCGACACCGACGCCGACGCCGACGCCGACGCCAACACCGACGCCGACGCCAACACCGACGCCGACGCCAACACCGACACCGCCGATTTGTATCGCGTCAGACAACGGCTCGGGAACGGTCGATCTGCCTGTGCCGTGCCGCCATTTTGGCGGGCCGATGCTGATGACCGACGGGCTGCCTGTGGGCACGACGGTCAGCAACGTGGCGTCTTTCGATACCGTCACCGGTATCATTCGCACGCCCGGCGGCCCGCTTGGCGGCGAGAGAGACCAGGCCCAGGGTACGCTGAGGCTCATCATGAGGGGGACGGGAGCGGCGGCCGCGTTTCTCAAGATCAAGGACATCCCCGCCGAAGTGACGATCGACAACGGCCCGCGGGTGCTGGGAGCCCCGATCCAGTCCTTCCCGACCGATATGTTCGGCCTGCAGGGACAAATCAATGGTGATCCGGACTTTGACCTGCTGCGCGTAACGGCCGGAACCGGCTTTGGCATGCCAAGCCCCGGCCACACAACGCTTACGCAGCTGCCGGGCGGCAGTTGGGCGGTCGACAGCTTCTTTGACATCACGTATCGGATCGATTTTGTCGGAAAGCCGGGCGGCCCCTTCAGCGGAATGTCAGGTTCGACGACCGGGACGATCCGATGGACACAAGTATCGGGGCCGCGACCGCGGTCTCTGTGTCAGCCGGCGGGTAACGGCAGCGGTACGACCGACCTTCCTGCCCCGTGCCCGTATCAGGGGTGGCCAGTGTCTGTAGTGGGCGGCCTACCACCGGGCACTACGCTCGAGAGCGATGGATTTTTCGATGTATTTACCGATATCATCCGCACGCCGGGCGGCACGCTGGGCGGCGAACGGGATCAGTTTAAGGGAACACTCACGCTCGAGATGAGCGGAACGGGAACGCTTGCCGGATATCATCGCACAATACCGATTCCCAATGTTCAGACCACGATGGACGAGCGCTCCGAGGACGCCGGGCACTCCTGTTCAGTCATTCGACACGGCTGTGTTCTATTCGTACGGGCAACTTCCGCCGGGTGATCCTGACTTTGACCTGCTGCGCATTTCTGCGGGCACGAATTTCGGCATGCCGAGCCCCGGCCACACGACGCTGACGCAGCTTCCGGGCGGCAACTGGAATGTGGACAGTTTTTTCGATATCGAATACCGCATCGATTTCATTGGCAGCCCAGGTGGCCCGTTCAGCGGAAGGTCGGGTTCGACGACCGCAACCATCCGAATGACCCAGGGCGTGCCGGTCGATCCGCCGCCGACTGCGGTCGGCAACTCGGTTGACATCACCGCGCCGGGCGGGGTCATACACTTCTTTGACGTGACGTACACCGACGTGGGCGTTAACGCCGGGATCAATGTCTCTTCGCTCGACGGGAATGACATACGTGTTACGGGACCTGGCGGGTTTGACGTGCCTGCGGCGTTCTTTGCCGTCGATATCAACACGAACGGCACACCTCGGACTGCCCAGTACGGGATCATCCCGCCGGGCGGGACGTGGGACAATGCCGACAACGGCACTTACCAGATAGTCGTACAGCCGATGCAGGTGGCAGACATCGGGCCGAACTTCGTAGCGACGGGCACTGTTGAGACATTCACGGTGAACGTGCCTGTGTCTACACCAACGCCGACTCCTGCGCCAACACCGACGCCGACGCCTACACCGACGCCTACTCCTACGCCGACGCCTACTCCGACACCGACGCCGACACCAACTCCGACGCCGACACCAACTCCGACGCCGACGCCTACTCCGACACCGACGCCGACACCAACTCCGACGCCGACGCCTACTCCGACACCGACGCCGACACCAACTCCGACGCCGACACCAACTCCGACGCCGACGCCAACTCCGACGCCTACTCCTACGCCAACTCCGACGCCGACGCCTACTCCGACTCCGACGCCTACACCGGAACCGACACCGACGCCTACGCCTACGCCTACGCCGACGCCGACGCCGACGCCGACGCCTACTCCGACGCCGACGCCGACGCCAACTCCGACGCCTACTCCTACGCCAACTCCGACGCCGACACCGACACCGACGCCGTCAATACAGTTCAGTGCAGCAGCCTATAAGGGTAACGAGTCACGGACAGCCGTGATAACGATTACAAGGACGGGCGATCTGAGCGGCACGGACTCTGCGAACTTCGCGACGTCGAACGGGACCGCCGTCGGCGGTGCTGCCTGTACGAGCGGTATTGACTATCTCTCAGTCAATACGACGGTAACGTTCAACCCGACCGAAGCGTCCAAGACTGTCGGCCTACCGATATGCGGCGACTCTCCTCTTCCCGATCCTGATGAGACCGTCATTCTGGCGCTGTCCGCAGGCCCGATCGGAGCACCCGGCACGGCCATCCTGACGATCAACGATGTGGCCTCTCAATATCAGAACAACAGCCCGATCGCGATCGACGCATCGGGTCCGGCACCGGAGGCTGTCTCGACGATCAATGTTGTTGGGGCACCGATAATCATAGGTTCGATGCGTGTAACGCTCTTTGACTACTCGCATACCAATCCGGACAACGTGGATGTGCTGCTGGTGGGACCGCTGGGCGGTGTGAGGAACATGATCCTCATGGCCGATGCCGGCGGCAACTCTGCGGTAGGGCCGGTGACGCTGAGCTTCCGCGATGTAGGGCCGGGAGTGCTGCCCGACAGCGGGCCGGTAACGACGGGCAACTTCGAACCGACAAGCTGGATGACACCTATTGCCAACTTCCCGGCACCGGCACCGGTAGGGCCGTATAACGAGCCCGGCTCAACGGTCGGCGGTACCGGCACGCAGACGCTGTTCGGGAACTTCGGCCTCACGAACCCGAACGGCACATGGAGCCTCTATGTACGCCAGCAGGGAACTGGAACTGGTGTCATACAGGGTGGCTGGGGCATCGAATTTCTGGTGCCGACCGCTGCCAACGCGAGCATCTCTGGCCGCGTCCTGACCGCCGACGGCAGGCCCATCCGAAATGCCACGGTCACCATCACCGGCAACAGCCTGAGCGAACCGAGGGTCTTCCAGACCGGTAGTTTCGGCTACTACATGTTCGACGGCCTCCGCACCGGCGAGACCTACGTCGTCACCGTCACCCAACGCCGGTTCGTCTTCCCGTTCCCGAGCCAGGTCGTCTCCCTCACCGACAACATCACCGACCTCGACTTCATCGCCGGCAGCGAGCTCGATGCGTTCGATCCATAGAGGCCGCGCTCGGCCGATAGACTAATGCCCTGTCGAACCAATGTTCGACAGGGCATTTTTAGTTGTCCGCAAAAGGCCGGAGCCACCCGTTCGATTTGAACCGACGACGTGTCGATTACGAATTCGAGCGCGACTCGAGATCGTCGTATCGGATCTGGCCGTTGGGCCACTTTAAAAGGCGCTTAATGCGGCAAGACGGCCGTTTGCGATCCGCAGGTTTGTTTTGACGTGCTCGGAAGCTGCACCGCGGGCGACAAGTCCATCGAGCAGTTCTTTGGCTTCGCGGAATTTTGAGATGGCATCGCCCGCCCGTTTCCCCGCCGTGACGGACGAACGCTGCGGTGGGCAATAGCGGTCAAACCGGCCGACGTCGAGGTAATACGGCGGGTTTTCGGTACACATCCCGACGCCTGCAAGCTGATCCCCATAGGCAAGCAGCAGATCCGTTTCTTCGAGCACATCAAGGTCGCGGACCTTCACCTGCAAGGTATAGCGGGCCCGTGCAGCTTCGGCCTGTTCGTAGAGCTGCCCGGCACGGCGTTCATTGCCGATACGACGAAACTGATTGGCGGCCTCGTTATACAAGAGCACCCTATGAAGATGGGATGTCGGCGCATCGATATGCACCGGCAGAGCCGTGAATCTAAGCTGCACCTCGATGGCATCTTCGAGCATCTGTTCAGCTCGTCTGCGGTCACCTCGCGTCGCCGCATTCGCGGCGAGGTCAACCAGGCTGTCGTACTCGCAACGGACGGAATAGGACTGTAGCTCAATCTCATTCGCAGCACGGGCCCTTTCGAGAGCCATTTGGAACGCAGCATCGGACGCCTGCAGATCGCCTAGCACTCTCTCGATCCCGCCGAGCAGCGAATGGACAGACATCGAGATATGCAGAAAGCCAAGGTCGCCCGGATCGGCGCCAACTGCTGAGTCAGCGATCTCGGCCGAGTGAACCGCATAATCACGGGCTGAAGCGGGATCTGTCAGGTCACGCGCACTTCGAAAAGCCATTGTTCGCAGCACCATCGCGAGACGGCGACGCTCGCGGCTGTCCGGCGAGGTCTGCAGACGATCGAGGAGTGTCCGGTTCATTGTGATGGCCTTTCGCTGCAAGTCGACAGCCTGTTCGTACATGCCAAAATCACGCAGCGTGCCCGCGTAATGGGCCACCTCATAGGCCGTATTTTGCAAGGCGTCAGTGTCATCAGGCCGGCCATTTGCGACCTGCTCGAGCAATTCGGCGCGCTCACGGGTATTCTCGATAGCCCCCGGCAAAAGGGCCATTGTCGAGGCCTCGGCGTAATTTGCCAGGCTGTCCTTAAGAATGACTTTTGCGTCAAGGTCGGTCGGATCTGCATTCACGAGGCGGCGAGACAACATGACCGCGCTCTCAAGGGCCGTCCTCGCTTTTTCAAGATCGAACGATGAGTACGCGTAGTCGTGGCCTACTTTGATGTTAGCCTTGATGAGTTCCTTTAGCAGCTCAGGATCATTCGTCTCATTGGCGAGGTTGTTGATATATGCGGCTGAGATGTCGGCGATGCGTCCGCGAACGGCGGTCGTGATCTGCGTTTCGGGAATATCCTTGTCCCAGCCTGAGACCAGCGTATTCGCAAGCTGTCGGATCTCGTTAAACCGCCGCTCCGCGCGTGTCCGCTCGATATTCGCACGGTATGCCTGCCATCCGGCTACTCCCGAGCCGCCGATCACCGCCGCCAAAGCGACGGCCGCGAATGCAACCTGCGTCCGATGTCGACGGACGAACTTCGCCGCCGTGTAGCCGAACGTTGCCGGACGGGCAATCACCGGCAAGCCGATAAGATGCCGTTCGATGTCCTCGCTGAACTGCTCGACCGAACCGTATCGGCGTTCCGGCTCTTTGCGAAGCGCCATCAGAACGATGTTATCGAGATCGCCGGCGAGTCTTCGTCGGAGGCGATCTGGGCGTTCGCCCCGTGAATCCGCAACGGTTTCGGGGGTGACACTCTCGTCGGTTATTGGGTCACTCGATCGACCGCCGGTCATCGCGGCCGTTGAAGGCGACGACGGTTCAAATAGCGACACGAGCCGAGCCACCTCGTGAGCCGGTTTGTCCTTAAGCGTCATCGGACGGTGGCCACAGAGGAGTTCGTAGAGCAGCACTCCAAGGCTATAAACATCCGTCGCGGTCGTGACCTTTTGGCCGAGTACCTGCTCAGGAGCAGCATAATCCGGCGTTAGCAGACGCATCTCGGTCTCCGTCGTGTCCGCCGAACTGGAATCACTCAATACTTTTGCAATGCCGAAATCCAGTAATTTTGGCTCGCCGTCGGTACCGATCAGGATGTTTGCTGGCTTGATGTCGCGATGAATGACGAGGTTTGCGTGGGCATACGCAACGGCTGAACAGACCTTGCGAAACAGTCGCAGCCGATCGTCAATACCAAGCCTCCTTGCGTCGCAATATCGCGTGATCGGTTCCCCGTCGATGTGTTCCAGCGCAAAGAAGGGGCGTCCGTCGGCCGTCGTGCCGCCATCGATCAGATGTGCAATATTGGGGTGTTTGAGGGCGGCGAGAAGGTCGCGTTCCTGATGAAACCGACGAACAACGTCGTCAGTGTCGCTCCCGCGTTTGATCACTTTGACGGCTACCTGCTGTTGGAACTCATTGCGTTCAGCAAGATAGACAGCCCCCATACCGCCGCGTCCGATCTCGCGAATTACGGTGTAGCCCTCGACCTCGGGGACAAATTCCAGGCCCTCGGTCGCAAGTACCGACGCACCGGCGGCAAAAGCGTCGGATTCGAGGAAGTCTTGTTTGGCGGCCCGGTTGCTGGCGGCAAGTATCGCCTCGGCTTCGTTAAGAAGTCCTTTGTCGTCACCGCAGGCATCGGCCAGATAAGCGCGTTGCTGCGTCGCCGACAGCTCGACCGCCTCGGCAAAGATCTTGTTCAATCTCTCCCAATCTGAGCGTGTCTTGTTCGTGCTCATATCGTCTCGGTCAAGGTTTTTAGCAGCCAGCCGCGTGCAAATGCCCAGTCGCGTTCGATCTTGGCCGTCGATCTGCCGGTCACCTCGGCGATCTCGTTTATCGTCATCCCGCCAAAATATTTCATCTCGACGAGCTTTGCCTTCTCCTGGTCGAGCTCAGCAAGCGTACTTAGCGCTTCGTCCAGTGCGAGCAGGTCGAGATCGAGTTCATCGGTTATCGCGATCGTCTCGACCAGCTCAACCCGTTTCCCGCCGCTTCCGCGCTTTTCGGCCCGCCGCTGTTCAGCATAATTGACCAATATCCGCCGCATCATCTCCGCCGCCAGGCCGTAAAACTGTGCCCGGTCCCGCCAATCCACATTGTGCTGATCGACGAGCCGCATATACGCCTCGTGAACGAGCGGCTGTCGGCTGCAGCGTATGGCCCGAGCGTTCGCGATTGAGGTAATTCGCCGCGATTCGACGCAACTCGTCATACACGAGCGGCAACAGCGCATCGAGAGCGTCGCGTTTTCCCGCTCCGTGATCGATAAGTAACTGCGTTACTTCGCCGCTTTCCGCCATATACGCCAACCTTTATCCGATCAGCGTATTTTACACGCATTTACGAGGCGTGCAGATTTTTTTGCCGATCGATGATGGAGTTTGTCCCCATTTCCGGCGTTATCAATATAGAGCGAAAAATTTATTTCACTCTGAGCCGAAGCGGGCGATGAGTTGTTTCTAACAGGTAGAACGGATTATCGCCCGTTTCGGCAAATTTGGCAAGGGTTGGTGAGCCGATTGAAAGTTTCGAGTTGGAAAGGAGATGTGTGATGAAAGTAACGATCTTGAAAGAACGGTATTCGGTTTTGTTGGTTACGGTGATCGCGGCGATCTTTTGTCTGGGACTCTTGGCCCCGGCCGGACGCGTCGTGACGCCAAAGGTCTCTGCTGAAAGCCGCGTAGAACAGGCGGCAGCCTCTACCGGCGTGTATTTCGAAGAGAATCGCGGCCAGCAGAATAGCCGGGTCAAGTATATGACACGCGGCGGCGGTTCGACTGTATTTCTGACGGCGACCGAGACGGTCTATGTGCTGATGCAGCCTGCGGCAAAGGACGAGGCACGGGACAGGAACGAGAAGTTGCCATCCAAGACGGAAACTGCCCCCGAACCGGCGACACCTCGGATGGCAACGGCGCTCTATATGACGCTTGCCGGAGCAAATCCGAATGCTGACTTTGCACCGACCGACCAGCTCGAACACCTGCACCAACTATTTCAAAGGCTCCGACCCGAACGGCTGGCAGACCGAGATTCCGAACTATCGCCGCATCACCGCCAATAATATCTACAACGGCGTCGATATCGTCTGGCACGGCAAGCCGAACGGTGGCTTGCAATACGACTTCGTCGTCGCACCGAACGCCGACCCACGCCAGATCGAATGGCGGATCGACGGAGCCAACAACGTCTCGATCGACGCCGAAGGCAGCCTCGTCATCGATACCGACGCCGGGCGAATGACGCAGCAAAAGCCATTTACTTTTCAGGACGCTGACGGCTCAAGAACCGAGATCGAAAGCAGTTTCGCGATCCGTCCGGCTCAAGACGCGCGGCCCTCGACGCAAAACTCTTTTACCGTCGGCTTTGACCTCGGCCCATACGACCTATCAAAACCGCTGACCATCGACCCGAGCGTCAATTTGAGTAATCTGGCTTTTTCGACATTTTTGGGTGGAAGTTCCGGGGACATAGGATATGCGATTGCGCTTTGACCCTAGCGGAAACGTATATGTAACAGGCGCGACAGTGTCATCTTCATTCCCAGTAACGCCCGGAACGTTTGACCCGACTTACAACGGTTTTGGTGCGGATACTTTTGTCACCAAGATCAATACTTCCGGTTCCGCCATTATTTATTCAACGTTCCTCGGCGGCGACGGCGACGAAGAAGCAAGAGGGATTGCTGTAAATGCTGCGGGAAATGTCTTCATCACTGGATACACAGCAATCAACACAGTTGCTTTCCCGACCACGGTTGGTTCGTTTGACACAACGTATAACGGAGATCTCGATGCTTTTATAACTAAGCTCAACCCGAACGGCTCAGCACTTGTATATTCAACATTCATTGGCGGCACTGATTCCGATGATGCAAAAGATATTGCGATAGACCCATCCGGTAACGCATGTATTACCGGAGTCACATCGAGCGGAACCGAAAATTTTCCAACGACTCTTGATGCTTGGGATGAGTTTTATAACGGAGGGAGAGACGCTTTTGTTACCAAGATCAATGCCAACGGATCATTTCTGATCTTCTCGACTTTTTTGGGTGGAGACAGTATCGACATTGCTTTTGGTGTCTCAGTAGAATCATCCGGAAATGTATATGTAACGGGCTATACGGCAGATGGAACAGTTGATTTTCCAACTACCGTCGGTGCGTACGACAGAACCCACAATGGTGAATTCGATGTCTTTGTCTCCAAGCTTAGTTCAAACGGTATGGCGTTACCGTGTACTGCTACCCTGATCGGCGGAATTGGGGTCGAAGGCGGCATTGACATTGCCGTTTCCGAAAACGGAAACGCTTATGTATACGGAAACGTATTCGAAGAGTCCATAGATTTTCCTACGACCGCGTCCCGCCTATGATAGAACGCCGAATGGAGCGGAGGACACATTTGTTGTCGAACTAAGTTCATCAGGAAACGAATTGATTTATTCGACGTTTCTCGGCGGTGGGGAGGATGATAACGCTTTTGGGATCGCTTTGGATGCCGCCGGAAATACATATTTAACAGGACACACTAGAAGCTCAAATTTCCCAACGACTGGCGGAGCCTTTGACCACGATCATATAATGGGACATGGGATGGATTTGTTGCAAAAATAAATCCAACCGGGGAAGCACTCCCCTATTCGACATACTTGGGCGGTACCGTATCAGACTTCTCAAACGGAATTGCCGCGGATCCGTATGGCAATACATTTATTACTGGCTATACCAGTGAAAGTCTCAGCAACTTCCCCACTACAAGTGAAGTGTTTCAACCCTCGTCCAACGGCGCCTACGAGGCGTTTATCTCAAAACTCGGCGATTTCGCAATCTCCGGTCGCACGGTCGATACGGCCGGGGTAGCGATACAGAATACGGCTATCGGAATGAGCGGGGACGGCGACGGATTTCAGTTGACCGATGCTTTCGGTAATTTTTATTTCGGCGACACGCTGACGACCGGAATCTATCTCGTCTCGGCAACGAGTCCGTCATACACCTATAACCCGGCAAATTACAACATCGTTACGATGAACCGCAATAAGCGGATCACCTTTGTCGGGCGTCAGACGGGTGCTCCGCCGGCTTTTGCCAACTTGGGTGGCAGGATCACATCGACGGCCGGGAATATTGGTTTGCCTAATACCAGGCTGACACTCGTTGACCCGACCGACCCGACGGCCGTTCGGACAACGACAACCTCACAGACCGGCGACTATCTCTTTAGCGGCGTACCAAAGAATCGCTATTACCACGTCTATGCCGAACGCCCGGGCTTTAACTTCGAGCCCGGCGATCTCGGCCTGGCATTCCTCGGCGAAAACCTCGATCTGCAGATTTACCGCCCGCCCGACGTCTCCGCGTCCTGTTCACGATCTCGACGGCGACGGCAAGACCGACCTCGTCGTTTTCCGTGCCTCCGAGGGCAACTGGTACATACAGGACAGCCAAACCGAGCGGATGCGGGTCGTGCAGTTCGGCGTCGAGGGCGACATCCCTGTGGCCGACGATTACGATGGTGACCGCCGTACGGACATTGCCGTCTTTCGCCCTTCGAACGGCAACTGGTACTGGATAAGCAGCACGGACGACGCGTTTCACGTGGTGCATTTCGGTTTGGCGGGTGACAAACCCGTTCCGGCCGATTATGACGGCGACCGCAAAGCCGACCTCGCCGTCTATCGCCCGTCCGAAGGTGTGTGGTACCGGCTCGATTCCGCGACCGGAGCCTTTTCGACGACACAATGGGGCATCGCGACGGACCGCCCTGTTCCGGCAGATTTTGACGGCGACGGCAAAGCTGACCTCACAGTCTATCGCGACGGGATGTGGTATCGCCTCGGCACCGAAACCGGCGTCTCGATCTATCAATACGGCGTCGCGGGCGACATACCGATGGGGATCGATCTTGACGGTGACGGCTGGCCAGAATCTGCCGTCTTCCGCCCGTCAAACGGCACGTGGTACTGGCTCGGCAACCGCACAGGAGAGTCGCACGCGATGCAGTTCGGCACAAGCAGCGACATTCCTGTCCCGGCCGACTACAACGGCGACGGCCGTTACGAGCAAGCCGTCTATCGCGGCGGCACCTGGCACGTGGCAAATCCTGATGGGACAGCCGTGACAAGCGTCTTTGGCCTCGCCGGTGACCAGCCGACAAGAGCTGTCCGATAACACGTTGCGGCGGGCGGCGGCGAGTAGCCGCTGCCCACTTGCCCATTAATTAGCCATTCCCAGCGTGACCGTTTGTCAGGTGAGTGTGATGAGAAAATTGCGGAACAAATTTGGTGTTAGGCTCTCGCAGCTGTCGGCTGTCGCGATGTTCCTTGGCCTCTTGTCGATCGGCATGCTCGCCCTGTCCGCCGGGCCATGGCTGATGCAAGCGTCTGCCGGTGTCGCAAATACGGTCGTTCCTGTGATCTATGTCAGGACCGTCACAAGCGGCGGAGTGCCGATCGCGGGTGCCGCGGTCAGCCTCACCGGCGACGCCAAGGGCTTTGAACTGTCGGATGCAGCCGGAAACGTATTATTTAATAACACCCTCGCTGGCGGAACGTATCTGGTCGCCGCGACCAGCCAGCTATACGATTTCACGCCCGAAAACTACGAGGTGCTAAACCTCCAAAACGACGTTCACATCACATTCATCGGTGAACCGATCTCAACGCCGACGCCGACACCCTGCACGCCCGCCCCGGACGGACTCATTTCGTGGTGGCCGGGCGAGGACAACGTCCTGGACGTTTTCGGAGCGAATAACGGTGTCCTCCGTAACAACACGACCTTTGGAGCCGGTAAGGTCGGACGGGCCATCAAAATGAACGGGAACGGCGACTATGTGGAGATCCGGAACTCGGCCGATCTTAATCCCGCCAATATTACGCTTGAAACATGGGTTAATTTTACCTCGCTTGATTCGACCGCAACCGGCAATCCGGTCGGGAACTCGAGCGCCTGTTCCACAAGCAAAACATTCGCTCGGGTGGACAGGGCTTGTTCGGTTCGTGGGACATGGGCAAGGGCCGAAACGGAGCGCTGGACATAATGTATTTATGCATCTATTCGAACAGTGGGGCGGCTACATGCGTATCGTCAACAACTCCGATAGTCGCCGGCCAGTGGTATCACGTTGCGGCAACGTACGACGCTCATTTTGCAAAGATCTATGTAAACGGAGTTCTTGAGGGTTCGATCGCGTCGACACAACCGCTCGAATACGCAAACAAGCCCGTCATATTGGGCCGAACGAACGACCCCGCGTGGGACGGCCACCTCAATGGTTCGCTCGACGAACCCGCTATCTACGACCGGGCACTCGGCGCCGCCGAAATACAAAATATCTTCGATGCCGGTTCGGCGGGAAAATGCAGTTTTACATGCTCGCAAGCTCCAAGTGGGGGCGTCGCGTGGTATCGCGGTGAAGACAACGGCCTCGATGCAATTGGTTCTAACAACGCTACGCTCCAAAATGGAGCGAGCTATACTGCGGGCAAAGTAGGACGGGCCTTTGATCTGGACGGTGTCGACGGTTACGTCTCGATACCAGATGCTCCTGCACTGCGGCCTGAATCGGCGTTGACGGTCGAAGGTTGGTTCAAGATCGATACGCTGGTTACGGCCCCGGGCGAAAACGCAAATCATCTGGTCTCAAAACCGCTGGGCCCACAATTTGGTGATTCTTATGTCATGTGGATCAGCGATACAGGGCACCTGAGAGCCGGTATTTGCGACGGTACAACGACCTGCGATTTTGTGGATTCAGGATTTACTGTTCAGGTAAATACTTGGTATCACGTCGCAATGACTTTCGATGATGCAACGAATAGCCTGCGCGTTTTTGTGAACGGTGCGCAGGTTTCAGAGATTACTACGAACAAGAGCCTTGTGTACGACAGTCACCCGCTCGTGATCGGTGCGGATATCGAATTCGAAACGACCCAGTTCTTCAACGACGGGCAGGTAGAACGAGGTCACGATCTATGACCGGGCTCTCACGCTCAGCGAGATCCAGTCGATCTTCAATGTCGGGGCGGGCGGAAAGTGCCATATATCCGCAACGCCGCCGCCGATCGGGCTTGTTTCGTGGTGGCCGGGTGACGGCAATTCACTGGATGTCCGTTCGCGAAATACTGGGACGCTGCAGGGTGGAATGGGCTACGCAACAGGCAAGACCGGTCAGGCGTTCAGCTTGAGACGGTGTCGATGACGGCGTCGATCTCGGAACGCAGTTTACTTATCAGGATTTCACACTCTCGATGTGGGTCAAACCGGGCGCGACTCAGGTTCAGTATGCTGATATTGTGGATAACAATCATTCGAAATTTCAGAATTGGGTGATCCAGCAAGATGCATCAAACACGAATATGTATGCCTTTACGGGTACACCAGTCTTCCCTCTTGCTCCGGACGTTTGGCAGCACCTTGTCGTTACGCACGATTCATCAGACAATTCCCGCCGCCTATGTAGACGGAGTTTTAGTTGCTAGCGGAACCCATGCAATAACTTACAACGGCACGCAGTTCTTGCGGCTCGGACGCTGGGGGGGCTTCAACCCGAATCAGGGCGGTAGCCGATATTGGAACGGACAACTGGATGAATTTGCGATATTCAATCGCGTAATTTCTACGTCCGAGATACAAGCGATCTACAGGGCCAGCTCAGCCGGTATGAGCAAACCCACGGCAACGACCCCGCCGAACGGTGTCGTCGGTTGGTGGGGCGGCGACGGTGATGCCATCGATATTTCAGGAAACGGCAACAACGGATCGATGCAAAACGGAGCCCTGTTTGCTGTTGATAAGGTCGGGCAAGGATTCAAGTTCGACGGTGTTGATGATCACGTTTCCGTACCCGACAGTCCAAGCTTGCGTCCGACGAACTTTACGATCGAGGGTTGGTTCAATTGGACCTCATTCTCAGGACCTGGGCAAAATGTGCTTGTATCAAAGACCGTAGGTTCCGGCGGGCTCGATTCATTTGCATTGTTCTATGAACCCGGACCGCAAAGGCTAGTTGGAGTAACCAGCACCGCGGGTGGCTACAACGAGTTTCTTCTCATGGGATTCACGCCGACGATCGGGACTTGGTATCACATTACCTACACCTACGATGATGGAGCAAACGTCCAGGCCATCTACGTTAACGGCTCGGGAATAGCAGGCGGAGTCTCGAATTCGATCGCCTACGACTCGCACCCAATAACTATCGGTGCCGGGATCGAGAACGAAGCTCTCTGGCAGCAATTTCACGGCAAAGCCAACGAGGTCACGATCTATAACCGTTCATTGACGCAGCCCGAGATCCGATCGATCGTTAACGCCGGGCTCGCCGGGAAACTCAAAACCACGGATAACGGCAGCCGGCCCTTTTCACTATGGAAGGGCGAGGCAAGACGCGAATGACTCGATCGGCACAAATCACGGATCGGCTAATAATGGCACTACCTATACGGCGGGTGTCGTCGGGCAAAGTTTTTCGTTTGACGGCGGCGATGATGAGGTTTCGGTGCCGGATGCCGCAAATCTTAATTTTGGAACAAACTCGCCGATGAGCATTGAGTTGTGGGCATATCGAACATCGAGTAGTGTTCTGCAGCATATGATCGGTAAGCGGCCAGGGTGTACTGTGGATCTGCCCAATTACCAGATCGCGTATGCAAACAGTCAGGTGTTCTTTGGCTCTGGTTCCGGAAATGAAGTAGGAAGCGGAATAGACCTGCCGCTCAATACATGGACGCACATTGCCGCGACATTTAACGGCACGACGAACCGTATTTATATGAACGGCATCCTCGCCGCCTCGGCACCCGGGACGCATGGCCCCGCTACTAGTCCGCCGTTGCGTATTGGTACATCCGGAACCTGTTCAGCAGCAGGAACGTCATTCGGCGGCCGGCTCGATGAAGTCGCGATCTTTGATCGTGCGTTGTCGGCCTCTGAGATCCTGCGTGATTATCAATTGCAAAATAACTCCGGCAATAAAGTGGGTGATGTTACTCTCACATTTCAGAACGTTACAACGCCCGGTGTATCGCATGAGATACCGCTCGATCCGGCTTTGTTTCCACCACTCCCGGCCGGAGCGACGCCGCTCGGGTTGACGTATGATGTTGACACTTTAGCAACGTTTACCGGCAGCGTAAGTCTCTGTTTCAACGTCCCGTCGCTCACCGCGACACAGGCTGCTAACCTTCGTGTATATCATCTGGAAAACCGCTCCTGGGTCAACCGAACCGCGCGGGGGAGCGGTATACGGGTCACTTTGCACGACCGGCGTCACGACACTCTCGCCTTTTGCGATCGGGAGCGTCACCGGGGCGACCCCAACACCGACGCCCACGGCAACTCCGACAGCGACCCCAACAGCGACGCCGACCCCGACGCCTGATCCTACTCCGAGCCCGAGTGCCTCGCCGACGCCGTTGTACACGCGTGGCGATTATGACGGGGACAACAAGACGGACTTGACGGTTTGGCGGCCGACGGCGTTTGAGCCCAACCTGAGTGCGTTCTACACGTTCCGTTCGACGAACGGCAGTTTCTTCGGCATACAGTTCGGCAACGCGGGCGATGTGGCTATCGCGGGCGACTTTGATGGTGACAGCAAGACCGACTTTGGAGTCTCGCGGTTCACGAGCGCCAACGGGGTCGATCTCATTTATATCGAGAGTTCGACCAACACACCAAAGTTCCCGGTTTGGGGCAACTCGGGTGATGTGTTCATTTCGGGTGATTACGATGGTGATAAAAAGACAGATGTGATGGCATGGCGGCCTTCGGATGGGACTTGGTATATCGTCAATTCAAGCGGAGCTAACGGTGGATTTACATTTATCACGCACGGTCAGAATGGTGATAAGCCTTACGCGATGGACACTGACGGTGACGGCAAGTCGAATCTCGTGTACTTCCAGCCGTCCAGCGGCGATTGGGTGATCCGCAACAACGACGGCAGTACGACGACCACCAACTTCGGCCTCGTGGCTGATATCCCGGTTCCGGCTGACTACGACGGCGACAACAAGGACGACATCGCGGTTTTCCGTGACGGGCTGTGGATCGTGCTGAAAAGCTCAAATGGCCAGGTAGAGTTCACGCCGTTCGGTGCCCCGGGGGACGTCCCTGTCCCGGGCGATTACGACGGTGACAACCTGTATGACCGTGCCGTCTACCGCGGCGGTATATGGCACATGCTTCGCTCGACGCAGGCTATATCGGATTCCAGTTCGGGGCTCCGACCGATACGGCTATGCCAAAAGCGTACCTTCCGTAGGCGTCTGGCGTCAGTACATCCGCGACGATGCGGGCCAACCGCGTGCACATGAGGCGATCTCGGGCTGCGGCACGGGCGGCTGGGCATCGAGTTCCTGACATCGACGGCAGCTAATGCGTCTGTCAGTGGACGCGTGCTAACGGCCGACGGGCGTCCGATACGCAATGTGATGGTATCGGTCACGGGCAACAGCCTCAGCGAGCCTCGCGTCATGCAGACGGACAGCTTCGGCTACTACACGTTCGACGGCCCCAGAACGGCCGAGACATAAGTCGTCACCGTCACGCACCGAAGGTTCACCTTCCAAACCCCGAGCCGCGTCGTTACCCTCTCAGACAACATCACCGACCTCGACTTCATCGCCGGAGCCTAGATCGATGCGGTAGACCAGCGACATCGCTGAGACCGCTCAGATAAATACGAGGTGGAGATGGAAAAGCAAAAGGGCGGGACCGAACCGAACCAGACGGTGAATCTTGCACTTGCAGGGGCCAACCTCGGATCGCCGAGTATCGCTGTACTGACGATCAACGACACGGCCACGCAGTACGCAAATCCGGGCCCGATCATTATCGGTCCGGGACCTTCACCCGGCGGCTGGGGACTTGAGTTCCAGGCACCGACGGCGGCTAACGCCTACATCTCGGGCCGGGTGATGACAGCCGACGGTCGTCCGATACGCAACGCCACCGTCACCATCACGGGCAACAGCCTTATGGAACCACGCGTGTTCCAGACCGGATCGTTCGGCTATTACATGTTCGACGGCCTGCGAACTGGCGAGACGTACGTAGTCACGGTAACCCAGCGGCGCTTCATCTTCCAGACCCCAACCCGCGTCGTCACCCTGACAGACAACATCGCCGACCTCGACTTCATCGCCGGGGCCGAGCTCGATGCTCTAGACCAGTGACATCGGCGAAACTGCGCCGCTTTAGTACATCGCTGACAACAACGACAAGGGCGAGACCAACCGATTCCGCCCTTTTCCTCATAGAATAACGCCGAGTTGCAGATAGATGGAGTGTCGGAGGTCCCGGAGAGTGAGGGAAAGGACCGTTCGCAGTTGATCAGGCCATACCGGCGGCACTCGGAAGCCCTGGACATACTGTTTCCGAAGCTGTTTATCGAGGGGGCGGCGGGCAGCGGGATGCCGGTTGCCACGCCGAATTGGGTGATGGTGAAGCCCCCGTCGGTGCTGCGCCAGATGTACCAGATGCCGTCGCGGTAGACGGCGATGTCGGCTTTGCGGTCGCCGTCGTCGTCGGCGGACGGCAGTTGTGCGACGCAGTGAATGTGCCCCGTTGCATTGCGCGACGTTCGCTGTAACAATAGGTCAAAATATTTCGGAGGCTGACAGATGAAGACAGTTCTGACGATCGGTGCGGTCATCTTTGCGATGACCTTTTGCGGGCTGCAGGAGAAGCTCAAGAGTATCAGCGGCGGCAGCACGAATTCGCCCGCCAACACTAACCCAAATGCACCGCCGGGTGGCTGGGCAGATGGCGCCAAGCCAGCCACGGCGGCCGAAAAGCCTGTGATGACGGCGGCCCAACAGGCGATAGCGGACGCAGGGACCGAGACAAAATGGGACGATCAGGGCGTCTCGTGGAAACTGCCCGCGAATTGGAAAAAGATCAAGATCGTCGAGCGGCTGTTCAACTACGGTTCACCGGACAACGCTTTTATCATCGCCACGGTGTTTGAGGTGGCGGACACGTTTCCCGTCGACATCAGCCTTAAGGGTACTTATGATGCCGCCGTGGGCAAGGTCGAGTCGGGCGAATACGAGAAAGCGAGAATGCTGGAGATCGACGGCGTCGTTGGCGTCGAATGGACCGAGAAAATGCCGGACGATAAGGGCGATCCGCGTCGGCACCAGTGGATCGGGTGGCGCAAACACAACGGCAAGAACCAACAGGTCAACGTGATCCTATCGACAAGGGGCGATAACTTTGACAAGCATCGCGACGATTTCGCGGCGGTCCTGTATTCGATGAAGATGCCGAAATAACTTTTTTAGGTCAACGTTGGAGCGTCGGCGTGGGGCACAAAGCACATCCGGCAGCGGGCCTCGTATTTGTCGGCGGCACCGACCTCAACGAGAGCGTCGGATTCGACAGTTCGCTGCGTGAAGTTAGCGGTCGAGCCGCATTTGACGCAGATGGCGTGGATCTTTGTGATGAACTCGGCTATCGCCAGCAGCCTCGGCATCGGCTCAAAAGGCGTGCCCGTGTAATCCTGATCAAGGCCGGCGATGATGACCCGCTTGCCGCCGGCAGCGAGCTTATTGACCGCCGCGACGATGGCGTCGTCAAAGAACTGTCCCTCGTCGATGCCTACGACCTCGGTGTCGGCTTCGATCAATGCGATCATCGCCGCCGTGTCCGGCACCGGCACCGAAATGTGTTTCTGGCCTGAGTGCGACGCGATCTCTTCGACCGAGTAGCGAGAGTCGATGACGGGCTTGAACACCTGCACCTTTTGCCGCGCAATTCGGGCGCGGTTGAGGCGACGGATAAGCTCCTCTGATTTGCCTGAGAACATCGAGCCGGCGATCACCTCGATCCAGCCCGTTCCGTTGTGCCGCACCTTGCGGCGCTCGTCAGCACTGTCAAAAACTAGTTCTTCAACCATATAAGACCAAAAGGATGATTCTACAACATCCTCAGGTCTGAGCCGGTCATCTCGGAGGGTTTTTCGAGGCCAAGGATGCCGAGGATGGTGGGTGCGATATCGGCCAGCGTGCCGCCATCACGCAGCGTGACGCCATTGGACGCAAAATCGACAAAATGGAGCGGCACGGGATTCGCGGTGGCCGAGTAGCTAGGCTCGCCGCTGTCGAGATGCACCATCTCTTCGCAATTGCCGTGCGTCGAGGTGATCAGGACGACACCGCGTGCCTGTTCGAGGCGTTCGCAAATGCCGCCGAGGCAGGTGTCGATATACTGTATCGCAGCGACCGTTCGGTCGAGGTCGCCCGTCTCAGCGATCAGGCCGGCCGCGGGAATGTTGACGACAAAAACGCCGTTCGGCGCCGTCTCGATGCCGCGCCGCAGCCTGTCGGCGATCTTGAAACTCTCAGACTCAGGCTGCGTTTCGGTCACGCGGCTGGCAGGATCACCGACGAGTATCTGCTGCTCCCATCGCGACGGCGAATCGGATCCACCGTTAAAGAACCACGTGAGGTGCGCGTATCGTGCAGGCTCGGTGATCTTGACGTTGGGTATCTCGTTCGCCGACAGCACCTCAGTGAGCGATTGTTTCTCAGGCTCATGCCGAAACGCGGCCGGCAAGTTAAAGCCCGGATCGTACTCCACGAGGCCGACGGTATCTATATCAGGCTTGGCTCCGCTCTCGCCTTCGGGAACGCAGAGCGACCGGACAAGCTGCCGCATCCCGTCGGCTCGGTGGTTAAAGAAAACAACGAGGTCACCGCTCTTGACTGTCGCCACCGGCATATCGGGCGCCTTTTCGATAACGATCGGTGCCGTAAATTCGTCCCCAATGCCTCGGAGGAACGAGTTGCGGACCGCTGCAACGGCGTCGCGCGTGCGTTCGCCCTCGGCATGCACGAGCAGCGTAAAGGCACGGGCCGTTCGTTCCCAATGCTCGCTCATATCCATCGCAAAGAACCGGCCGCATAGCGTCGCGATCTGGCCAACGCCGATGTCGGCGAGCTTGATCTCCAGGGCCTCGATGTACACGTCGGCACTTCGCGGCGGCACGTCGACGCCGTCAAGGATGGCGTGGACGAAGACATTGGTGAGGCCGCGGACCTTGGCCATGCGGATCAGTGCGAAGAGATTCTCCGTCGATGAATGCACGCCGCCGTCGCTCACGAGGCCGATGAGATGAACATTCGAGCCGCTCTCTTTTGCACGTGAGAAAGCGCGATCGAGCACCGCGTTCTCGCCAAATTCACCAGAGGCGACCGCCGATCTGATGCGTGCGGCTTCGGTCGTCGCGACACGGCCGGTGCCGATATTCAAGTGTCCGATCTCGGGATTGCACGGCTGGTCATCGGGCTGACCGACGTCCGCACCCGAAGCCGCGAGCGTCGTCATCGGAAAATGACGGCAGATCTCGTCGTAAAACGGCGTGTGCGCCATTGCGATGGCGTTGCCCTCGGTCCGGGGCGCAAATCCCCAGCCATCGAGTATCACGAGGGCGAGCGGACGGTCGTTCATTGGTTTCTCAGAATCCATCGGGAGGCAAGTGCGGCCTATAGAACATTATAGCCGACACGGAGCGGGCCGTGACAACTACTTTGTACGCAAGCTCGAATTAGTATGCATCCGGAGCGGTTCGCTCCATCCATCTCTCGGGATGCACGAGGCCGGCCCAAGCCGAAATGCTCATACAGCCCGTGTGCGTCACGCGTCGCCAGCAGCCATCGCCTCAAGCCCTGAAGATCAGGCTGATCGATGATCACCTGCATCAGCCATTTACTTAGGCCTTTCCGCGATGAGCTTCGAGAATAAATACGTCCCCGACGTACGCGAACGTCGCCTTATCCGTAATGACCCTCGCAAACCCAACCTGCTCGCGGCCCTTATAAACGCCAAAGCAGAGTGAATTCTCGATTGCGGTCAGCGTCTGCTCAAGCGTACGAGTTTTTGCCCAGTAGGCCTCGGTAGACAGAAAACGATGGATACCGGCGATGTCCAGCCGGCGTTTATCGGTGTCGATCGTGTACTCGCCTTGGCGGTATTGCATCTAGCTGAATATTTCGTCCATATCACGTGCGGCATGGAGAACACGTGTGACAACCACCCGCCCGGCCCAAATACGGTAGAAGACCATGAATGTACCGCATGGGAAACTGCGAAGTCCCTCTTGCAACTCGTCGCGGCACTTGCCCATTCTTGGCTGCTCAGCCAAGCGATCGCACACCTCCAGGAATCGCACGACCACTGCTACCGCGGCGGGCTCATTGTCGCCGGCGATGTATTCGAAGATATCCGTTAGGTCATCTCGCGCGGGCCCCGACAGCTCATACTCGGCCATTTTCTTTGATCCGCTCTTCCAGCCGACGTTTCCACCCTAACAGAAATTCCTCGCCGTCGACCGTATCTCCTGCCTCTAGGGCCTCGAGGCCAACCCTGAGATCAGCCCGGAGCGCAGCTAGCTTCTTCGCTCGCAATTCATCCCGCTCCTGAATAAGGCGCAGACCTTCGCGGACGACCTCACTGGCTGTGTTGTACAGTCCGCTCTGGACCTTGAGGCTGATCATTTGTTCTAGTTCTGGCGTTAGAGATACGTTCATAAAGGTCAAAATATCAAAATATGCTTCGGGATGTCAATATTTGCTATTGGTGACCAAAGTGTCGTCGGAACCGGCTTCGCAACCCGGCTGAATTGGCGTCCGAGTGTTCGAGGACAAGGAGTTTTAATTCTTTCATCAGTTCCGGCGTGTCTTTCGCAATCTTTGCTGCGACGGTCATCGAGAAGCACCTCACGGCAACCGGCTGCGACACATCCGCAAGTAAGTTATAGCACGCGTCAAAGATGCGGCCCTGATGGCGTTTTGGGATCTCGACAAACTGCAGCAGCCGGGCGACGTTGCGGCGGACTGCGACGTGGGCGTCTTCCCTTTCCAGTTGACCGGCGAGTTTGCCCCAATAAGGGTTGATCAAGTGCGGGTGCCGCTGAATACAATAGCTAACCGGCCAGGCCGCACGCTGCGACAGGCGATAGACCGGCCCCATAAGGTGCCGCATCAGTTCGGCAAACCGCTGAGGATCGTCGCCGACGTATTCAGTTATTTTTGCCGCCTGCGCTTTTGAATGAACCTCAAGGAGTGCGTCGCGGATGTTCATAGCTCGCACGTCGCGTAGCGACGAATGACTGTAGCCGTGGGTTTCAACCCACGGGCAGGCATTGCAACGGGCATCGTCGCGTAGCGACGGTTGATTCAGCCGTCGCTACGCGACGCGGTTGTATTTTGTACGAATCCGTGGGTTGAAACCCACGGCTACAATCAGCCGCCGCTACGCGGCCGAAAGCGATTGCAGCTGATAAAACGCCTGCCTCCCGGGATACCTCGCCGAATCACCCAGATCCTCCTCGATCCTCAGCAATTGATTGTATTTTGCGATCCGGTCGCTGCGGCAGAGGCTGCCGGTTTTGATCTGGCCGGCGTTGGTGGCGACGGCGAGGTCGGCGATGAAGCTGTCTTCGGTCTCGCCGGAGCGATGCGAGATGACGGCGGTCATGTTGTTGGTGCGTGCAAGTTCGATGGCGTCAAGCGTTTCGGTGAGTGTGCCGATCTGGTTGACCTTGATGAGGATCGAGTTTGCGGCCTTTTCGTCAATTCCCTTTTGCAGGAACTTTGTGTTGGTCACAAACAGATCGTCGCCGACGATCTGCACTTTTTCGCCGACCTGTTGGGTCAGGCTCTTCCAGCCGTCCCAATCGCTTTCAGCCATGCCGTCCTCGATCGAGATGATCGGATATTTGCCGGACCAGTCGGCCCAAAATGCGGCCATTTCCTCGCTCGAAAGCTCACGTTTATCTGATTTCTTAAAGATGTACTTGCCGTCTTTATAAAACTCGCTCGACGCCGGGTCGAGTGCGAGCATCACGTTATCGCCGGCCTTGTAGCCTGCTTTTTCTATGGCTTCGAGGATCGTCTCGACGGCCTCTTCGTTCGATTTGAGGTTGGGGGCAAAGCCGCCTTCGTCGCCGACGCCGGTGGAGTAGCCGCGCGATCTGAGGACGTCCTTGAGATTGTGAAAGATCTCGGCGCCTGTTCGGAGCGCCTCGGCGAATGACTCGGCGCCGACCGGCATTACCATGAATTCCTGAAAATCGACGTTATTGTCCGCGTGCGCACCGCCGTTGAGGATGTTCATCATCGGCACCGGGAGCGTCTTGGCGTTCGTGCCACCGATGTAGCGATAGAGCGGCATCTGCTGAATACTCGCGGCCGCGCGCGGCATTGGCAAGCGAGACGGCGAGGATGGCATTGGCGCCGAGTTTTGACTTGTTCTCGGTCCCATCTAGCTCGATCATCGTCTGGTCGATGAAAGTCTGGTCAAGGCAATCGAGGCCCTCGAGTTCGCGGCTTATGACTTCGTTCACGTTATTGACCGCTTTGAGGACGCCCTTGCCGAGATAGCGGTGAATGTCGCCGTCGCGCATTTCGACAGCCTCGTTCTCACCTGTCGAGGCTCCGCTCGGGACAGCCGCGCGGCCTTGCGTGCCGTCCTCGAGAATGACCTCGGCCTCGATCGTAGGATTACCGCGCGAGTCCATAACCTCGCGCGCGTGGACTAGTTCTATAAAGCTCATATCGAAGAATTTTCAACGCAAAGGAGCAAAGATGCAAAGACGCAAACAGATATATTTTCGTCTTACTCTGCGTCTTTGCTCCTTTGCGTCTTTGCGTTGAATATCTTAGGCCTCGCCGGTCTCGGTCGTGCGCATTCGGATCTGGCGAATGCGGCGTTTTTCCATTGTCTCGACCTCGAACACGTGCCCGTTAAACTGCACCGTGTCGCCCACCGTCAGCATCTGGCCGGCTCGCGACATCATAAATCCCGCCAGTGTTGTATAGGCGTCGGAAACCGGAAGGTTCATGTTCGCACGCTTGTTCAGGTCACGCACGGCAAGGCCACCATCGAGAAGACAGCTGCCGTCCGGCTGTTTAGCGATCTGGCGGTCAACCTCGACGTCGTGTTCGTCCGAGATGTCGCCGACGATCTCTTCGAGCAGGTCCTCGAGCGTGATGATGCCCTCGACGCCGCCATGCTCGTCAACGACAAAGCCAAAGTGAAACTTCTCGTTCTGCATTTGCCGCAGCACGTCCTCGAGCCGGGCCGTATCGACAACATAGCTCGGTTTGATCAGCTTGTCCTCGAGGCGAAATTCCTTTGGCCGACTCACGAAACTGACCAGATCTTTGCTGTGGATGACGCCTGCAATGTCATCAAGCGAGCCCCGATAGACCGGCAGCCGCGAATAGCTGCTCTCAGCGAACACTTTGGTGATCTCAGCGAGTGTGCTCGATTCCTGCACGGCGACTACCTCGGTGCGCGGCACCATGGCCTCTTTCACGGTAGTTTCAGAGAACTCGAAAATACTGTGTATCAGCTTGCGCTCCTCGCGGTTGAGATGGCCGCTCTCCTCGGAAAGGTTGATGAGCTGGCGTATCTCCTCTTCCGTATAGATCGACGCGTGTTCTCCGCTCGGACGCAGGCCAAAGAGTCGAACGGTCTTTGTTCCCGTCCAATCGAGAAGCCTGATCGGATAGTAAAAGACCTTGTAAAACAACTGCATCGGCAGCGCTCAGTGCGAAGCGCTGTTCGCTCACTGATCTCGAGGGCCGTCGTCTTGGGCGCTAGTTCGCCAAACACGATGTGCAGAAATGTGATGATCGAGAACGCGATAGCAAATGAGATCGCGTGGAGCACCGTCGGCGAAGCGAGAAACGCCCAGCCAGTCGCCTCTGCGAGTGCGAACAGCGGCGTGTCTATAAGCCGGGCGACAGCAGGCTCACCGATCCACCCGAGTCCGAGCGATGCCAGAGTGATCCCGAGCTGGGTTGCCGAGATGTAAGCGTTCAGATCGTTCAGGACTGCGAGCAGGCGGCGGGCCGAGCGACTGCCGGAGGCGGCGAGAGCTTCGACACGCGATTTTCGCACCGCAACAAACGCAAACTCAGACGCGACAAAGAAGCCGTTCGCAAGAACGAGTGCTATCACGAGAAAAATATTAAAAACGGTCATCGCGGCCGACGGTGCGTCGGCAGTGACAGTTTCGGCTGCGAAAAATAAGAGTAAACTGGCAGGATCGTCCATCGAGGATCAACTTGAAGCGGCCGAATACGGCCGATTCGTTAATTTCGAAAGTATATCATAAGGAAAGTTCGCTAGGCATTGTCAAGCATTTCCTGAATCAACATCCGGCACGAGCCGCAGCCGCCGCCGGCCCGGCACGACGCCGTTACATCATCGACCGAGCGTGGCTGGACAGACGCGATCAGGTGGTCGATCGTTTCTTCGGTAACCCCGAAACACGTGCAAATGAGCGCCTTTTCGCCGCGAAATTCGTCGACCTGACGCAACCGATATTCGGCAAATGCCGTACGCAAGGCGTCAATGCAAACCGCCGCACATTGACGGCGCTCGGGCGGCAGACGCCCTATCGAATCCTCGATTATCCTGCTAAGAACCTCGTCATTGAGGCCGTGAAGGTCAGCGAGCTCGCGGCTTTCGACGGCTTCCATCAAAATGTCTGCCGACGCGAGCATATAGCCGCAGCCGTTCGTTCGAACGCCAATGGTTCCGACCTGCCCGTCATTGATGCCCAGCGAGAATTCGACAAAACAACCGCACTCAAGGCTCGCGGCGCGGCCGGCAGTGGCGTTCGGCTCAACATCGGTCCCGACCCTCGCAATTCTCTCCCAAACTCTAGGCGGATACACCATGTAGGTTAAAAGTAAAAAGGCAAAAGGAAAAAGGCAAAACAGGAAAAGACAAAGCCCGCCTCACGGATCAGCGGATTCTACGACGCGATCGTGTAAAATGGACGTGTGAGAACTGCCGCTGCTTTTTGCCTTTTGCCTTTTTACTTTTGCCTGATTGCGGCGTGTCGACCGGCAGCGGCGCCTGTCGCAGTCGGTAACCAGCCGGTATCGATCAACGATCGGCCGACGACCAATCAGCCCTTGCCGCCGTCAAAGCCGCTTGCGGACATGAGCTGGACCGACCCCGACAGCCGCGTGCATAAGCTCGGCGACCTCAAGGGCAAGGCGGTGATCCTCGATTTTTGGGCGACATACTGCGGCCCGTGCCGCGAAGGGATCCCTCACCTCAATGCGTTGCTCGCAAAACACGGAGCCGACAACCTGATGATCGTCGGCCTCAACGTCGGCGGCAAAGAGGATATGGACAAGGTGCCCGAGTTCAGCAAGACCACAAAGATCGACTATCCGATCGCCCAGCCCGAGGACGAGCTGAGCCGATTCATCTTCGCGGGCCGTACTGAAATTCCACAAACCGCCATCTTTGATCGCCGCGGTAATCTCGTGAAAAAGCTTGTCGGATTTAACAGCACCATTAGCAAAGAGCTTGACGCCGCCGTCGAGAAGGCCGTAGCTGTTAACTGAATATTGGCATTACCTCTTCTTGCGATCCTGCTATACTGTTCCCATCGTTTTTTCCATTGATCCGGCCTTGCCGCTATTGCCGCGAGGCCTAACTGAACGGCACAAGAGGCGTCCGTCCGACAACGCTCTCTCACACGCTGCCCACCGTCGACTCGTTCCGTTCGCCTGAGACAGAAAGCGGCCATCGCTTTCAAGGAGAATAGGGGTATGAGGACGGCCAGATCTTTTCGCACCATTGGTCTTTACTTGGTTCTTGGAGCATCGGTATTCCTGGCCGGCGGGGCCGCATCGCACGTCCAAGGCCGGGTTTTTGTTATTCCGCATGTTCTTGAATCGTCGGGCAGGATCACGAATACCACATTCGTTTTCGATACAACTTTCTTCATCACTTATACCGGCGGTCTGATCGACGGGACGGCGGGGACGGGAGCGACGGTCGATTTCTACATATTTGACGACTTTACCGGACAACCGCTCAGATCGGCGACCAATGTCGAGGTTTGTAACCCTTGCACCTTTAGCCCGAATGCGGCCAATCGTAAAGGGATCGGAAATATCGAGGGAATAGCCAATTCGGTCGGCGGACTGCCGCGACCGAACGTGACCGGCTACATGGTCTTTGACGTGAGCGGTGACTTTGATGATGTCGATGTCAGCGGATTTATTTTCAATTCGCACACGAGCTTCAACTGACTTATCGACACTTAGATTAAACATTTTCCGCCTTATTCGGGGGAGCATGCGGGGGGTGGTGAGCTAACATCACGGTTCGACTCGGACAGCTGTCCGAGCTTCGGATCGCAACTGCCCAGCGATCCCTTTTCGTTTTCGCACGATCTGTATGCGTTTTACGCGGCCGGATTGCCGGGAACAACGTGCCGGGGCCGGAGCAACAGTGAATTTACGGCTGTATGATCGAATTGACCGGCCAGCCACTTCTTTCGCTGACCAATCAGCCGGTCTGCAACCCGTGTTCTGTTGATCTCACCAACGTCAATAGAAAACACCTGTTCTCGTTCGATGCGGCGATCAGGGCGGCGGGCGGCTTTCCACGTCCGGATGTGAAAGGGTTCGCGACGGTAGAGGTGACCGGTGATGCGGAAATGTTCGCAGTGCAAAACGTCGCCACGAACACTCATGGAAGTGCCAACGATGTTGACGTTAATTTCGGCAGCTAGCAGGGTAACGCTAGTTAACCATTCACCGTTTGATCGTGGCTCGTTTGGCGGCCCGGATCAAGGAGACAGCAGGTACGACCACCTCGCAGCCGTTCACGTTCGATACAGATCTCGAGATGTCCTACGACGGCGGATTGCCGGGCTTTCCGGCGGGGAACGGAGCTACGGTCGATCTATCCTATATGACGAGGCCACCGGCCAGCCGATGACAAATTTTGGCCAGGACGTGGTGTGCGTCCCTGCAATTACAGCCTTACCCCGACCGCCCGTAAGCTCTCGATCACTGTCGATGACCTTATTACTCGAAATGGCACACGCACGTTCGACACCGCGGTTAAGTTGGGCTTCGGGTTGGTCGTGTGGCGGAAACGATCCGGACGGAGTGAATGTACAGGGCTTCGTTGTCAACTCTCACACGAGTCCATTCGACCTATCAGTTTTCGGGTTTGAACCTGAAGTACTCCGGGCGAGCGAGTATCACGCCAAGAAGCCGAGTCGAGATCGGGTGATGTTGACGCTCCCGAAGCAACGAGAAAGACACTCTCCAAGGAATACACGTTTTCACACTTCCGCGAACGCGTAGGTAAGACCAACAACACGACATTTACATTCGACACCGAGTTTCACGCCGCATATCACGGCAGCCAGTCTGCTACGGTCGATCTGTATCTGTATGACGAAGACACGAGCCTGCCGCTCCGTTCTTTGACGAATACCATTGTCTGCAATCCATGCACATTTCCGCTCAACGGCCCGAACAGAAAGCAGCGGATCATCGTCGATGACCTGCTGACGGCGGCAGGCGGCATTCCGAGGCCTGATCTTGGCGGATTTGCAAAGATCAAGGTCACAGGTGACGCCGGGAATGTCGCCGTGCTCGGAATGCTGGTTAATTCGCATTCGGGGCCAAACGATCTTTCGACCTCAAATCTTCCTCATCGGCTTTCGGTTCGGCGCACGACCGATTTTGATTTTGATGGTGATGGCCGTGCCGACATCGCGGTATTCCGTCCTTCTGTCGGCGACTGGTATATAGCGAACAGCAGCACTCAGCAATTCAGTGCCTATCATTGGGGACAGGCCACGGACAAGATCGCTCCGGGCGATTACGACGGCGATGGGAAGACTGACATTGCTGTCTGGCGGCCGAACGGTAACGGCGACCCGAACCGCTCGTACTACTACATCCTGCAAAGTTCCGATTCCGCGATTCGTACCGTGCAATTTGGCCGAAACGGCGACCGCCCGATCGTCGGCGACTGGGACGGTGACGAAAAGGACGATCTGGCTGTTTATCGAGAAGGTGCAGCCCAATTTGACCAGAGCTTTTTCTACCATCGCCCGTCTGGCAGCCCGAGTGTCGATTTCGTGCCCTTGGCTTTCGGATCGGGTGGCGACAGGCCGGTTGTCGGCGATTGGGATGGCGACGGACGCGCGGACCCGGCCGTCTTCCGACCCTCGGAGGGCACTTGGTTTATCCTGAATAGCCGAGACGCTTCTTTTCGGGCTGAGCGCTGGGGACTGTCAACCGACACGCCGGTTCCCGGCGATTTTGATGGCGACGGCAGGGTCGATATCGCGGTTTGGCGACCCTCGAACGGCACGTGGTATATTTCGCAAAGCTCGAACAACGGGATCAAGGCCGTAAATTGGGGGATCGCCAACGGATATTCCGGTTCCAGGCGATTATGACGGCGACGGACGCGATGATATCGGGGTTTTCCGTCCATCCGAAAATACTTGGTACATTCGCGGCAGTTCAAGTGGCAATCCGGAATTCAAGCAATTCGGTGCCGCGGGCGACCGGCCGGTTCCATGCGCATCCTGTCCGTGACCGACCACACATGTCGGTCAAGCTAGTCCTAATGTTATGTAATCGCGTAAGATAACTGAGTCTATGCGTGATATCCCCGTCGGCAACGGCCATTTGCTGGTCAATTTCGACGATAAATACCAGATCCGCGACGTCTATTTTCCGCACGTCGGGCAGGAAAATCACAGCGAGGGTTTTCCGTTCAGGTTCGGCGTGTGGGCTGATGGCGAGTTTTCGTGGGTGTTTGACGACGAATGGAAGCGCGAATTGCGCTATCTGCCCGACACGCTGATCACCGACGTCAAGTTGGTCAATTCCCGGCTCGGACTATCCGTCGTCTGTCACGACATGGTTGCTGAGGCCGAGAATGTTTATCTGCGGCACGTTAAGATCAGCGATACGAGCGGGCGAGACCGCGAGATACGAGTCTTTTTGCATCACGACTTCCGTATTTACGAGAACAATGTGGGCGACACTGCCTATTACGATCCAGCCACGCGGTCGCTGATACATTATAAGAAGCACCGTTACTTTTTGATCGACACGCTGCCGCACTTTGACCAGTTTGCGACGGGCCGAAAGGCCTTTCGCGACATGCAGGGGACGTGGCGAGACGCCGAGGACGGCGAGTTGCACGGCGGCCCGATCACCGAAGGATCGGTCGATTCTACGATCGCGGTGCACGCGACGCTCGGTGCGAGCGGTCAATTCGACTTCTACTACTGGATCGCGGCCGGCATTGATCACGCCGCCGTGGCTGGCATAAATGCGAACGTTCTTGGTCGCGGCCCGCAGAGCTATTTTGAAAGCAGCCGGTCGCACTGGTCGGGCTGGCTCGCTCGGCCGGGAGCAGATCTCAGCGAAGTTGAGGGCCCCATCGCTGACCTATACCGACGCAGCCTTCTAATTGCTCATACGCAGATAGACAACGGCGGTGCGATCATCGCGGCCAACGACCATGACGTGACCGAGCGGGCGACCGATCATTACAGCTACCTGTGGCCGCGCGACGGGGCGTTTGTCGCAAACGCATTTGACGTGGCCGGTTATCCCGAAATATCGCGGCGGTTCTTTACGCTCTGTCGCAACATCGTCCATGAGCGTGGGTACTTTCTGCAAAAATATAATCCCGACGGGACCCTCGGCTCGGGTTGGCATTCGCACTGGGACGCGGCGCGGGAGCGCGAGCTTGTGCCCATACAGGAAGACGAAACGGCGCTCGTCCTTTGGGCATTATGGGAACATTATTCGATCAGTAGGGATGACGCGTTCGCGCGCGAAATGTATGACGGACTGGTCGTAAAATGTGCGGATTTTATGGCCGCGTTTCGCGATAAGGAGACCGGTCTGCCGCTGCCAAGCTGGAACCTGTGGGAAGACCGACGCGGCGTGCACACGTTCACTTGCGGTACGGTCGTCGCCGGGCTGCGGGCGGCGGCGAACTTTTCTCTATTGTTTGACGACGCGACACTAGCCGCGAAGTATTCAACCGCCGCGAATGAGATCGTTACCGCGATGCGGCAAGTATCTGTTCAGCAACGAGCTTGGACGGTTTTATCGCGGGTTGCTCGCGGCTGGCGACGATTCGTTAACACCGGACCCGACGGTTGATGCCTCGCTCTTCGGTGTTTTCTACTTTGGCTGTTTCGGCGTGCATGATCCGACGGTCGCAGGGACGATGCGCGCCGTGATCGACACGCTCGAGCATAAAGACGGTTTTGGGGGCGTCGCGCGGTTTGAGAATGACGGCTATATGCGAACTTCGGATGGCGTGGCCGGCAATTCGTGGCCGATCTGTACACTATGGCTGGCTGAATACTACATTGCCGCCGCACGATCATTTGACGACCTTGCCCCGGCCCTTGCCATCATCGAGTGGATCACCCATCGGGCATTGCCATCCGGCGTCCTTGCCGAGCAGATCGACCCCGTGACGGGCGAACCGCTGTCAGTCTCGCCGTTGACGTGGTCGCATTCGACGTTTGTCGCAACTGTTAACTCTTACCTCTCAAAGCTTAGGTCGCTCACCGCGATGCGATAGAATCTATCCGATGCGTAAAGCAAAGATCTTAGCTACACTCGGGCCGGCCTCGGCCTCGCAGGCCATGATCGAGACGATGCTCGATGCGGGCCTGAATGCCGTTCGCATCAATATGTCGCACGGCACGCGCGAGGAGCATACGGCGGCCATAAACGCCGCACGCTCGGCTGCCGCAAAACTTGGAAAGCCGCTTGCGATCCTTGTCGACCTTTCCGGGCCCAAGATCCGCACGCGGACCCTCAAGGGTGGCCTACCGGTTATTCTTACCGAAGGACAGCAGTTCACGATCACGACTCGCGAGGTCGAGGGAACCGATACAGAAGTTTCAACGAACTTCACGCTTTTGCCCGCATCAGTCGAGCCCGGGGCCCGGATCCTGATAGATGACGGTGCGATCGAGCTTGTTGTCGAGTCAAAGACCGAGACCGACGTCGTGTGCCGCGTCGTGACCGGCGGCCTTCTGTCAGAAAGAAAGGGCATCAATCTGCCCAATACTTCCCTGCCGATACCCTCGCTGACCGAGAAGGACCACTCGGACCTCGAATGGGCGATCGAGCAAAACGTCGATTACATCGCCCTCTCATTCGTGCGGACAGCCGCTGATTGCAAAGAGGTTAAGAACCTTATTAAGAAGTTGAATAAACGCCCGATGGGCCGCGCATTGCTCGTCGCAAAGATCGAAAAAGCCGAGGCGATCGAGAACCTGCTTGGGATCATCGCTGAGACCGACGGTCTGATGGTAGCCCGCGGCGACCTGGGCGTCGAAACGAGCGTCGAACTCGTCCCCGTTTATCAGAAACGCATCATCGAGCTCGCGGTCGCCCATGACAAATTCGTCATCACCGCGACGCAGATGCTGCAATCGATGATCGTCAGTCCGAATCCAACACGCGCCGAGGCTTCCGACGTCGCCAACGCCGTCTGGGACGGCACCGACGCCGTCATGTTGTCGGCCGAGACGGCGACAGGCAAGTATCCTGTCGAAACGATCAAGACGATGGTGCGCATCATCGAATCGGCCGAGACTATCAAGGGTGACCAGCTTAAACGACCCGTCAAGCTGTCTCAGCCACCGTCGGGACGCACCAGTCAGGCTCTCTGCAAAGCGGCCGTTTTCGCGGCCGAGGAGATGCACACAGAGAAGGTCGCGGTATTTACCGAATCCGGCTTGATGGCGCGTCGGCTATCGTCATTCCGGTCTGGATTACAGACATTTGCCCTTACGGCGTCAGACAGCGTGCGCGATCAGTTGTCGCTGATATGGGGCGTTAAGCCGTTCTGCCACACGGACCTTCACTCGGCGGTAGAAGCTGAGGAAGTGGGCGAAAGCACCATGCTGGACCTGCTAAATACGAATCAGGGCACGACGGATGAAATGCTGAAGACCGGCGAGCGAATGCTGCTCGATGCGGAGGTCGTTTCAGCCGGCGAGACAATGATCATGATGGCCGGTCGGCTGTCAGGCCACGGACTGTCGAGTTCGGTTATCGTATGGACGATCGGCGAGAAAGTAGCAAGACAATAAAACGGCTAAACGACGGCCCCAAAAAGCCGCCCGACCAATGCGGTGGCTGCCATCGCAACCGCTCCCCAGAACAGGAGACGTACCGCACCAGTCAGCATCGAGGCTCCGCCCGCTTTTGCCGCTACGGCCCCGAGCATTGTCAGAAAGACCAGCGACCCCGCAGCAACGGCCCAGATCAGGCTGGAGCCTGGCGTAAGCCACGCTACGACTAACGGCAATGCCGCCCCTGCCGCGAAGCTGACCGCCGAAAAAACCGCAGCCTGCAGCGGACGGGCACTCATTACCTCGGTGATGCCCAATTCGTCTCGAGCATGGGCCCCGAGAGCATCGTGGGCCATCAGTTGTTTCGCCACCTCGACCGACAATTTAGGCTCAAGTCCCCGACCTTCATATATCGCAGCTAGCTCCTGAAGCTCATATTCGGGTTCGGCGGCGAGGTGCTGTTTCTCGAGTTCGAGGTCGGCGCGTTCTGTGTCGGATTGCGACGAAACCGATACGTACTCGCCGGCGGCCATCGACAGTGCTCCCGCAAACAGCCCCGCAACGCCTGCCAGCATGACCGCAGCATGGTCCGACGCGGCCGCCGCCACACCGATCACGAGGCTTGCGGTCGAAACAATGCCGTCGTTCGCTCCGAGAACGGCCGCACGCAGCCAACCGATCCGGTGCGACCGGTGCATTTCGTTGTGAATGGCTTCAGTATTGTCGATACGCCTATTATATCAGGCAGGCGGGCAACAATTCAGCGGATCAATCCGCATTCAGAACTTGTGCTACCGTATCTTTGCCAAGCCCGTTGCCGTTGCCGCTTTTTATATTCGGCGATTGAGATCTGCGGGTCACGCCAGGCGTCGAGGTGGCCGACTTGGTGGACGCATTGAATAGTGCAGTTCGGGGCGCACGATTTTTCGGTCCAATATTCGCGTTCCATATCGGTGTGCGTGTATTCCAGCAGTGGGATGCCCGGAGTGCCTCGCTGCTGCGAGCACCATGAGACGATACCGGCCTCATCGACGTAGAGATAACGCGCGCCGGCACGGCATCGCCACTTATATTCACCGCCATCAACGAGGTTGTCCTGGAACCAGTTCCAGCGAGCATAAGACTTAGTCCCCTTGCTCTTGATCTCTTTATAGACCTCTTTTTCACGCGGCGTTAGCCTTTTTAGCAGACCGTCGCCATCGTGGATCACGCCGACTGTGGATGAAAACCCGAGTTCGCGGGCGCGGTTGGCGATTTGTCAGCGCCTCGTCGGGATTGGCAACGCCACCGCCGACGACCGAGTTTATGTTGACCTTGAACTTCGCGTGATCGCGCAGGTTTACTAGCTTTGCATCGAGTACTTTAAGGCTCTTCTTCGACACGTCATCAGGGGTTACGTTATCGATCGATATCTGCAGGTAATCTAGGCCGGCTTCGTTGAGCTTCTGGATCTTATCGACCTGAAAATAGTAACCGTTCGAGATCAGCCCGGCGATCATTCCGTGATGGCGGATACGGGCGATAATGTCGTAGATCTCGGGGTGCATCATCGGCTCACCGCCTGAGATCGTTATAACCGACGAACCGAACTCGGCCAATTTGTCGATCCGCTTAAGCATCATGTCAATCGGCACGGGATCGCTCGTTTTGTCGTATTCGTTGCAGTAGGTACACGCCAAATTACACCGCCGCATCGGCACGATATGCACGAGAACGGGGTGCTTAGTGGACGCAAAAGCACGCACCGTGTGTCTCACGCCTCGTGTGAACCTGCTGAAACTGCTTGCTTTAGGCATTACGAATCAAACTTTAGAGTATAGGACGCGGAAGAGAGCTCTACAACTACCGACGTTAGAGACATTCAAGCCCCAAGTGCCTCTCGAAAGCATCGAAATCGCGATCGTTGTGAAGCAAGGCGAATCCGTTCAAAATACAACGCGTCGCGATCATTGTGTCGATCGTCTTTCTCACCGTAAACCCGAGCGATCTGAGTTTGAGAAAGTTTCGGGCCGCTGTGACCGCCACGTCACGGCCACCGACTGTCACAAAATCCAGTGCGCTAAATATCTTCGCCGTTTCGTTGAACGCTTTCTTTTCCCTACAGCCCTGCAGCACCTCGGTTATGACCACATCACCTATCACAACGCGTTCAACCCCGAGGATCTCGTCCAACTTTGCGGTCTGCTCCGTAGAGAGGCCCCGCAGATAATCTATCCAGACACTGGAATCTACAAAGATCATTTGTCCAGCCTCATCGCATCGAGGTCGCCCTGCCAGTAGAATTTTCCCTTGAGTTCCTTCGCCTTTGCCTGTTGCCGCAACCTCAACAACGTCTGCAACGCCAGTTCTACCGTCTCGCGTTTTGTTTTGAGTCCGGTAACCTTTAGGGCATCTCTCATTAGCCTATCGTCTATTTCAATGTTTGTTCTCATGTGTATAATGTCCTTTTTTATACACATGCTAACAGGGAAACATCTCAAGGTCAAACAAAAAAACCCCGGATCTGAGACCGAGGCCGTATCTCACAACGAATACTCGATCAAGCCTTTATCTTCTTCGCGTTCTTCGGATAGTTGAGCTTGAAGATGCTGCCATTCAGCGTGATGTTCTTTTGCAGGTTCGAGAGCAGGACAGTCGTGGTGTCGTTGTTTTGCTCGAGGACCTTTGCCTGTCGCGGCATACCGTCGGCATCGACCCATAGTTCAGCGGTCTTGTAGCTGGCCGCCGTTTTTGGCGTTAGCTGAAGATGCCACGTGCGGACGCCGCCGCTGATCTGCTCTTCGCCGAGATAGACGACGTCGTAGTTGGCCTCGAGCTGCGTCTTGTTCATATTCATGAACGACATGGCTCCGCCAACTGCGGCGCTGTTCTTGGGATTTTTACTGACTGTTCCGACAATAACCTGGTTTAAGCGAGGCCTGTAGAGCTCGTACGCATCGCCGATCACCGAGATCTGCTCCTCAACAGGACGCGTCCAGTCGATCCGCACGTAGCGGCTGCGTTTGCCTACCGCGGGCAGATAATTGGTTGCCCCGACGCTCGTGTCAGAAACGTTCAGCTGCGGATTGTGCTTCACCATCGTCACGTCGGCCTTGAGCGATGTCAGTGACTTATTATGCTGGTCCATCCGCTTCAGGATCTCGCGAATGATCTGGGCGTCGGCGCTCGTCACCGAAACAACGCCCGTAAAAAACGTAAAAAATATCGCAAAAAATGCTATTCGTAAAACTCTCATATAAAGTTATCGGCCGTTCGGCGGGCTTGCGCGGCCCGGGTCAGTGGTTTCGACGGCTAAAACGGGGCTTTGGTTTGCCGTCGAGGCCGAAGTTTTATTGAACCAGTCCTTTGGCGTCAGAAAAATGAACCCCATTATCAGCACGCACAGCACGTCCCATTGCCACGAGGCACGTTCGTAATTCCAGTTGATGATGTTCTTCATGGCGTCCTGTTGATCGTCGCTAGGGTCTCGAACTGGCCGCCCGCTTACGCAGGCGGTTCTGACCGCTTACACCACATGCCCGTCACGCATCTGGATCGTCCTCGAACAGACCGCCGCTGCCTCGGGGTTGTGCGTGATCATTATGATCGTCTGGTTAAATTTCTCGTTCAGCTCCTTGAACATATCCAGCACGATCTGCGAATTCTCTGTATCGAGATTGCCCGTCGGCTCATCGGCGAGGATGATCGCCGGTCCGTTGACGATCGCACGGGCAAGCGCGACGCGCTGCTGCTCGCCGCCCGACAGCTCGGTCGGTTTATGGTGCATTTTATCCTCAAGCTTTAGCAGCCGCAACACCTCGCGGCGGCGGTCGGAGCTCTTTGCTCCGTTGCCGCCGTATATCTTTTCAGCAAGCTTAAGATTGCCCTCGGCCGAGAGCGTCGGAAAGAGATTGAACCGCTGAAACACGAATCCGATCTTACGTCGGCGAATATCCGTCCGGTGCGAGTCCGAGACCTTTGAAAGATCCTCGCCGTCGATAACGATACTGCCCGATGTTGGCGAGAGCAGGCCGCCGAGCAGGTGCAGCAGCGTCGATTTGCCGCAGCCCGACGGGCCCATGATCGCTACAAACTCACCCTCGTTAACATCCAGCGTCACGCCGCGAAGGGCGGGCACGTCGAGCTTGCCAACCTTGTACGATTTTTTGAGATCGACGGTGCTTACGATCGGAGGCATTGTCTACGGCTGAAAGCGAGTAACGGTCGAGTTTAGGGGTGGCTGCGGCGACTTTTCGCCGGTGGTCTCGCCGAGTTTCTGGTCAAGATCGACCTCCTCGAGTTTCCATGAATTCTTGAGCACGAACGCCTCGGCCGGAAATTTATTACCGATCATAACGTCCTCGGGCGTCTGATACGTGAGCTTCATCGAATAGCGTTCTTTCGGCCGGGTCACCTGTATCTCAAGCGGCAGGTTTTTGAAGTTCCCGGTAGCGGTGAGCTTGCCCTCTTTGCCGTAGATGATATCCGATTCGATCTCGCCGGCCGCATCAAATATCTGCTGCCGCGCAAGCCGGATGCCGCCGACGCGGTCAAACCAAAAACGACGGGTGATCTTTAGCTCCCCGTTACCGCCTTTAGCGAATTCGTCGAGAAGATAATAGCCTCGCGTGACACTGCGTACGGGCGATTTTTTCGTCTGCGCCGTGTCTTCCTCGACCTGAAAGATCGAGCTCATCGAATATGCGTGTTCTGCATCTGTCGGCCGGACCAGCATCGCATCGGTAAAGTGCTGCGGTCGCAGGTTGGCGAATGCGCTGACATTCTCCGTGGCAACCCCGGCCGCGGATTTGCTCGGGGAGATCGTCTTCTGCAGCTTGGAATAATCAGCGTTGTTGGTCCCTAGCAAGAACTTCTTATATTTGCCCGTGCCGCCGTCCTGGAGTATTGCTACCCTGAACCGCTCACCGTCAGACGTCATCTGGGCGACATCTGTCTTGATGATGGGCACCTGCACCTTGAGCAGGATCATGCCGGGACGCTGCACGACAACCTCGCCGTCAGCCTGTCGATACACCTCTTTGCTACCGAATTCGGCGAAGGAATTGTCCTCGAATTTGAGGTCCATTTTCGCCCGCATTGAATCGACCTGGGCAAACCGGTTGACCTCACCGATGAGCGAAGCCTGCGTGGACACCTCGGTCTTGAGCAGCGTCGGCGTCTTGCTCGCTTTCTTAACTATGTTGCACGCAGAGCCCAAGACGCCGGCCAACGCCGCCGCGATAAGTGTCGCTGTCCCGAATTTGCCTGCAATAAACCTCATTCGTGTCCGATGGGAAACACACCCGTCCCGTTGCACTAAAACAAAGCGACTACGATCCGGTCAAACCGAAAATGATAGCACGGGAATACACCATTTCCAATCACGCAAATACGCGGAGACGAGAGAAACATGGCTCCTCGCTCCGCGCTATATATCGCTCCGATCGAGAGCGCTCATCCCGAAAAAACGCCCGTGCCCCGCGTCAGGTAATCCTGCATCGTATACGCGAACATTATCGCCATCCAAAAGAAGCTCGACACTACAGCAAGCCAAATTAGCCTCGGGCTCCAACGGACGTGCATGAAAAAGAGCATGACGAACGCCATCTTGGTAAAGGCGATGGCGAGGGCTACAAACGTATTAGCACCCGGAAAGATATTGTCCATATCGACCGTCGCCGCGTAGTAGGTCAAGATCGTGCCGACCACAAGTATCAGGAACACCCCAATGTACTTGGGGATGGTCATGTGCTGGTGTTCTTGATGGTTATCCGACATAAGCTCGTCCTAGTGCAAAAAGTGCCTCCCCAACAGATAGAGCAGCGGGAACAGGAATATCCAAACAATGTCGACGAAATGCCAGTACAGGCCCGACATCTCGACGGGCATGTAGTATTCGGGGGTGTAATAGCCCTTCCAGGCCGTCCACAGAAGCCACGCCATTATCAGCAGCCCGACGATCATATGCAGAGCGTGGAGCCCCGTCATGACAAAGTACAGGTAATAGAACATCCGCACCCTGCTGCCGAATTTCTCGATGTCGATCTGGCCGTTAGAGAAATAGTCGATCTTCTCGTACGTGGTCAGGTAATTGTTGTCCTGAGCAAGCTTGACCAGCGAGCAGTCGGTCCACTGAAAATCGCCGCGAGGATTGACGTATTTATGAGCGGCCGCCGCGGCGGGGCTGTGATCGACCTCCCAACATGGCTTCTCGGGACCGGTCGCATGGGCCGCCGTTTTGTCCTCTTTAACGCGCTTATTCCAGCCGGAAACAGGGATCAAGGCATCATTGTATTTTGCCGTGTACTCGATCGCCTTTACGCCAAGAAACGCCGCGCCAAAGATCATCGTCAGCACGATCATGATGACCTGCATGTTCCGATTGCCCTTTTGCGCGTAATAGACCGTTAGGGCCATCGTCAGCGAGCTGACGATCAGCACGAGCGTGTTAAAGCCACCCCAGAACGCGTCGAGGTGATTACTGGCGGCCGCAAACGCCATCGGGTACTTCGAGCGGAAGACGAGATATGCCGTAAACAGCCCGCCGAAGAACATGATCTCCTGCACGAGGAACATCCACATCCCGATCGAGACGCTCTCTTCCTGCTGACCCATGTCCTCGAACTGATGCTGCAGCCCGGGCTCGTGGTAAACGAATTTGTCTGATCCGTGTGATGACATTTATAACAATGGCCTTGGGCCTTTGGTCTTCGGTCTTCGGTTTTTGATATTGGCCGTCTTGCCAACGAACTCCAAGGGCCCAAAACCAAAGGCCAAAGTCCGGCTCATCCTAGACGACGACATCCGCTTCTCTCCTCCGGGCCGCTTCAAGGTCCATTCCGCTCTCTTCGCCGAATTCGTAGGCTTCCCACGTAACGACCGGCATCTTCTCGAAATTCTCAGTCGGCGGCGGCGAGGATGTGCGCCATTCGAGTCCCGGGTGCATCCACGGATTGTCTTCCGCCTTTTTGCCAAAGAACAGTGAATGTATCAGATAAACCACAGGCATTGTCAGCCCGAGCCCCAGGACGGACGCCCCTGCGGTCGAAAAGATATTGAGCACCTGGAATTCCTCAGGATACGACGCATACCGCCTCGGCATGCCCTGATAACCAAGAATGAACTGCGGGAAGAACGTCAGGTTAAACCCGACGAAAATGAGCATCGCCGAGATCTTGCCCCAGAACTCGGAATACATCCGGCCCGTCATCTTAGGCCACCAGTAATGGAGGCCGCCTAAATAGGCTATCACCTGGCCGCCGACCATTACGTAGTGAAAGTGGGCGACGACAAAATATGTGTCTGTCAGGTGCACCGTCAAGCCGATTGAACCAAGGAACAGTCCGGTAAGCCCGCCGATAAGGAACAATCCCATAAATCCGATCGCGTAGAGCATCGGCGTATCATATGAGATCGAGCCCTTGTACAACGTGGCGGTCCAGTTGAACATCTTGATCGCAGACGGAACCGCCACGACCATGGTCAGGAACGAGAACACAAGCCCTGCGTAGATCGACTGACCGCTGACGAACATGTGATGTCCCCAGACGAGGAAACCGAACACAGCGATCGCGAGCGACGAAAATGCGATGAACTCGTAACCGAATATCTTCTTGCGCGAGAAATTAGAGATCAACTCGCTAATCACGCCCATACCCGGCAGGATCATGATGTAAACGGCCGGGTGCGAATAGAACCAGAATAAGTGCTGGAATAATATTGGATCGCCGCCTATAGCCGGATCAAAGATACCAACGTGAGCCACCCTTTCGACCGCGAGCAGCAGCACTGTGATCGCGATCACCGGCGTGCCGAGGATCATCACCAGGCTGACGGCGTAATGTGCCCAAACAAAGAGCGGCATCCGGAACCAGGTCATGCCCGGCGCACGCATCGTGTGGATGGTGACTATAAAATTGAGCCCGGTTAGGATCGATGAGAACCCGTTGATAAATATCCCGAGGCCAACGGCCATGACGTACGAATTAGAGAACGTCGTGCTGTACGGCGTATAGAATGTCCAGCCCGTATCAACGCCACCCTGCATCAGAGCAAAAAGTGTCAGACCGCCGCCGAGCCAATAAATATAGAGGCTGATGAGATTGATGCGCGGCAGGGCGAGGTCCTTGGCGCCGATCATGATCGGCAGCAGAAAATTACCGAGGACCGCCGGTATCGACGGTATCAAGAAGAAAAAGATCATCAGGATACCGTGCTGAGTAAAGACCTTATTATAAGTCGCGGTTTCGAACAGGTCGCTGTTCGGGGTAAGCAATTCAAGACGAATGCCGGCGGCGAACAATCCACCACCGAGAAAGAACAGCGAGACCGTGATCAAATACATGATCGCGATACGCTTGTGGTCCTTGGTCAACAGCCACGACTTGAGCGTCGTGCCGTTGGTCAGATAGTTGACCTTAGTCCCGCCGTAGCCTTCTGTCATCGTCTCTTGCGCGCTCATAATCCAAAACCTACTTACTGCTGTTGGCCGTATTGGCCGGTGCCTTGTTTGCCGGGGCATTGTTTGCGGCGGCCGGCGCCGCATTGGCTGCCGGTGCCGTGGCGGTTGCCGCCGGGGCGTTCGGGCTCAGGGATTTGATATACGCGACCAACGCATTCAACTGTTCCTCTGTGACCTGGCCCTTGAATGTCGGCATTATCGGCTGAAATCCTTCGACGATCTGTGCCGACGGATTCAGGATCGAATTGCGGATATACTGCTCGTCCGCCGTGACCGTCTGCCCGCCGGCCAGCTTGACCTCGTGGTTAAAGATGCCCTCGAGTTTGGCTCCGCGTTGTGCAGGCCCTCCTGCGTGGCAAGACGCGCACCCGAGTTTGTTCTGAAACAGGTCCTTGCCCTGCTCGACCGGCGTCTGGCCCGAAACGTTGCCGCTCAGCCAGTTGTCAAAATCACGCTGCTCCATTACATAGACAGAACCGCCCATGCCCGAGTGATTGAGGCCGCAATACTCTGCACAAAAGAGGTGATATTTGCCCGGCACCGTCGGCCTGAACCACATGTACGTATAGCGTCCGGGCACGACGTCCATCTTCGTCCTAAATGCCGGTATCGAGAAATCGTGCAGCACGTCCTCGGTCGTCATCGTAAGCTTGATGTTCTTGCCCACGGGCACGTGCAATTCATTGATCTCGCGCTGGCCTGTCTGGTGCTGGACCTTCCACATCCACTGCTTACCGACCACGTATATCTCCATCGCGTCGTCGGGCGGCGTGTACTGGTTGAAATACACTATCGCTCCGCCGAGGAAGATCGTCATCGAGATCACGAACGGAATGATCGACCACACCGTCTCAAGCACCATCGAACCATGCATCTCCTCGGGTGTCGCGTACTTTTCGACCTCGCGATATCGGATCGCAAAGAAGAATATCGCCACCACGATCGGTATCGTAAACGCGACTGACACAGCGATCAGGTAGAAGTAAAGATAGTCAACCTGCCAGGCAAAGCTGGACGCTGCTTCAGGAAAAAATGGTATCCACGTAGTGCTCTGCATATAGGTCAGTGGTCAGTGGACGGTGGTCAGTTGTCAGTGACCGGCTTTCCACTATTCACTATTCACTCGTTCACTTGTCACTCGCTTCATCTTGTTTCGCCGCCAAAATATCAATCCCATCACGCCGAGGCCCAATACCGTCAAAATGCCTCCGGCACGCATCACGCGAAGTATCGCAAGCCCGTACTTGCCCGTTGAAGGGTCGTAATGGAAGCAATACAGCAGCATCTGGTCAACCGCGTCTGCCGACCTTGTTCTGGGCCGATTCCATGAGGCCAAATTTAAGGTCACGCGGCGAATAATCGATGCCGTAAAAATACTTCGACAGCCTTCCGTCCGGTGTGGCGACGATCACAGCGGCGGCGTGGGCGAACTGGTTGCTCTTTTCGTCCCACTTATACCCAAATCCGGCCGCCTTTGTCACAGCGTCGATCGACGCCTGCGTACCGGTCAAGAAATGCCAACCCTTGTCCGTTCCGGGGCGATTATACCGCTCCACGTAGCCCGCCTTTTTGGCTTTGGCCACCCCGGGTGAATCGAATTCGCGAGCGTCGAAACTGATGGCGACCACATCAAAATCCTTTCCCGCGTCGAGGCTGATGCCCTTAAGCGTGCCGGTCAGACCATTGAGCACCTGATTGCACAGCATCGGACATTCGTAATACACAAAAGCCACGATCACGGGCCGGCCGGTATTGAAAAAGCTGCCGAGTTTCACGAGATTGCCGTCCTCGTCCTTTAGCTCGGTGTCAAGCGGCAACTGTTCGCCTAACTTCTGCTCAATTCCAACTACTTTCAGAGCATCCGGTAACCCAGACGCTACCGATACCGCCGGATCGTATGTTTTTGGCGAATAAAGCGGCGAGTTGTAATGCTCGGCCTTCTGGCCTGCGACAGTTAAAAACGAAAAACTAAGAACTAAAAGTGAAAAACAAATAACGAGGGCCCGTGACCGCCACGGGGGGATGCTTCTAACACTTTTAGTTTTTAACTTTTCGTTTTTCACTGTTATCGGCGCGTCTCTGACGCAAGCCGTCCGGCACTCGAATCGGATATGATACGAGTGCGATTCCTTGAACTGTTTCTCCGCCTCTTCGCCCGACTTGGCCTTTACGTTCTGAGCAAGAAACTTAGTTACCGCGTCATCGATCGCCATTACGGTCACTGCGCCTGTCTTCGGGTCTTTCTGGCCGTGTTCCCACAGGTCGTCCCATTGCCTCTTTAACTCGCGATACTCGGCCTGCGGCGGGGCCAGTTCCATATTCACCCGACCCTTCTCCGATTCGACGCCAAATCCCGGTGCAAGTTGAAGTCTAGGCTCGGGTGGCAGCCGTTCTTTCTCGCTCATTAACATCGGATTGGGCTGTCGGGCGTTCTCCTCGCGATGTTGATCGCGTAGGACATTCTGCAACGCCCACATCAATCCAAAAGTGATAACGATCAGCAGAAATAGGCCGACGGTGAAATAGAGAATTCCCTTCAGCTCTATCTCATTTGCCTCATACGCCCTGTTCTGGTCGGCGGCGCTGTCAGAATGTTTTTTTGACGACATATTTCTCTAATGCCCCTTGCCGTGCTCGATCGCTCCCTCGAGATATGGGTCCTTGACCGGCATCAGCGGCCGTTTTGCCAGCTCGCCAAAGAACCACCACAACCAAATACCGCCGACCGCTATCGGTGCAACGAGATCCAGCCAGCTAACATAGAATGCTCCGGCCGCGATGCCACGCGGATCGACACGCATCGTCGGCCCTATCTGATAGAACATATCGACGAGCCTCATAAAGAGCACGAAGATCGCGATCCCCGCCAGCCATTTGGCACGTCGCTTAAAGTCCTGCTGCAGCAGCACGATAAAAGGGAAAGCGAAGTGAAACACGATCAATATCGCCCCCATCCAACCCCAGCCGCCTTTCATGCGGACGAGGTAAAAAGTGGTTTCCTCGGGCAGGTTGCCGGCCCAGATGATCAGGAACTGAGAGAAATTGAAATACGCCCAGACCATCACCAGGGCTAGCATCAGCTTGCCGAGGTCGTGAAAATGTCGCTTGCCCAGCACGCGATTCATCGGAGCATGATCAAGCAGGTTCGCCATCAGGGCGACCATGAAGCAATAACAGCTAAGTGCCCATCCTGCAACAAATAGCAGGCCCCAAATCGTCGAGAACCAGTGAGGATCGAGTGTCATCACCCAATCGACCACAGCGAACGTGACGACCAGCGAGTAGATCACCATCGTCGGCCCCGAGAACCGCGAGGCCTTCTCAAGTAGGAGCCGCGCATCCTCGACCGTCTCGGTCTTATCCTGCTGCAGGCTCCATTTATTGAGTAGATGGACCATCACGTAGAGCAGTAAAAAGTAGATCGCGCTGCGGACGATCCAGAACCACGGCGTCATATATACGCCTCGGTGCTCCATTACGTGATCGGTAGGCGGCAGATGCGTCCATTCGTAGATGCTGTGAGTATAGACGCCGATGGCCAGCGGGATGAACATCAGTATGACCAGGGGCAGCGTCCTGGTCCCTGCTTCCAGAGCCCGCCGAATCACGACGCCCCATGCTCCGCCCGTCAGGTACTGGAGCATCAGCACGCCCAGACAGCCGATGGCAATGCCGCCCCAGAAAATAAAACCAAGCAGCCACGACCGCAGGGCCTGTTCAGTATTGAAATACAGCCCCACCGCCCAGATGATAAGCGCGATGCCGCCAATGCCCAGTGCGAGCGTTCGCCAGCGGTTTATCACGTCAGGTGCCTGGTAATTGTCGAGATTCGCCATCTTACGGTTTGCCTCCGTGCGTGGGTTCCACGGGTTTCGGAGGTGCTGTTGCCGATTCGTTCTTTAAATTCGCTTCCGGGCTCTTACTGACCTGCAGCGTGCGGATGTACGCCACGATCGCCCAACGGTCAGCCGGCTGTATCTGATAGGCATATGAGCTCATCCTGCCCCATCCATTGGTCATTACGTCAAAAAAGTGTCCGACCGGAGCATTCCTCAGTCTGTCGTCGTGATACGTCGGCGGTTTTGGAAAGCCGCGCCTGACGACCATGCCGTCGCCGTTCCCAACTGGGCCGTGGCATACGATGCAGTGGATGTTGTAACGCTCTCGTCCGCGTTCGACTAGTTCCTTGGTGACCGGCATCGGAAATTCGTCAATATCGTTAGGAAAGCTCGTCACCAGCGTGTTGCCGGTCGCGTCCGTTGTCGATTGCACGGGAGCGCTTAGGTTGGGATTGTCGATCTTGCCCGTGTAGAACGCCTTGTTGTCGCGGAGTTGTCCACGAGCTACCGTCCCAACGACCTGGTCCCGCGATCCCCGTCCGTCCGCAAAGAAATCGCTCTTCTTATAAGCCTTGTACCGCGGCTGATCCTGCATATCAAAACGCACGCCGCAGGCTGACATAAAGGCAAAAGTAAAAAGTAAAAAGGCAAAAACAGAAAGGCGCCGAGCTATTTTGCCTTTTACCTTTTTACTTTTTACTTTGGCGAAGCCGTTATTCGGGAACATCGAACACCTCCTGCGCGCCCAAGGTTCCCATAAACTTTCGGGTCTCTTCGTAGTCGTATTTTGGGTCGTCTGACTCAATGATCAAAAAGAACTTCTCTCTTGTCGCCAGTGCAAATCTCGGCACATTAAAAACCGGGATGATACGGCGACGGGAGGCCGTTTAGGAAGAGCATTCCGAATACCGCCGTGAAGGCCGCGAACAGGATCGTCAGCTCGTACGCCGGCGGGATGAAAGCCGGGAGGCTGAAGTGCGGACGTCCGCCGACGATGATCGGCCAGTCGAAAACGTGAACGTAATACTGCAAGCCGATCCCGGCGAGCAGGCCCGTCAAGCCGCCTGTAAAGATCAGATACGGCAGGACCGACCTCTTGACGCCCAACGCCTCGTCGATCTCATGCAGGGGAAACGGCGAGAACGCGTCGGTCTTGCGATATCCCGCATCGCGCACAGCTCTTGCCGCGTCGACCAATTCGGTCGCCGTGTCAAACTCTGCCAATATGCCGTGTAGCCTTTCAGCCATAATTTCCAACTGCTTACTGCCTTCCTGCCGCTGCCTATTGATTCGGCGGATCTGTCTTATCGTACGTGTATTCGACCTCGAGCACGCTCTCGTCAAAATCCTGCTGATGGCCGTGGACATTTGCCTCAGGCAGCAGCGTTCTGACCTCAAATATCGAGATGATCGGCACAAACCTGACAAACAGGAAGATCAGCGTAAAGAAAAAGCCGATCGTGCCCACAAACATGGATATATCGAACATCGTCGGGCTGTACATCGCCCACGATGACGGCAAAAAGTCGCGGTGCAAGCTGGTCACAATGATAACGAACCGCTCGAGCCACATACCGACCGAAACGACGACCGAGATCAGGAACAGCCAGAATTCGCTCTCGCGGAAGCGCTTGAACCAAAGAAGCTGGATCGACAGGCCGTTGCAGAATATCAGCAGCCAATACGACCACCAGTAAGGCCCTTCCCAGATGCGGTTCTTTACCATGAACACCTCATACTGCGAGGCACTGTACCAGCCGAAAAAGCCCTCCATCGCATAGCCGTACACAACGATCAGGCCCGTGGCGAGCATGACCTTAGCCATGTAGATGAGGTGCTGGTGCGTGATAAAATCCTGCATCCGGTACAAATGCCTAAGCGGTATACACAGGATCAGCACCATCGCAAAACCGGCAAATACGGCTCCCGCAACGAAATATGGCGGGAAGATCGTCGCGTGCCAGCCCGGCACCTGCGACACCGAGAAGTCTAACGACACGATCGAGTGTACCGAAAGCACCAGCGGCGTCGAGAGGCCCGCGAGTATCAGATAGGCGATCTCATATCGATGCCAGTGCCGAGCGCTTCCGCGCCAGCCCCACGAAAGGAGCGCGTAAACGAACCTGAAATACTTGTTCTTCGCCCTGTCGCGCAAGGTCGCCAGATCGGGAATTAGACCTACGTACCAAAACAGCAGCGACACTGTTGCGTATGTCGAGACCGCAAAGACGTCCCAAATCAACGGGGAGCGGAAATTGGGCCAGATGCCCATGGTGTTCGGATACGGGAACAGCCAATACGCAGCCAACCACGGGCGTCCTGTATGCAGCAGCGGGAACATCGCGGCGCAAGCCACGGCGAACAGCGTCATCGCCTCAGCAAAGCGGTTGATCGACGTTCGCCACTTTTGGTTCAGTAGCAGCAGAATGGCCGAGATGAGCGTTCCTGCGTGGCCGATACCGATCCACCAGACGAAATTGATAATGTCGAACGCCCAGCCGACCGGCTGATTGTTTCCCCAAATGCCGATACCGTTCGCGAGCAGCCAGACCGTCGTAAAGAGCAGGGCCTGCGCGATCATGAACGCGATGCCAAAACCGATGAACCAGTGAAACGGCGTGCGCTTTTTTAGCGTGACGTCGCTGATCTTGTCAGTGACGCTCGCGAATGTATGGTCGCCCTCGACCATCGCCGGGTGAAGCTTTTGTTGGAGTTCTTTATCCGCAGCCATTTAGTGCGCGTCTCCTCCCGTCGATTTCGCCGCCGGTGCCGGGGCATGGTCGTCCTTCTTCAGGCGCTTTGTAATCCGGCATTTCCTTGTTCTGGTTCTTCAATCCAGCGAGATAAGTCGTTCTCGGCTGGGTATTTAGCTCGTTCAGCAGGTTGTAATCGCGATGATCTTTCTTGGCCTTGGCGATCTTGCTATTCTGGTCGTGCATGTCGCCGAAGGTGATCGCCTCAGTCGGGCAAACCGACTGACACGCCGTCACGACCTCGCCGTCGCGGACCTTGCGTCCGTCCTTCTCTGCCTCGATGCGGGCCGCCGAGATTCGCTGTGTGCAGTACGTGCACTTTTCCATCACACCGCGGCTGCGGATCGTGACCTCAGGATTACGCATCAGCTTGTACTGCGGCGTGTCCCAGTCCTGATAAAGCAGGAAGTTAAAGCGGCGGACCTTGTACGGACAGTTGTTCGAGCAATATCGCGTTCCGACACAGCGGTTATAGACCATGTCGTTGAGGCCCTCGGCACTGTGGACCGTGGCGTGCACCGGGCAGACGGTTTCGCACGGGGCCTGTTCGCACTGCTGGCACAAGACGGGCTGGAAGTGCGGCCCTTCCGCATGCTCCATATCGCCGCCGTAGTATGCGTCGATACGCATCCAATGCATCTCGCGGCTGCGCTCGACCTGTTCCTTGCCGACGACGGGAATGTTGTTCTCACTCTGGCAAGCCAACACGCATGCGTTGCAGCCGACGCACGAGTTGAGGTCGATGGTCATTCCCCACTTGTAATTCTTGTCGTAAACAGCCTGATGCTGTTCGTAGGGGTACATCGACTTGTCGTATTCGTTGTGCTGGTGGCCCTTGTCCGGGTGTGCCTCAAAATCCTCAAGGTCCCAGACACGCAGCAGGTCGCGGCCCTCCATATTGAAATGGATCTGCGTCGATGCAATCGTCGTCGTCTCGCCCGGTTCGCGGTGATGCTTCCAAAGCCGTAATTCATCGCATCGGAGCGTCTCACGTCGAATGCATTGTAACCGAGCCCCGTTCCGACGCGGCCCGCACGCGTGCGGCCATAGCCCATAAATATGGTTATTACGTCATCGGGCTGGCCCGGCGATATCCACATCGGAACAGGTGCCTTGATGATCATCGTCACCCTGATAGTTGAGCGTTACGAGATCGGAGAACTGGTTGCCGCCCTTCGTGTTGATAAAACTCGTGCCCTGCTCGCCGCCCGCAAATTCACGTGCGTCGTTGCCGGAGTTAACACCAAGTTTTGCAGCCGTTTTCGGGCTGATCAAGGCGACATTTTCCCACGTGATCTTGTTAAGCGGATTCGGCAGCTCCTGCAGCCAGCCATTGTTCACGAAACGGCCGTCATAAACGCACGGGTCGGGCAGGATCGATATCTCGAGCGTCACCGGACACCGCCGGTTTCGGTTCGGGCTGACTAAGAAACGCCGCATTGACGCTAACCGTCTTGGGCGTCGCGGCAGTGTTAGGAATAAATCCGTCATGAACGGCCTTTCTCCAGTTGTCCTCGAATCCACGCGGCGCGGCTCCGGCGACCGGAGCAGCGGGCGCAGCCGGCGTTGCTTTCGGAGCTTCTTTTGCCGGCTCGGCAGGCGTCGCTCCGTGCGGGGCAGCAGCCTCCGTTTTCGGTTCGGTCTTTGCGGCTGCGGCAGGTGTGATGTTCGCCGTCTGCCAATACGCCTTTACGATATCGTGATCTTTCTTGTCGAAGTTTTCCGTAAAGAATAACTGGACGACCTCGTGAGCGCTCTTGCCGTCATACAGCGGAGCGATCAGCGGCTGGACGATCGAAGCCGTGCCATCATAGGCCCGCGCGTCGCTCCAACCCTCAAAATAATGCTTTTCAGCCACGTGCCACTGGCACTGCTCAGCGGTCTCGTCAAAATAGTGCCCAAGATGCACGCGCATAGGCACTTTGTTCAATCGCTCGGCATTGAGTTTTAGGTCGGCGGGCGTGTTATAGACCGGATTGCCGCCGAGGGCGACGAGCATCTTGACCTTGCCGCCGTCGATGTCCGCGATAAGCTCGCGAAGCTGCTCGATCTGCGTCTTCTCGGTGCCGGGCGAGAACGGATCGGCGTAAACGACTGTTTCACCGGCGTTTCCTAGTGCCGCATTCATCGCGTGGGCCAATGCGTGGACCATCGGCGGAGCATTGTCACCTGCAACGACGAGCGACTTGCCCTTGTGCTCGACAAGGTCCTTTGCCATCGCGGCGATCCATTGTTGGTTCTCGGTGTATGTCGAGGTCGCCCCCGCGACTCCAACGGCCTTTGCGATCGCCTTTGCGACCTCACTCAATTGGCTCGGCTTGACCGCAATGCGATGGTCGGCCTTCGCCCCCGTGAGACTAACCGTCGTCTCGACACAATACAGTCGATTGATATGCTTGTGCTCTTCTGAGAAATTTTTGCCTTTCGCGTAATCCTTGATGTAGGCGACATTAAAGCTCGAGAACAGGTCGTAGTCGAGCGACAGTATGCGCTCGGCCTTGTCGAACTTATAGATCGTCTGGACCGCCGAGCCGAACGCCATTTTGGCACCAGCGTTCGCATTGTCCTGATTGACCGGCTCGTACTGGATCCACTTTGCGTTGGGCAACTCGGCCTTCAGCTTTGTGAACTGATCGATCAGCGTCGGCGAGGTGACCGTTTCAGTCAAAAACCTGACGCCCGCTCCGCCGTCGGCACGATTCTGTTCGATAGCCGACCGCATCTCGGCCATAAAGGCTTCCCACGTCTTGGAATTGCCTCTAAAACTGTTCTCCTGCGACCGGTCGGGATCGTACATTCCCAGGACCGAAGCCTGAGCAAAGATGTCAGTCGCACCGCGGCTGCCCGGATGGTCCGGATTGCCCTCGACCTTAACGGGACGGCCCTCGAACGATTTCGCAAGCAATCCGGTAGCAACTCCGCCCAGCGACATCGCGGTCGCGTAAAAATTAGGCTTGCCCGGCAGCATTCCCTCGGGCGACTGGACGTAAGGAACTATCTTCTCGGCTGGCTGGATGACACAGCCCGTGAGTCCGGCAAAGGCGAGCGATGCGCCCATTACCTTTACAAAATTGCGGCGGCTCAGGTTATCGTCCCACTCCTCGATCTCGTGCGGATATTCCCGGGCTACGAATTCTTCAAACTCCGGTGCGTCAACAAATTCCTCGACGCTGCGCCAGTATTCCTTGCCGTTCTGCGACAATATCTTGTCGCGTAGCAAGGCAAAATTCTGTTTGCTTTCCGGGCTTGGCATAATCCTATCGGTGACAGACCGAGCAGCTTGTCAACATTTCTCTGCTCCTGATCTTGTAGTCCGCCTTTAACTGTTTTCGCTCGTCCGCGTCCGCAGGTCGCGGTCTTCCCACTGCATGTTATAGATCTCGCTCTTTGGCCGGATAAATTTCTCAGGCTCGCGGTGACACGCGAGGCACCATTCCATCTGCAGCGTATTCTCCTGAAAAACCGCCGGCATAGTGTCGGTCGCACCGTGGCATGTCGAACAACCGACGCCCTTTGACACGTGAATACTGTGATTGAAATACGTGTATTCCGGCATGTCGTGGACGCGTTCCCACTCGATGGGCTTATTGTCGCGGAAGCTAGCCCTTACGGGCTCCAGGTACGGGCTGTCGGCCCACAACTGGCTGTGGCAGTTCATACACGTCTGGGTCGAAGGCATTCCCGCCGACGCGGTCGTCTCGACCGTCTGGTGGCAATAACGGCAATCGATACCATCGTCGCCTACGTGGTGTTTATGGCTGAATTGAACGGGCTGCTGCTTTTCGACGTAACGTCCTGTCAAATATGACGAACGCGCGATCTGTGTATAGGCAAAAAATGCGGTGCCGGCCAGGACCACGGTCATTGCCATGCTGATCCGGGCGATGTTGTTCGCACTTTTCTTAAAGATCTGAGCCATACCTATGCGCTTCGCCGCAGATGCACTGCGACAACCAGACCCTGCTAACTCTCGGCACCCAAAGAAAGATAGCGGTCGGGCCTATTGTGTATTAAGAATGCGTAACCGTAAAACCGTAGAAGATTCTACTAGAACTTACAGGATCCGCAAATTGCACAACTTAAAACTTATACGAGCAACAGGGTTTCTGCAATCTGCGGCAAATTAGCAAAACTAATAAGGCGGATTAATGATGATCGACTAAGCCTCCTGCCCGCTAAGCAGTGAGACGCCGATCGCCGCTGCACCCGAGCCCAACTCGCCCTCGACGATGGTTGTCGAAGCGAACGACGGCTGGAACGACATTTCTCTCGCCCGCTCAACGATGGCGTTCAGGACAACGTGTTTTGCCTCCATTATCGCCCCGCCAACGACGATCTTTTCAATATTGAGCAGATTGATCACACCGGCGATAGCACTTCCGACGTAAACGCCGGTTCGTTCGAGCATCATCTGGGCAAAATCATCGTCCTTTTCGGCCGCGGCGATGATGTCGGTCAATCTTATCGCCTCTTCACCGAGTTTGTTGAGCGACGATGTGCTGTCCTGGTGAAAGCGGCTTCTCGTCCGCCTGAGGATGCTTGCGGCCGAGGCTACCTCTTCCAGTCGCGTGCCCTCGGAGTTTATGGTTACGTAGCCAAATTCTCCGGCGTAGCCCGAAGCTCCGCGCCAGATATCACCGTTGAGGATAAAAGCCCCGCCAACGCCGTCTCCCAGCGTCGCATAGAATAGGTTCCGGCTCCCGCGCCCCGCGCCGCAGCGAAACTCGCCATACGCCGCTGCATTGGCGTCATTCTCAAGCACGACATCGAGGCCGGTCGCGGAACGAACCTGATCCGCCAGATCAACATCTGCATGTTCAGGAATGTTTGCGGAGTAGGCCACGCGGCCCGTCGTCCGGTCCACCAGGCCGGGAACCGCGATGCCGACGGTGGAAAGGCCGTCATGCTGGCCACGAACGGCCGTTATAAGGTCTATTAGCTCGACAACGACATTCGCCGGGTCGTTGACCGCGACCGAATGCGTCTCGAGCACCGACCCGTTATCGTCCGTAACAGCAGCATTTACCGCACCGGCCGTGATCTCGATGCCTAACCTACCGTTTGAGTCACCCATAAGAAACAATGTCGAACTGAAACTACGGCGATTTTAGTAAGTGGCAACGACACTGTCAAACACGCCATCGGACCTGATAAGCCGCGAAAGTGCTTTGACGAGATGAGTGCCTTGGGGCTAATCTCATTTATGCACAGGCTGGAAAAGGCTGCCGCCCGCGCGGCATCCGGACGTTATGGAAGAGCAGTTTTACCAACTAGTTGCCGAATGGGGCCTTTTCGCGGTATTTGCCTTGTGTACTGTCGAAGGCGACATGACGCTGCTCCTGTCGGGGATCCTTGCACACTCAGGATTCTTTGGCCCGTATAGCTTTATTAAGGTACTTTTCTTTGGAACGCTCGGCGGTATTGTCGGTGATTGTATAGGCTACGGCGTCGGCCGCGTATTTCACGAGCAGGCGAAAGACTACCGCTTTTATCAGGTCGCTCAGCCGCGTATCGAAAAGCTGATCGCCAAGTTCGGCAGTTCCGCCATCATCATCTCAAAGTACATTTACGGAATCCGCGTAGCCATGTGCGTCTTTTACGGCGTCGGCAGGATGCCATTCCCACGGTTCCTGAGCCTCAGCGCGCTGAGCTGTTCGCTGTGGGTGCTGCTGCTGGCGGGCGTCGGATATTTTTTCAGCGGAGCGATCACATCGATCATCGGCGATTACCAACGACTGGGCATGCTGCTGTTCGCGATCGTGCTCGTCGGCGTCCTCGTCTTTTACGTGCTGGAGCGCTACTGGCTGTCTGAAAAGGTCGAGGCCGCCGCTCCTGAGACGATCCAGAAGATCGAAGAAAGACTGCTCGCCGTCGAAGAGGTTGCCCAGGAGAAACTACACGACCTCGGCGAACGCCTGCACCTCACGCGTGAGCCAAGCCGCGATGAGATCGACGCTCCGCCGCCCGTCGAAACTCCCGAAAAACCGAGCTAAACTCTTAACTGTTCACTATTCGTTGTTCACTGTTCACTAATGATAATTGAGACCTCTGCCCCAACACGTGTTGACCTCGCCGGCGGCACGATAGATATTCCGCCGCTTTTTCTGTTTCACGAGGGAGCCGCGACGGTGAACTTCGCCCTCTCGATCCGCGCTCATTGCCGGATCGAGACCCGCGACGACCGCCGCATCATTCTCGAATCGATCGATCAGAACGCCCGATTTGAGACGACGCTCGACAACATCGATTCGCTCAAAGACGAACCAACGCTCGAACTACTCGCAAAGCTCGTCTATTTCTTCCGTCCCGAAACCGGGTTTCACATGACCACCCGCTCCGAAGCTCCCGCCGGCGCGGGCCTCGCGGGATCATCGACGCTCAACATCGCCTGCATTGGCGCGCTCAATAAGCTAGTCGGCGACCGCTTCGAACCCGAACGCTTCATCCCGATCGCCGCCGCTGTCGAATGCCAGGTGATCAAAGTGCCGACGGGCTATCAGGATTACTATTCGGCCCAATACGGCGGCACGGCTTGTATCCATTTCGGCCCCGCGGGCATGGAACGCGAAGCCCTCGACATCGACCACACCGAACTCGAACGCCGCATCGTCGTCTGCTACACGGGCGAGCCCCGCAACTCGGGCATCAATAACTGGGACGTCACCAAACGCCACATCGACGGCGACCGCGAGATATTCGACATCTTCGAAGGCATCCGCGACGGCGCGATCGCCATCCGCTCCGCGTTGCTCAACGGCGATTGGGACCGCGTCGGCGAGATCCTCGCCGCGGGCCACCCGCACCGCAGACGCCTGTCGCCAAACATCACGACGCCGCAGATGGACCACCTGATCGAAACCGCAGCTCGCGAACGGCGCCATCGCGCCCAAGGTCTTAGGCGCAGGCGGCGGCGGATGCATCGCCTTCTATTGCGAAGCCGGCCGCCGCCCCGACGTCGAGTCCGCCCTGTCACAACCAACCGGGCGCCCGCGTCCTAGACTGGCACCTCGACCCCAACGGCCTCACGCTGAACGTTTCGTAGCCGCCCGTTGCAGGTGCTGGTATATTGCCGTTGCCTTATGCGGATATATTGCCGTTGCCTTTAGGCAACGGATAGAGTCTTGCCTTCTTCCCGGGCTTTAGCCCAAGAGGTTTGGCTAAAGCCGCGGAATCAATGGAACCATCGCACCGTTGCCTAAAGGCAACGGCAATACTGTCACAATCTCACGCTCCACGGTGTCTTCCCTCTAGAACAAAGAACGGAGGGCTTACATCAAATGAGATTCACCAAATACATCGCGACCGCCTGCACCGCGGCAGTCATAGGCATCACGGCGGTCGCCGCTTTCGGCCAGGGCGATAAAGCAAAAGGCGACAAGGTCAAGCACAACAAAGAGTTCTGCAGCAGCGAAAACTGGTCTAACGACGACAAAGTCTCGTTCCGCGACCTTCGCGAAACAACCATCGCCGCGGCCGGCTCGATAACCGTCGACGCAGGCCGCAACGGCGGAGTAAAAGTGATCGGCGAAGACCGTAACGACATCCTCGTTCGCTCGTGCGTTCAGACTGGGGCAGCGACTGAAGACGCCGCCAAAGCCATCGCCGCCGGCGTTCGCATCAATACGACCGGCACGATCAAGGCCGACGGCCCGAGCATCGACGAAAAAGGCTGGTCCAGTCTCGTTCCAACTCCTCGTGCCCCGTTCGACGAGCCTCGACCTGTCGGCCCAAAACGGCGGCATCTCGATCTCGGGCGTCGACGGCAACGCGAAATTCCAGACCGTCAACGGCGGCGTTCATCTTAAAAATGTCGCAGGCAATTTCACCGGCACGACCGTGAACGGCGGCCTGCACGTCTCGCTCGAAGGCACCACCTGGCGCGGCACCGGCCTCAACGTCACCACCACCAACGGCGGCGTCCACCTGATAATTCCGTCAACCTACTCCGCCCGCATCGAGACCGGCACCGTCAACGGCGGATTCCACAGCAACATCCCCGCCCTCAACGTCACCCAAGAGAACCTCCAAGGCCGCGACCCCTGGACCGCCCACCGCCCCAAACGCATCGACACCGTTTTGAATGCCGGCGGTTCCCCGATCCGCCTAATGACCACCAACGGCGGCATCCACATCAGCACGACCGAGTAGGTATTTTTTCCAAGCGGCTTCGCCGCCCGATGTGCGGAATGGCTACGCCTTTCCGTTAACACCACCACTCACCCCCGGAGCCCGGCTCCCGTCGCGTCTTCCGCGACGGGAGCATCGGGCGACAATGCTCTTAGCCCCACGTTCATTGCTTCTAGCGGCTTCGCCGCCCGATGTGCGGAATGGCTCCGCCTTTCCGTCAACACCACCACCCAACCCCGGAGCCCGGCTCCCGTCGCGTCTTTCAGCGACGGGAGCAACGGGCGACAACGCTTTTAGCGTCCAGGTTTGATCTACGGCTTCGCCGCCCGATGTGCGGAATGGCTACGCCTTTCCGTCGACACCACCCCCCAACCCTCGGAGCCCGGCTCCCGTCGCGTCTTCCGCGACGGGAGCATCGGGCGACAACTCGCTCCAAACCACTCACACACAGAAAAATACCTTGACAGCCCCACAATAGCCGCACATAATATTACAAGCTTGTAATATGACCGGCCATCAACTACATCAATCACGCAAACGCAGCGGCCTGACCCAAAAAGATGCCGCTCGCTCCCTCCGCGTCTCGCAGCCCTATCTCTCCCTACTAGAGAACGGCGACCGCCCGCTCACGCCCGCGCTCAAAAAGCGGGCCGTCAAAACATTCAACCTCGCCGTCACCGAACTCCCATCGCTCGCCAGCCAATACAAGGTCGCCAAAGTCACAGACGATCAACTCACCGCCGACCTCTCAGCCCTCGGCTATCCCGGCTTCTCTCACTAGAAACCGTCCCGGGCAAAAGAACCCGGCCGATGTCCTCCTCTCCGCCCTCCACGCCGACCAACGCGACGCCCGCCTGATGGAAGCCACGCCGTGGCTGGTGTTCGCCTATCCCGATATGAACTGGAATGATGTCGTCGCGACCGCCAAACTCCACGATCTCCAAAACCGCCTCGGCTTCGCGACATGCGTCGCAGCCCGAAAGGCCGATGAACTAGGAAACCACAAACTCGCCAACCAACTCTTCGAAATGGAACAAACCCTCGAACCATCCCGGCTAGCCCGCGAAGACACCCTCTGCAACGCACGCATGACCAACGCCGAACGCAAATGGCTCCGTACCAACCGCCCCGAATCCGCCGAAAAATGGAAGATCCTAACCAACATGCTGCCAAGGTATCTAGACCAGTATGTCGATTGACATAGACTACTGCTACCCGACGACCCGGCCAACCACAGTGGACCCGGCCCGCCATTGTTGTTTCATTCTTGACGCATTCGCGAGAATTGAGCTACCATTCCGTGATTGCTCGAAACAATGCTGTCCCCAGTTTCCGTATAACTAATACTCACTTGGAGACCGGAGATCGTGATTACCGCAGACACCATCAAAAACTTCCCATCGCTTTCGGATGCGGGTCTAATCCTGCGGAGAACCCGCAAAGGACCCGAACTAGACTTCCTCTATCGATATCTTGGGAGGAGTCTCGCAGCCGCTCCAACAGGGCAAAAACTAACTATATTCGTCGAACCTAATGTTGAATCTGTCTATCCTGATGCAGTGGCGGTGTATTGGGATGCGAACGTAGCATCCAAATGGTCCGATGCTCGCCGTCTCGTGACCAAACATGACATCCGAGTTCTTCACTTCCTCGCCTTGAAAAAATCAGCGAAGATTGACGAACTTGTTAAGTATTATTCTCCAGCCGTATCTGAAACCTTGGATCGTCTCGAAGCCGCCGAATTGGTCGTGAGAAAACCCCGAAGCTGGCAAGCTCGTCCAGTACGGGAGATATTCGCTGTGAAACGACTCGTCAGTATTGAAGCAAAAATCGGCGACTGGCAACAGGGGCTTTTGCAGGCGTTCTTTCATACCTGGTTCGCTTCTGAGTCTTACCTCTTGCTCGCAGAGAAACCGCGGAGAAGCCAATTGATGAGTGAGGCTTCGCGGCTTGGCATCGGTGTAATATCTGACAAACCCGATATGTTAGAAGACAGTCCGAGCGTCCGCCCTAATCGGATACCCCGTTCCTATGCCTCATGGCTGTTTAACGAATGGGCATGGAAAGCGACTTTTTAGAGGAGACGCATACTCCCTATGGCGATCGATCCTGCTTGGCTCACCACCGAATTCCCGGACCTTTCCAACGTTCAGCCGCTCGACGATGGCGGACAAAAGTCCGTCTTAACCGCTGAGCACCCAACGGACGGTCGGAACGTTCTCAAACTATTCCATCCGGGTGCCGACGTTGAGCGGGCGTCCGGGAACTCGAGGCTGTTGCAGCTATTCGATCTCCTCGGGTACCGCGAATTCTCGCGAACGGAATCGCAGGTGCCCCGACCGGGGACATAATGTGGTTTCGGGAAGAGTATGTTGACGGTCAAACGCTACGTCAGAAACTTCATTCTGGTCCATTGGCAGACTCTGAGATTCTTCGGATAGGCCTTCATGTATTAGAGGCCTTACGGGAAGCAGAGAATTGTCGTATTGTTCATCGTGACATTAAGCCGGAAAACATAATGGTGGTTGCCGATGGTTCGGCGTTCGTATTGGATTTCGGACTGGCAAGACATCTCGACATGGTTTCGTTAACCCCGACCGCCGCATTAGGAGGCATGGGCACGGTTGGTTATCCGCCGCCAGAACAGTTTAGAAATCTTAAACCTGATCAAGATTCTCGCACCGACCTTTTCGCCTTTGGTGTTACCCTTTTCGAGTGTGTGGAGGGTACGAACCCGTTTATACACGGAGCTCGCGATGTTGGAGAAGTTTTGCACCGTGTCGAAACTACACTACTGCCGGCTATCAGTCGCCAGCTTGGAAATAGTGACGAATTTTCGGACTTGGTTCTGGCGATGACCCGTCCCAAGCTTAGCCACAGGCCCGCAACGATCGAAGAAGCATACCAATGGATCAAGGTGATTTGTGACAGAGAAGGAATCGCGTGATGAACGATGGAGCTGTTTATACATTTCGGCATCCAAAGCTTTCGTTATAGGTATGGAAATCGAGTCTCCGTTTCTGAGAAAATGATGGAACTTTATCTGCAATTTGGATGGGGAATGATGGGTACGACTGCAGTTGCGCTGGTCAGCACGTGGGGCGGTGGCGCCGTGATACTCAAGTCCCCGCGATCTTAGCCATACCCAAGTACTGAAGCTTTCGGCGGAAGTAGTGAAACTTGGCGGTGCTGTCCTATTAGACCCCCAGTTTTATTTGCCATATGAGGAACACGACCGGTTGCAGCAACATGACTACTGGCCCAATTCATATTCGAGCGGGGCATTCTGGACGGGTTCGGCCCTAACGGAACTGCTCACAAAGTTTGGGGATTTGAATGACGCCTTAGGAGTTCGGCCGTCATACTTCCCGGGCTGTTCGCTCAGGAGGTTAACGATGACTGGGTCGCTCGCCAGTCGGCCGTTATCGAAGAGTCCTGGGCGCCTCACACTTCCGCCGGAACGCCTTTTGGCTACGGTCGCACTCTAAGCGGCAACACACGCTAAGAAGCGATGCACAGGTGCAGCAAGTTCTCGAAGAAGTCGACAAATGGGATGTTTCGGGTATATATCTCGTATGTGAACATCCGAACGGCGATTATTTCATCTCCGATCCGACGTGGCTCGCGAATGTTCTCGACCTCGTCGGTGGGAGTCGGATTTCTGGAAAGAAGGTGGTTTTGGGTTACTGCAATCACCAAATGTTAATCGCTGCGAGCACCTCGGCAAATGCCATTGCGTCGGGCACATGGATGAATGTTAGATCTTTTCCTCCAACCAAGTTTCGTAATTCGTATGAAGACGAGATTAAGCAAAGAACTACTTGGTATTACTGTCCCGACGCGCCGCTGTCGGAATACAAAATTGCCTTTCTCGATATTCCGCAGCAACAAGGAGTGCTTGATCAGATGAGAGTTCCTGCTGCACTGTCGCCTTATGCTGACAACCTGTTTTCCGGCCCCCAGCCCACAACTGTACCCTTTTCTGAACAACACGCGTTTCGCCACTATCTTGAATGTCTCCGGCATCAGACCTTGAATGCTCGGCACGACACTTTTGATGCCACTCTTGAGTTCCACGAGCAACTTTTGGACTCTGCCGAAAACTTGCTTTCGAGGTTTCATGCCGTGGGCATCCGTGGACAAATGCGGGACTTCGAGAAATTCTCGATGTGAATCGAGCTGCTCTAGCGGTATTGCGAACAGGCATAGGACCCCGGCTGCCGCAGATTTTGGGCTAGTTTGTGATTACCTAGGGCAGAGCCCGCGACGGATTCGCGGGCTTTTGTATTGGAGTGTGGCCGTGACTATTTCTTGATCGCTTCGCCGACGGATTCGATGGCGTCGCCGACGCCTTTTTTGAGGTCGCCCCAGCCTTCCTGGACGTGGCCGGCGGCGTTTTGGGCTTCGCCTTCGGCTTCGAGGTCGGCGATTGTTAGTGACTTCGCCGGCCTTGTCCTTTATCCAGCCCTTTGCCTGTTCTAGTTTGCCTTCCATTTGATCTGTGTTTGGTAGTGACATAATTGCCTCCTGGATCTATTTTCACTGTCTAGAATAAACATCGAGCCCAAACGGTCTGTACGACATCACACATATGAGCGGCGGGGAAGTGTATAGACTGGATCATGGAGACAAATATTGAAAACGAAAACAATCGAATAGTAGGAACGGAATTGGACCCTGTGTCACATCCCCACGTGCAGGACAAACCGCATCCGACCGAACCCGAGGGAGCGCCCAATCCGCCGCACGTCCCCCACGAGCCCGACCCGTACCCGGTCACCGATCCGCCCCTAGAACCCGACACCGAACCCGTAGGCGAGCCGGAACCCGTGCCGCCATTCCCCGAACCGATCCCCGGCGATACGCCGAATGTATTTTGATCTAAGTCCCTCGAAGGGAAATCGATGATGGTAGTGTGTCCGAACGTATATTTTCGGCTTGCCGCTCAATTCGCGGAAAAGCTGTGCTTTTCCGGTCGGCCCTTTAGATTCGCGCGGCTACGCCGCCGCTAGAGCGGCAGCGATTCCCAACTTAAAACCGGCGGCATAGCCGCGATTCCTTTTTTGGCGGTTACGGAAAAGCCAAGGTTCTCGCCCCCAAGCTGGCCAACGGTTCAGAATATTCGCCCGTACGCCCTCATACCTTCATTATCGGCACCATTATCGATTAGATGAGCGGCATCATCGCGGCGCTGCTCCGAAATGATGAACGACGATATCGCGCCCGCGTAGGTGCCATTCAGAAAAACTCCACCACTCAGCGTGAAATGTCCACCACTCGAGCGAAAACGCGTGACAACTTACGACCAAATTCGCTTACAAAACAAGGTAAAGGGCCGCGAATCGCTTTTTGGCCGCATTTTACGGGCCTGTGTGCGTGTAGAAATGTATGAAAAACGAGTCAGGCCGCCAGACGGTTGATAGTGGTGGTCAGCGAGCGGAAGATGTCGCGGCCGTCGTTGGAGCCGAGGGCTTCTTCGCAGGCGCGTTCGGGGTGGGGCATCATGCCGAGGACGTTGCGGTCCTGGTTGCAGATGCCGGCGATGTTGCCGCGTGAGCCGTTGGGATTCGCGGCGTCGGTGACCTCGCCGTCGGCGTCGCAGTAGCGAAAGACGATCTGGCCGTTTTCTTCGAGCGAGCTGTACGTCGCGTCGTCGCAGGTGTAGTTGCCTTCGGCGTGGGCGATCGGGAATTGAGAGCACTCGTTCGGGATTGACGTTCTCAGTGAACGGCGTGTGCGGATTATCGAGCTTGAGGTCGACGTGGCGGCAGATAAAGAGCGAACCGGCGTTTCGTCTGAGTGCTCCCGGCAGCAGGCCGGCTTCGCAAAGGATCTGAAAGCCGTTGCAGATGCCGAAGACGAACTTCCCTGCGGCGGCGAATTTCTTCACCGACTCCATCACCGGCGAGAACCGCGCCAACGCTCCGGCCCGCAGATAATCGCCGTACGAGAACCCGCCAGGAATGATCACCACGTCAAAGCTGCTCAGGTCCGTCTGCTTGTGCCAGATGAAATCCACCGGCTGGCCAACGTGCTTTGACACGACGTGGTACGCGTCGTGATCGCAATTTGAGCCCGGAAATACAACGACGCCAAACTTCATTCGCCGACCTCAACGTGATAGTCCTCGATGACCGGATTGGCAAGCACGTCCTTTGCGATTTGCTCGGCCGCATCGCGTGACGATTAGCGGCATTTACACTCATCCGCAAACTCGATCTCAAAGTACTTGCCCTGGCGAATGTCGCTGATATTCTTATGCCCGATCGACTCGACCGAATGGTGGATCGCCTTGCCCTGTGGGTCGAGCACTCCGGGTTTGAGCGTGACGTAGACCTTAGCTTTCATTGAGGGCTCCAAAATAAATTCTAGATTTTGACGGAGTTTCTTGTATTTGGCAAAGGGTTGTGTTAGATTTCACCTAAATTTCTAGTCAGGCAATTGTTCTAATCAAAAACTTCACTAAGGAGAACTGTAAAAGATCATGGAAAACTCTGGAAAGTCGGCCCTCGGCCTCGACCCCAATGTAGCTGCCGGCCTCGCATATTTGCCCATCTGTGGCGTCAATCTGATCATGAGCATTATCATCCTCGTGACTGACAAAACGAATAAGTTCGCGCGCTTTGCCGCCTTTCAATCTTTGTTGCTTATCGGCGTAATGATCGTTGGTTACGTGTTCACTATGGTAGTTGCGGTTGCCGGTGCGGCAGCAGAATCGACGATAGTATCTCTTTTCAGCCTGCTACTTTGGGTGGTAATGATAATCGGGCCGCTGATCCTCATGATAGTTGCTTGCATCATGGGCTTCATGGGTAAACAGTTCAAACTGCCTGTGATCGGCAACATGGCCGACAACTGGTCGAACTAGCCGAAAACTCTAGTAAACACCTGCTCGACATTACGCAGGTAATGTTTCAGGTCAAAGACGCGGGCGATCTCTTCAGCCGAAAGGTGTGACGAGATGTCCGCGTCACTTTTTATGAGAGCCTCGTACTCGCCGCCTTCATCCCAGACCTTCATCGCATTTCGCTGCGTCCATGTGTATGCGTCTTCGCGCGACACGCCCTTTTGCGTCAGCGCGAGCAGCAGTTGTCCGCTGAAGATCAGCCCACGCGTCAGCCCGAGGTTTTTGAGCATGTTCTCGGGATAAACGACGAGCGTATCTAATAACGACGTGGCTTTGGCGAGGATGTAATCGAGAGTCGCTGAGGAATCAGGCAGAACGATACGTTCGGCGGACGAATGAGAGATATCGCGCTCGTGCCACAAGGCAACGTTCTCGAGCCCGACGATCGCATTTGCCCTTATCGTGCGTGCCATGCCACAGATCCGTTCGGACAGGATCGGATTTCGCTTATGCGGCATCGCCGACGAGCCTTTCTGGCCTGTCTTAAACGCCTCCTGAGCCTCGCGGACCTCGGTCCGCTGCCAATGTCTGACCTGCAACGCCATCTTCTCAAGTGACGAAGCAATGATCGCGAGCGTTGTCAGGTACTCCGCATAAGATTCGCGCTGAATGACCTGTGTCGAGACCTTCGCCGCGGTCAGGCCGAGGCGTTCGCAGACACGCTGCTCGACGTCGGGTGACAAGTGCGCAAACGCACCAACTGCGCCCGAGATCTTGCCCGCGGCAACCGCGACCGTTCGGCACGTTCGCAGCCGTTCGCGGTTGCGCTTGCATGTCTTCGTACCACAACGCCCATGTCAGTCCGAACGACGTCGGTTCGGCGTGAATGCCGTGCGTGCGTCCGATCTGCGGCGTTTCCTTAAACTCGAACGCCCGTCGTTTGAGCACGGCCATGAGGCCGTTGACCTTTGCGAGGAGAATGTCGCAGGATTCTCTGAGCAGCAACGCATTCGCGGTATCGACAACGTCGCTGCTGGTGAGGCCGTAATGAACGAAGCGCGATGCCGGGCCGATGTTTTCAGCGAGATTCGTCGTAAACGCGATCACGTCGTGATCGGTCGTTTTCTCGATCTCATTGATCCGCTCGACTGTAAAGGCTGCCTTTCGCCTTGATCTCGGCAAGGGCATCGGCGGGGATGATGCCGTCCTCGGCGTGCACTTCGCACACGGCGATCTCAACGTCGAGCCATTTTTGGAATTTGTTCTGAAGCGACCAGACAGCGCCCATTTCGGGCAAGGTGTATCGTTCGATCATCTATCTCAAGTCTATTTCAGGCCGTAAAAAAAAGAAAGCATTTACGCCCAGCCGACGGCCATCAGGTGGTGGTTCTGGCTGTCGGGCAGGCTCCAAGCTGTCTTAAATGTCGCCCAATCGTTTAGCCAGCCGTTGCGTTTGCTGTAGTTCCAGTTTGTCAAGAAAACGTTCGAGTCGTTGTAAGCGTAAACGACGACAAAATGGCCGTCCATCCCGCTACCGGTCGAACGCTTCGGTGCCCTCAGATCGAGCAGCAGCGTGCATGGCCGCCCCTGTGATACATACGTCTTGAGTTTCTCTACCATCGTATCCACGCCAAGTTCATTGCTGCGGCCCGACCATGTCTTCAGGCCGTAGCCCTCCATTGTCTTGACCGTATGTCTGAACGATGTGCCACGCTCGCCTCCGTCAGGTGGAAATTCCGCATAGATCTTCTCGGTGATCGCGTCGCCGGCCAAGCCCGTCGGGGCCTTTTTATAAAAATTCAGCATCGTCGCCGTGGCGGCCTGTGCGGAGCTGTTCGAGTAGATAGTCGCGGGATTAGTGAACTGCAACAAGCTGACCCCCATGGAGTTACTTGGCTTGTCCAGCCAAGCGGTGTCACGGCTGCGCGGTTTCGGCGTACCGGCCCTTTGCAGTGGACGGATGTCGAATTTCTCGTCATAGAAAGTCATCGCTCTGGTGATCTCGCGAAATGGCGTCCCGCCGAGGGCCTTAGGCGGAAGAACCGTGTCCCCGGCAGCGCTGATGACGGAAGCCCGCAGTAAAGAAGTGCCCGCGAACCCAAATCCCAAGCCGGCCGCAGCCATATATCGGAGCAACTCGCGGCGCGAGACCCGGCCGAATACACTCGTGACCATATCATTGTTGTCCTTCATCTCTTCTTTCCTCCATTTGTTCTTGAAGCGGCTGGCGAGGCCAGTCCGGTCAATTTTCCGCCCTCTCCATAAAGCACAAACGCGGCCCAAAACAGCGGATTCTTGGTTCGCCCGTCGCGGAGCAGCTTCAGCTGTGCAGCACGCATGGAAGATGCCCGCGATTGGCCGCGTGCGAGACCTCGATAGAATTCGACCATGAGCGTGCGTGTTGCGAAATCATCGACCGGCCACAGACTCGCGGCTACGGAATTCGTGATCTTGCGAAAGGCCTCGATAAAAACACCGGCTTCGCTTCCCGAAACGCCGCCGAGCGCAGTTTCACAGGCCGAAAGAACGACCATGTCGGTCGCCTCGATCGGCAGTTTCCATATCTCGCCGTAACTAAGGTCCGGATCGGCCAGGCTGGGAAGACGTGCGAGCTGGATCGTGCTTGATTGAGCCGGCGACTTTATGTGGCCGTGTGTTGCAAAGTGCAATATTTTTGCGGACTTGAGGGAGAACAATCGCGTGCTTTGGTCGCCTGATCCTCGGTATAAACGGTCGACTGCGGGAACACGCGGCGTATCGCCTTTACTTCCTCAAGAGCACCATCGAGATTGGCCTCCGTCGGATTGCCAAACGCAACGAGCATCGACGACGGACGGACGGCTTTTCGCTGACCAAGCAGATCGCCTGCGGTCGCGAAGTTCAGCGCATATTTTTCAAGCAAGGTAGGCGACCGTCCGCCGATACCAAGGCGGCAAAGGGTAACAGGAACAGCTCGGCGTTCGGAACGATCGTGAGCATCTCGGCCCCGACTATGTCTTCGCTGATCGGCGCGATCAATTTTTGGTAAAGCGTTCGCAGAGACCCGTTAGCGGAAGCCAGCGTTTTGCGGTAATAGTCGCTCTGGTGGCCCGATCGCAGGTCCGGCCTTTTTTGTTCCTCGGCAAACCCAATGTCAGAATCGCTCGACAGGTTGTAGAAATCATCGCTAAACGCCCTAAGCCCCTCACGAGTCCGGGCCACGAGAAGCCTTAGCTCGCTTCGATTCAAGGGCACGGCCCGAGCCGTGACACGATCGCTTCGAACGACGAAGATGAACAGGCGATCCGACGTCACAAGATAAGAAACAACTGCGGAGGTCGGGCCCACTCGCGCCCGGAGGCCGGCCAGATCCGTCGGCCGTATCGTCACCCGCAGATCGGGGACGTTCTTCTCTAGCTGCAAAGTTGCCGCTTCATAGTCCGCACGAGCCTCGGCCGCATCAGCCTCTAAGACCTTCTGATCGGGGCCTACCTGCTCGGAAAGACCGCTTCGCGAATCATCCAGCTTCGCCAGGACCGCGTGCTCACGGCGGTCGGCCGAAACCACTTTTGAGAGAGCGGTTCCGGCAGCCGCGTCCATCTTTGATGCTCTCAACGGGCGTTGCATCGATCAGTTCACGCCGCTGCGCTCGGGTCGCGTATTCCAAGGCCTCCTCAATGCGTCCTTGCCGCACCAACAGATCGACAAGTCGTTGATAAATGGCCGTGATATCACCGCGGCCCGCGAACGATTCGGCCTCATCCGATCCGAGAAAGCTGGTCCGCATCGCCTCCGCGGCCGCAACCGATTCCTTGTACGCTGCCTCCGCCTTTGCCGGGTCGCCCACTCGCTCGTAAACCGCACCGAGCGATGCGGAGGCACGCACCAGCGACGGGCGAAGCTCCGACCGCTTATAGACGTCGAGCGCCGTCCGATATGCAGCTATCGATCTTGGCAGGGCATCGACTTTCCCGCTCTCCAGAATGACGTCTGCCTCGATCTCGGTCGCTTCTGCGATCACATCGTCGAGTTTCGTCCGAGCGGCCGCGGCCTGGGCATTTAAAGCGAACTTCATTGCAGCCTCTGGTTGGTTGGCGGCGAGTTCGATCCGGGCAGCCAAGATATATGCGAACGCGATTCCGCTCTCCTGCTGCAATCGCGTTCTGATCCGCAGCGTCTCGCGAATGTTGGATCGGGCCTCCTCAAACTTCTTCTCCCCGCTGTAAATGACCGCAAGCCGCGACCGCAGGCCGGCAACCGAGCCGGACGGCGAGCCACCCGAGAGTTGACTAAAAAGATCGGCCGATGCGCGATACTGCCCGGCCGCCTCGACGCTGCGTCCCTGCGCTTCCAGGAGCCTGCCCCTCACCCTGTGCAGGGTCGCCTCGGCCGATGCCCGGCTCAGGGTCAAGAGTGAACGGGCTAACTCGCTCACGTTAGCCTCCGACTGGCGCATTCCTTCCACTATCGAAGCCGTTTCGGTGACCGCCTCGGTCGCAGCGCCATAATTGCCCCGAACGGCATTGATCTGAGCGATATTCAGCAGGGCGTGGACACGCGTCATCCTTAAGACCTCCCGTTCGCCCCTAAGTGCGTCTATTTTCGTTTCCGAAGCTCCGCTGGGAATTACAAATGGCACCTCCGCGAGCTTACTCGTCTGGGTGGCGACCTCGCGATAATCGTCAATGGCTCCATCGAGATCGCCCAGGTACCATTTCGCCGCGGCGATCTTGTCGAGCGTCCACCACTCGTATCGTCCCGACTTTTTCCTCAACTCACGCGCATCGCCGTAAAGTTCGAGCGCGCGGGAAGAATTCCCGCCCTCAAACTCGATTCTCGCGAGCTTCTCGAGACACTCCGCCTGCTTTGACACGTCCCTCGTCAAACGGGCCAATTCATTAAGGCGAGTGAGATACGACCGCTGGGCCACGTCGTCGCCGAAGTAGTCCGCCTCGTCCAGAACCTCGCCTACAGAGATGGCGACATAAGCGGCGACGATACGTTCCCGATTCGCCACATCGGCCGGTGTGCCCTCTCGCGACATACCTGCGAGGGTCTTCTCAGCGTCCTCAAGGTCCTTGCGAGTGCGATCATATGCGAGCCGATGCATAGAACGGATCGCCGCATCTGCTTCGACAAAAGCGGCAGAGGCAAGATCGAATTCACCGGCCGCCCATCGTATATCGCCAACTTGATTGAGATGTGAGGCGATCTGTCGGAAAAGTTGCTCACGGCGGACGCTGTCAGATGTTGGGTCCGGGAGCTTCGATTTGAGGGCCGAAACCTCAGTTTCGAGTTCGGAAATAGTTTGTCCGACTACGGTGAACGGGAAATAAAGAAAGACTGCGGCGACGAAAACGCAGGCAAGCGATCCCCTTTGAAGTCTGCTGGCCACCGTCAAATTCATTGTATCCCCCACGAAGATAAACGCTCGCCTAGAGCATTCCCTTTGAAGCGAGCAGTTCTGCATTCAGGACTGCACAGCCCGCAGCTCCGCGTACTGTATTGTGGCTGAGTGCCACCATTCTGTAATCAAATACATTGTCCGGAAAAACACGCCCGACCGTGATCGTCATGCCGTTCCCGTTGTCGCGGTCGAGGCGTGTCTGCGGCCGGGATGGTTCGTCGGTAACCTCGATAAACGTCTGCGGTGCGGAGTGCAGGTCAAGCGACGGGAACTCGCGCATCGCCGCAACTACCTCTTCCAAGGTGGCCTTTTTGTTGAGATTTACACGCAGCGAAACCATGTGTCCATCCACCACATTCACACGAAAACACTGAGCCGACACCGGAAAATCGGCCTTAACGATCGCTCCGTCGATGAACTCGCCCAGTATCTTTTGGGCCTCGGTCTCGACTTTTGGCTCTTCGCCAGCGATATAGGGCACCACGTTATCGGATATGTCGAGCGACGCGACGCCCGGATAGCCCGCGCCCGATATCGCCTGGAACGTCGTTAGAATGACCTCCTTGACACCAAACCTGCGATGCAGCGCAGCCAGCGGCGGGGCAAAGCTGATGACCGCGCAATTCGGATTGGTTACGATAAATCCCTTGTTCCAGCCGCGATTTTCACGCTGCCGCTCGATCAGGCCCAAGTGGTCGGCGTTGATCTCGGGTATCACCAGCGGCACGTCCTCGTCCATCCGATAGCTCGACGAGTTAGAGATCACAGGATAATCGGCACGGGCAAATGCCTCTTCGGTCTCGCGGGCAACGTTTGAGGGCAGACTCGAAAAAACGAGATTACAATCGAGCGGCGGTTCGATCGGCTTAACAACGATATCTCGAACCGAGACAGGTATCTGCCCCGGGAGCTTCCACGCGCAAGCCTCAGCGTAGGGCTTTCCCGCAGACCTGTCTGACGCCGCCAAAGCGGTGATCTCAAACTGGGGATGACCGTCGAGCAGTTGGCAAAACCGCTGCCCGACCGTGCCAGTCGCACCTAATATTCCGACTTGATACTTTTTCACTGTTAAGCTTCTACCTTCTAAACTTTTAGTGCTCCCTTCATGCGTCCGACTCCCTCGACCATTCGTTCTTCGGTATTACAGAAGGATATCCGCAAAAATCCTCTTGCCTCATCGCCGAAAGCAACGCCTGGGACCGTGACGACGCGGTTCTGTAGACACTTTTCGGCAACCTCAATATCATCGCCCAGCGAGCGAACGTCGAGCATCGTATAAAAGGCGCCTTCCGGCGAGGTGGCATGCAGGCCCATTTCTTTCTTGAACAGATCGACGAGGAACGCTCCGCGATGTTTGTAAACATCACGAGCGTGTTGTTTTGCCGTCTCGGCCTCGCCGGTCCAGGCCAAGAGGCTCGCTTTCTGCACGATCGTCGCCGCGCAGACGGTCGTATAGCCGTGCAGCACCTGGATCGCTTCCATAACGCCCGCGTCCTTGCTCGCGGCCCAGCCGAGACGCCAGCCGGTCATCGACAGCGATTTCGAAAGACCGCTAACGATGATCGTCCGGTCGTAGAATTCGCTCGCCGAACGCGGCCGCTCACCGAAATACAGATCGCTGTAGATCTCGTCCGAGATGAGCCAGATTCCCGTCCCGTCGAGCGCCTCAGCGATGTCTCGGAGGTTTCGCTCTGTCAGTATCTTGCCGGTCGGGTTCGAGGGCGAGATGACGACGGCCGCTTTAGTCTTTTCCGAAATTTGAGATCTGAAATTTGAAATATCAAATCCGAATTCATCGTCGGCCGGCATCCGGTAATAGACCGGAACGCCCTGTGCGATGCGTGTGCAGGCGTCGTAGGCCGGGAAGCTCGGGTCGGGCAGCAGTACCTCATCTCGTCTGATCAACGACGCACATGAATGCGTCGGTCATCGCCTCCTGCGAGCCGCAGGTGACGACTACGCCGGTTCGCGGGAGATCAAGATGCGGATATTGCTCGGCGATCTTGTCGCGCAATGCGGGTAGGCCCGGATGCGAGGTGTAGCCGTTCTGCTCATCGCGCGCCACGCGGGCCGCCTCGTCACGCATAAACTGCGGCGTTGGTAGATCCGACTCGCCAAGGCCAAAATTGATGCTGTCAGGCAGGGCGCGATCAAAGAATTGCCGGATCAGTGTTGGCTGGAGGCCCTGCATGCGAGTGGCCGGAGTGAATGCTGCCCGTTGTGTTTTGGCGTCGGTCATGTTTACTAGCGTTGAGTACGAACGCCTTACGCCGGTCGCTCTACCTCGGACTCCTCGAGTTCCTCGCGGATCTCGCCAACCTCTACATTTAGCTCGCCCTCTGCGATTGTTGTCGGGTCGCCGGTGAGGGCGCCGCCGATCTCTTCGATCTCGCCGATTATCTTCTGGCCGAGGCCGGTTATCTTGTCCTTGAATGATCCGGATTCCGGTTGTGTATTTTCAGTATTCATCTTGGTCTTATCTTAGGCGATAATGCCCGATATATTAAACGAGAGAAGCCGATCCATCGCGGACAGCACTGTTCGTCTTTGAAGATTAACCTCATTTCCTACAACATTTACAGCCATTATGCCGAAATTTGTCCTCTCGCTGTCCACTGGGTCCCACTCCTTGGAGTGGACATCTCTACCGATCTGGGGTCTATCGACGCGACAATGCCCCTCATCGCTCGACAAAGGACCATGGATCTACGACAAGCCGCTAGTTTGCCTACTGAACGTCGGTGACCTCGATCATCGGACCGGGCGTGTTGAACGTGAGGGATGAGTTGTTTGCGAATACGTTGGCGCCGCCGCCGAGCATGTCTGCAGCCGCATCGGGGTCGATCGGGCGTGATAACAGGTAGCCCTGGCCGGTGGTGCAGCCGAGCGAGCGAAGCTGTTCGAGTTGGGTCGCCGTCTCGATGCCCTCGGCAACGACCTCGATGCCGAGATTCTCGCCGAGCATCAGGATCGTCTTGACGATAGCTCCGCTCTTTTCGTCCTCATCCATGATCTTTACGAACGAACGATCGATCTTTAGTCGCTCAAAGGGGAACTTTTGCAGGTAACTGAGGCTTGAGAAGCCCGTCCCAAAATCGTCGGTCGAGAGCATGACACCCAGCTCGTCGAGCTCTGACAGGACCTTCATCGACTTTTCGCTGTGCTCCATGACAGTGCTCTCGGTGACCTCTAGCTTGAGCTGGCCCGGTGAAAGGCCCGTTTCGAACAGGACATCGCGGACCTGCGCCGTGAGCGTCGGGTGCATTAGCTGCTTTGCCGACAGGTTGACGCTGATGCCTAGATCGAGGCCAAACCGCCGCTGCCATTCGGCTGTCTGGCGGCACGATTCGGTGAGGATCCATTTGCCGATTGCCACGATTAGGCCGGTTTCTTCGGCAACGTGGACGAATTCACTCGGGGCGACCAGTCCGTGAACAGGATGCCGCCATCGGATCAGCGCTTCAAACTCGCTGACCGAACCGGTCTTGAGATCGACTATCGGCTGATATTGGACCTCGAACTCCTGCCGCTCGACCCCGTGCCGCAGGTCGGTCTCGATCTGCAGCAGATTCATATTGCGAACGTACATTTCGCGGTCGAATATCTCGTAACGGGCCTTGCCGGCCTCCTTGGCACGGTACATCGCGGCGTCGGCATCACGGAGGAAGTCCTCGGCGTTTCTCGGTACGCTTGACGAGACGACAACGCCGATGCTGGCCGTTGTAAAGACCTCGTAATTGTCGATCTTGATGGGCTCAGAGATTTTTGTCTGCAGCCGTTCGGCGACGCCCACGACCTCGCTCAAGTCGCCGCTGCGGTTGAGCAGGATGGTGAATTCGTCGCCGCCGAGCCGTGCCACGACGTCGCCCGGGCGAACGCACGCGGTGAGTTTTTCTCCAATGGCGATGAGAAGTTTGTCGCCTACGGCGTGGCCCAGGCTATCGTTGATGACCTTAAACCGGTCGAGATCGAGGAAGAGCACGGCAAAACGTGCGTAATCATTACCCGTGGCACGCTCGACGGCCTGACGGAGATCATTCATGAACTGGACGCGATTCGGCAGATCGGTCAGCGTGTCATGAAGAGCGTAGTACCGCAGCCGCTCCTCGGCACGCGTCCGCTCGGTGATATCTCGGAAGCACGCTACGCGGCCGACCGGCTTGTCCTCAAGCATCTGCGGCTGCGAGTATCGTTCGAAGATGCGGCCGTCCTTTAGCTCGAGCAGTTGCGTCGCGGTCGCCATCGGGTCTTCGTAGACCTTGATCAGGTTCTCGAGCAGTTCGTCCGGATCCTTTAGCTGGCTCGAAACGTAGGCTATGAGCCGCGGGCCGTCTTTTGAGTCAATGATCGCCTGATCGACGTTCCACATCTCGATGAATTTGCGGTTGCAGGTGACGATCTGGCGATCGAGACCCATCACGACGATGCCGTCGGCGGTCGATTCGAAGGTGGATGAGAACAGCGAGAGAGCCTTGTGCAGTGACAATTCGGTCTCGCGTCGCTCGGTTATGTCGCGGCCGAGGCCCTGCACGCCGACGCGGCAATCCGTCAGGCGACACGATCAGTCGCGTGCTGAGCTCGAGGGTGACGCGGCGACCGTTCTTTGAGATGATCTCAAGCTCGTACGTCGAGGGCTTTTCGCCGTCGACCTTTTTGGCCGTCATCGTCTTGGCCGCCTCGATGAACTCAGGGGCGACAACCTCGCCGATATTCATTTGCAGGGCTTCGTCGCGCGAATAGCCGGTGATCAATTCACCAGCCCGATTGAGCGAGGTAAAGTTGCCCAACAGGTCGTGCGTATAGATCAGGTCGTTGGCATTCTCAAAAAGATCGCGATAGCGTTCCTCGCTCTTTAGCAAGGCCTCGCGAGACTCTTTGCGCTCAGTGATATCGCGGGCGATGCCATGAACGGCAACGGGCTCGCCGTTCTGGGTGATCAGACTGCTGTTGACCTCAAGCGTCGCCCGCGAACCGTCCTTTCGCCGGCAATCGACCTCGTAAACGGTCTGTCCGATGTCGCCCGCGAGCTTTTTGGCCATCATTTCCCGAACCATCTCGAGATGTTCCTCGAGGATGATGTCGGTCATGTTCATTGCCAGCGTCTCTTCGCGCGAATAGCCAAGAACACTCTCCGCCGCTTGATTTATCGAGATATAATTACCTTGAAGGTCATGGGCGTATATGATATCGTTTGCGTTCTCAAAGAGCAGTCGGTACCGCTCTTCGCTTTCGCGGATAACGTCTCCCGCCCGTTTTTGCTCAGTGATGTCCTGCCACATCACCATTCCGGCGAATGTCTCGCCGTTCTCGTCAGGAATCGGAAGGACACTGATCTGAAACGCTCCTTCATCATTCTCCATCTCCAGCGAGACGCGCTCGCCGGCGAGCGCCCGTTTGTAATAGACCGCCCATTCGTCGGCGATCTCCGGCGGGAAGACCTCGAAGAGCGTCTTATCCTCAAACATCTCTTGCGAGAATTTGTGGTTCTTGAGCTGCTCCCCGTCAGCCAGTGTGTACCGAAATTCGTGGTCGAAGAGCAGTACGGCTGTTCGCGGAATGGTCTGGGCGAGAGTGCGATAGAGTTTTTCCCGCTTCTGCAGCTCGGCCTCGGCTTGTTTATGTTCGGTCACGTCGAGGATAATGCCCTGCCAGCAAAGCGGCGCACCTTCTCGGTCGAGGATAAAACAACTTCGATCACGGACCCAGAGTACTCGCCCGTCAGCGCAGACGACGCGATATTCAAAGTCGAGGCTGTCGCCCCGTCCCATCGCCTTGCGTGTGGCGACGAGTACGCGCTCGCGGTCGTCTGGATGAATGACACGGTCCCAGATATCCGAGTCGTTCAGCCATTCCTCGATCGGATAGCCAAAATTCTCAAAGGTCGGACTGATATAGATCGGCCGGTGCGGCGGCAACGGCGTGACCGCATAGAACATCACCGGCAGGTTCTCGATAAAGGACCGAAACGTCGCGTCAGGCGTCGCTTCGGGGCCCCTTTCGATCACGGGCTGCGGTGATAGTGTCTTTGGATTTTGGCGGTCTTTTCGCCATAAAGGGTAGGATAGGGTGTGGGAGGAAGCGGACGGCTGAGAGAGAGCCGCAGAAAGTGTTTCTATCGAGAGAAACGTAGCATTTTAAGCCATTTAACGGACTTTGGATTCGTCGGGAATCGGAAACTCGAACGCTGCGGCGGTGGTACGCCGCATGTTTCCATCAACGATATTAACATTTTCCTAACTAGCACCGCTACGTTTTTTTTTCGGCCGTGTAAGTAGCACATCATATGTCCGGTTGTTGTAGCAGATGATATGTCCGCTTTCTGCGGCGGCGGGTGAGAGAGAGGATAGCTTCAGGAAAAAGAAGCTATGGAAGAAAGCCCGGGCGTCGCCATGGAGAAGGCGATTGCCTTGACAGGAGATCATATTGCGAGCGTTTGCAAAGAAGATCAGTTGGATAGAGGCGGCAGAGATATTAGATATCAGTTGCCGGCATTTTACGGAGGATACGAGAGAAGTATGAAGAGGTGGGGTATAGTGCGCTGTTTGACAAGCGAGTAGGCAAAGCGAGTCCGAAGCGGATACCTGTTGAAGTGGTTGAGCAGGTGATGGGGCTTTATCGGGAAAAGTATTTTGATCTCAATGTAAAGCACTATCACGAGAAGCTCGTCGAGGAGCACAAGATCGAGGTGAGCTACACGTGGGTCAAGGGGCTGCTGCAGGGAGCGGGTCTGGTAGCAAAGGACAGCGTACGAAAGAAGCACCGGAGAAAGCGGGAGAGAAAGCCTCTAAAGGGGATGATGCTGCATATCGACGGGTCTCATCACCAGTGGTTTGGCGATGAGCGCTGGCACGATCTGATCGTGATACTCGATGACGCCACGGGCGAGATCTATTATGCCGCTCTGGTCGATGCGGAATCGACCTCGACGGTCATGACGGGGATCAGGCAAGTTGTTGAAAAAGAAGGCGTTTTCTGCAGTCTCTACTCTGATCGTGCAAGTCATTTCTGGCTGACGCCAAAGGCAGGAGAACCGGTGGATAAACAAACACTCACCCAGGTCGGACGTGCACTGCGCGAGCTTGGGATCACAATGATCCCGGCTTACTCGCCACAGGCACGAGGCCGCAGCGAACGCAGCTTCAAGACGTGGCAGGGGCGTCTTCCGCAGGAGCTGAGGCTCAGAGGAATATCAACGCCTGAGGAGGCTAACAGATTCTTGAAAAGAAGCTATATTCGCGAGTTCAACCGGAAGTTCACGGTTGCAGCCGCCGAGCCTGGTGCTTCAGCTTTTGTGCCCTCTTTGAGAGATGATCTGGACCGCGTCTTCTCGATCCAGACCGAGAGGACCGTTAATCGAGACAACACCGTCAAATATCGCAATCTGGTGCTCCAGATCGACCGCCAAATATGGCGCTCCTCGCTCGACGGCTGCCGCGTCACCGTCTATCAGCACCTGAACGGCTTTATCTCGATCGGCTACGGACCCAGGCAGATCGGCCGATATTCAGCCGATGGAAAACCAGCTGCTCGACGTGAGCTGCTCAGACGGCCCGCTGCAGAAAAGGGGCGCGCCCCTTTCCTGCAGCAAACACAAACCGGACATTTGATGTGCTACTAAAACCGGACATCTTCATTTGCTATCAACACGTTTTTTTTTCGGCCGCCGCCCACGGGCTCAGTTTCCCTCACTTGATAGTGAGCGACTATAATCATTGGTATGAAAAAAGCTCTGACGTTAGCCTTTCTTGTTGGCTGTTGCCTAACTGCTTATGGACAGACCATGCCGGCCGGCGCCGATGCCGCAGTTTGGGCCAAGGCGCTCAAGATACATAAAAAGGCCATCATTGTTGACGGCCATAATGACGTTACCGGCCCCTTGGTCGATGAGGACCTTGACCTCTCGACAGACACAGTCGGCAAATACCATCGCGATGGCGATCCGTTTCATACGGACATCGCGCGGCTCAAGGCGAGCGGAATTACGGGCGAGTTTTTCTCGATCTATGTCTCGGGTTCGTCACTGCGGACCGGTGGGTCGATGCGGCGGGCGATGGACATGATCGACGCGACCTATCGCGAAGTCGAGAGGCACCCCGGCGACCTATCGACGTGTACGACTGCGGCCGAGATACGGCGGGCTAAAAAGGCGAAGAAGATCTGCGTGCTGATGGGCATCGAGGGCGGTTACGTTATCGAGAATTCGCTGTACGCACTGCGTAATTTCTACCGCCTTGGCATCCGATACATGACGCTGACCCACAACGTCACACACGACTGGGCCGATTCTCATGTGACCGAACCGAAGCACGGCGGGCTCAATGAATTTGGCCGCGAGGTTGTGAAAGAGATGAACCGGCTCGGCATGCTGGTCGATATCTCGCACGTCTCGGTCGATACGATGAACGACGTGCTCGACGTCTCGACCGCGCCGATAATCGCGTCGCATTCGTCGGCCCGCGGCGTGCATGACCACACGCGCAATGTGCCTGACGCCGTGCTGCGGCGTGTCGCAAAGAACGGCGGCGTCATCATGATCAACTTCCTGCCGATGTTTCTCGACGCCCGCTCGGCGAAGGAATCGTCCGAGCGCTCGGCCCGGCTGCGGCCTCAGATCGACGCCTTGCGGCAGCAGCATAAAGACGACCCTGTCGCGTTTAACGAGGCTCAGCGGCGGCTACTGGCCGCGAGCCCGATCTACGTCCCGTCCTACACGCGGATCGTCGATCACATGGATCATATAAAGAACCTGCTAGGCACCGTCGATAACATCGGGCTCGGCTCCGATTACGACGGCATTCCGTCGCTGCCGGCCGGGATGAACGGCGCGGAGGACACGGTGCTCGTGACCTACGAAATGCTCCGCCGCGGCTACAGCGAGGCCGAGATTCGAAAGGTGCTCGGCGAGAATTTCCTGCGTGCCTTCGCCCAGGCCGAACGCGTCGCGGGCAGCCGTCAGATCAGCGGGCCGGGCAGCCAGATGAAGATGCCGCCACCAAAGTGATCCGCAGCAAGGCTTCGCTTGACTCACGATCGTAAGATGCGTATAAGTTAAACACGCTCTCTTAATCCCATTTTCAGTTGTTGAGATGGCTGCTGCGCCTGGATGCCGCAGTTTGCCGAGTTTCTCTTGGAGCGCATCTATTTCGTGAAGGGGAATGAAATGAAAAAGCTTTGCTTTATGAGCATGCTGCTGCTTGCAGCATCGTTACTGATCGTGTCATGCGGCACGCCGGCTGCAAATAACACCGCCAACAAACCGGCAAATGGGGCCAACACAGCCACCGCTCCGGCGGCTGACAAGGCTGCGGTCGAGGCCGAGGTCCGCAAGGCGATGGACGACCTCGTTGCTGCACTAAACAAGGGCGACGTGGCCGCACTTGACAAGACATACGCTGACGACTATTCATTGGTGGACCAGAATGGTGCGTTGCAGACAAAGGCGTCTCGTCTCGAGGAGATCAAATCGGGCAAGATCAAATGGGAAGGCCTGAAATTCAGCGACCTTAAGATCAAGACCCATCCGAACGGTGACGGTGCTGTCGTTGTCGGGCGTGCCACCGGCAAGACGACGATGGACGGCAAGACCGAAGAGCGAAACTCGATGGTCACATGGGTCATGGGCAAGTCTAAAGACAAGGGTTGGCAGTTGCTCAACGCTCAGGTGACTGAGGTGAAGAGCGGAGCTGCTAAGACCGATGACAAGGCAAAGTCCGACGACAAAAAGGCTGACGACAAGGCTGCTGACATGGCAAGCGACGACGCCAAGCCAGAGAAAAAGTAATTCAATTGACCAAGTTCATCAAGGGGAGCAAGACTCCCTTTGCTTATTGTGGTGTTCTGAGAAGGACCAGTATCGGAGCGCGCACGTTTAACAGGAGAAAAAATGAAAAAGATTCTATCAATCACAGTTCTGATATTTGCATGCTCATTTGCCGCGATCGCCCAGTGCAGCGACGCCGACAAGAAGGCGCTCGAGGCGTTTGACCGCGCATGGAGTGTGGCCGGCACGGGTGGCGACAAAGCGGTGTTGATGAACATTTATGCCGATGATTATGTCGGCATGCCGGGAATGCAGAGCAAAACCGCCGCTATCGACGCGACGATGGCGACCTTTGAACGGAACAAGACAAACCCGTCACAGGACAAGACCACGTACGATCATTACATGATCTCGTGTACGGCGAATTCGGCGACGGTCACTCATCGTAATACAGTCTGGACGCCGATGGGTGAGGGCGGCAAGCCCGAGACATTTTACACGCGCAGCGTTCACGTGCTCGAAAAACGCGGCGGCAAGTGGCAGGTCGTAAGTAACGCGGGCAACGGCCTCGATGAGTTTGCCGTTCTCTGGTATCTGGAACAGGACTGGAACGATGCGGTCTGGAAGAAGGACACTGAATGGTTCAAGAAAAACTTTGCCGAGGATTTCAGCAGCGTCGGTAGCGAGGATGGGAAATTAACGGACAAGGCCGCCGATATAGCAAGCGTCGCAGGCGACAAGAGCACCTACGATCTCGTCGAAACGACCGACATGAACATCAACATTGAGGGCAGGACCGCTCGCATCACCGGTGTCTTTCACCTCAAGGGCAAGGACGACAAGGGAAAGGCCTTTGACAAAAAGATCCGTTACACCGACATCTGGGTAAAACGCGATGGCCGGTGGGTCGCGTGGTCGTCGCAGGGAACGATCATAAAATAGCTCGATCATGGATCGACGCAATTAAAGGTCGCCTGTCGGGCGGCCTTTTTATTTTGTAAACCGAACAAGTAGGACTTCGTTGCCTTTGCGGCCGTAGGTTGAGATACTCTCGGCCTTGTATCCACGTTCGGTGAGGAGGTCTATCGGGGAATTGCCGCGGTCGGCCTCGCGCCGCGGGCCGTAAACCACCCAGAAGGCGTGGTCGGTTATCTGCGAGGAATGGTCAAGCCTCTTTGCGCTAAATTGCCTTGCACCGGCTTCTTCAAGATTGAACTGGACCGCCTCGTGCGACAGGAGCTCGAAGGCGTATATGTTGAGGGCCTCGGGGGTTCCGCTGTCCGCAGCGGTTATCTCAGCGACTATGGCATCCCATTTGACCCGGCTAAACTCGGCATCCTGAAACTTCGTGGTGGCCCCGTAACCCGCAATGGCGATGATGCCAACGGCAAAGGCCGTGCGAATCGCGATCGGCCGGACGTTCGTGATCGCCGCCGCAACGAGGAGCATGAAGGGAACGACAATAATGATGAAATACCGAGGGTGCCAGTAAGATCGAGGCCCTATCCAACTGACCAGGAAGACTAGGACGACCGGCGGCAATCGGCAATGCCAGCAGCATTGTCATGACGCTGCGTTCTGATGTACGGCCCTCGCGTCGGCGGAAGTGCTCGCTGATCCAGATAATGACCGGCCCGACGAAGAGTACAATGCGTATCAGCGTATGCCCCCAGAAGGTCGAGGGCGCTGTCAGGACGCGAAAGAGCGACGATATCGAACGTCCATTCGGCGGCCCGATCCACGAGATGTTCGAGAATGGGACGGATTCGTTCACCGCAACTCGTGCCACCATATAGGCCCACGGTACGAAAAGGATCAGCAGCCCCAACGCCGGTCCCATCAGCGGCGCGACCCGCCGCGGGCTGAGCCATAGCAGGAACACCGCCTCGACGCCAACGACCAGCCATCCAAAGTAATGAGTAAAGACAAGGAGCAGATTCGCGGTGAAAAGTAGAGCGATGTTTTCCCAAATATTTTGCAGGCGGTTCACATATCTGACGAACATCCAGACCGAAACGGTCGTGAAGAGCATCAGCATGCTGTACATCCTGAGCTCTTGAGAATAGTTGATCAGGAAGCTATTCGGCGCCATCATCGCAAGCGCCAGATTCATCCCAAAACCCGACAGCCTAAGCTCCCGGCAGAGAAAAAAGAACGGCACGAGCGTTAGTACCGATATTGCGAACGGCAACAGCTTGAGCCACAGCAGCGACTCGCCGCCGATGGCGATCCAAACCTTCAGCACGGCGTAAAATAGCGGCGGAGTGGTCTTGTCGGCGGCCAGTGTGGGGAACAACTCGCTCCACGGCAACCTAGCGATGCGCATGGCAAAGATCTCATCGAACCACAGGGAAGAGCCCGTCAGGTCCCAAAATCGAAATCCGATATATATCGCCGCGATGCCGAAGAATATCGCGAGAGCGCCTTTTGAGACGCCTTGGCCCTCATCACCGCTGAGATAAAGTGCTGACGCGGTAGCGTTGGTAGGGTCCGCAGTTGTCATTGCCGTTTCAGAATAACAGAACCCGCGGTCAGCTACGGGTCACGACAAGTCCGACGAATGCGGCGGCGAGGCACAGGACAAAACTCGCGATGCTGTAAGCGGCGAACGTCGTGTAGTGTTTGTCGATCAGAAGCTCGACATTCTCGAACGCGAAGGCCGAAAAGGTCGTAAAGCCGCCGCAGAAACCAGCGGTAAGGAACATTCGCCAATCGCTATTTATCCACTCGTAGCGCTCCGAAAGGCCGAATGCCGCACCCATAATGAACGAGCCCACGATGTTCACCGCAAGCGTGCCAAACGGAAACGCGAACGGAAGAAGATGAGCCGCGAGAGCATAACTCAAAAACCGGCAAACGGTACCGATCATGCCGCCGATCCCTACAAAAACAATGGTCCTGCCCATAGCCTCTCCTATCGAACAGGCGTCATCAGCTATTTGTTAGCGGTTGGTTTGGGAAGACACCATTTCCCGGAGTATTGTCGGAGCAAATGTAGCATTTTGCAGGTATTCCTAGCAATAGAGAGGTTTTCCCGAGGGTTTTGTCACCGGCGGTGTGCAGCCCTCTTTTACTGTATAATCCGCCATATGCCCGAGATCAGCCGCTTTTTTGGCATAATTATACGCATGTACTGGGAAGCGAATGCCCCGCATCATGCCGCTCACTTCCACGCCTACTACCAGGATGAAGTGGCGGTCTTTACGATCGAGCCGGTGGAGATCATTGCCGGTTCGCTGCCGAGGCGACAGCAGCGGCTTGTCGAGGCGTGGGCCGAATTATCTCGCCGACGACTGGGCCCGCTTACATAGCGGACAACGGCCAATGCCAATCGAGCCACTTAGGTAATTGTATGCGACACGAAATATATCGAGTAACTACTTTTGAGATCGTAGGCAAGTACTCTCTGCGCGTTACGTTTGATGATGGGCGCGAGAATGTTATCGATTTCGAGCCTGTGCTAGCCGGGGAACTTTACGGCCCTCTTCGGGATCCGATGTTTTTTAGGCAGGTGAAGATCGATCCTGAGGTTCACACGCTCGTATGGCCCAACGGAGCGGACTTCGACCCCGCAACGCTCCGCGATTGGCAAGAGAACCTTGCGGCGATGCGGTTGGAGGCTGCGAGGTGGGAGTTGGTCGGGGTGTAGCTCTTCCCTGATTCCCTCAAGTCAGAAAAAAGGCGGCTGAAGCCCCTCACCCTATTTGCCGACCCTTACTGCACAGTAAAGCTATACTCGATCTGTCTAAAAGCTGCGACCGGTTTGCCATTCTTGATTGCCGGGTCAAACTTGATAAGCTTCGCGGCCGCCATCGCTGATTCGTTGCATCCTTTTATCCATTTCGGTCCAGGCATCACCCATAGTGTTTTTCCGTCAGCGTGGAAGATTACACCGCAGAACAACAGTCACGGTTCCTGCCATTCCCGGAAGTCTCCCGGGGTTACAGGTGGTTCCGAATAAGGCCGGGCGTGATTTGGAGAGGATCTTTAGCGACTGATCATCGCTCCAACCCAAGACCTCCTCTCCGTTGCTAGCCAGAGTTTGCAGGTAGAAAAGTGCGTTCGCTTTCGTACGCCATTCATTGTCTCGCATCATCGCCCTGTTTAGACCCACCGCAGCACCGGCACTCGCGACACCGGTCGAGATTGTACGGTCCAGGCTCTTTAACAGAGAGGTAAAAGGAGGGCTTTCCTTTGACGCGTTCCAAGCGCTCAACGCCTCATCGGTGACGCGGTAGCTTTCTTTGAACGAGCGTTCGTAAGCCTTGCCTGCTTCATCTTTCTTTCCTACCGCCTCGTATGCTTCGCCAAGCGAGTTCAACTCGACTGGATCGATACTCTGCTTTAGCCTAGATATCGTTGCGAGGTGATCGTCGGTTGTGCCGGTCTTGGTTTGGCCGCTGACTTGGCCTGGCGCGATCGACGCTACTGATAGGGCTACGGCGAGGCTGAAAAACGACAGGCGTATAGGTGCGCGGTACTTCATGAAAACTTTAGCCTCCTGCTCCGTGACATTTCTTGAATTTCTTCCCTGACCCGCAATAACACGGCTCGTTTGGTTTTACCTTCGGGGCGTCGCGGACGAACGGTGTGTGCCTCGCGGCCTCGGCACCGGCGGCGTCGGCGGTGGCCATTGCTCCGGTGAAGGCCATTCCCGCGGCCTGACGACGGGAACGCTGCATTTCGAGACGTTCGAGGCGTTCGCGTTCCTCGCGTTCGTCTTGAGAGACGATCTCAAGGTTAAAGAGCGCTTTGGTGGTGTTGGTATCGATGCGGTCGAGCATGTCCTGGAACATATCAAACGACTGCTTCTTGTACTCGACGAGCGGGTCTTTTTGCCCGTAACCGACCAAGCCGATGCCCTGTTTGACGTGGTCGATCGAGAGCAGGTGGTCCTTCCACTGACTGTCGATGATGTTGAGCATGATGTAACGCTCGTAGGCACGTAGGCTATCGGTGCCGGCCATCTTTTCCTTGGCCTCGTAGCTTGCGATGGCCTTGCGCCAGATCTTTTCCTCGATCTCGACGGGGTTGTCCACCTTAAAGTCCACGCCCGCGTCGATCGCCGGGTCGATGCCGTAAATGCTCTCGATCTCGGCCGCGTAGGTGTTGACGTCCCACGTGTCGAGACCGGCCTCGATCGACAGCATGCTTGCTGTCAGGTCGGAAAGCAGGTCCTTTGCAACGCCGTTCTCGCCAAGCAGGTACTCACGATGCTCTGGTTGGAACATCAACTGCCGCCTCAGTCCGTAAATGGTCTCACGCTGGCGGTTCATCACGTCGTCGTACTTGAGGACGTGTTTGCGTGTCTCGAAGTTGCGTCCCTCGACGGCCCGCTGGGCACGCTCGATCTGGCGGCTAACGGTCTTTGATTCGATGGCCACGCCCTTTTCCATGCCGAGCCATTCCATCATCGAGCGGACCTTGTCGCCCGCGAAAATTCGCATCAGGTCGTCTTCCAACGACAGCACGAACCGCGAACTACCGGGATCGCCCTGACGCCCGGCGCGTCCGCGAAGCTGATTATCGATACGCCGCGATTCGTGCCGCTCGGTGCCGAGTATGTGCAGTCCGCCGGCAGCCACGACCTCTTCGTGCTCGGCCTTGACGACCGCCTTTGCTTTGCGAAGCTCGGTCTCGAATTGCTCTTCCGTGGCCTTGTCCGGATCGATCTCCTGCCGTTTTAGATAGTCGCGGGCGAGCGAGTCGGGATTGCCGCCCAGCAGAATGTCAGTACCGCGACCGGCCATATTGGTTGCGATCGTGACCGCGCCTTTGCGTCCGGCCTGTGCGATGATCTCGGCTTCCTGTTCGTGGTATTTTGCGTTAAGGACCTTGTGCGGAACGCCCATGGTCTTGAGTTTGGCGGCGACGAGCTCGGAATTCTCGACCGATACCGTGCCGACCAGAACAGGCTGGCCCTTTGCGTTAAGCTCCTTGATCTCTTCCACGACCGCGTCCCATTTCTCGGGCAGCGTGCGGTAGATCATGTCCGACGAATCGACGCGGACCATCGGCATGTTGGTCGGGATCATGACGACATCGAGGCCGTAAACGGTGTTGAACTCCTCAGCCTCGGTCTCGGCCGTACCGGTCATGCCCGAGAGCTTCTCGTACATTCGGAAGTAATTCTGCAGCGTAATTGTCGCGAGCGTTTGGTTCTCTCGCTCGATCTGCACGCCTTCCTTGGCCTCGACGGCTTGGTGCAGCCCGTCGGACCACCGACGACCGTGCATAAGGCGGCCCGTAAAGTCGTCAACGATGATCACCTCGCCGTCCTGAACGACGTAATGGTGGTCGAGCTTATAGAGCGTGTGCGCTTTCAGGGCGGACTCGAGGCAATGGAGCATGTCCATCGCCGACGGGTCGTAAAGGTTCGCGATGCCGAGCAGTTTCTCGGCCTTTGTGACACCTGCCTCGGTCAATACGGAAGAATGATTTTTCTCATCGAGGAGATAATCGCCGGTTGTGACCTTGGTTTCCTCATCCTTATGGCCTTTTTCGAGTTGCGGGATGATCTGGTTGGCCGTGTAGTATTTGTCGGTCGCTTCGTCGGACGCGCCGGAGATGATGAGCGGCGTTCGCGCCTCGTCGATCAGGATCGAGTCGACCTCGTCGATGATCGCGAAATAGTGATCCGGCTGCACGAGCGAATCGACATCGAACTTCATATTGTCACGCAGGTAATCGAAGCCGAATTCGTTATTCGTTCCGTACGTGATCTCACAGGCGTAAGCGTCTTTGCGGGCGACATCGTCCATGTCGTTCTGTATGCAGCCGACGTTGAGGCCGAGGAATTTGTGTATGCGGCCCATCCATTCAGCATCGCGAGACGCCAGGTAATCGTTGACCGTTATGACGTGAACACCGCGGCCCGTTAGGCCGTTGAGGTAAGAGGGAAGCGTCGCGACGAGCGTTTTACCTTCGCCCGTGCGCATCTCGGCGATGCGGCCCTGGTGTAGAGCAATACCGCCGATCATCTGCACGTCAAAGTGCCGCATTCCGGTGACGCGTTTTGACGCCTCCCGGATCGTGGCGAACGCCTCAGGCATGATCTGATTCAATATGGCCTGCTCAGCCTTGCGGCGCTCTTCTTTATCTTCAATGCCGTCGAGATGTCGCTGGATGATCTCCTTGAACTTTGGCGTCTGAGCCTTCAGCTCGTCGTCGGACATCGCCTGTATCCGCGGCTCGAGGGCGTTGATCTCAACGACCGTGGACTTAACATTCTTTAAAAAGACATCGCTCGACGAGCCGAATATCTTTTTGACTAACTTATCTGCAAACTTGTTGGTTGCCATGGTCTTCTCGTTTAGAGTGCAAGCTTTAGCTTGTCTTTTGCGTTCGCGAGAACAAGCTAAAGCTTGCACTCTGAACCTCGGAATGGCGAGTTGGAAATCGTGTGACGCCCCGCCGCTACTGTGCGTTAGAAGCGAGCAGCGAGGCTAGCGAGCCACGGGGAAGCCGCGTGACGATGACGGTATGATCGGCGATCGGACGGACGAGCGTGTTTTCGAGGACTGCGGCCCGCACGGGGCTCTCCAGAGCGGATCTGAACAGGGCGTTCAACGTGTCGATGTCGGACGCGAGACTCTGAGCATGCTGTGGCGAGTGTTTGACGACTACGACCGAGACGCTCAACTCCTTTTGATCGAGGTGTACGTTAAATCGGCTGTCAACCGCCGCCTGGCCATTAAGCGCGGTGACGACACAATCTCCAAACGAGTACCCGGAGGTCATCGCGTTGGTGACCCGTGTTAGTGCAGCTCTCGAAGACTCGCTTGAAGACTCGAATTTGACCGGCGTGTAGCGACCCGCGGTATTAGGCGAAACACACGGCATCAATGCCGTCTGCGTTACGTCAAATGTGTCGGTCAGCAGGTCAAAACGGCCGCGGCGGTTGAGGTCGCCGAGAGCGGCGATGAAAATTTCGAGATCGTCGAGATAGAGCTGGACGGACGAACTCAGGGACGAGCGTTCGTCGTCGGGTTTATTGTCGAGATCGTCGCGTGCGCCGGCCAGTTCACGCACGATGAGCTGCTTTGTCGTAGCCGCTTGCGCCAGTACTTGCGGCGTGGCTCCGACCAACACCAGGCCGAGGTATACGCCGAGCGTGGTCAGGAAGAGGACAGAATTATGGTTTTTGCGGCTCACTTTTTCTTCAACTCTTGTTCGACGATATCACGGAAGGCCGCTTTCGGCATATTGAGAGACACCGTTATGGTCCGTCCGCTGCTTGCTACCGAGGTCGCGTTGAGCAGGGCGAGTTCACGCTTGTCGGCCTCAGACATGTCCTCGCGCTCCTTTTGTTTGCGGATGGCTGGCAGCATGGCTGAGAGCATTGATTTCACGGTCATCGCGCGCAGCGCGTTTGGCATTTCGAGCACCGCGGCACCCGCAAATTGCGAATCGTCCTGCTTAGCTCGGATCACTATGCTGGTCGCTCCAAGCGTCGAGAGATGTTGAATGTATGGACTGTCGTTGACCGTCAAGATGTAGCTTTTGATGAGTTCGGTCACGGCCGGATCGCCGTCGGTACGCGTGAATTTGATCGAATTCGTGTCCACGCGCCCATCCGAGCCGATAGCGGCCTGAGCTTCGATGTCGAAAGGAGCGTTAAGATCGATCTTGCCGTCCGCGTAATGGCGCTTTGCGGTTGCCGCCGGGCTCTCAACAAAGATCGTCGCAGATGCCGAGTCGGATGCCCCCTGGGCAAATGTCGAGATCGACGCCGCGAGAATAATGACGCCGAGGGACAGCAATTTTGAATGTGCGCTTTTCATGTGATCAATTCGACGCCGTATTGTTCGTCGTTCGCGACGGTGCACCACTGTTAGGCTGCTTTGGAGCGTTCTTTTGTTCCGCCAACTTGCGTTGGATCAGCGGCTGAATGTCGGCCTTGGGAATATTGAACGACAGCGTCAGGCGATTACCCTGGACGGTGATCGTAGCATTTTGCAGAAGCAGCAGGTCATCCTTATCGTTTTGCGACGCGTCAGGAGCTAACTTTTTCTGCTTACTGGTCTCGATGCCCATTCTGAGTAACGACGCCACCGATTCAGCCCTCACGTTGTCCTTGAAATCCGTCTGAACGGCCGCGGCAACATTTACGTCATCCTGCTTCACCTGAAAGCCCAGTTGATTGCCCTGTAAAATGCTCAAATGCTGAAGCAAATTACTCTCATTCACCGCCTCAATGCCCTCTTTGACAACTTCGATCATGTTTTGATCGGTGCCTTGAGCACTGATGTACCGGAACGACTTAGCATCGATCTTCCCGTCTTTGTTGAGTTTGCCAGTCGCGGTGATCACGAACGGCGAATCTAGTTTGACCTGATTCTTATCGACTAGATCGTTGATCTGATTCGCCAAGTCGACAAACGGGCGCCTGTTGATCTCAATACCGGTGACAGGGTCAGTCGGTTCGACTGTGGGCGATGGTGAAGGTTTCACCTCGGCGACCTGATTCGAATTGGGAATTCCCGGAATCGAGCCATCAGGATTTGTTGTAGGCGGCGTGTTCTTCGGCCGTTTGGGTCGGAGTTTCGGCCTCATTAGATTACCGCCGGCCGTCTGGTCATTGTTGCCAAAGCCCGACGGCAGGTCGCCCTGGACGGCGTTCGGATTGGCTTTCGGCAGGTTCGGCGTCGTATCGAGCATGCTGCCGCCGTTGAATGACGGTGGCGACATCGGAAGGCCGTCCGGAATTCCCGGAATGCCGCTCGTCATCGTCGGGTCCCCCGCGAGATCGGCCATCATGGCCAGTTCGTCGCGGTTCGCGACCTGAAAGTAACCTTCAGGATACGACAACGGCGGGGTCGAGCCCGTCATGTCGATGAATGTTACGTCGTAATCCTCGCCTAGCTCGGTCTTGTCGTATGCCGCGTCAATGTAATCGCGGTCGGTGCCCCATAGCAGCGCGCCGATATATACGGTGTCGAGCACCTGACAAACGCCGCCGACCAGAGGGCTGTCGCAGCCTTTCATTGTCAGCAGCGAGGTCTGCGCGACGATGAGCATTGCGAGAAGGTTCGCGGCGGCCGAGGCGCCGAGGATCTTGTAGATCCGCGGGCCGATCTGCCAGTTCTTGATCTCGTACGAGTAAAGAAAATCGCCCTCCTCAGGCGGCGTCGCAATGCGCTCGGGCTGCTCCGGCTGCTGAGGTTCGTATAATGACTGCTCAAACATATAAAAAAATAGGACTTGCGTCCGTCAAGCTTAGACGCCGCGCCCCGCAAAATCGTTGCGAGGCAAATAGACATATTAACACCAAGAGTGACCGCTTGGGAACATTAGACTTTCGTGTCTCAAAGCTTTACCATCGGCCCATAATGCCCCGCCGAAACGACGATAGGCGCCGAAGCCGGAAACGGCCCCGGCAAAGTGATGAACGAAGGAATAAACGCCCATTTGCAGGCGAAAGTTCCGCAAAGGCTGTCGCTAAGCCGCAAACACCTCAACAAATTCGGGCCGTCGAGCGGCTTTTGAGCGGTATCGGCGTGCCTGAGCCAAAGCCTTTCGCGGCCGACCCTTTTCAGGTCGAGGCCCTCACCGCGATCGAGCACGAGGACGTTCTCGTGACGGCCCCGACCGGCAGCGGCAAAACGTGGATCGCACGAGAAGAAATTAGACGGTTACTCGCCGCCGGCAAGCGGGCCTGGTACACAACGCCGCTAAAAGCGCTCACAAACTCGAAATACGCCGAGTTTCAGGCCGAATTTGGGGTCGACAATGTCGGTATTCTGACCGGCGACCGAAAGGAGAACTCTAACGCCCCGATCATTGTTGGGACGACGGAAATATATCGGAACCAGCTATTTGACGCCCTTCGCGAGGGCTTTGACGTCGATGCCGACTTTGTCATCCTCGACGAGGCCCATTATCTTGCAGACGAAGACCGCGGCCACGTGTGGGAAGAGGCGATCATACTCTCGCCGCCGCGTATCAGGCTGCTGCTGCTCTCGGCGACGGTCGGTGGGGCACAGGAGTTTGCAAACTGGATAGGCGATGTGCGCGGCACGCGCGTCAGAGTGATAAAGGCCGGGCCTAGACCGGTGGAGCTGAGGGCGGCTTACCTTTCCAGCGATCTACAGTTGTTTCCGCTAATTGGAGAGGACGGCAAATTTAACCGCGATCTCGCGCGATTCGAGAGACAGCGGTCAAGCCCTTATCGACGACGGCGGTGAATTTATTTCAGTTTTACGACAAGACGGTCAAGATCGGCCTGGGGGATTGTGAGATCGAAGCTGATGCTGTTGAGGCGTGACTCGATCTTCACGCTCTTGAGCACGCGGCCGTAGAGCTGTTTGTCGGCATTCTTTGACGAGCTCCACGCCATTACGCCGGTGTCGCGGAGGACCTCGATCAAGTCCTTGAGCCCAAGGGCGTCCTTTGTGGTTGCCGTTCGGACGGTCATGCTGCTCGTCAATCCGCCATTCGACACATCGACCGAGCCCGACAAAGTGCGGATCAGCGAGATTCTCTTGCCCAACTCATCACTTTCGTAAGGCAGCAGCGTCGCGAGCAGACCGCCGTTTCGCACTGCGAATGTCGCTACCGAAGAGCCCTTTGTAGACAAAAGCGAACTCAGGTCCGCCGTCAGCCGCGAACGACCGGTGATGGTGTCGCGAACACGTGCCGGCGAACCGACCGCGAGCGTAGTGCCGTCTATCGCGGCAACCGCTACGCCGATATCAAAGCTGCTCGCAAATTTATCGACGATCGGGCCGATCTTTGAGTTTGCGGCCGATGGCGACACGCTCAATTTTGGCATAAAGATCAGAACTGTCTTGCCGGCGACGATTTCTTCGGTATGAGTTCCGTTGGCGGCGGTTTTTGCTGCGTCGATGAGAGCCGCGACATTGACTTCGCCGCTCGCGATGGCAACAGCGTCGATGTCTATGTTGTTCGCCGTGCCTGCTTTCACGGTCAGGCCGACAGCGACCTGTTCGAAGCCGCGCAAGTTGATCCCGGTCCTCGTCTCGATCTCTGCGATCTTTGCGGTAATGTCGCTGAGCAGCGGCTGATTGGCCGAGAGTACGCTGGGCAGGGCCATATCAAAGAAGCGCTTCGCGTCAAATACAGCCACACCGTCCGACGCAGGAAGCATCGCGACAAGCCGCGCCGCTTTGTTTTTCACTTTTGCGCGTCGCGTGTCCGCCGCGGCCAAACCGACCGTCTGAAATAGCAATACCGCGGCAACGACCGCCGCAAAAAATCTGTGCTGCATTAAAGTACCTCGCATCGAACCGATTCCTACGATAACAGATGCTCGATGGTTCGGGAATAGTTTGCCGGGATTAGCCACAGAGATCACAGAGGTCACTGAGAAATAGAACATACGTCCGGTTCCATATCTGCTTCCATGCCTCCGTGTCCTCTGTGTTCTCTGTGGCTCACATCTTCTTTTCGCTTAGGTAAAAGTGCCACAGCAATCTTGCCGCAACCGACCGATATGGCTGCCAGCGTTCGGCAATGACGAGAAACTCATCCGCCGTCGGTCGGGGCTCGCCTGACAGCTTGTGCCAAGCGGCGTGCAGGGCGATGTCGCCCTTTGGCATAACGTCGGGCCGCAGCAGGGCCATCAAGAGATAAATATCACTTGTCCATCCGCCAACACCTTTAAGTCTGATCAGCTCGACCTTGACCTCAGCGTCCGGCAAACTGTGCAAACCGTCGAGATCGATGTGACTGCTGAGAACTGCCTCTGACAGATGACGCGCATAAGCCGTCTTTTGCCTGCTGAAACCGACCTGCCTCAACTCGACGTCATTCAACGTCAGGATGTTCTCGGGCGAAACGTCACTTATCCGTGCCATCAACTTATCAAAACACGCCTTCGCCGACGCAAGCGACACCTGCTGCTCAAGAATGATATGTAGCAGCGTCGCAAACCCCGGCTCGCGTTCCCAGAGCGGCGGCGGGCCGTGGGTCTCATAAACGCGGCTCAGCTCTGGATGCTCGCTCGCGAGAATCCGAGTCGCACGCCTTAGAGTGTTTGTTGTGAGAGGTTTGATCACCAAATCGATGGCACCGCCGATTCATCAAACTCGATCGTCTCACCATTCGGCGAAATGTGAATGATTCGCTCGACGCCTTTCGAACGCAAAAGCGGCGAGAGCATGCCGACGCGGTGACAGTTTGCACGCGGCACTTTGTGATCGGACAGCGGCTTTGATTCCGAACACATAATTACGGTCGGCAGATCGGACGCGATCTCGACGATGCGATTGACGCCCCATTCGAGGTCCTCCGGTTTCGGCTTGTTCTTGCCGCCGGTCTCGGGCAAATGCTCATAGCCGATGCCGTTCTCTCGCAGTAATTCCAACAGTACCAACCCATTGAACTGCGGCCACCGCGACCGTGCGAAGGCACGAACATCACAAGCGAATTTAATGTTGTGCTGGAGCAGCAGGTCGAGAAAGTGATCGAACGGGTGTCTCCCGTGGCCGATGGTGTAGATCGTGGTCATGATGCAGTTACCTGAGCCTGGCCTACCGTCGCACCCAGCCTATCCATGAAAACACTTGCCTTCCACGCTCGCCAAAGCTTGAGAGAGGAACGGTACGCTCGCGACCGTTTTCGAACGAACTCGGACAATAGCCACGCTGCCGCCTCGAACAACGGGCCGTTTTCGGGTTTCGATTTTCCTTTTTTCTTTAGCCTCTTGCTCATCAGGCCGATCCAGACGTCGCAGTCATGGACGTCGCCGAGCGAGGACTGCATTTTTGCGACCTCCACGGCGAACGGATCAAGGCTGCCGGGCCAGCAGGGGCCAAAAAGCTCGATCGCATATCGCAGGTTCTTCGCAGCGATGCGAAGGTCATGGAGGGCTTCCTCGTTGAACGGCTCGTAAATGCCATTGCCCAAATCCTCGAGATCGCCTACGCGAGCCGTGATCACGTCGCGTCCGGCCTCGCTGAGACTCGTCGGCTCGAAGAGATCGCGCTGGCCGAGCGCAGCGTCAACCGCGGATATAAATTTACGCTGAAGGTCCTCGATCGAGGTGACGGAGATCACTTTTAGAAGGTCGACGTACTCTTGCTCGCGCAGTGTTCGTCGCTCGTCGATGAAGAGGGAAATACCCTCGCGGACACCAGGGTCATCGGTCTTACTCATCAGCTCTTCCAGCACGACGATCGCCACATCGTGATCGCGGACCTCGCCAAGTTCGTCGGCCAGATGCTTGAGGCCTTTTCTAACTTTTTTGACCGGCGGACAATCGATCATCTGGTCAAAATCGCGCAGCGAGCTTCTCAGACGCCGCGTCGCGACTCGCATTCTGTGGACGCCCTCGATCTTTGTCCGATCAAGTGCCGAGCCTCGCTCGCTTAGGACCTCCGCAAAGCGGCCTTTCAGAAGCTCGGCGACCCATTTCTGCGGGTCGGGCCCCTGGTCGGGACACCCGATCTGTTTCGCCTTTGCCATCAGGCCGCCATTGTAACAAAACCGTTACAGAAAGTTGTTACATGCCTGTTTTTCGGATCTCTTCGACCGCTTTGCGGCTTTTCAAGCGCCGACAGATCGCCCGCATCCTCACCAAGATACGCCGCACCGGATCACGCGCCGCATAACTTTCGCGTTACGCGTTTTTGGCAGGGCCGAGACGAAATGGATCCTCGACGGGGCGAGCGGTTTGCCCATGTCCTTGGCAACGAGGGCTTTGAGTTCTTGTCGGATGAGTGGTCACAGATCAGCTGATGATCGTCTACGTCTGTCATTCACTCGTTCAGGCAAGGCGTGCCTGCACTCCGACGACTACAAAACGCCACCATCGCCGTGCCTTTCACGTCGTCCGGGACGCCGATGACCGCGGCTTCGGTGACCAGCGGGTGGGCGACGAGGAGCGATTCGACCTCGGCCGGGCCGACGCGTTTGCCGGCGACCTTGAGGGTGTCGTCGCTGCGGCCGAGGATGAACCAGTGGCCGTCCTTGTCACGCATCGCAAAATCGCCGTGGACCCAAATATCCTTGAATCGCCGCCAATACGTGTCGAGGTAGCGTTCCTTTTCCTGCCAAAACCCGCGTGCCATGCCGATCCACGGCTGTTTGATGACAAGCTCGCCCACCGTGCCGGGGCCAACAGGTTTGCCTTCTTCATCGAGAATATCAACGTCCATTCCGGGACAAGGTGCCGGGAACGAACACGGTTTCTGCGGCAGCAGCGGATTGCCCATCAGAATGCCGCCTGCGATCTCGGTGCCGCCGGAATAGTTGATGATCGGCAGCTTCGAGTTACCAACGTTTTCGAAAAGCCACCACCACGGTGCCGGATTCCAAGGTTCGCCGGTCGAGGCAAAAGCCCGCAGAGAACTCAGATCGTGCCGCTCAAAGGGCGCTGAATGACTGGACCGCAGGCGTCTCGCCTGCACCAACGTTCGAAGGCGGTAATTCGCAGTCACCTGAACTCGTCGCCGGCGCATCTTGAGGCAGGCGGGACGCCTGCGGTCCAGTCTTTTGCGCTGTGGACTCTTCGCTTGCCGCTAATGCTCTGATCAAGGTCGGCGAGATGCCAAGGACCTCGACCTTGTGTTTTGCGGCAAAATTCCCACATGCGGTCGGGCGTGGGGTAATCGGGTGCTCCGTCGTAGATGCAGATCGTCGCGCCGTTTATCAATGCGCCGTAGATCAGCCACGGCCCCATCATCCAGCCGATGTCCGTGTACCAGCAGATCCGCGTGCCCCGTCCGACATCCGTCCCAAACGCCATATCCTGCGCCGCCTTGATCGGGAAACTCGCATGCGTATGCGCAATGCCCTTCGGCTTGCCGGTCGTGCCGGAGGTGTAGAGAATGATGAGCGGGTCTTCGGCGGCGGTAGGTTCCGGTTTCATTAGTCCTTCCGGTGTTTGCGAGAACTTATCAGACCACCAACGACGCACTACCTGGCGAGGAAAGAACTCGTTTTGGAGACGCTCGGTCTCGGCAAGATGGGCATCTATTCCGGTGTAATTTTCAGCGATGCCGGGTGCGTCCGTATCGATCGGGGGAATTACAACCACGCTTTTGATCGAGTCGATTCCGACGACCGTGCGCGACGCTATCGTTAGCGCATCAAAATGTTTCCCTCGGCGCGTGAAGCCATACGTCGTAATCAGTGCCCGTGCTGCAACCGCTTCAAGCCTGCTAGAAATCGCGTCGATTCCATAACCGGAAAAAACAGGAACCGCAATTGCCCCAATCCTGTTGATCGCAAGCAACGCAACCACGGTCTCGATCTGCATCGGCAGATGAATGCCGACAGCATCCCCTCGTCTTATACCCTCATGAAATAGGCTAAAGGCGAAGTCACAAACCGATCTCTTCAGTTCGCGATACGTGAAAATCCTCGTTGCACCTTCCTCGCCTTCCCAAATGACCGCCAGCTGGTCTTTCATCTCGTCCGTTTGCCAGCGGTCGAGGCACATCTCGGTGATATTCAGGCCGGCTCCGGAGAGCCACGTCGGTAATTCGACGCCGTTCGATGTGTCGAGCAGCTTCTCGTACGGCGGGTCGAACTGGATGTCGAGGAATTTCAGGACCTCTTCCGTGAATTTCTCGACATCGCGGATCGAGAATTCGTAAAGCTCATCCCATGTCGAAACGCCGACCTGTCGCATGAACTGCATCAGGCGTGAGCGTTCGATGACGTCGGGCGTCGGCGTCCAGGCGATGGGCTGGTCTTCGAGCAGATTCGTATCGCGCATAAAGCGTTTGAAACCACAGATTAACACAAAAGAAATTAGCCACGAATTGCACGAATTACACGAATAAAAGTCAGCCAATTTGTGCAATTTGTGTAATTCGTGGCTAAATTGTTTTCATGACAAACGCGTCCGTCAGCATTCATTTGCCGAGCGACCTTTTCGGGGGCAAGACGGCGATCGTCACTGGAGCTTCGCGCGGCGTCGGGCGGGCGACGGCGTTGCGGCTGGCTGAGGGTGGGGCGAATGTTGTCGTCAATTACCTGAGCAACGATGCCGAGGCGGCTGAGACGGTTAGAATGTGCACGGAAAAGGGCGTCGAAGCGATTTCGGTCGCGGCCGACGTTTCGGAATTCTCCGGCGCACAGGCGGTTGCGAAAGCGGCTCTCGACCAGTTTGGCCGCATCGATTATCTCGTCTGCAACGCCGGTGTTTGGGACGGAGCCCCGATCGAGGACATGTCCGAGGAGCTTTGGAACAAGGTCATCAACACAAACCTCAAATCAGCATGGGCGATGAGCAAATCGTGCGTGCCCGCCCTCAAAAAGCAACCGTCTGCCGCGATCGTTATGGTCTCATCGACCTCCGGCCAACGCGGCGAGGCTAATTATTCGAATTACTCCGCCTCAAAAGGCGGCATGATCTCGTTTACAAAAGCTCTCGCCAGCGAGCTGTGTCCAAAAATACGTGTCAACGCCGTCGCTCCCGGCTGGATCGAGACCGCCATGGTGCGGCCCGTGTTTGAAGACGCGGATTACGAGCAGAGCGTCATCGATTCGATTCCGCTCAAACGCATCGCCACGACCGACGATGTTGCACTGTCGATCTGCTTTCTTTTGTCAGATTGGTCGCGTCACATCACCGGCGAGATCCTGAACATCAACGGCGGCGCGGTTTTGTGCGGCTAGGCGCGAATGTGATCAGTGTGACCAGCGTCATATCTCTCCCACCAGGAACTTGCTATTGATACCAGAAACGCGCCGCCGCAAACAGCATGAATCTGAACAACAGCCTCGGTGATTATCAGAGCCGCTACGCGGCCGAGCCGGCATGCGCGAGCTACGTCGAGAACCTGATCGGCAACACTCCGCTGCTGTCGATACACTGCCACTTCAAGGGTGAACGCCGAACCGTATTCGCGAAGGCCGAGCACCTCAATCTGTCCGGCAGCATCAAGGATCGGATGGCATTTCACATCCTGAAATGCGGATATCGCGACGATCAGATCCGCAAGGGCGACATTATCGCCGAGGCAACCAGCGGCAACACGGGTATCTCGTTTGCGGCGATCGGGCATGCGTTCGGCAATCCGGTCCACGTCTTTATGCCTGAGTGGATGAGCAAAGAGCGGATCGCCCTCATCAAGAGTTACGGGGCTGACGTCACGCTCGTTAGCCACGAACAGGGCGGATTCCTCGGCAGCATCGAGATGGCGGATGAGTTCAGATATGAGCACGGCCGTGTCTTTCTTCCGCACCAGTTCTCGAACCTCGCCAATCCCGAGGCACATTACCTGACGACCGGCCCCGAGGTATGGGCACAGCTTCAGAAGGTCGGTTTCGAGCCCGATGCGTTCGTCGCCGGCGTTGGCACCGGCGGAACGATCATGGGCTGTGCCTGTTATTTTCGTGAGAAGGACTCAGATATTAAGCTCTATCCGCTCGAACCGGCCGAATCGCCAACACTTTCGACCGGCCACAAGGTCGGCAGCCATCGAATTCAGGGCATCTCGGACGAGTTCATCCCGGCGATCTGCGACCTCGCGAAACTCGATGAGGTGATCAGCGTCTCCGACGGCGATTCGATACTGATGGCTCAAAAGCTCGCCCGCGACCTCGGCCTCGCAGTCGGGATCTCGTCGGGAGCGAACTTTCTCGGCGCCCTTATCGCCATGGAACGGCTCGGGAAAGACGCGATCGTCGCGACCGTCTTTTGTGATGACAACAAGAAATACCTGAGCACCGACCTCGTCCGCGACGAGCCCGCGAAGCCCGAATATCTCTCGCCGCATATCGAGCTATTCGGCTACCAGACGATCGGCCGAGGTGACAGCCCTGCCATTTGACCGATTTTGTCGTAGAATGTCATTTTTCAGGCCTTTGTTTCGAACTGAACAATTTTGAGCGGTAGCGGCCCAACAGTGATGAAGTTCGGCGGCACGTCGGTGGGCGACGTGGCCGCATTCGAGCGCGTCATCGGCATCGTAGCGAATAGCGTCGAGCGGCAACCTGTCGTGGTCGTCTCGGCGATGACAAAGGTGACCGATGCGCTGCTTGCAGCTGTAGATATGGCCCGGCGTGATGAATTTGCAGAGGCGGTCGCCTCACTCGAGCCGCATTTTGACCGGCACGTTGAGGTCTCGCGGCATTTCGTTCCCGAGGGAAGCTCCGATCTGTTTGGTGCCGAGCTTGATCTGGCCCGCGGCGAACTCCACGATCTGCTGATGCGCGTCTCGCGACGCAGTCTGCCGATGGCGATGCTGCGTGACGCTATTGTCTCGTACGGCGAGCAGCTATCTTCACGGCTGCTGAGTGAGGTTCTAAAATCGCGAGGAGTTGCTGCCCGGCAGGTCGATTCGCGCCGGTTGATCGTGACCGATGACGAATACGGAGCCGCGACGCCGTTCGTTGACGAGACCGATGAGCTGGTTAGGCTTGAGCTTGAACCGCTCATCGCAGCCGGCGAGGTCCCGATCATGGGCGGCTTTATCGCGGCGAATCGCGGCGGCGAGACGACGACGCTCGGCCGGGGCGGTTCGGATTATTCGGCGGCATTGATCGCGGCGGCGCTAGGCGCCAGCGAACTGCAGATCTGGACGGACGTTACGGGTGTGATGACGTGCGATCCGCGGATCTGCAGCGAGGCGCGCACCATTCCGGTCCTGTCCTACGAAGAGGCGGCTGAGCTGGCGTATTTCGGTGCTAAAGTACTGCACCCAAAGACGATAAAGCCCGCCGTCGACAGCCGCATTCCGGTCCGCGTGTGCAATACCTTTGAGCCGGCCGAGATCGGCACGATGGTCCTCGCCGACTCGCCCGAGGCCGAGAACAAGATCAAATCGATCGCCCACAAAAAGAACATTACGATCCTACGTATCTCGTCCGCACGAATGCTCGGCAGCTACGGCTTTATGAGCGCGGTATTTCAGGTGTTTGAGCGTTTTCGCACCGTGATCGATGTCATCTCGACCAGCGAAGTCTCGATCGCTCTGACCCTCGACAACACGGCTGAGATCGACAAGATCGTCACAGAATTGACAACGTCTCGGTGACGTCGAGGTCGATCCCGGCTACGCCGTCATCTGCGTCGTCGGCGAAGGCCTGCGGGCCTCGACAGGCCTGGCATCGACAGTATTTTCGACGATTCGCGATGTTAATGTCGCCCTCATCTCGCATGGAGCGTCAAGCGTGAATTTGACGTTTGTGGTTAAAGAAGGATCTGTCGCGGATGTGATCAAGCGGCTGCATAAGGAGCTTTTCTCAGCTGGACCTTTTTGAACTAACAAAGCAATTGATGGCGATTCCGTCAACCTCCGGCGAAGAGGAAGCGGTCGGTTTCTGGCTGCGTGACTACCTGGAATCGCTCGGCTGGACGGTCGAACTGCAACCCGTAACTGCTAATCAGAACAACGTCATCGCGTATTTCAACGAAACGCCGCGCGTTTGGTTCTCGACGCATATCGACACAGTGCCGCCGTTTATCCCGCCGACCGAGGATGACGAAAACATCTACGGCCGCGGGGCTTGTGACGCGAAGGGAATAATCGCGGCGCAGATAACGGCCGCGGAGCAGTTGTGCAACGAGGGGATCGAGGACATTGGGTTACTTTACACGGTCGAGGAAGAAGCTTCGTCGACGGGTGCTCGGGCGGCGAACGATCATCAGCTGGCCGCAAAGTGCGAGTATATGATTAACGGCGAGCCGACGGACAATGATCTGGCGGTCGGCTCAAAAGGCTCGTTCCGGCTGAAGATCAAAACGACCGGCAAGGCCGCACATTCGGCATATCCAGAGCAGGGCGATTCGGCAATAGAGAAGCTGCTCGACATTCTCGAGGACGTTCGGCACACCAAGTTTCCTAATGACGATTTCTATGGCGAAACGACGGTCAACATCGGGGTTATCGAGGGCGGCGTTGCCCTAAACGTGATCGCCCCAACCGCCGAAGCCTCGCTGTTGATACGACTGACAACGCCGCGAGAACCGATAGAGGAAGCTCTAATTTACGTCATTCGCGGTCGCGGTGAGATCGAGGTTTTGTCCTGCAGCGAGCCGGTCAGGATGGTCGCGGTCGATGGCTTCAAACAAAAGACCGTGCGGTTCACGACCGACATTCCGTACCTGACCAACTGGGGCAAGCCGCTGCTCCTCGGACCGGGCTCGATCCTGGTAGCGCACACTAAGGACGAATTTGTTCTCAAGAAGGACCTCGAGGACGCCGTGAGTTTGTACGTGGACCTGGTCAAGAAATTGTTAGCCACTAATTACACAAATGGCACAAATGGGTAGTCTCTTGTTTGTACAATTCGTGCAATTCGTGGCAAAAACATGCTTATGAAGATCGCACTTATCGGATACGGAGCGATGGGCCGGCTTATTGAACGGCTTGCGACAGAGGCTGGCCACGAGATCGCGGTCGTCATCGACGATACCGACGCCGACCTATCGCGGGCCGAATTGGCGGAGAAACTGTCCGGTGCAGACGTCGCGATAGATTTCACCACGGCGGAAGCCGTTCGACGCAATGTCGACGCATGCGTCGCCGCTGGCGTGCCGCTTGTCGAAGGCACGACCGGCTGGCAGGGCGAACGTGACGACATCGAACGTATCGTCAGCGACGGCAACGGCGCCCTCGTCTTTGGCGCGAATTTCTCGATCGGCGTCAATCTGTTTTATCGCATCGTTGAACACGCCGCTGAACTATTCGCCAAATTCAGGCAATACGAGACCTTCATAGAGGAACAGCATCACTCGCGGAAACTCGACGCTCCAAGCGGCACGGCACTAAAGTTGCACGAAATAGTCTCGCGGCATATCACATCCGAATTCACGGTATCGGCCACCCGCACCGGCAATATCCCCGGCACACACCGCGTCGGCTTTGACGGCCCAGCCGACCAGATACTGCTCGAACACACCGCCCGCTCGCGCGAAGGCTTTGCGTTAGGATCGCTAATGGCCGCAGAGTGGATTATCGGAAAGTCCGGCGTTCATGAATTCACCGATGTAATGGATGAGATCGTGAAGAGTTGAAACAACGGATTAGACAGATAAACACAGACAGAGACAATAATCATTCTGTGTTAATCTGTGTTCATCAGTTGTTCCGTTTTTAAGTTATGACAATGCGACTTGATTGGATGCGCGGCTGCGCGACCGCGCTTGTGACGCCTTTTAGAAAGGACGGCTCGGTCGATGACGAGTGTTTTCGTCTCCTCGTGGAACGGCAGATAAAGGGAGGCGTTAAGATCCTCGTACCGTGCGGCACAACCGGCGAGAGCGTGACGATGAGCGAGTCCGAGCGGCTGGCGGTTATCCGCTCGACGGTCGAAGTCGCTAAACGTCACAAGGGTGTTCACGTCATCGCGGGAACCGGCAGTAACAATACCGCGGCGGCGATCGATTTTACGCGAAAGGCGAGGGAAGCGGGCGCGGACGCAGCGCTTGTCGTCGCACCGTATTACAACAAGCCTACGCAGGAAGGGATGTTCGCTCACTTTAGCGAGATCGCCAAGAGCGTAAAGGGCCTGCCGATAATGCTCTACAACGTGCCTTCGCGCACGTCGTCGAATATCTCCGCCGAGACAACGCTGCGGCTCGCCGAGAAGCACGAGAACATAGTCGCCACCAAAGAGGCGTCGGGGAATTTTTCGCAGGTGATGGCGATCCTAAGTGGGCGGCCAAAGAACTTTAAGGTTTTCTCCGGCGACGACGCCTCGACTCTGCCGCTGATCTCGCTCGGTGCCGACGGCCTCGTGTCGGTCTGTGCGAATGAAATCCCGAAGGAAACCGCAAAAATGGTCGATCACGCGCTCAACGGCTCGTTCCACTTCGCACGCAAGATCAATTACAAGATCCTGCCGCTCATGGAGGCGAACTTCATCGAATCTTCGCCCGCGCCGTGCAAGTTCGTAATGAAGGAACTCGGTCTCTGCGAAGAGAATCTTCGCCTGCCGTTGGTGCCCGTATCGGCCGCGGCTCGGACCAAACTAAAAGCTGTGATGAAAGAGGTTATCGGATGAGATTTTTCAGAAGAAACAGATACTCTTTACTTGTACTCGTGTTTCTATTGTCGGCTATTCCTGCCGCTGCGCAAACGCGAGATAGGACCGCAGCAAAACCCAAAACCGCCGAACAAGAAATCCGTGCCGTCATCACACGGTGGGCTACGGCGGTAAAAAACCGCGACACCGGCGCACTCGACAGCATATTTGCCGACGACCTGTTCATCACCGACTACAACGGCGGCACGCGGACAAAGAGCCAAGAACTCGAGATCCTCAAACCGTCATCGACCACGAAAACAATGTCGGTCGTCAACGATGGCCTGAAGATCAAAACGTATCCGCGCGCCGCCGTCGCGGTCGCGACCGCAAAGGTCCGAATGTTATTCCGCACCGCCGGCCGCGATTCCACGATGCAAATGCGCTACACCAGTGTCTGGGAAAAACGCGCCGGACGATGGCAGTTGACGGTGCTGCAAACATCGCGCATCCCTAACAAATGACCCTTCCGGAAAAGATAGAACAGCTATCGGCTAAGTCCGTGTTTACGTCCGATGACCGCGGGGTTTACGAGGAATTTAAAGCCGCACTTCGCCGCGGCGAGATTCGATCCGCCGAAAAGGATTCGGACGGTAACTGGCACGCGAATGCGTGGGTCAAGAAGGGCATTTTGCTGGGCTTCAGGATGGGCAAGATGGTCGAGATGTCTAAGCCGACCGAGACCTTGCAGTTCTTTGATAAGGACACTTTCCCGCTGCGGCCGATGACCCTGGATGACGGTGTTCGGATCGTGATGGGCGGGTCGGCGATACGGGACGGCAGTTATGTCGCCGCCGAGCGTTGTGGTCGTGCCGCCGGCGTATATCAATGTCGGCTCGTACGTTGACGAGGGAACGATGGTCGATTCCCATGCTCTGGTCGGCTCGTGCGCGGCAGATCGGAAAACGTGTCCATCTCTCGGCTGCCGCCCAGATCGGCGGCGTGCTCGAGCCGGTTAATGCAACGCCAGTCATTATTGAGGACGACGTCCTCGTCGGCGGCAACACTGGTGTTTACGAAGGCACGATAGTTCGCGAAAAAGTCGTGCTCGCCAGCGGCGTTATACTTACGCGTTCGACGCCGGTATTCGACCTGCCAAACCAACGCATTATCAAATCCGTCGACGGCGGCTCGCTCGAGATACCTGCCGGGGCCGTGGTGGTTCAGGGCTCGCGAGCCGTTACAAACGATTTTGGCCGCGAGAACGGCCTCTCGATATATTGCCCGATCATCGTCAAATACCGCGACGAAAAGACCGACGCCTCGACACAACTCGAAGACTACCTGCGGTAGTTAAGTCTAAAAGCAGACAGCCGCGAATGCACGAATAGTGGTAACTTTGGCCTATGTCGATCGAAGTAATCGTTAACGCGGCCGGAGGCAGTTTCGTCGAGGGCGAAGGTGATGACCTCATAACGCACGAGTTCGCTACGCAAGGCCTGCAAGCAGAGATCCGTCTCGCGCGATCCGGCGACGAGATAATAAAGTTCACCGCCGATGCTGCCAAGGGTGACGCGGCGACACACGTCGCTAGCGGCGGCGACGGCACCATTAATGCGGTCGCCGCAAAGGCCTTTGCGGCGAGCAAGAGTCTGGGCGGCCGCTAGCCACGCTGAACCACTTTTCAAAGGACCTGCACATTCCGTCCGATGTTCCATAGGCTGTCGGCGTGATCGCAGCCGGGCACCGTCAGAGCATTGATATTGGCGAGGTCAACGGAACGATTTTCATCAACAACTCAAGCATCGGACTCTACCCGCGCATCGTGCGGAGGCGCGAGCGTATACAGGAGCGGCTCGGACTCGGAAACCGGAAATGCCGCCATGGCTCTCGTCTTCGTCGGGCGTCTCCGGCCTGATCTATCTCTTCAGCAATTTTGTCCGAGATCATATCCAAAGAAACGAGAAGATACACTACGGCTTCATCGCGTCGATAATGCTGCCCGCGATGGCGGGAATAATGTCGCGTTCGTTGGCGTGGTTCTCGGTAAAGATGACGATGACGAGTTTGAGGCCAGCGGCGGTCTCGATGTAGGCGGCGTCGTGGCGTGTCTTGCTGGTCCAGCCGGCCTTTGACCAGAGGAGCGCGTCCGTCATATTGCGTTCGATCAGGGCGATGCCGGTGAAGCCGTTCGGCTGGCTGTCGGGGTCGGTAGACTTGGCAAAAACGTCGCGTTTGAGCAGCGTCATCATCCGCGGGGTACGCGCCGGTGTGGCGATGTTGCCGGTGACGATCTCGGCGAGCATCCGCGCCGTTGCGTTGGTGGTAAGCATATTGCGGTTCTGGCCCTTGTATTCACGCGATTGCTGCTCGATGCCGTAGGCATCCTCGCAAAAGGTCTTTTGGTTCGCGTTGACGTTCTTGTACCCCATCGAAGCGAGCCAGCGGTTGACGCGGTTGCGTTTATGCTGCCAGACGTCAAACTGCTTTTGCGGCAGCTCGGCACCGCTCGATGTGTTGGTAAGCACATCGAGAATGTACTGCGTCGCTTCGTTGCTGGAATCGACGATCATGTCCTTGAGGCCGCGCTCGAGTTCGGTGGTCATCACGACCTTTTTGTCCTCAAGCTGCCTTTCGAGGGCCGCCATGTAGAACACTGCCACGTCTTGAAGCTGCGTTCGCTGCGGCCTCGTGCCTGTGGCGAGTAAGCCGGGATCATTGTGATCCCGAGGTCGCGCAGTGCACGTCCGACCTGGGTGAGTGTTTGTTTATCCACCGGTTCTCCTGCCTTTGGCGTCAGCCAGAAATGACTTGCACGATCAGAGTAGAGACTGCAGAAAACGCCTTCTTTTTCAACAACTTGCCTGATCCCCGTCATGACCGTCGAGGTCGATTCCGCATCGACCAGAGCGGCATAATAGATCTCGCCCGTGGCGTCATCGAGTATCACGATCAGATCGTGCCAGCGCTCATCGCCAAACCACTGGTGATGAGACCCGTCGATATGCAGCATCATCCCCTTTAGAGGCTTTCTCTCCCGCTTTCTCCGGTGCTTCTTTCGTACGCTGTCCTTTGCTACCAGACCCGCTCCCTGCAGCAGCCCCTTGACCCACGTGTAGCTCACCTCGATCTTGTGCTCCTCGACGAGCTTCTCGTGATCTTGACGACGCTCGCCGGATAGATACGCTCTTCACCGCGATAGTTTGCCCATTTGAGCTGTGCCGCATCGCTCAGGTCGATCACTGTCACGGCAATTTCGCTGCTTTTCACGGGCGCTTTGCGGCCGTCATTGATAACCTTCGCAACGGCGGCGGCAACGATCGACTGTAGTTCTGCAGAAACCGTGAGCACGGGTGTTCGATATTCCCTCGGCACGACGATCTCGGCCTTTTGTGCCGATGCGACAAGCGCCGCCGAGAATAGGAGGGCGATGATGGCGATCTGTGATCGCAGAGACATTCCGTTCATCTGTGTTATCTTTCCTTGGTCAGCGAAGTTTCTCGCATTATACGTTAACAAGCATTTAGCCACGAACGCACGAACTATTCGGTATTCGTGCATTCGGGGCTAATTCTTTCTTATGCAAGACGAAAAACTCATCCGCGGCATCGGCCGGTGGGACATGACGGCGATCGTGGTGAATACGATCATCGGGGCCGGCATTTTTGGGCTGCCGTCTAAGGTCTATGCACAGATCGGGGCGTGGAGTATTTTTGCGTTCGTCGCGTGCGCGGTTGTAGTGGGGCTGATCGTGCTGTGTCATGCCGAGGTTGCGAGCAGGTTTTCGTCGACGGGCGGGGCGTATCTGTATGCGAAAGAGGCGTTCGGGCAGACGATGGCGTTCGAGGTCGGATGGCTTTATTGGATCGTCCGTGTCGCGACGTTTGCGGCGAATGTGAACCTGTTTGTTACTTACATGGGCGTCTTCTTCCCAGGCGCGGCCGAGCCGGCGGTGCGGCTCGCGATAATTGTGGTGTTCATAACGCTACTGACGACGATCAACATCCTCGGCGTTCGCGAGGCGGCGATCTTCACGAATATCGTCACGGTCGGGAAGCTCGTGCCGCTGCTGCTGTTTGCCGTGGTCGGTATATTTTTTATTGAGCCGGCGAATTTTAACTTTGACGTCGTGCCGGAATACACATCGTTCTCGGCGGCTGTGCTGGTCCTCATTTATGCGTTCGTGGGCTTTGAGGTGGCGGTGATTCCGGCGGGCGAGATGAAAGACCCGCAGAAGAACTTGCCGTTCGCTCTCTTCGTTGCGCTCGCCGCTGTGACCGTCATCTATATCGCTGTGCAGACGGTGAGCATCGGAACGCTGCCGGGGCTGGCGTCATCCGAACGGCCGTTGGCGGACGCCGCGACGAGTTTTATCGGCCCGGCGGGAGCGATGCTGATCTCTGCGGGTGCCCTCGTATCGATCTTGGGAAATCAGAACGTCGGACTGCTCGGGGGCTCGCGCATTCTCTACGCGATGGGCGAGCGCGGCGAGCTGCCGTCGTTTCTGGCGAGAACGAGCGAGAGATTCAAGACGCCGCACAACGCGATCCTGCTCAACGTTGCGGTCATTCTGGTGATTGCGACGCAAACGTCGTTTCTCGGTGCGCTCGGCATCGCGACGATCACGCGGCTGATAATTTATGCAACCACATGCCTGTCGCTGATCGTCTTCAGAAAGAGGGACGATGCACCTGAGGCAAAATACGTCGCGCCGTTCGGACTGGCGGCTGCGGTGCTGTCCATCGGTCTGATAATCTGGCTGCTGACCGCCGTCGATCTTGGCAAAGAAGGGCTCCCGATCCTCGGTGCCGCTCTTCTCGGGCTGATAGTCCATGCAGGATATCGGCTCTATCAGCGTTCTACTCGTGTGGAGGGATCGTGATGAAAAGGACCTTGGTACTATCGACACTCATTTTTGCTCTGATCGCCGCCGTCGCCGCGCAGCGGATCGAGGACGGCAGCCGGCGGACCATAGGCTATATCGATTCGAGCGGTCGCGTCGAGAACGGCAGCCGTTCGACCATCGGCTACATCAACGACAACGGCCGCGTTGAGAACGGTTCGCGTTCAACGCTTGGCTATATCAACGACAACGGCCGCGTCGAGAACGCCAGTCGCTCGACGATCGGCTACATCAATTCAAACGGCACCGTCGAGAACGGCTCGCGCTCGACCATCGGCTATGTCAACGACAACGGCCGTGTCGAGAACAGCAGCCGCTCAACGATCGGATACGCCAACGACGTAAAGCCGGAGCACGCCGCTCTGTTTTTCTTCTTTTTCTTTAAGCCGGAAAAATAGGTCTATGGCGTGCTGAACAGGCCTTCGTCGACCTTTTGGCCAAAGGTGATCGTGCCGACCTCGGTCTCTTCGACCTGCTTGTCGTCGGCCCACAGCACCGTGCGAAACGGCACGAGCGTGCCCTGTGCGGCGTTGTAGTCGTAGAACTTCCTGCGGTATTTCACGCCGTTCTCTTCGTAGGTGAGCATCATCACGCGAAACGATTTTGCCGAGATGTAAAAGCGCGTCACGCGGCCTTGCGTGTCTGTCAGGTCGATGATGTTGTATTCGACACCCATGACCTTTTCGCGGGAGATGAGTACGAGCTTTGAGCCGTTCTCTGAGTACCGGAGCAGGGCCTCGATGCCGTGATAGATCTGGTCGCGGAAGACTGCAAGCACTTCTTCGGCAGGCGTAAAGACCGTGTTGTTGTACACGCCAAAGAAGCGTTCGTCCGCCTGGATCAGCGAGAAACGCGCCGACGGAGTTTCCCGATCGAGCCGGATCTTTTCCTTGGCGAGCGTTTCACCACGTATCACGTAGCGTGTATAAGGCACGCGGTCGGTGCGGCCGTCGGCAGCGCGGACATTTGAAATTCCGCGCTCAGTCGCCGTTTTGCGGATCTGATTAAGGGCCGGACGGCCGCCGTAGAAGATGATCGAGAATTCCGCGACCTGATCGGCGGTTAGATTCTTGGTATCAAGCTTGACCGGAAGCGGCGTCGCCGTCGGTGACGGCGTTGCCACGGGCGTGGGCGTTGGCGTCTGAGCCATCGCGGCACACGACAGGCTGATCATCGCAACGACAACAAAGATAACGGAACGGGAACGCAAGGATATTTTGGGACTCATCTCTCGGGTCGGTCTCATCACGCGCAAATGCGGATTGTAGCATATCCGCCGTTACCGGGCATTAGGGCAGCCGCGTGTTACCGAGAAATTGATGATTTCCGGGTGCGAAAGGATGCACTGGAACAACTGAAAACGGATAACGGATAGCGGATAACTTTGCGGCAGACGCGTTTTCAGTTTTCCGTTATCGGTTTTCCGTTTTACACTCTGACCGTGTTTCATGTCGCACTGTACGAGCCCGAGATACCGCCGAATACGGGCAATATCGCGCGTTTGTGTGCCGCAACGAATACGCCGCTGCATATCGTCGGAGTAACGGGTTTTAGGATGGATGACCGCACGCTGCGGCGTTCGGGGCTTGATTATTGGGACGAAGTCACCCTGCACCGGCACGTCGATCTCGACGAGTTGTACTCAGCGCTACCGTCGTCAAGGTTCATGTCTATCTCACCACAAAAGCCGATCTAAGCTACACAGATTGGACATTTGCGGCGGGTGATTGCCTTGTTTTCGGCCCCGAAACGCGTGGCCTGCCCCAAGCTCTACTCGACGCTAACGGGGACCGTTGTCTGACGATTCCAATGCCAAACCGTCGCGTCCGCAGCATCAATCTCGCGACGAGCGTTGGCATCGTTCTGTATGAGGCCATTCGCCAAAGTTTCGTTGCAGAGGCCCGCACGGAATAAGGGCACCCTCGCCTTACCATGATTTTTCGCTAATACCCGGCCGTAGCTCCTCTCGTCCCGGTGCCCTTACTTCGTGCGGGCCTCTGCAACCATTCCGTTACAAATCTTTACAATCCGCTGGCACCTCTTTATGCCGTTTTCTCGTCTAAACAAGTGAGGAAACTGGTATGAAAAGAACATCATTTATCACATTATTCGCAATAATGATCGCGCTCGCGGTAAGCGGCGTGAATGCACAAGGTAACGCCAAAAAGACAAAGACCATCGAACAGCAGGTCCGCAGCAAGATACTCAGGCTGCCAAACTACGGCGTGTTTGACATCATCAAGTACGACGTTGACGGCGGCCGCGTAACGCTGACGGGCAAGGTCCATTCGCTTGGCACCAAGAGTTCGGCGGCGCGGAGCGTAAAACGCATCAAAGGAGTTACCGAGGTAATCAATAACATCGAAAACCTGCCCGTATCGTCCTTTGACGACAGCATCAGGCGCTCAGCGTTACGGACCTTCGGTGAACGCGGGTTGGGGCGTTATTTTTGGGAAACAAACCCCGACGTGCACATCATCGTCGAGGGCGGACGCATCACGCTCGAGGGTTATGTCTACAACAAGGGCGACCGCGATGCCCTCAACATCTACGCCAACGGCATCAGCGGTGTTTTTGGGGTCACTAACAACCTGCTCGTCGGCAAGAGCGTAGCGTAACCGATCGATCGCACGGTAAAAGGCCGGGCCGTTGGGTCCGGCCTTTTTGCTATTCAGAGGCCAATCAGTCATCATACTCGTTTGCCTTAGGGCTGGGATTTACGACTATGATCACCGCAGAAAAGATACGCAACATCGCCATTATCGCTCACGTTGACCACGGAAAAACCACGCTGGTCGACGCGATGCTCGCTCAATCGGGTACGCACCGCGACAACGAAACGGTCGTCGACCGCGTTATGGATTCGATGGATCTCGAACGCGAACGCGGGATTACGATCATGGCGAAGAATACGTCGGTCCGTTATGGCGATTACAAGATCAACATTCTCGACACACCGGGACACGCCGATTTTGGCGGCGAGGTCGAACGCGTTCTCAAGATGGTCGACGGCATAGTGCTGCTGGTTGACGCGGCCGAAGGCTGTCTTCCGCAGACTCGTTTTGTTCTGCGAAAGGCGCTCGAACTAAAGCTTCCGGCGATCGCACTTGTGAACAAGATCGACCGTCAGGACTCGCGTCCGGAGGAAGTGGTGGACGAGATCTATGACCTTTTCATCGATCTCGGCGCAAATGATCAGCAGATCGATTTCCCTGTTCTTTATTCGATTTCACGCGACGGCGTGGCGAAGAAAAAGCTGGCGGACGAATCCAAAACGCTCAAGCCGCTGTTTGATCAGATCATTGAAACGATCCCGGCACCGCATGCTTTGCGCGACGATTCGCTGCAATTGCTGGTTGCGAATATTGATTACAATCCGTTTGTCGGCCGACTCGCGATCGGCCGAATCTTTTCGGGCGAGATCGCGAAGAATCAGGAAGTCGTCGTTTCGAAGCGCGACGGTTCGCTGGTCAAAACACGCGTCAAGGAGCTGTTTGTTTTCGAGGGCCTCGAACGTGCAAACGTGGACAAGGCCGGAATCGGTGAGATCGTCGCCCTTGCCGGCTTTGATGACGTCGAGATCGGCGAAACGATCACGCTCGTCGACAATCCGAAGCCTCTGCCGGTGATCGCTGTCGATGAGCCGACGATCTCGATGATCTTTGGCGTCAATACTTCGCCGTTCTCGGGAATCGACGGCAAATTCGTCACATCGCGCCAGATCAAGGAACGGCTCGACCACGAGATACTTGGCAACGTCGCCTTGCGCGTTGAGGAAACCGAGGCCGCCGAGCAATTCAGGGTATCGGGCCGCGGCGAATTGCAGCTCGCGATCCTGATCGAGATGATGCGTCGCGAAGGCTATGAACTGCAGGTCTCTAAACCCGAGGTCATTACCAAAAAAGACGAGAAAACAGGCGAGACGCTCGAGCCGATCGAGCTGGTCGTCGTCGATGTGCCCGATGAATTCATCGGCGTCGTCACCGAGGCAATGGGCCGGCGAAAAGGCCAGATGACCAAGATGATCAACAACGGCTCGGGCCGCGTCAGGCTGGAATTCGAAATTCCGTCGCGTGGGCTGATCGGTTTTCGCGGTGAATTTTTGACCGAAACAAAAGGTACGGGACTCTTGAACACGCTCTTCCTTCGATTCGACAAATGGCAGGGCGACATGCGTTCGCGGCAGACCGGCTCGCTCGTTAACGACCGCATGGGCGAGACAAACACATACGCACTCTACAATTTGCAGGAGCGCGGAACCTTGTTCGTAAAGCCGCAGATCAAGGTCTATGAAGGAATGATCATCGGCGAAAACGCCCGCAGCGTCGATCTCGACGTCAATGCGATCAAGGAAAAGAAGCTCTCGAATATGCGAACTACTTCGGCCGACGAAGCCATGCGCCTTGTTCCGCAGCGTGAAATGTCGCTCGAACGCGGCTCTGGAATTCATCGCCGACGACGAACTGATCGAGGTCACACCAAAGTCGATCCGCCTGCGCAAACGCGTTCTTAAATCGAACGAACGACCGAAGAAGTAATTGAAAACAGCGATCAGCCGTCAGCTCTCAGTTGTCAGTCTCGGAATGGGATCGTCGTCCGACTCCTCGTCATCATCGGGCTCATAGACCTCATACCCGTGAGCGTCATCGTAGTAATACTCGCGCTCACGCTGGTCCTCGCTCGCGGCACCTTCGTCCGGCATATCGTTCTCGCGTTTCTCTTTCGGCGGCCCCTGCATCTAATCGTTTATAATCCCTCACAGATATAAAATTCAAATATGAAGCAGTTAAGAAGACTCAATTTTATCGTGATAGCGGTAGCCCTTTTCGCCGTTGTCGCGCCCGTGCAGCAAGGGACGGCCGATAACGATTACCAGACTGCGGCGACCCTTTACGTCCAAAAGGCAGCAGAATATCGGGCCGTCGCGTATCAGGCGTTCAATCTCGCCCGCTGGCATCTCGATGCGGACCTGGACAAGAAGAACGTCAAGAAGCTACCAAAGGCTGAGCGAAAACGCCCGCGGGCGATAATCGTCGACATAGACGAGACCGTTCTCGACAATTCTCCCGCTCAGGCCGCGGGCATCAAAACGGGTACGCCTTTTAACTCAAAAGATTGGGCGACCTGGGTCGAGATGCAAAAGGCAAAGGCCATCCCCGGTGCGGTCGAGTTCCTCAACTATGCCGTCGGTCGCGGGGTCAAGGTCTTTTACCTCTCCAACCGCGACGAAGCGGCAGAAGCAGGCGACGATCGACAATCTTAAGCTGGTCGGTTTTCTCGACATTTCATCAGACAACGTCCTCCTTCGCCAAAAGGACGCAAAAGGCGCGAACATCTCGACCAAAACACCTCGGCGCGAGTTTGTCGGTCAGAGTTACCGCGTCGTGTTGGTCATGGGCGATAACCTTGACGACTTTTCCGACGTATTTGAACTCAAAAGCATTGCCGACCGCTTTGCCGAGACCGATAAGATCAAAACCGAATGGGGAAAACGCTGGATCGTCCTGCCCAACGCGATGTACGGCACGTGGGAAAACGCGATCTACGAATACCAGCGGCTGAATGATAGACAGAAGATCGAAAAGCGTGCGGCGGCGTTGGAATTACCGTAAAATATAGGTATGAGCAGAACACCCGAAGAAAAGCTGCTGAACCCTCGCGCCGGAAGTATGGCCGCGGCTGCTCGCGATTTTGGAATTGATCTTACGCTGACCGTTTCGCAACTGCGGCTTACCCCTCAACAACGGATCGACAACCTACAGTCGGCAATGAAGTTTCTTGCTGAACTAGAAAAGGCGCGCAAGGTGGGGCCTATCGAGAAACGCGAAAGAAAATGATCGATCTGGAAAAAGCGATCACAGCCCTCGCCGCAAACAATGTCGATTATGTCATTGTCGGCGGCGTTGCTATTTCACTTCATTCGTCAGGATATATCACTCAAGATCTCGATTTTTGTTACTCGCGGAGTAAAGAGAACATTCACCGACTGTATACGGCATTAGCTCCGTTTGATCCGATGCCGCGTAAATGGCCCGAGGGCTTGCCGTTCATTTTTGACGAAAGCACACTACGAAATGGCACCAATTTCACCTTTGAGACATCAATCGGGGCGATAGACCTTTTAGGTGAAGTGGAGGGCATCGGTAGTTATCCCGATGCGCTTACCAGATCGGTGACCTACGAGATTTACGGTACGCAAGTAAAGGCTTTCGATCTAGACGCATTGATCGCTTCAAAGACCGCTGCAGATCGTCCTAAGGACCATCTCGTGTTACCTGAACTGTTGGCCCTGAAAGAAGCACTTGACCCGACCGAAGAATAGCCGATGAATACCTTTTTTTCGAGATCAGCTTTCTGCCTTTTTACTTTTGCCTTTTGCCTTGTTTTGAGCGGCTTCGCTCAAAACCTCACCGTCCGCGACATCATGGCTGAGCCGTCGATCGCGGGGCAGCGGGTCGAGGGCGAGAAGTTGTCGCCTGATGGGACGACGGTCGTGTTTTTGTGGAATGCGGAAGGGCGCGTGCCGCGGGATTTGTATTTAGTCGCGACGAGTGGCGGAACGCCCACGATCATTCTCAAACAAAGCGCGATGCCGGTAGCGAGCCCGACGCCGACGCCTGAGAACAAGCTCGATTATGGCGTCGAGGTGCGGGACGAGTTTGTTAAGGTTCGCGAGAATGCCCTGGGGAGTTTTGAATGGTCGCCGGACTCGAAAAAGCTTGTGTTCACGCACAACGGCGATCTATACACGTTGACGCTCGGCGAGGCTAAACCGAAGCGATTTACAAAGACGCAGGCGCCGGAAACTGGGGCGAGGTTTCTCGACAACGATCGAATAGTCTACTCGTCGGGCGGCCATGCGTTTGTGCTGAATACGGCGGATGCGACGACGATCCAGTTGACGCGCGAGGCGAATGCGGCGGCGTTCATCTCGATCGGCGGCATTACGCCGAATAAGGCAGGGTCAATGATCGCTTATGTCGTCGCGGACGGTTCAAAGCAGCGGCAGTTGGTCGTGCCGAATTTCCTGCCCGAATATGTCACCGGCGGCGGGCCGCGGCGCGGATGGAGCGAGCAAAAGGTGATGGTGATGCCGACCGACGGCAGCCGCGATGCGGCGTTTGAAGTCAAGTTGCCGAAGCACGAGGGCGTCTCGAATTTTCGACGAATGGTCTGGACCGCCGACGGCCGCAGCCTGATCATCGACCGCCTCGATAAGGACACAAAGCGGCGGCAGCTATTCTACATTCACAACGTCGCGAGCAAGGACGAGCAGACCATCCTCGTCACCGAGGAAACCGACGACAAATGGCAGGCACCGCTGTCGGCGATCTTCGAGCCGCACCCGAAAGACGCTCGACAGCTATTCTTCGCCTCCGAACGTGATGGGTACAATCATCTCTATCTCGCAAAGCTGACACCGAACAAACCGGAACCAAATCCGACAGGTACGATTCGACAAGAAAATCCGGCGGACCCAGGCTTTCCAACATCGCCGACGATAACGCGACTTACCGGAGAGGGCAAGTGGCAGGTCGAGTGGGCGAAATGGGACCCGCATGGAGAAGGAATCTGGATTCTCTCTACGATGAAGGGTACTGCTACCAGAACAATCGCAGGCATAACCACCGATCGAAAGATCGGTCTTCGAGATGACTTACGGAAATGCCGCAAACGGTATGATCGAGTCTCCTCAGATATCGAACGAAAGCCAGGACGCTCGAGTAATGTTCGGTTTCTCAAGATGGAACGAACCGACGGAACTTTATGCTCAACGATTGTGCTTTCAGGTCTCTCCTCCTTGTTTGACCATAGAACGGATCTCTGGACCGGTAAAACTCACGAACACCGTACCGGCCTCATTTACTGCGAACCGCTGGAGCGATCCAAAATTCATCGACATCCCGTCGAGCGACGGCAAGCAGATCAAAACGAAGATCTACCTACCCGCCAGCCATGACCCGAAAAAGAAATATCCGATGGCGATATTTGTGCACGGAGCGGGCTATCTGCAGAACACGATCAACGGCTGGAACAACTATTACCGTGAGTTTATGTTCAACGACCTGCTCGCGAAAAAGGGCTATGTCGTGCTCGACATCGATTATCGCGGATCGGCGGGTTACGGGCGCGATTGGCGGACGGATGTTTACGATTTTCTGGGCGGCAAGGATTACGACGATCATATCGACGCGATCGATTTTATGGTCAAGAATTATGGCGTCGATCAGAAACGCATCGGCGTTTACGGCGGGAGCTACGGCGGATTCATGGCCGCGATGCTTGCGATGCGTGCGCCTGAACGTATTGCCGCAGCAGCGGCGTTGCGGCCGGTGTTCGACTGGAAGAATTATTACGCCGCAAATCCTCAGTACACGGCCCAGCGGCTTGGTTTCCCCGAAAAGAATCCTGAGGCTTACAAACGCAGTTCGCCCATCTCTTACGCCGACAAACTCGAGCGGCCACTGCTGATACTTCACGGCATGTCGGACGACAATGTCCACGTCCAGGATTCGGTGCAGTTAATGGAAAAACTCGTCAGATTGGGGAAAACACAGTACTTTGAAGCTATGTTATACCCGTCGGAGAACCACGGTTTCGTCCGGCCGGAAAGCTGGGCGGACGAATATGAGCGGATCCTGGCATTTTTTGAGAAACACCTGAGATAGGAATTTAGCCACAGAGACCACAGAGGACACGGAGACAAAAGAAAGTATTCCTCTGTGTTCTCGGTGTGCTCTGTGGCAGAATAGCCATTTATGCGAATACTTGTCACGGGCGGAGCCGGGTTTATTGGGTCGCACCTTTGCGAGCGGCTGTTGAACGAGGGCAACGAGGTCATTTGCCTCGATAACTTCTTTACGGGCCGCAAGGTCAATATCGCGCATCTAGCCGATAACCGCGATTTTGAGGTCATTCGGCACGACGTGACCGAGCCGATCTTTCTCGAGGTCGATCAGATCTACAATCTCGCCTGCCCCGCGTCGCCGGTGCATTACCAGTACAACCCAGTAAAGACCGTCAAGACGAACGTGATGGGCATGGTAAACATGCTTGGCCTCGCGAAACGCGTCCGTGCCCGCATTTTGCAGGCGTCAACCAGCGAAGTTTACGGCGATCCGGTCGTGCATCCACAAACTGAGGATTATTGGGGCAATGTTAATCCGATCGGTGTTCGTTCATGCTACGACGAGGGCAAACGCGTGGCCGAGACGCTGATGATGGACTATCACAGGCAAAGCGGCGTTGAGACGCGTATCGTGCGTATTTTCAATACTTACGGCGAGAGGATGCTCGAAAATGACGGCCGCGTCGTGTCCAATTTTATCGTCCAGGCATTGCGTGGTGAAGATTTGACCATCTACGGCGACGGCAACCAGACGCGTTCATTCTGCTACGTCAGCGACCTTGTTGACGGGATAATCAAGCTGATGAATGTAGAGGGCGATGACGCACACATGCCCGTCAATCTCGGCAATCCTGGCGAATTCACTATGAATGAGTTGGCCGAGCAGGTCGGCATCGCGACGGGCCGCGGCGTAAAGATCAAGTACATGGCGCTGCCGCAGGACGATCCGAAACAACGCCAGCCTAATATCGAGCGCGCCAATAGCTTGCTTGGGTGGTCGCCGGCCGTTCCGCTTGCCGACGGGTTGAAAAAAACCGTCGCCTACTTCGCCGGTGTTGTAGACTCTAGTAAATGAAGATCCTTATCACAGGCGGTGCTGGCTTCGTCGGCAGCCATTTGGCTGACAAACTGATTGGCGAGGGACACGAGATCACGGTAATCGACGACCTCTCGACGGGACGATATTCGAATATCGGCCATCTCGAAGAGAACCCCAATTTCCACCTCATCATCGACACCGTCCTCAACGCCGACCTGATGGAAGAGTTGATCCGCGACGCTGATCGCGTCTATCACATGGCGAGCGCCGTCGGCGTCAGGTTGATCATGGAGCAGCCCGTTAAGACGATCGAGACGATCTTTCACGGGACGGACGTCGTGCTCGGCCGGTGTGCAAAATTCCGCAAACGCGTGCTGATACCGTCCACCAGCGAGGTTTACGGCAAGGGTATTTCGGTGCCCTTCAAAGAGGACGACGACCTGCTGACCGGTGCGACCGACAAGCACCGATGGGCGTATGCGTGTGCAAAAACACTGGACGAATTCCTGGCTCTCGCTCATTACAAAGAAACGCGGCTGCCGGTCGTAGTTGCCCGATTATTCAACACCGTCGGCCCGCGGCAGACGGGGCAGTACGGCATGGTCGTGCCACGGTTTGTGCAGGCTGCACTTAAGAATGAGCCCATCGAGGTACACGGCGACGGCACACAGTCGCGATGTTTCGGCCATGTAACTGATGTGGTCAATGGCCTTACGGCCGCGCTCGAGACTCCTGCGTGTTTTGGCCAGGTCGTCAATTTTGGCAGCGACGCCGAGGTGACGATCAACGACCTCGCAAAACGGGCGATCGAGCTGACTGGCAGCACCAGCGAAATTCGATACATTCCCTACGATCAGGTTTACGGCGAAGGGTTTGAGGACATGCAGCGACGCGTGCCGTCGCTCGACAAAGCCCGCCGGCTGGTCGGTTACGAGCCAACCCGAACGCTCGTCGACATCATCAATGATGTGGCGGCTGAGTTTCGCGGCGAGCCGCTCGCAACATCGCATGCACAGAATTAACAGACTGCATATCATAACCGCTGGCATACTATTGCTCGCTGCCTACTGCCTATCGCCCGCTGCTTACGCGCAGACGACCGGCGGGCTTAAGGGCAAGGTGCGTAGTCTGCGCGGCGACAACGTCGCGGGGGCGACGGTTGAGGCCCGGCAAGGCGGCAAGGTCGTCCGGTCGACGAAGACGAATACGAAGGGCGACTTCGTTCTCGACGGCCTCGCCGAGGGTGTTTACAATCTCGCGGTCGATGCCGACGGCTATTCGACCGGCGTAATGTACAACGTCGAGGTGAAAAGGAAAAAGACACGCGATCTCGGCAACCGACTAATGCTCAGCGTCGATCGCGGGACTCAGATCTTCATACGCGGTGCGGTGTTCTTTCAGGAAATGCTCAGTGTTTACGGCGCGACCGTCGAATTGTTTGCCGTCAGTTCGGATGGCGGATACCGAAAGGTCGCGACGGGCAAGTCAAACGAGATGGGCGAATTCGGCTTTGCACAGCCCGGTAATATTAAGAAATTTCGCGTAAAGGCGACCTTCAAAGGCGTCTCTGCCGAAAAAGAGATCGAGACCGACTCCCCGGCCGTTTACCGAACAACGCTCACACTCAACCTCTCTCGAAGCGAGCAGTAAAGAATTTATCTCAATAAGTTAGTTTGATCGCCTTTGCGGCCGTCGCTCCCATACCGACCGCGGTTGCGATGGTTGGCGACGTTGGATTCGCCACATCACCAACCGCGAAAACACCTTTGAGGCCGGTTGAGCAATCTCTGCTGACTAAGATATATCCCCGCTCATCCAGCTCTATCTGAGCGCGAAACAGCTCAGTATTGGGTTCGACGCCGATACGGATCAGGACAGCGTCAGCCTCGATCGAGGAGCATTCCCCGTTTCGCAGATCTGTGATCTCGACGGCTTCAACGTCTTTGTTACCAATAATTGCCTCGACCGTCGAATTGAACAAGAAGTCGACGTTTGCCTGTCGTTTGGCGGCCTTGACGAAGTCCTCGCGTGCCGAGAAATTATCACGACGATGAATGACGGTAACCCCTTGGGCCGGATCGGAGAGTATCATCGCGTTTTCGAGAGCAGCATCGCCGCCGCCCACGATAACGACCCGTTTACCGGTGACCTCATCGCGCGAGCCGACACCAGATACGAGGATGCCGCTCCCCGCAAATTCGACTTCGCCGGGCACGCCCAGGCCACGCCTACGGACGCCCGTAGCGATGATGATATTTTTGGTCGAGAATCGGTCCGCGCTAGCTGACGTTACGACCTTTTGGTCCAGATCGACGCTGAGAATGTCTGATTTCACAAATCGCGTAACTTGCTTGTTATCAATCTGTTCCAGGAATTGTTCACACAGATCGCGCCCGTTCTCAGCAACGAGGCCGAGGTAATTCGTGATCTCACCGAATGTCCAAAGAAGTTGGCCGCCTAGTTCCCTTTCACGCTCGAGAATGGCGACGCGCAGCCCAAGTTCGGCGCACCAGAATGCCGCGGAGATGCCCGCGGGCCCGCCGCCGATCACGATCACGTCAAATTTGTTCTCGATCTGCTTCACAACCCTTTAAAAACACCCAAAATCACGACTTTTGTCAACGAAAAATGCCGTTTTTTGTCACTTTGCCGCGTGACGTGGTTATCGGCGGCTATGCTAGATCGGCCGATGTTATTTTCACCCTGTATTCTAGGGCGTTTCGTGGCATTCGGCAATGATAGGTCTCTTCGCGGCGTGGCACTCATATTGCCTTTCTGAAGATACTTTGAAACTGGACCTGCTCCCCATCGCAGCTCCGTCATCGCCAAACTGATTCCACTCGCTTCCCAAAACGTATGAGACTAGAATTCGAACCGAATGTCGCCGCTATTCCGCTTGTCGAGAACGAGGCCTTTGAGCATCTTGGTCACCGTGAACAACATGACCTCGATTCCCTGCTGAAAAAGGGTATTTCCGCCGCTCAGTGCGGCGATCGCAGCCTGGCTCGTCAACTGCTGACCGAGGCCACAGATGTCGACCCCGATTGCGAAACCGCGTGGATGTGGCTTGCCTCGATCAGCGAGTACCCCGAGGAACTGCTCGCATTCCTCGACCGCGTCCTCGATATCGATCCCGCGAACAACAAGGCCGCTGAATGGCGTCGTGCTACCAACGCATTGCTTGCCAAGACTTTCGTTCAGCGTGCCATCGCCGCCCGCGAGGAAGGCTCCCATGACCAGGCGAACCAAGCTCTGGAACGGGCCCTCTCGCACGACAACGGCTGCACCGCAGCATGGCTCCTGCGTGCCGATTGGGCCGAGGCTAGCGACGATAAGGTCGCCGCATTCGAGCAGGTACGGCGCATCGACCCTGAGAATGAGCAGGCTCTTAGCTCCCTCGCTGAGATCGGGCGTCAACGGTCCGAGACAGCATTCGCAGATGTAAAAGCCGCAGCGAGTGCGGGAAAGCGAAAGAAGGCACTCGAATTGGTGGACGAGTTCCTGCGCACCGTCCCTGACAATGCCGAGGCATGGGTACTGCGCTCTCATCTTGCGATCGATATGGACGACAAGATCCAGTCGCTCGAAGAGGCGCTCAAGATCGACGAATTCAATCTCGCGGCCCGTGCGATGTATGACTTTCTGACCACCACGCTGAGACCCGAACCAACGGTCGAGAAGGCCGAGCCCGAGGCAGAAATCCCCGTCGTAGCGATCGCCGCATCGCAGCAGGCGGAGCATTTGAAACTGCTATCCGAACAGCTTGAGACTGTGGCGATTGAGAACGCTTCGGCACCAAGTGCCGATCTTGGCCGAAGCATCGAAGACATCTTTGTCAGCGTTCATGAGAACGCTGACCCTGCCGGCCTCACGGTTGAGAGCGTTACGCTTCCCGAGGACGTGGTCGCCGGCGAAACTGCTCCCATTACCGCGACTGATCCTTTCGCAGACACGATAGTCGCACTGAATGTCGACGAGAGACCGGTTCCCGACCTTGCGCTTGCAGAGCCGATGATCCTTAAGGTCGATGCCTGTCCATTCTGCCATGCCAACAATGACGCGCAAGCCTTTGAGTGCACCTCTTGCCACGCGGTCCTTTCGCTTGCCGATCTCGAGGTTCTATTCGCCGATCCCAGAGCCGATCGCGAGACTGTCCAACAGGCAGTCACGGAGATGGAGGCCGAATGGAACCTCCGCGAATTCAGTGTCACCGAACTCAAGGTCCTTGGTCTCGGTCACTTCAATCTCGGCAATGCGGACGCCGGACTCAAATACCTGCAAGAGGCCGCGCGCTTTGCCCCCAACGACGTGATGCTGGCCGCCGACGTTAATAGCGTCGCCATTCGACTCGACGAGATGCAGCGGCAAGCCGAACTGCACGGCGAGATGCCCACGGGCCGAACGATCCTCGTAGTCGATGACAGCCCGACAGTGCGAAAGCTCATCGCGGGCAAGCTCGAGAAATCGGGCCACACTGTGATATGTGCCGCCGACGGCGTCGAGGCGCTTGAGCGGCTTGAGGTCGTGCTCCCCGATCTGGTCCTATTGGATATCACAATGCCCCGAATGGACGGTTACGAGGTCTGCAAGCACATCCGCTCGAATCCCGAAGCTCGCGACCTGCCGGTCGTAATGATCTCGGGCAAGGACGGGTTCTTCGACAAAGTACGCGGGCGCATGGCCGGAACGACAGGCTATGTGACCAAACCGTTCGGCCCCGAAACCCTGATGAAGGCCCTCGAAACCTACCTAGCCCCGACACAGTAACCCCTTGCAACCGTCTCGCACTCTCCTGCGGCAACCGATGGACCGCGATACACTCCAGCAATTCGTATCGACCGCCGCGGCTGACCTTGCGTCGGTACGCAGCAGTCTGCTCGTCGCCCAACAAACCGGCGAGGCGGACCTCGCTGCCGCGGGTCGAACACTGGCAACGATCAGAGAGTTGGCTTTTGCCAATATGCAGCCCGCCCTGGCCGTGATGCTGGCAGACTGCGAATCGGCACTAACGGCATCCGCAGACAGCGACCGCCCGGCGAATGCAGCGGCCCGGACACTGGATCTGATCGCGGGCATCGAAGCATCGCTACTAAGCATTCCGCTTAGGTCGCCGGATTTCTTGTCAAATGTCGGCGACTTTGTCGATGCGTCATTTGATGATCTGTTGCCACGACCGACCGTTGTAGAGCCAGAGGAAGTACTAGAGCCAGACGCCTTTGAGATCGACGCGGAAACGCTCGACATCTTTCGCGAAGAGGCCCATGACCTGCTCGCGAATATCGACGGCGGCCTGAAGACACTCGCCGCCACGCCAGCCGATCAGAACGCCCTTTGGGAGATCCGCCGCAATGCCCACACGTTTAAGGGTGCGGCGGGGATCGTCGGTCTGACGGACGCATCCAAGATCGCTCACCGGATGGAGGACCTGCTCGACAAGCTCACTGAGCTTCGCCGCGAGCCGACGCCCGAGGCGATCGACTTTTTGGTCCGGTCGGCGATCCGCCTGAACTCGCTGGTGCGGTTTGGTGTCGCTGACGCGTCGGACCCGGGCGATGACGATGGATTTAGCGCCGCCTTCGCCGGTCTTACGTCGGCAGAGTCTTCGGACTCTCCGCCGCTAACCCAACTACCGGAAGCAACGACCACTCAACATATCGAAGCGATCAAGCCCTCGACCGGACCTGTTGTCCGCGTGTCGCTCGAACGGCTAGACGAGCTATTGAGGATCTGCAACAGCCTCGTGATCAATCGCTCGGCACTCGCCGAACGATTTACAGAACTTGACGGTACTGAGTCCATTCACGGTGTCGAAAAGCTGGATGAGCTGTTCGAGATCGGCCGCCGCCTGACCGGCGAAATGCAGGACAAGGTCATTCAGATCCGCATGGTCAAATTTAGCACGCTCGAAACACGGCTCGCCCGTGCGGTCAACGTCACCTGCATCGACGAGGGCAAAAAGGCCACTGTCGAGATCGAGAACGGTGAGACGGAGATCGACACGCAGCACATCGACGCGCTTATTGAACCGCTCCTGCACCTGCTCAAGAATGCGGTGGTTCACGGGATCGAACTGCCCGACACCCGTCGCCTGATCGGCAAGCCCGAGAGGGGCTTGGTTCGCATCCGGATCGACGCGAATGACGCTGCGATCATTCTCAGTGTTTCGGATGATGGAGCGGGCATCGCTCTCGGGAAGCTGAGAGAAAAGGCCGTCGCCAGCGGCGTCTGCGGGCGGGCGGGCGACGTAAGCGACGCTGACGCGATGAAACTGATATTCGATCGCGGCCTGACCACAGCAGAAAAGCTCGACCTCAACGCCGGCCGCGGCGTCGGATTGAGTATCGTCAAAGATAGCATCGAATCGTGCGGCGGCTCCGTCATGGTCGAATCAAAGCCGCAGGTCGGTACCACGTTCACCATACTGCTGCCGCTGGGCCAGGCCAGGCTTGAGGCCGAGCCCGAGCCGGTCCCGTACACCACGCAAGACCAACCAGCGGACATCATCGACACAACGCCGCTGGTCCTGGTGGTCGATGATAGCTCGATCATTCGTCGCCAGATGTCGCGCTTTGTTGAGGACGCAGGCTTTCGCGTCATAACGGCTAACAACGGCGCCGAGGCTCTCGAACTGCTGCTCAATAACAAGGAGCCTGATCTGATCCTGTCAGACGTCGAGATGCCGCAGCTCGACGGGTGGCAGCTACTCGAATACGTTAAGACCGACGATAATTTCGGCCACATTCCGGTCGTGATGGTCACGTCGCTCGATGGTGACGAACATCGCGAACGCGCTTTGCACTTGGTGCCAAGGACTATATCGTCAAGCCGTTCAGCAGTCGCGAGATCAAACGGGCGCTTAGCATTGTCAAAGTTCCACTCGCAGCCTAGCGTTTGGGCGGTTTGCTCGGACGCAGTTCGACCTTGCTGGGCAGGGCCCTGTCGTTCATTGTCAGCAGGTTCATCACGACATCGGCGATGTCCTCGGGCTGAAGCTGCCACGCCTTTTCGTCGCTGACCGTATCGCCGCCAAACTCGGTATTTACGCTTCCCGGACAGATATAACTCACCTTGATATTGTCGTGGCGGACCTCTTGCATCAGGGCCTCGGTAAAGCCGTTGAGGCCAAATTTTGACGCATTGTAGGTCGCCATTCCGGGATGCGCATTTTGCCCGGCGAGCGATGAGATATTGATGATGTAACCGCCGCCACGCTGTCTGAGCCGCGGGATCGCGTAATGGCAGGCGTAAAACACGCCGAATAGATTTGTCTCAAGCGTCTGACGAAAATCGTCCGGCGATATCTCTTCGACCGTGCGGCTCATAAACCCGACGCCCGCGTTATTGACGAGGATATCGATACCGCCAAAACGTTTTTCACAGCTATCAAGCACAGCCTTGACCTGCTCCTCGGAGCGCATGTCGCACATCTTGCCGGCGACCGTTCCATGCTCCGATAGCCGGCCGATAGCCGCCTCGATCTCGTCTCGCGAACGAGCGCAGATGAAGACTTTAGCACCGTGCCGCACCAGTTGTTCGGCGATCGCATAGCCGATGCCTTTGGTGCCGCCTGTTACGATCGCGACCTTATTTGATATTTGCATTTGCGGCATTATGTTCGGGATAACGATCTCACACCGGTGGACCGAGCTTGTCCTTTAGAATCTCATTCACCACTTTTGGGTTGGCTTTCCCCTGCGACGCTTTGATCACCTGGCCAACGAAAAAGCCGAACAGTGCCTCTTTGCCGCCGCGATATGCGGCAGCCTGATCTGGATTGGCGGCGATCACGTCGTCAACGATAGTTTCGATAAAGCCAAGGTCTGACACCTGTTCGAATCCCTTTTCGCGAATGACCTCGGCGGCCGCCGTTCCGCTGACGAACATCTCGGCGAGCACCTCTTTGCCCTGATTATTGCTGACCTTGCCGCTCTCGACCGTCGCTATCAACTCAGCGAGGTCCTCGGCGGTTATGCGGCATTCTGAGATCGCCGTGGACGAATTGTTAAGCTCGCGCGTCAGTTCGCCGAGGATCCAGTTGGCCGCAAGTTTGGGGTTCGCAGTGATTCGTGCGGTCGTCTCGAAATATTCCGCCGTATCGCGGTCCTGCGTTAGCTGCGACGCCTCGGTAAAGCCTAACTGATACGTTTCCATAAACCGGACGCGCATCGTGTCGGGCATCTCGGGCATCTTGTGTTTGGCCACCTCGATGAAGTCGGAGGTAAGCCGCAGCGGCTGCAGATCTGGTTCAGGAAAATAACGGTAATCGTGGGCGTCCTCTTTGGAGCGCATCACGCGTGTTTGGTTGCTCTTCTCGTCCCACAGGCGCGTTTCCTGACTCACGCCCTCGCCCGATTCGTGAGCCGCGATCTGCCGTTCGATCTCAAATTCGATCGCCTTTTGCATAAAGCGGACCGAGTTCAGATTCTTAAGCTCGACCTTGTTGCGAAACTCGGACTCGCCCACCTTCCGGACCGACACATTGGCTTCGCAGCGAAGGTTTCCCTTCTCCATATCGGCGTCGCTTGCCCCGACCCATCGCAGCGCGTGGCGCACGTGATTCACATAATCGAACGCCTCCCACGACGTGCGAAAGTCAGGCTCGGTCACGATCTCGCCGAGCGGCGTGCCGGCTCGGTTCAGGTCAATGTATGAGAAACGGTCGGTTTCGGGCAAACCTTCGTGGACATTCTTGCCAGCGTCTTCCTCAAGATGCATCCGCTGGATATTGATCGTCATCGGCCGCCAATCGCGGGCGTGACCGCTCTCGTCACGGTCGGCCGTCATGATCGTCAGCTTGCCGTTCGCCGAGAACGGCTTGTCGTACTGCGAGATCTGATAGCCTTTCGGCAGGTCGGGGTAGAAGTAATTCTTGCGGGCGAAAACTGATGTTTCCTGTAATTCCAGGCCCAAGGCCAACGCCGCCCGCGCTCCAAGCTCGATCACACGTTTATTCAATACCGGCAACGCTCCGGGCAGGCCCAAACACACTGGGCAGGTATTAGCATTCGGCTCGCCGCCGGTCTCAACCGGACACGAACAGAATATCTTGCTCTCGGTCGCAAGCTGCGTGTGTATCTCCATGCCGATAACGGCTTCCCAACCTTCTTTCATATCAACGCGTTCCAAGCTTCTCACAAAAATCTAGATAGTCTTCCACCGACAGGCGAAACTCCTTTCTGAGTTCCACGGTCGATTTTCCATAAAACGTAATGACATCGCGCGTGTTTACTACAGTCCCATGGAACATTGTGATGTCCTCATCAAACTCGACGGCCGCCCTATAGCCCTTATACCTTATGTTGTCGTAATTGGATCTGCTCATCGTTGCCTTCGAACCACAAACAACGGCCGCGGCCGCGTGCGATTGCCTGTTGGCCAGAACGCTCCGCCCGCGAAATAACCCGTTTGGCCGTGTACTCGGCGGGTGTATCGCGGAACACGCCAGTGGCCGTTGTGCCAATAGAATTCCTGCCCGCCACCGGTTTGAACGATCTGGATCGGCGCCGGCTGTGACTGCGCTCTCCGCTCGGCTTCGATACGTTCACGTTCGAGTCGCTCGGCACGCAGTTTTGCGGAGAGTTCGGCCGTTGCCTTTGGCGGATTCTGTCGCTACGCCGCTTGAGTTCCTCAGGCGACGGAAACCCCAGCCTCTTGTAGTTCTCACGCAGATCGGCCTCGGCCTTGAGGCGCTCGGCTTGGTATTTCTCGAGATCGCGGTTTGTCACGGCGTCCGTCTGCGCGTCCACGGAAACCGCCATCAGAGTGGCTGCGAAAAAGGCAAACATCAGCTTTTTCATCATCGTACATCCCCCTTTTCTCCCATCATAACACGCCCGTGCGGACCTATGTGTCCCGCAGGTGTCCCACGCCCCAGCGGGACACCTTAAATGGTTGCGATCACAGTAAGTTACGGCTCATTTTAGGCCCTGTCCCGCACGTTTTGAAAAATAATCTCGTGTCCCGCTGTCCCGCGGTGTCCCGCAGCGTCATGGGACAGCGTAACTGTTGTACATACGACGCTTACCGCCAGATTTTAGCCTTGTCCCGCTACTTTTGAAAAAAAACTTCGCTGGCAGAAGCCCGCACCAAGCGGAAGGGGTGCCATTACTTCGTGCGGGCTTCTGCAACGGTGACGACAGGATCGTGTTCTACGCGTGTTCCGCCGTGTTCCACGTGTGTTCCACACCCCACTGGAACACCGTAACGCATTGTAACTACAAGAGTTACAGCCGCAATTCGGGCATGTTCCACGGATTTCACGCAGAAACGCGTTCTGTCATACACGTGTATGACAAATTCCAGGGTACACCTATGTCAAAGAGCCAGGACGACTGTTGCAAGCATAGCACATAGATGCATAGAGGTCAAGAACTTTCTCATTCCTGCAGCATCACATCAGAATCCAAATGTTAATCCGACCCGCCCGTTGGCCCCTGCGGTGCGGTATCCGTTCTCGTAATAATCGTTGTCGAAGACGTTCTCGATCGTGCCGAAAAGCCGCAGCGACATCATCTCCTTCTTCAAACCGAACGTATATCCGGCGGTCACGTCGCCGCGGCGGTTGCCGGCGAAGCGGTAAATGTACGTGTTGAATGTCGAGTTGCTGAACATCCGCGCCAGATAGCTCGATGTCGCGAGCAGGTCAAAATTTATCCAGAACCGCTTGAACCGCTGCGTCGCGACGAGCGTGAATTGGTGCTCCGGAATACCGAATGACGGCTGGTCCTTGCTCGTTACCGGCCCGACCGGAAACGTCGGCCGCGAGTGCGCACGCAGGTCGCTGTTCGTGAACGTGTACGACGCAAAGACCGTCGTGCGGTTCGTCGGCCTGATGTCAATGCTCGTCTCGACACCGCGCGAATAGTGCCTGTCATAGTTTTCATATGCCGACGCACCGAGGTCGTCGGTCGGCAGGTAGGTGATCTCGTCCTTGATCCGCGTGTAAAAAACGGTCGCCGAGGCCTTTACGCGTTCTTTGGCAAAATACTGCTCGATACCGCCGTCGAGGCCGATCGATTTTTCGGGCTTAAGCGTCGGATTGCCGAGCGGAAAGAACGTGTTGAAAAAGAAGTAGCTGCCAAAACGCTCGTAGAGCGACGGCACTCGGTAGCCGTTGCCGACGTGAGCCCGCAGCTTGGTCCCGCTGCCGCGAATGTAGTAGGAAATCGCTCCATCGAAAGTCCGCGCCATCGGCGGCGAGCTTGCCGTCTGCGTCAACACCGCCGGGGCCGCCGCGTCTGAACTGCGGCCGTTTAAGGCTGAACGACTGCAGACGAAAGCCGCCCGCAAACTGCAAATCGCCATCGAGTAGACTCACGAGGTTTTGAACGTAAAACGTGTTGCTGCTCTGCCGCGTCCTTGCGAACCAATTGTCGGTTCCCGCGGGCGTGGTGTTGTCGTTATCGAAGCGTTCGGTTTCGAATTCGTAGCCCGCCGTCAGCGTGTTCCGCCGTCCCGCCGTCCAGGTCATATGGGCGTTCGCCGTGTGTATCTGCCCGGCAAAAATGCTCGAATACGCGCTCTGAAAGCCCGGACCAAGCGGTCCGTCGGTGTTCTTGCGGTCCGTGTCGAGGGCCTGATAATGGCCGCCGACGACGAGGTTGCTGTTGATGATCTGATTAACCGCGATCTGCCCGCTAAAGAACCGCGACGCCTGCCGCGCGTCAGGATCGTCAACGTCGGGCGTGAAATTGACGCCCGGCGATGCGTTGATGATCGTCGTCGTGTTTGTCGGCAGAGCGCCAAGCGTGTCGGGGCTGACGTTGAGTTTTACATCGGCGTCGGAGAAAAAGATGCGGCCCGAAATGCTGGTCTTAATGGTCGGATATGCGTCAAAGCGCGTCTGGACGTTTGTATTGTTCGCATCGTCGTTGCCGTCAATGCCTTTTGTATAGGTCGTGTGCGACACACCGCCGCCGATGCCAAATTTATCGCCGCCGTGAGACAGATTGCCCCGAAACCGCCCCAATCCGAGGCCGCCAAAAGCACCGCCGATCTGACCGTGAGTGCCGCTCTTGGCGGTCGGCGTCTGAAAATCGAGCACGCCGCCGATCGCGTTCGTCCCATACAACGACGAACCCGAGCCGCGAAGCACCTCGATGCGGTCAACGCTCGTCAGCGTAATATCACTCAAAAACGGCGACGCATCACCCGTGATCGCCGCCGGATCGCGAAACCGGATCCCGTCGATCAGCACCGCCGTGTCCTGGTTCCTCAAACCCCGCGTCTTGATCGACGCCGCCTTGCCAAATCCACCGAGCTGTTGCACACGAAATCCGGGAATGGTCCGCACGCTTTCGATCAATGCGAAATCCGCACGGTCTCGCATTTGTTGGCCGTCGATGACATCTACCGTTTTGGAAACTTCTTCAGCCTTTTGATCGCTGGCTGCGGAAATGCTTACCGTGACTTCCTCTTTGATCGTCGGAGACGGTACCGGTGTTGCGTCCTGCGCCGCAATTCCCAAATTCAAGGAGCAAATAACAAAAAGAAACTTAACAATTTTCATACTTATCCTCTCCTGCCCACACGCAGAATGGTTCTGACCTGGGCAAATGAGCTCGAGTTCCAGACTCGGGCAAATATCGAATTTCGAATGTCGAATAACGAATGTTTTTCTTCGATATTCATTATTCTATATTCGATATTTCCCCTCACTGTTGCGTGGGCAGTGCCGGCCTCTCACCGGACTTCCTCCGCACATTTGCCAATGAATTAACCGGGAAATACGCGAAAGGCACTAAATATGCCTGATTTCGCTACTTTCGCATTTTTCGCGGTTATCTCTAAAAAACGTTCGTTACACGAACGTTACCGCTTGCCGGATTTGTGTCCAGCATCACATCGACGGCAAAAACGTCTCTGACGTTCTCCGCCGTCAAAACCTCTGTGGGCGTACCCTTTGCCGCGATACGGCCGCCTTTTAGCATGATGATCTCGTCCGCGAATTCGGCGGCGAGGTTCAGGTCGTGTGTTATCACGACCGCGGACGCTCCCAGCTCGCACCGTCTGCGAACCAGCCGAAACATCATCGCCTGATGAGCAAGGTCGAGATTCGCCGTGGGCTCGTCGAGGAGCAAAATTCGTGCATTCGTGGCTATTGCCCTGGCCAGCACAACCCGCTGTCGCTCGCCGCCCGACAGTTCATTCATCAAGCGCGACTCGTAACCCGCGAGATCGCAATCTGCCAACGCCTGCTCGGCAAGTTCTACATCACTCTCCGTTTCCCATCCAAAAGTCCCGCCGTGAACAAAACGTCCCGACAACACAAATTCCAAAACCGTCACCGGAAACCGCGTTTCATTTTCCTGCGCAACAACCGCGATATTCGCCGCGATCTCACGCCGCGAAAGGTCGTTCAGTCGACGGCCATCCAGATCTATCACGCCATCCGAGGACGCGACCGTCCCGTTCATGGCCTTGATCAGCGTTGTCTTGCCCGCGCCATTCGCACCGAGCAAAGCAACGACCTCGCCACTCCGGAGTTCGAGAGTGACGCAGGTCAGAACCTGACGGGCCCCATAAGTCACTGAAATGTCATGCACTACAAGCATCTAATTTGTGCAATTCGCGTAATTCGTGGCTAACTCCTTCTTAACAACCAAATGAACATCGGCGCACCGATCAGACGCAGTCACCGCACCGACCGGCAATTCCCTCGGAGCGATCGCTGTTCTTGCGATCGTATCCGCGAACACGACAAAGATCGCCCCCGCGATCGCCGAGAACGGCACGACCAGCCGATTGTCGCTGCCGATCGCCATTCTTAATAGATGCGGCACGATCAGGCCGACGTAACCGACCGAGCCGCTCGCGGCTACGGCGGCACCGACAACGAGGCTCGACGGCCCCAAAGACAAGTATTCGCACGCGGCCGATCTCGACTCCAAAATCGAACGCATCACGTTCGCCGATCATCATCAAGTTCAATGCTCGCGCCTGTGAGGTGAGGACCAAAACACCGATCAGCATCACCGCAAAGCTAATATAGACACCATTTACCGTCGCCTGCGACAGATCGCCGAGCAGCCAGAAGGTAAAGCTCCGCAGCTTCGCCGCATCGAGCAGCGTGGTCAGCATCACGATCACCGACGACAAAAAGGTCGTCACGATCACGCCCGACAACACCAGCCGCTCGACGTTCATTCCCGCGCGGCTGCGTGCCATCTGATAGACCGCGACCGACGCCAACGCCGCTCCGCCAAACGCCAGCACCGGCCTGGCAAACTCAAGATTCTCAAACAACACAAACGCCAACATCGTCCCCAACGCCGCGCCGTTCGAGACGCCAAGCAAGTACGGCTCGGCCAGCGGATTTCTCAACAAAGCCTGGAGCCCCGCACCAGCAACCGCGAGGCTCGCACCGACACACGCCCCGAGCAATATCCGCGGCACTCGAATATCAAAAAGTATCGACCACTGCTGTTCGTTCAGACCAAATATCGGCAGCCGCTCCGCGCCCAGCATCGAGCCGACGATCAATGCGACCGCCAGCCCGACCACTAGCAGAGTGCCGATAGTTATGCCCTTACTTTTCAACTCTCACCATTCGGAATAAGTTATAAGTGAAACGTTATAAGGAATAAGTTTGAACTTCTCACTTTTCATCTATCCATTTTCACTTATTCCGGAACTTTCTCCGGGTGCAGAAATCTCGCGATCTGCTCCAATGCATCGACTAGTCGGGGTCCGGGTCGTGACAGCAGATCGGCGTTTATCTTATACACGCGGCCGTTTTTTATGGCCGGCGAATTCTTAAACACTTCGTTAGGCTCCTGATTGTCGGGGCTTTCTGAGAGGATGATCGCCTCAGGCTGCAACGCTAAGGCCGTTTCTTTGCTTAATTTAGGATAGGCGGTGCCGACATCGCTGGTGACGGACCGACCGCCGGCCTTATCGATGATCACATTAAGGAACGACCCCTGTCCGACTGTAAACAGCGGCTCGCGCGAGATCTGGACAAAGACCGCGACTTTCTTCTCTTGGGCGACGTGATCCCGACGGTTCCGACGCGGCGCCGGAGATCAGGCAGCAATTGCCCGACCTTTTCAGTCGTGCCAAACATATCACCGAGTTTGGTAAGTTCTTCGAGCACGCCGTCGAGAGATTGCGGATTCGTCACATAAACCGCGATCCCATTCCGCTCAAGCGTCTTCATAAACGCCTCGATCTGAGACGCCGTTGAGACGAAGACAACGTCGGGCCTGAGTGCGATGATCGACTCCATGTTGGGATTCATCGTGTCGCCGATCTTCACAATGCTCTTGGCTTCTTCGGGATAGTTGCAGAATGTCGTCACGCCCACGAGCCGGTCGCCGGCACCGACGGCGAAGATATTCTCGGTGACGCTTGGGGCTGTACTGACGGCGCGAGTGATCTTGACGGGAATCGTGACCGTTCGGCCGAGGTCGTCGGTCACGACGCGCATCGGGACATTCGCGGACGGCTGTTCCGACTGCGGCTGTCGGCAACCACTACAGACAAGGATCGCCAATACGACGACAAGCCCGACTTTTTCCCATTTCCACCTTTTCACTTTTTCACCAAACAAAAAACGCCCTGTTTTGCCGCGTCGTAACCGACGGAAAACAGGGCGCTGTACCTTGTCTGCCTGCGATGTTTTGACGCGAACATCTGCTGAGGGCAAAATGCGTTCGACGGGAAGCCCGGCTATACGGTGACGCGATCGCGCGGGATTTTCACCCGCTTTCCCCGTTCTTTCGAACGCTCTTTACTGCAAAGATCAACGGTCAATTATTACGCCGTTATCAAACCGAGTCAACCTCGGCTACGGAATATACTTGGCCGGGATCGCAATATCGGAACCGAGGCCAAAGTTGACCTGCTGGAATCCCGCCGTGCTGCGGTTCAGATACCAAATGCCGCTGCGGAAGACTGAAATGTCGTCGCGCCCGTCACCATCGTAATCTCCCGGCACGGGAACGTCGCCATTCGTACCGAACTGCGAAGCGACAAACTGGCCGTTGGTACTATTCAGCCGATACCAGAAGCCGCCCGTTGGACGAAAGACCGCGATGTCTTCGCGATTGTCGCCGTCATAATCGGCATGGACCGGCATATCGCCGTTCTGACCAAAGCCGACGGAGAAGAAGCCGCCGGTGCTGTTCAAGCGGAACCAAAGGCCGGTCGATGGCCTGAATACAGAAACGTCGTCGCGACCATCGCCGTCGTAATCGCCCGCCACGGGCAGATCACCGCTCTGACCAAATTGGATCGAACCAAACTGTCCGTTACCGCTGTTCTGCCAGAACCACATGCCGCCGGTCGGCCGGAAGACCGCAATGTCGTCTTTCAGGTCGCCGTCGAGGTCGCCCGATTGTGGAATGTCCGTGGCAACGCCAAAATTCGTCGCCACGAAGGCGCCGTTGCTGCTGTTAAGACGGAACCACATCCCTATCGAAGGCCGCCAAACCGCGATGTCGGTCTTACCGTCACCGTCAAAATCGCCCGGAGTCGGAACGTCGGTCGCACTGCCGAACTGAGTCCCTAAAAAGCCCTGCGTCGAGCGGTTCAGATACCAATTGCCGTCTGAGGGCCGGAACACGGACGTGTCAGTCTTGCCGTCACCGTCAAAATCGGCGCGTGACCTGACAGACGCGGAATTACATGTGAAGTTACCCGCGATGCTGATCGTATCGATATTCCATCCGCCGCCCGCCGGAGCGGTGTTATCGTCGGCCCCAAAGCGGAACCGCAGTTGGACATTCTGTCCGGCCGCAGCCGCCGGAAGCCGGGCGATCGTCGTCAGGTAGCCGCCCGAATCGCCTGTCCACGCTGGGCGATTCGCCAGCGGATTGTTCGTGCCGCCACCGAGCGAGCCGTTGTAGCCGTTCTGAACGAATGCTCCACCCGCCGTGACGATGTCCGGCGAACGCTCCGCCGTTTATGCTTATCTCAAGCACGCCGCCGTCCCAGCCGGGCTCGGTGTTGTATTTGTTTCTAAATGTAACCAGAGCTGCCGGGGCCACGATCGGTACTGCGGGCATCGTGAGGTCGGTGCCGCCACCGACTGTCAACGGATCGGCCGCAAAAGCCGAATTCGGCCCTGCATCAGGTCCCGTCGTTGATGTAACAAAATTGACGCCATTCTGAACCGCTACGGCCGTCCAGCCTGCGGGAAAATTCGGGACTGTTACTGCGTCGAAATTCTCGGCCGCAGTCGTCGTTGGAGCACCGATCACGATCGGGCGTGAGAATTGAACGACGCCGATATTGTTGTCCCCGGTGAAATTCAGCGTAAGCACGCTGCCGCACGGTGTATTTGCTGGAACGGTGTATGCGATGTTCTGCGAAACTGTCGAGCCGCTGGGTATCGCACCGTAGTTGGCTGAGCCGCCGCCCGCTACGATCAGGGTCATGGCAGTTACACCGACTCCCGTCGCATTGCTGATCGGCACTGTGAGCGTTAGCTGCTCGCCCGGTTCGGGAAAACCGTTGTTATTGCCGTTTGCATCCGAAACGGTCATGGCCGGCGATTGCGTTACGTTTGGCAGAGCAAACGACTCGACCACGCGGGTCGACCCGCTGCTGCCGTTTACCAGGACCGCAGCGTTTGCGCCGACACCGCGGAGAGCAAATCCCGCCCATACGTCGCGAACATCAGCGTCCGCCATCGGAGCTTCAGAACTTGCCTGAGCCGCAGCTAGAATAGCGTCACGCTCGGTTACGAACGTCGGCCCGAGTGGTGCGAGCTTCATACCGTCCGTCACGAGCTGCATCGTTTTGCGGTTGCCGACTTCCCATCCGAGGCGTTGGATGAGCTTCGCTCGTACTTCCCACAATGCACTGCTCCATACCTCGCCTTGGGCATGCACCTGGTCGGCGGTGGTGTTGAACCGCGGGGCATAGGCCCCGTCGTTGAGGTTCATCTGTGTCGAATCGACATCCGCAAACGTCAGCGGGTTGTGCGGACGATTGAGCGGGCCGCCGGTAAAAGCGATCACGGCTTTTGGAAAACGGCGGATACCGTAATAGCCATTATTAACGCCAGGGCCTGAAAGATATGTGTCGTAGGCTCCGGTGGTGTAAATGCCGTTGATCGGGTCGGATGGCTCGCTCAGCATACAGTGAGCATAGAAATCCGACCAGCCCTCGCCCATGCCGCTCGACATGGTCGTCGAGAGGCCGCTGGCGTTGCCGTGGAGGCGATTCGATGTGCCGTGCGTCAACTCGTGAATTACAACATCGGCGTCCAAATTGCCATCGATGTCCGGATTCGGGGCACTCCACAGATACATCTGCATACGGCCGCGGCCGCCGTCAGCGGGCGTCGAGAAGTTCGCATTATTCGTACCCGAGGAGTCCTGTCCCTCGCCGCGGACGCGGTCGTTGCCGACGCCCTGGCCGGTGAAATTCGTCTGTTGGAAGTTCCGCGCAGCCTCCGTAAATCCAACACGATATGTCTCGTCGTGATACCAGTTCGAGATCCAGAAGAGCTGCGTGACCGTTCCCTGCTGAAACGCCGAGCCGGGATATGTTTGCGGCACGGGCACCGGGGCATCACCTGTGTTCGTGTTCGGGTTATAAGGGTTGTATGCGAATGTGAAATCGCGTGTCGCGCTCGTCGCCTCGCTGTTAGGGTCGACGCCGTCGCCACCATCGCGGTCGATACCAGCCTGAATATTGTTGCCGTCTGTCTTCGTCCCGCCGTCAGTGATCCAGCCGTTGTTATTGAACGTGTAGGGCAGCTTCGTTGCCGATCCTGCGTAATGGACGAACGATTGATCGCCGCTCCTTGCGTGCCGTTCGGCGACGTCGGCCCCGGTGTCAACGGAAATGGACTGTCTGCCACGTTGATCATCCCGTTCGGATTTGCATAGACGCTGTAGGTCGCGGGCTGCGTCTGGTCGTCGGTGATGTTCTTTCGCCAGAGCATCATTCCTGTCCGGGCGTCGACGATCACATAAAAGGCATTGACCGGCTGCCAGATCAGTACGCGCCATGCGGGCACGGCAACGCCCGGCTCGGTCGGGAAATACATTTTTTCAGCCGTCGTAGCCGAATCGCCGGTACCGAACGTTGTCTTAAGATCGGTCGAAGCAGCTGTATTGCGACTCAGGTCGAGCTGTGCTCGCCGCGACATTGATGTAGCCTGCCGCACTGCGGGCCGCGTCGAGCGGATCGCCGAAATCGGTCGAGAGCGAGCCGTAATCCAGGGCCGGAGCAAGGTTATTGATCACGCGGATCATTTCACCGCGCTTACTAAATCCAGCTTTCACCTCGCCGCGAAATACGGGCACACCGTTGATGTCCTGTCTAGGTGACACGAACGACAGGTTGCCGTCCGGATTGGTGTAATCAGCGGTTACCTTGAGGTTGTCGATCTGGAGCGCGTCCACGCCGACGAGCTCGGTGTTTTGCTTAAGGAAATCGCTCAGGCCGCGAACCCTCGCGGTCGCGGACGGTGCGGTCAGCATGACACGCCCTAACTGCACGTCCGGGCCGATCACCTCGGGAATTCTAATGTCCTCGTTATAGACGATCTTCAGCGTCGGCACGGTTTGGCGCAAGACCGCTTCGCCGCGGACAAATGCCTCGCGGACATCAGCGACCTCAGACGCATTCTTACCGAGCGCCGTGCGGAACGCGACGATCTGATCGGCCTTAGCCTTATCGGTGCGAATGTCGTAATTCGGCAGTTCAGGCACATGGCTCGTTGTGCGTTCGACCAAGCCGCTCGCGGCCCGTGAACGGGAAAGGAACGGTACCGACAGTGCACCTGCAACAGCCGCGAGGACAAGGATCGTCAAAGCTAAAGAACGATTCGATCTAAACATCATGATTCGGGATAACCTCTGGAAAATATTAGAATGGGTGAATCTGCAATTCTCCCAGATGGACAGTATCAAGTCAACGTAAATGGCGGGCCAAAAAACAAAACAAGGCGGGGTGACTCACGAAAAGGTCTTTGGGCCCGACGGCGTCATTGCCCAGTTTCACGAGCAATACGAACACCGCCCCGGCCAGATCCAGATGGCCGCGGCGATCAGCGGCACATTGCCGACAAAAAACACCTGATCGTTGAGGCCGGTACCGGAACAGGAAAAACGCTCGCGTATCTCGTGCCCGCGATCGAGCAAGCGATAGGGGGCAAAAAGCGCATCATTATCTCGACCGGAACAAAGAACCTACAGGAACAGTTGATGGAAAAGGACATCCCGTTCCTTCAGCGAGTTTTTCCAAAGAAATTTACCGCGGCGTATATGAAGGGCCGTTCAAACTATGCGTGCCTTTACCGCCTCAGCAAATCCGACGACCAGCCGATCCTCGACGGCGTCGACGAGATCGATCATTTTCGCGAAGTCCGTGACTGGGCACGATCGAGCCCGACCGGCGACCGTGCGGAATTGACGTATTTGCCCGAGAATCTTACGTTTTGGAGCCGCGTGAACGCCAAGAGCGAGACGTGCATCGGCCAAAAGTGTCCCGATTTCGAACCGTGCTACATCACGCGGATGCGTGCCCGGGCCGAGGGGGCCGAGATCGTCATCGTCAATCATCACCTTTTCTTTGCCGACCTCAGCGTTCGCGGCAGCCAATTTGGCAAGGTGATCCCCGATTACGGGGCCGTGATCTTCGACGAAGCGCACCTAATTGAGGACATCGCTGCCGACTATTTCGGATGTCAGGTCTCGAATTACCAGGTGGACGAACTCGTTCGCGATGCCGATAAACTGCCTATCCCAGACGCGATCGCGACTTCCGCCATCATGCGTTCGTGTGCCCGTGTTGTGGGCTTTTCAGAACAGTTTTGGCTTCAGTTTAGACAAGGACGCGGTTCGGACGGGCGCTTTCCGCTCGAAGAAAATTCAGCAGTCGTGTTTGAAGCCGGCGGCGACACGCGTCTATCGCCGCTTGGAGAGGCTTTTCATGCCTTCGACGACGCTCTAAAGCATCTCGAATCCGGGATAGACGTATTCTCTGAAAAGATCCCGGAGGCCGAATCAGTCGTTCGCCGCGTAAGACAAACAAGGTTCGATCTGGCATTCATAATGGGCCAGCGGGACGGCAATTTTGTTTACTGGCTCGAACGTCGCGGGCGTGGCGTTTTTCTACAGGCATCGCCGGTCGATGTGTCGGGATTGCTCAACGAAAAGCTCTTTGACAAGGTCGAAACGTGTATATTGACTTCTGCCACACTCGCGACAAACTCAAGTTTTAACTTCATCCGCGACCGTTTGGGCCTGTCGGCGGGCAAGACGAACACGCTGATCGCACCGACGTCATTCGACTACGAGAAGCAGGCCATTCTCTATCTGCCGATGGCGATGCCCGATCCTCGAGCGCCGGAATTCACACCGATGGCTGCAACGGAGATCGTGCGAATTTTGGGCGCGACGCGTGGCCACGCGTTTGTGCTCTGTACCAGCAACCAGTCGATGACGGCGTTGTATGAACTTGTACGATCGAGGATCGACTACCCGTGTCTCGTGCAAGGCTCGATGTCAAAGGCAGGACTGCTTGATCGTTTTCGAGCGACGCCAAACGCCGTTCTCTTTGCAACTCAGAGCTTCTGGCAGGGCGTCGATGTCCGCGGCGAACAGCTCTCGTGCGTCATCATCGACAAACTTCCCTTCGCCGTCCCGAGTGATCCGCTCGTGGCCGCCCGAAGCCGATTCATCGACGAGAACGGGGGCCGGTCGTTCACAGATTACAGCGTCCCGCAGGCGATCATTTCTTTGAAACAAGGCATCGGCAGATTGATTAGAAGCCGCACCGACCGCGGCGTCATCGCGGTCCTCGACCCGAGATTGCGCACGAAAGGATACGGCCGTGATTTTCTGGCCAGTCTGCCGAGGATGCGGATAACGGGTGAATTGGATGACGTCACCTCCTTCTTAGCAACAGAGCCCGGCGGCGCGTATGATTGAAATATGTCAGCATTTTACGAAGTAATGATCGAACGCAACTTCTCATCCGCGCACCAATTACGCGGGTATAAAGGAAAATGCGAGAACCTGCACGGGCATAATTATAAGGTCGAGATCCACGCTCGCGGCGAGGAATTGAACAACATTGGGCTGCTGATCGATTTTGGCGACCTAAAGGACGCGGCGGATGAGATCGTCAAGTACCTAGACCACCGGAACATCAACGAACTGCCGCCGTTTGACGAAGAACTGAACCCATCTGCGGAAAATCTCGCCCGCTATTTCCTCGAATACATGAATACGCGCATCGCCGACGAGCGTGTGAAGGTCTACAAGGTGCGATGTTTTGAAACGCCCACGAGCGTCGCCACATATCAGATCTGAACTCTTCCCTCAGTATGTGGTTCTGTTTGACGTCAAGAACATCACCGACAAGAGTCACAGGCTGCCCGGTTCGGGAGGAGTCTGCCCCGGACGCAACCTCTTGACCCACTACAAATTCAACTTTTTGACTGCGACCTATTTAGTATCGAGTGTGAACGTCTTGGTCCCAGTCGCCGAGCACGTCGAGCCGTCGGAGCATTTGACGGTGACCGTCACCGTCAACTCGACCGTGCCCTTTTTTGTCACGTCGATCGAAATCGTTTCGGCATCGTCGATCCCGCCGGTAATCGTATAGGTCGCTGTGCTGCCCTTGCCGACCGACCACTTGTACTCAGTCTTCGCAATACTGCATTGATTGCCGTTGCAGGCCACCTTGGCAATATTCGGCGTGAATGAGTGCTGCGCCCCACCCGCTTTCGCTTGCTTGCCGGCCGTTACGATCGGATTCTTGTTAAGCTCGCAGAAACACTCGCAACCTTTGGCGGCACCGACCGGATTCGGAACGTTTACCGTCGCTGTAACGCTGAAAACGCCTGTCGATGTCCCCGTCAGAGCAAAGTTCCTCACAAACGTCCCGTCAGACCGTATCTGCCCGGGCATGATAGTGATGTCCTGCACGTTGCCGCCCTGCGTATTCGCCGAGCCAGTCGTGACAACGCGAAGCGGTACGCCTCGACGCTCGCCCTTCAACCCTTTGATCTCCATATGGACGTTCGTCTTCTCGCCGCCGGTGAGGTTGGTCTTTGGCGAAGACAATTTAACACTCAATATCCGCATATCTCCGGTCGAGGTCTTTCCATTATCGGTAACGCTCACCTTCACCGGCCCGGTAATGTCGCTCGGCGTTCTGAATATCGCCTTTCGCGGAGACTCAGCGAGTATCGCGACCTGTTGCGTCCCGACAGTGCATTGCGTGTTGCCCGAGTTACCATCGAACGGCCCTGTGATCGTCGCGGGCCGCCCGGTTTGTGCGAAGGGCGGTATGTTTGGGTCTGTCGTCGAGAGCACGGCCGACGGCTGTATGGGCACTGCCGCTTTGATCGGTGAGCGACCCGGCTGAGAGAGCGAGACGTTCATCAGCCGCCCTTTTTGTTCAAATACATGCGGCAAAACAAAAGACCGCAATGCCGAACAAGGGTTGCAAACAGAGACCGTTTGCTTGTCACCCAGGTCGACAACGACGCCCGTCAGCGTTTCTGAGTTCGGTGAATTATCTTGTACGTATCCCGGTTTCGGCTCCGCGAGCACCGTGCCTGAGATGGTATCGCCGGCGACGATGTCATCGGGCAAGTAAACAGTTATTTTCGCCTGCGGGAGGTCAAAAACCACATTTGTCAGTCCGAAGGCGCTCTGAAACCGCTCCCATGCTGTCACCGGCGCCAGATTCCATACAGCCGTCGGATACATTGCAGCCGTCATGGATATCGCCAATTCGGTTGTGGTCTTTATCTGTCCACCACCACGTATTAATCTTTAAGTCGCCCGTTTTAGACTGTGCTTTGATCTTGACACTGTTGCCGTTCGCAACAGAGCCTTCCGATAAATCAACGATATTCTTGCCGTCGTCGCCTCCGTCATTCACTTTGTCAAACGCTTCCGGGTCCTGGCTGATGATCTTTGCCTGCCTGTTGTATTTTATGTGCAGATCATATGCGGTCCGGCCCGTCTGGTTCTCAAACGTATGGCTCAACGTGCCGCCGTTCGCCATCGAGAAAGAGATCAGCAGGAATATTGCCAGAACCGGAAGTTGCCGCGCCGCCGTCAGAATATGTGTTTTCATCGCTTCATTCCTCCATAAACAATGCATGAGAGTGTAGTAATATCTGATTTCTTCGTTCCGCTTAGCCACTCATTATCACAAAACGCACTTGGAGAATGTGACGCGCGTCACATTCTTGCGCAAAAAAGGGAAGCTCTCGATGGAGCTTCCCTGTATTTCTAAATGGTCGGGGCGAGAGGATTCGAACCTCCGACCTCACGGTCCCGAACCGTGCGCTCTACCAGGCTGAGCCACGCCCCGATAAGTCAAGTATCTGAGTGTACGGCACACCTGCCATTAAGTCAACATAGTCGCTACGAACTCTCGCCGCCTCCGTCTATGACCTCAATCGCCTCATCCACAACATCCGGCCGTTTCCCGAATTTGTGCTTGATGAACTCGATGATCGGCGGCAACAGCGAGAGAAATACGACCACGATGACGACTTTTTCAATGTGATCCTCGAGCTTGATATTCAGGGCCCGCTCGATAACGCCGCCGAGGAAGTAGCCTGCAAGCACCATCGAAGATATCCACAACAGGCCGCCAATAATACTGAATGGCAGGAACTGACGATACGGCATCTCGGCCGCACCGACGACGATCGGAGCAAATGTCCGCACTATTGGCACGAAACGGGCGAGAATGACCGTTTTTACGCCGTACTTCTCAAAAAAAGCGTGTGCTTTTTCAACACGGCTCGGCTTGAATATCCACGAGTCCTCACGGTTAAAGAGCGTCTTGCCCATCCAGCGGCCCGTCCAATAGCCGGTGCTGTCCCCGATCACCGAACCTAGGAAGAACGCAAGCATTACAAGTACGACGTTCAGCTTGCCCGCCGCTGCAAAGAGGCCTGAAACCACGAGGAGCGAGTCGCCCGGCAGAAAAAACCCCACCGCTAGCCCGGTCTCTGCGAAGATAATGAACCACAATCCGAAGTAAACATACCCGCCCAACAGGTTGAGCATGTAGTCGATCAGGAATTTGGGATTGAGAAAATCCTTGACCTGGTAGAGAAACTCAACAATGCTATCCATAATTGACCATCAACTTTCACCGCTGCTGTTCGGTGCGACCTGTCCAACCAAACTCCCCGATCAGCGGCACGAACGCACAGGGGCCAAAATTCTCGACCTTTGTTCGGGCCTCCGTCCTCGTCACGCGCACAAGCACCTGGGCCTTCTGATCCTCGCCGATCGGTATTACGAGCTTTCCGCCGACCTTGAGCTGCTCTACGAGCGGCTCAGGCACCTCGGGGCCGCCAGCCGCAACGAGAATGGCATCGTACGGTTTATAAGTGTCCCAGCCCGAAGTGCCGTCGGCCGATTTCATCACAATGTTGCGATAGCCCAGCGAGATGAGCCGTTCCTCTGCCTCGCGTTCGAGAGCATCGAGGCGTTCGATTGCAAAAACCTTCCTCGCGAGTGAAGCTAACACGGCCGTTTGATAACCCGAACCCGCTCCGATCTCAAGCACCTTTTCTGCGCCTTTTAGCTCAAGAAGTTCGGTCATTCGGGCGACGATAAAAGGCTGCGAAATCGTTTGTCCGGCGGCGATCGGCAGAGCGTTATCGTTATAGGCCTGTGATTTGATCCCTTCAGGCACGAACAAATGCCTCGGAATACTCAGCATTGCCTCAAGCACGCGTTCGTCAGAGATCCTGTAATGTTCGCGAAGCCGCTCGACCATTCTGAGCCGCTGCAGCGACATCTCGTCGGTGATGCGGGCCGTTCCGTTCATTAAGTCCGTCTCTCGCTGGCCGACAACTTCTGGCCGCTCACGAGCCGGACTTGATTATACCTTACCCACCCCGAGCGGAAAGCTCATCGGGCTTCGAATCGTAGAAAATACTCTTTTGTTCGAAACTGACCCTCAGTGGTCGGGTCTGTGCCCGTAATTGGTAAACACATCTTGGCCCAGTGGTCAATGTTCCGGGCCGAGTGGTCGAGTATTTTTTTCGGGCGACGGCGGTTGTTGATGGCGGCCTTGAGCATTTCGGAGGAGAGCTCCCATTGACGCTTGGATAACGGCCTTGATCGCGTCGTTAAGTGGCCCGTTCATCGGCAAAATTCTGAGCATTTTGTATCATTTTGAGAATTTTGCGTCATTTTGAGAATTTTGCATCATTTTGAGAAATTTGCGTCATTTTGAGAAATTTGGTATTTCAATCTGCGCCTCTTCGTGCTAAAACTCGCAGTCTATGAGAAGCAACTGGAAAGAAATACCGCGCGGCGACGTTATGCCGCAGTACGCAGGAATGCACGTGACAATGAACCGAAAAGGCGGGATCGTCATGAGCCGAAGGACGTATGAGCGATTCGGCAGCCCCAAAGCGGTGCTCGTGCTCTTTGACGAGGTGAACAACCGCATCGGCCTGAAACCCGTCGGCCCCGGCACCCGCAATGCCCATCCCGTCAATGTCGCCAACACCAAAACCGGCTCAAAGATCGTCCGCTGCTACCGCCTGATCGTCGAGGCCGGCATCGACCTGCCCGCCACGGTCGAATTCCCCGACGCCGACATAACCGCCGAACGCATCCTAACCCTCGACCTCCGAACCGCCCGCCCGTCTGCGAGGGCTAAGGCGCGTCGGCGGCTTTCTGTTGAGAGCGCAGGCGATCTTGCGGCTTTGCCGCAGTGATGTGCGGAAAGGCTGTGCCTTTCCGGGACGGCTCTCCAAAAAATGAGGCTATGCCTCCCATTTCTAGAAACGGAGGCGCAGCCTCAAGATATTTTGGCCGGCTGACGGAAAGGCCAAGCCTTTCCGCACAGCACTGCGGCAGAGCCGCGGGAAGGGGAGGGCCGTGTCGGAAAAGCACAGGTTCTGGCATCAAGGCCTGCCAGTGTTGCCAACGACGCAACCGTTCCGCTCGGCGAGAGGTCAGCGCCGAGATGGCATGGAAACTCTCCCAATCCCTCGGCGCGGGCCCCGGCTTCTGGCTCAACCTTCAGAAGAACTGGGAACTAAGCCAGGTAAAGGTCCGGCCGCTAAAGAAACTCGAGCTAAGAGCCGCGTAGGTCCCGGAGACTGCCAGATCGCCGAGACCGACGACGCAACCGGAATGGTCGAAAACTCCGCCGCCGGCAAAAAAGGCGGCCGCATCGCAAAACGCGCGCGGCTCAAACCAGCGCCTCGGTGGCGAATCTGTGCGTGATCTGACCGCGTGAAATCTCGCACTCGGAGTGTGTGGATCTAGTGGAGTCTCGCTCGTTTGGATACGGGATTGCCACGGAAGATCTCTATTGCACTCGGCCTAAGGCTCTCGCTTTCATCATTTACGGCGACCTTGTATGCCGCCCGGTTGTATACCGCCGGGGCTGGCACGGCAATCGCATAATCCTCATTATTGGTTACCTTGCACTCACGCAAAGATCGCTTGTGATTCCCGCAAGCACATTGTTAAAGGAGACCAAAACAATGAACAATTCATATTTTACGACAATAGGCCGGGCAATCTTGCTCACGGCTTTTTGCTTAATTCTATTATTCTCAACTTCGTATTCGCAGATCGGTGAGCTAGGCATCTACGGGAGCGCTCCAACGCCAGCGTCAACTCCGTTTCCATGCGGCCCACCGCGTTATGCACGGATTAACCACTATCCAGATTACGGCGAGGGCGATGGCCTCCCCAGTTGGAGTCAAACGGTCCCGCTAAACGGACTCAAGAACTTTAATTTTTACTACACGGCTAGCGGAACCGGATTCTTGTCGGGCGGGCCCGTTCTTGGCGGGTACATTGTCACCTACTTAAACTCCAGTCAAGTAAACTGCTATGGTAGTGGTGATATAGTCACATATACGCCAAACAGCGGATACACGAACGGTGTTCAGGTTCGCCCTTTCAATGGTTCCCTAACGACACCTCTTGGGATTCACGGCACTGTTCTTGCGAGAATACCTGGTGGAGGAGGTGTCACTGCTCCCTTGAAAAACGCAATTGCTTCGGTTGGCCCCGCGAATTCGCATAAAGCGATAACAAATGGTGCGGGGTATTTCTCGATCTATTATTCCTTGATATACGGTGCCGATGGAGGGTTTTTACCTAGTTCCGCAGTCTATTACACTAGGATTTCGGGCGAATATGATAAATGCACCTATACATGGGACGACCCGCTCGGATCAATTTATCTGATTTTCGGGGGACCCGAGGAACCGATTTATTACGTGTTTGGAGCTGATCCCGACATCGGCACCATTACTCTCGAGTCGACGTCCCCTGGCTGTCAACCGTAGGATTGTGCTAAGAATACGAAAAATCTGGCAGGCCTTTATTTTTGCCGTAAGCTGTGTTCTTTTTTTCAGCATGACGGTCGGCTTTGGCGCCGTTAAGCAGGAAGCGAAAGCGAGCGGCCTAACGCCCACACAGTCGGTCTATACATGGAATCAAGGTGTCACTGGCGACTGGCAATCGCCTGCCAGCTGGACGCCGGCGCGAACAACACCGGCGTCCAGCGATATTCTTAGGTTCAGCCACGGAGGAACGACCACGCCAACAAATTTACCCACGGAATCTCTGGGTCAACTAATCATTTTCGGGAACACTACTGTGAATCTTCAGTCCGCAACCGCAGTGACTTTAACGATTGCGGGGGCAGACGGAGACGATCTAATAGTAGAGGGAGCCTCAGCACTCAATTTCAACGGCCCGAACGCGCTCACCGTTAATCTCGCCAGCGGAGCAACTGCCGCATTAGCTGGCTCAATTACGTTTTCATCATCAAGCACAACTGCTCATCGGCTGATGGCAAGTGATGCTGGAGCGATTATTTTTAGCGACGGATCGGTGTTTACAGCAGGATCAGGTCTTACAGGAAATCCATTTGGAACGACCAACTTAAATTCGGTAATTTTTGAATCGGGGTCAGTATACATTTGCAGTGCCGGTGATAATCCATTCGGAGCGACGGAACCCGCGTCGGTTGTAGTGTTTAAGAAGGGCAGCCTCTTTAGCCTGAGGGGAAATGCCAATACGGCTTTTTTCTCAGGACGCACGTATGCAAATTTTGAATTGAATTTCCCGGGCGGAGATCCCTTTGCCGAGGGAACTAGCGCTCTTGTCATGGATGATTTGACGCTAACGGCAGGACAACTACACCTCTGGATGACCGGCAACCCCGGTCACTCGATTAAGGGAAATATCGCAACTTTACCGGGCACACGCCTGGATATGCAAGGGAACTTTCAGGGCCAGACGATAAACCTAAATGGCGACGGCCCACAGACAATTGCCGTTCTCGGAAACATTGGCATAAATCCAGCTAATACAGTGGCAATAGACAATTCCGCGGGCGTGACCGTTACCACAGCATTTGCCGTATGGAATTTGGAATTGGTTAACGGGATCGTATCTGTCACGAATGACCTGGGACTATTTCACGTATCCGGCAGCGTGTCGAGGCTGAACGGCCATATAAGGGGCAATCTTCGGCGAACAATCGATTCTACAGGTAGTTTTAGATTTGACGTAGGGACCGAAAATGGCTATTCCCCGGTTACGGTAGAAGTCACGGCTGGTCATAGTTTTTTTGCAATCGCACAGGTAAGGGCAATTCAGTCCGCCGAACCTCATGTGCTCGATCCGTCAAGGGCTCTCTCCAGATATTGGCAAATAACCGGGTCACCAAATATCACGGGCGCTAATATTATCTTTAACTATCTCGATCCAACCGACATACCAGCGACCGCGACCGAATCTAACTTTCTAATTCAAAGATACAGCACTGGCTTCACGCAACCCGCCGGGGTAATCGACACACAGACTAACGCTTTTCGCGTGACAGGACTAACCGATCTGTCCACCGCAAATTGGACGCTGGCAGAGTCCAGAGCAGTCCAACCGCCCACGGCGGCACTTTTTGATTATGACGGCGACGGAAGAACGGATATGTCGGTGTTCCGCCCGGCTTCGGGAGTTTGGTATTTGAACCGATCAACGGATGGCTTCAAAGGTCTCCAATTTGGGGTGGACGGCGATAGGCTCGCACCCGCCGACTACGATGGCGACGGGAAAACCGACATCGCGGTTTATCGGCCGTCGGACGGGCGTTGGTACATCCTGAACAGCGCGACAAATACCGTTACCTATCCTGTGTTCGGTGCGGCTGAGGACCTGCCGGCTCCGGGGGATCATGATGGGGATGGGAAGGCTGACTTAAACGTGTTCAGGCCGAGTCAGGGGACTTGGTATCGGCAGAATTCTTCGAATGGGTCGTTTTTTGGGATGCAGTTCGGGGCGATGGGTGATGTGCCGACGGTTGGGGATTTTGACGGGGATGGGAAGAATGATCTCGGAATCTGGCGGCCTTCGAATGGGGATTGGTACAACATTCGATCGTCGAATGGGTCGGTGTTTGGCGAGAGGTTCGGGCAGACGGGTGACAAGATCGCACCGGCTGACTATGACGGGGACGGGAAGACGGATATTGCGATATTCCGGCCTTCGACGGGGTTGTGGGTTGTGAGGAATTCGGCGACGGCGACTTATTCGTATCACGTCTTTGGGGCGCCGAGCGATGTTCCGATATCGGGCGATTACGACGGTGACGGTAAGGCAGACATCGGTGTGTGGCGGCCTTCGGATGGGACTTGGTATATACAGCGGAGCGATAATGGGCAGTTCATCGTGTTCCCGTGGGGGCAGAATGGGGACCGGCCGACGCCTGCGGCGTTTGGGAATTGAGAATTGAAGATGGTTGGCCGCGGATCGCGCGGATAGGGACGGATTAGAATGAACAAAATAGTTGTTTGTTCTTATCCGCGTTATCGGTTGTATCCGCGGCTAGATCGCGTTCGCAGTGCATTTTCTCGTGAGATGACGCAGCCGCGATGGCGCCCTTCCTCACGGTCGGGCTACTGACACCGGGCGGAGATGCCTGGTGTTTGGCGCGGTGGCGTTTGGCCTACGTATTCCAGTCCTGGAGGGCTTCGAGGGCGGTGTGGCTCGTGAGGTCGCTCCGCATGGGCGTGACCGAGACATATCCCTCGTCGATCGCCTCAAAGTCCGTCCCACCCTCGGCCCTGAAGCCCTCACGGACCTCGCCGATCCAATAATAGGGCTTACCTCGAGGATCGATCAGTTCGCTGATGACCGGCCGTGCGGCCTTGAAGCCCTGCTTTGTGATCCGCGTGCCTCGTGGAACGCCTTTTGGAACATTGATGTTGAGCAGCGTTCCTGCGGGAATGCCGTCGCATAGCGCCCGGTCCGTTATCTCATGTGCGATGCGGACGGATTCGGTAAAGTCATGGTCGCGATACGCCGCCAAGCTGAAAGCCAGGCCCGGCACGCCCAGAATTGTAGCCTCCATCGCGCCGGCAACCGTGCCGGAATATGTCGCGTCGTCGCCGAGATTTGCCCCGTGATTGATGCCCGAGCAGCAAATGTTCGGCCGAAGGTTTGCGGGAAGGATCTGGTTCAATGCCAGAGTTACGCAATCGGTAGGAGTTCCGTCCACAGTCCAATGCCGCTCATCGAGCTGCCTGATCCTGAGCGGGCGTGCGAGAGTCAGGCTGTGCGACGCGCCGCTCATTTCGGATTCCGGAGCAACGACATAGACGTCGCCTATCACCCTGAGGCCTTCCTCAAGCGCGAGGATGCCCTCCGAGTGGTAGCCGTCATCATTTGTAATGAGTATCCTTGGTCTTTCCGAGATCATGGAAAAAAGAAAAGTGAAAAGGTGTCCGGCGTCGCGGAATAGTCACCTTCTCACTTTTGCATTGTCTAAAACTGTGAACTAACGTGCTGACGGCGCCCCGGCCGTGCTCCGGGACCTGTCGGACGCTGCTGGCGAAAACGCCTGCGATTGCGCTTACGGGCATTCGCCGATTTAAGCTTTGCCTTTTGGGCGGGCGGAAGAAAGTGAGCATGCTTCTTTAGGTCTTTGATGATCTCTTCCGAGATAACCTTGCGTTTGAAGCGTCGAAGAGCGGACTCGATCGATTCGCTCGCATTTACTGATATAAAAGCCATTTATTGTCTCACCTCCTTTCGGCAAAGATTCATGCTCTTGGCGAGCAAACAAGTATTACACAGGGTTTTGACAGCAAAATCAAGCACGATGTGGTCTATTTTATCAGCGGGACCGCGAGAAGATGACCGCGATAGACAAAGTAAACTTTCCCTTCCATCTCATCGACCCACATTGTCATGCTGTTGAATTTGATCTTTGGCACCGTCATCACGGGGCGAAATGACAAGGTCGCAGAGCTATAAATGCCAACTTGGGTGAGGTTCTTTTCGTAATCGGGCAGCGCCGCCCAGTATTCATTGGGTTTCGTCGTCTTCTGGAGCGGGCGAAAGCTCTGTTGTGCAAGCGGCCGCAGTTCGCCGACGATCGACCTTACCTCGCCTGTCTCGGGGCCGATTATCCGCATCGCGGAGGACTGAGAGTCAACTTCGATCTCGTCATCCGGTATACCCTCGTCGTAGTGGTCACCGTAGTATCTGACCATGTCGACAAGGACGCCGCCCGTCGCGGGTACGTAAGCAACAGCGGCAAAGTCGAGATATTGCTCCACCTCGATCGGCCAGACCCGGCCATTCACTAGGTTGACGCGAACGAGATCGTTTCCCTCTTCGCCGCCAGTGCGGTTAGCGATCACCCACCGGCCGTTAGGCGTGATGACCGGTGAGCGGAAATCACCTGCGACGACCTTTGTCATTCGGCCCGACACTATCTTGTACAGCCCGTCAGACGCGGCCCTGATCTCTATTCCCGCGACGCGGGCCTTCCACGATCCCTGCGTGGCCTTGACCAGAAAGCTGTCAATAACTGGGAATGTAATCCACGCCCAACGGTTGGGCAGCCGGCCCGGCATCACGACCGTCAACGACGCGGCGCCAAGCGACACCGTCAAACTGCCGCTTCTCTAAGAGTGCAGAACGCTTCTGCTGCTGCGCCGCGTACCACTCGTAATCCTCTTCGCCACTGTCCTCAGGTCTCTGGGCCTCAACGGCGGTCTCGATCTCTTCCTCGACCTTTTTTCGTGCAGCCGTATCGCTAGCCGCAACGCGCAGGTCCGCTCCATCCTTCCAGACGGTCTCGACATGAAGTGCGTCATCAGCCAACAGCACTTCGAGGCCCGGAATATCTCGGCTAAGCGCATACTTTATCGAGGCCGGCGTTTTCTTTAGATCGGCAAAGTACTTATCCAGGCCGGCAAAAAACGGTGGCGGAGATCCGTTCATAAACACGCGCCGACCGCCATTCCGGCCCAGCATCAGCAACTCGCGTGGTTCACAGTATTCGCCGCCACATTGCAAAAAGGGACGCATCTCATCGACATTGTTGATGCTTAGGTAAGACCGCAGCTCGTCGAATTCCTCTTTACTCAGCGCACGTTCGCGAAATCGCGAATCGTCTTCGTCCCAGCTAAATACGACCTTGTCCTTATATATACGGACGTAATTTCGTTCGTAGGCGTAAACGCCGAGAAGCTTGTCGTCCTTCTTGACCTCGTCCTGCAGACGCTTCTCGATCGCCCTCAGGTGTTCCGCGCTGTCGTAGATCCAGCCATTATAGCCAGCCGAACTCTCGCCTATGCTCTGAAACAACTGCCACAGCATGCCGGAATCGCCCGGATATTCTTCGGTGACGAAGAAGGCCGTCGTCGCCCCGGTTATCCTGGCCTCGCCCAAGTGGCGACTCAGTACGATCGTGCGGGCCGCCTGCGAGTCTTCGGACTCTGCGTAAAGCTCGGCGGAACGCACCAGCCGTTTGTCAGGACTGCGTGTCGCCTCAGCAACTTTGTCGAGCGGTAGTTCGGCGCGGATGAGACGGGCGCACGCCAACATGGCGGTCTTCGTCTCGACCGGCGCCTCGTCCAGTATCACCGTGTAGTCTGGCCTGTCCTCAAGCAGGCATGCAGCAATGCCGATCGCTGTCGGCGTCCCGGTCCGGATATCATGAACGGCCGCGGATTGATCCGTCTGGAGCTTCTTCCTTACCGCGAGCAGTCTAACGATCGAGTCGGCGTTCGCCACGCCGCGCTTTAGGTCTCGAAGCAAGAGCAGATTGATTGCCGAATTTTGCCATCGCCTCACAATATCGCGAAACGCCCGCTGCGATCTTGGGCTCGCGCTTGTCGAGCATCTCGATGTGATCGACGACGGCGGCGGCCAGATCGTCGCTAGCTTCGGTGCTCTCGATCAATTGAACGCCCACCATCTTCTTGATCTCGAGAGCCGTCAGACCACGCCCGGTGCGGTTAAAGACCGAGTTGGCCCCGTAGAGCGAGTATTCGGAATCCCATCCGTAACCTACATTAGCCGCGATCGCGTTGCTGGCCGCCTCGGCCCGGGCCTGAGCATCTTCGCGTCCGCGGATAGCGATGTCCATGCCCTCGACCTGCTCGGCTACAGTAAAACCCTTACATTTGATGAGCGCGGGAATAATTGTCTGTGCCGAACTGTCCGGCTCGTTCAAGATTCGCCGAAGCGGCGGAACCGCGCGAATATCTTCTTGCGTTCCCAGCGCGGCAACCGCGTCATAGCGCAACGGAAGTGCCTCGACCTCGGGCGAATAAGCGTTGGTCGCCCGGTTAGTATTCAATTTTCTCGCCGAGCTGATCTCAAACGAGGGTGGAATCGCGTTCGCGGCTGCGTTAGCCGAGGTGGCATTTGAATTGGGATAACGGCCCTTTTCATCCAACGCCTTGATGAGGCCCGGCACGCTCTCGGGGACTTTCACATTACGCAAGGCACGGACGAGCGAAACCCGGACCGTTCCGGGATCTTTCGCCCATTTAGGATCGTCGAGCCACGGCAGCAGAGCCTTGATCACCTCGGGCCGACCTGAGTCGATCTTTAGGACCAGATTGCGGACAGCGGCAGAACGCACATTCGGGTCATCACTCTTGACCAGATCAAGCATCTTGTCGATGTACTTGTCGTCCGGCGAATTTAGGATCAATGTCGTGAGCCCCGTAAAACCCCCGAGATCGGCTAATGTCGGATCGCCGAGCAACGAGTAGTACCAGTCGTCGCGGCCGCCCCACTCTTTTTCCAAAACGAGGGCGTCCATGGCGAGGTCGCGCGTGCGATTCGACGCGTCACGGTCCTCGACGAACCTTTTCAGTTCATCGCGGTACCGTTCGACATCACCGGTCGAGCCCGTGTCAACAGCGTGCCGATATCGCGCCCATGTTCCTAGCACTTGTCCCACCCGATTACCGGAATCGAGGTAAAGCCTGTCAACGATCGGTTCGGCCTTGCTAAAGTCCACCCGCGTGAGGGCCAAAAGCTCTTCTTCGCCGCGAACCGACTCGCCATCGGCACCAGATCGCTGAGCGGAGCGGGCCAGTTCGTGACTGAAATGAGGTGTGTTGTAAGTCAACCACCGCTTGATCTGCGTCTGCTCATATTTCTCATAGCCGCCCGTTTCTGAATTGCGTTCGAACAGTTCCTTAACGAGATTCCCGGTGCGTTCATCCTTGGGAAGAACATTAAGCAGCTCGGTAAGTTTTTTTGGGTCCTTCTGGACCTCGTCAAGCAGCCTTGATGCAGTGCGGTCCGACGGCTCAGGGCTGTAGCGCAGCCGGCTTCCGTCAGCGCTGATCGCGCGCCAGTATTCAAGCAGATCGGCGATCGGAGCATTGTCGGGCGGCGGATTACTTGACTTGTAGAATTCGGGAGGACGAGATCGTCCGTAAAACTGCGCTTCAGGATTTGGAGGCGGCGGCGCCGGAAGCCTGAGCAACGCGTCGATCGGATTCTCAGGCTGAGACGAAACGCGCAACAAAACCACGAAACCCGAACCCAACAATATGCAGCAAAAAGCAAGTGCGAGTAAGGTCCTTTGCAATTCTCGTGTCATAACTCGGCGGCATCCGGCCCGGGCGGATGATCATGTCTGATTAGGCGGAAGTATACGCCTTCCTGGTACGAAAAAATACAAACTCTATGCTTTGGTGTTCAAAAGATGCTGCCCGATGCACGCACGTGGATCCGGAAAATGAACTGTCCGCACTTAACCCTTGTGATTCTCCGATAACGAGCGCTTTACTGCGCGCTTAATATTTTTCTGCGCGCCGTGGCCAATTCTAAAGCGCCTGATTTATCCCATACATCAGTATATTTCCTTTAACTATAACAAACTAAACGAGTTATGATGGTGAAAAAAACATCACTTTTCTCTTTACAATTGCTTAACCCTATGATACGATTTCAGGCACTTCAGGAAAATGAGTAAAAGATCTTTGGCTCACGCATTTTTCCCGGAGTACTACCTAAAACTCGGATCAAATGGAAATCCGCTTTGGAACATCCGGTTGGCGGGCGATCATCGCCGACGAGTTCACGTTCCAGAATGTGCGCAAGGTGACCGAGGCGATTTGCGGATATTTGAAAACTGAAGAAGGCAAGAGCGGCAGCAGACTAGTCGTCGGGCATGACTCGCGGTTTATGGGCGAGCAGTTTGCCGGCGTCGCGGCAGAGATCGCGTCGAGCAAGGGCTTCCGCGTACTGAAATGCACGGGACCGACCCCGACACCGACGATCAGCCACGCAATACGATCCAATGGAGCTGCCGGCGGTATCAACTTCACGGCGTCGCACAACCCGCCGGAGTATCAGGGGATCAAGTTCTCGACCGCCGACGGAGCACCGGCATTACCCGAGGTCACAGGTCGGATCGAGGCCAACGCTGCTGCTAACGCCCTGGCTGACGATGCTGATGGCGGCATAGTCGAGGATTACGATCCGCGTCCGGCCTATCTGGACGACTTGAAGCTGAAGATACGCTTTGATGTGATCGCAGCCGCGAAAGGCCGATATGCTTACGACGCTCTTTACGGGACGGGCCGAGGCTATCTCGACAAGGCTCTCCGCGATCACGGACTCGAGGTCGAGACGATACACGACTGGCGCGACGTAACATTCGGCGGCCGGTCACCCGAACCGGGCGAGGACCACCTCGACGAGCTGCGAAACGCCGTAACTCAAAAAGGTTTGACACTCGGCCTTGCGACGGATGGTGACGGGGACAGATTTGGCGTAGTTGATTCGAACGGTGCGTTCATTACCCCGAACCAGCTCATCGCACTTTTGACAGATTACTTGGTAGAGAGCCGCGAATGGAACCTCGGCGTGGCCCGCAGCGTTGCTACGACCCATATGGTCGATCGGGTCGCAAACGCAAGAGGAATAAGGCTTTACGAGACGCCGGTAGGCTTCAAATTCATCGGTGAATTGATAAATAGGGACGAGATAGTGCTGGGCGGCGAGGAATCCGCCGGCCTCTCGATCAGGGGCCACTACCCCGAGAAGGACGGCATCCTGGCCTGCCTTCTGGCCGCCGAGGCGGTGGCCGCCCGCGGAGCAAGTTTGACAGATCAGCTCGATGACCTCTACGCAAGGGTCGGCAAGCTGGAATCAGGACGGATCGGCGTGAAGCTCACGCCTGAGGTCGCCGGCAAGCTAAAAACGAAGCTCGCCGAGGAGCCCGACGAGATCGGCGGGCGACGAATTGAAAGTATCAACCGCATTGACGGCGTCAAATTCCTATTTGGAAACGACGCATGGATGCTGATGAGGCCCTCGGGAACCGAACCGCTGGTTAGGATCTACGCCGAGAGCGAAACGAAGGAAGATCTGGAGGAACTGCTTGAGCAAGGCCGCAAATATTTATTGGGATAGCGGAAACGGTGTGTCGGCCGGGAGCCGGCCGACGCGAAGACGCCGCCGACCTGACACCACACGGACGCACAAACGCCATGTGGCCCCGTGGTGGATATCGTTCACTATCGTCACGTCGATATTTGTCATGCTCACAGTTTCGATAAATTACAGGGCGCTTACCGAGGCCCAAACCGAGGTCGACAAGAATGAGCGTCTCGGGATGCAACTGCAGAGCTTGAAGGACGAGAACCTAGCCCTGCAGGAAGAGATACACACGCTGAAGACCGATCCACGCGTCATCGAACGCGAGGCCAAACGAATGGGATTGGACCTTCGGCAAGAAGCAATAGTTTCCGTGCCTACGAACCGATAAAGCGGAGAAGTCGATTCGACGGCACACAACCTGCCCTTTGAAAATCCGCCTTTTGCCTACAACTCCGCGAGGCCTACAGTAAAGCCTTTCTGGTAGTATCGCGGCCGCCGGTTTCCCGAACCGACGGCCGCTCTTCTTTGCCGATATGTATCAATTCGTCACAATAGACGTTCGGTGTATCGAAATGGCGCATCAAAAGGGTGTGGCGGATCTCCTCACTGATGCTGTAAATGCCGTTTACACAACAGATACGATTGAACTTGATCCTGAAAGCCGTTGGCACGGGCATTGCCTATTAAAATAGGACATTCTTGCGCCGTCCCGGGCGCCTGTGCAATAGCAATTTAGATTTGGAGATACAAGATGAGACCGATCAAGCACTTTGAAAAAGGACTGACCTATGTTGCGTCGGCTGCGTTCAACGCTATCAAGAGCGTGAATCAGTTCAAGCCTAACCCGTCGTTCACGCCCAAATGGGCTGACAAACCGATCCTCAAATCGTGGCAAAAGACTAAGCCGACGCTGGGCTTTCCGCGTACGACTGACTCGCTCTGTCCGCAGTGCGTGATCGAGGCCCGCGAAGAGATCATCAGCGGCAAGCGCGATGTCTCGACGCTTGTCAATGAAAAGGTCGGTGAGATCAAGGCGCAGATCATTGAGCGTGACGGCCAGGTGTGGATGATCAAGGAGTGTCCTGAGCACGGCAAGATCGAGGACATGATGGCGATCGACTCGAAGTTCCTCACGCACATCGAAGGCCTCTTCCCCGGCCGCGACATGGAAGCTCACAACGACGAAAAGCTTCACAATCACGGCTCCTCGACCGTAAAGTACGGCCGCGGAGCGGTGCTGACGGTCGATCTGACGAATCGCTGCAACATGATGTGCGACCCGTGCTTTATGGACGCGAACCAGGTCGGGTTCGTTCACGAGCTGAGCATGGAAGACGTTCAGGAGATCCTCGACAACGCCATTCAGATCAAGCCGCGTCGCCAGATGTCGGTGCAGTACTCGGGCGGTGAGCCGACGCTCAGCCCTTACTTCCTCGACGCGGTCCGCTATGCACGTAAAGTCGGTTACAACTCGGTGCAGGCCGCGACGAACGGTATTGAGTTCGCCAAATCTAAAGAATTCTGTCGCGAAGCGGCTGAGGCCGGCCTTCGCTTTGTATATCTCCAGTTCGACGGTATTGGCAACGACGCCAACTCGCACCGCCAGATCGGCAACTTGTTCGACGTTAAGTTGCGTGCGATCAACAACCTTCACGAAGCCGGCGTTGACATCATCTTGGTTACGACGCTCGTGAATGGCGTCAATAACGATCAGGTCGGCACGATCATTCGCTTTGCCCTCGAGAATCCCAAAAAGATCTCGTTCATCGCGTTCCAGCCGGTGTCATTTACGGGCCGCGACGAGCACATCACCGAGCAGCGTCGCCTGCAGCAGCGTTACACGCTCGCTCATCTCGCTCACGACGTCAAGGGCCAGGTCGGCATCACCGAGCCGACGCGGGATTGGTTCCCGCTCAGCCTGATGGGAGCGTTTGCTGACTTTGCGGACGTTGTTCACGGGCCTGAGAACGATTGGGGCCAGGTCTCATGCGGCTGCCACCCGAACTGCGGCGTCGGCACCGCCGTGATGGTCAACAAGGAAACAAAGGAGATGGCTCCGGTTCCCCAGTTCCTCAACATCCCGGGACTGGTCAAGGACATGCAGCACATCACCGACACGAACCGCGGCAAATGGTTCTCTAACCTGATGATGGGCCTCGCCCTTCTCAAGAACTACAACCCGTACGGTGCTCCGAAGAGCCTCACGCTCAAGGGCATCCTGATGAAGTTCGACAAGAGCTTTGGCCTGTCGGGCAAAGATTACGGCAAGGTCGGCCCCGACCGTACGATCGAGGACATCGAGAAACGCCGCAAAGACCCTTGGAACTTCCTGTTTATCGCGGGAATGTGGTTCCAGGACCTCTTCAACTACGATTTCCGCCGCACCGAGATGTGCATCATCCCGTACGGCACGCAGGAAGGCGAGATTTCGTTCTGTGCATACAACACCGGCATCGGCTGGCGTAACATCATCGAGCACATGCACCAGAACGCGACCGTCGCCAAGTGGTACAAAGACCACGGCCGCCACGAGGTCTTCGCCCGCGGCAAAGAGGTCGAACTAGGCGACGCTTCGCACAGCCTCAACCTCAACGAGGTCGATCTGAGCCGCCCGAACAAACCGGAAATGGAAGGCCCCAAGACCGCCGCCGAGGAGATGCAGATGATGCGCAAACTCTACAACCAAATGGTCCTCGACAAGAACCAGATCACCGCCGAACCGCTCATCCAGATCGGCGGCATTAAGACCAAGAAAAAGAACAAAGAAAAAGAACTGGCGATGGCGGAGTAAGGCAGTAGCCGGTAGTCGGTAGTCAGTAGTCAGTAGTCAGCAAAAAGCCCGCGTTAATCGCGGGCTTTTTCGTCGGACCGCGGGCAGCCTGCCTGCACGTCATTCAAAAGCCTCGTCGTAAAAGGCGAGGCTTTTTCATGTTATGATACCGGTATGATAGCCGCAACTGACAATCTTCCGATCACCGTCGACTGCGAGATAATGGGCGGAACGCCTGTTTTCACGGGAACTCGCGTTCCGGTTTCGGCACTGCTCGAAAACCTCGAGGCCGACGTATCACTCGACGAGTTTCTCGAAAACTTCCCGACCGTGACGTGCGACCAGGCGGTGACGGTACTCGAACACTTTCGCCACTCGATCGATTCGATCAGCCTTGCTCCATGAAAACTATGAAAACGCCAGTCGTATCGATCTCAAAGGACGTAATGGGCGGGACGCCGGTTTTCGCGGGGACTCGTGTGCCCATTCAGACGCTGATAGATTTTTTAACGGCTGGCGACAGCATCGACGACTTTATCGAAGGATTCCCTACCGTCAGCCGCGAGCAGGTGATCGAATATCTAAAGCAGGCCGAGACTGAAATGGAGCGGATCGCTGCGTGAAGATCCTTCTCGATGAATGCATCGACCGAAGATTTGCCGTTGAGTGACGAATGGTCAATCAGCGTTTGTTGCGGTCGCGGTGGGCTAGGCGGGCGCGGAACATGTTTTCTTTTAGGCCCCCTTTTTCTAAGAAATCCTTTTCGAGGCGGCGGATGAGTTGGTCGAGGAGGTAGTTTGTCTGGTGGATGAGGCAGATGATGATGTTTGCCGCGATCTCGGGTGGTCTAGTCTCTAAATAGGTCCTATGGGTCCTATTGGGCCTATGATCGATGCCGCCGATCGAACTGCACTCGATCTGCGGCAGCTACTCGCTGTCCTTGGCCGCGAGGCGTTTTTGGCGGTCTTCGGCTAGTTGGGAAAGGAAGTTGGTGATCACGGAGCTGCGGTTGCTGTCGGCGATCTGGTGAAGAATGCTGCGGGGTTTGACCATCTGGGTCCAGTGATTTGGGAAGCGGCCGGGGATGAGGGCGCAGGTGCTGTGGGCGATCTTGGAGTCGGTTTTGATGGCAGGGGCCCGAGGGAAGAGGTAGTCGCAGGTCTCGTCGAGGTCGATCGGCAGGCCGCAGACGTCGCAGAGGACCTCGGCGGTCATGCCCTTGCGTGTGTCGGTGAGTCGGATGTGCATGTGGTCAGTAAACCGTAAACGGTGATAAGTGACAAGTTAGCAGGCGTTGTGATGATTGTCAAGTGTTTTAAACGTGCAACGACTATCGGCGTCTTAGAAAACCATTGACGCGCGCTTTCGCGAGCCCGTATGCTGATAACAGGCATATTTCGCTGACTTTGGGCCGTGCTCCCGCGTCAAAAGGTCGGTTCACGCGATCGATTTCTCAGGGGTTTTGCGTATGAAGATCGTTACCGGCAGACGGGCGTTTATTAAGCTTTCGGTGATGGCCGCGGCGGTCACGGTGCTGGCCGGCGTCTGGCTGATCGGCGGGCGAGACGAAGTAAGGGCGTCGGCTTCGGGGCCAACGCCGGGAAACACGAACGCTCCACTCGAGGGTAACTGCACGGCGTGTCACACGAGCTTTCCGCTCGATAGCGGCACGGGCAGCGTGACGATCACGGGCTTGCCGCACGATTATCTGCCGGGCCAGCAGGTGCAGGTCACGGTCACGACGGCGCACGAAGACGCCGTTATCTATGGCTTTCAACTGACCGCGATCGACCGTCTTGGCCGCGCGGCCGGGACGTTTGCGGTGCCGCAGACGATGCCGCAGACGACGCAGATCGCCGACACTCCGATAGGCGGCAATACGCGGTTTTACGTCATGCACACGATCGACGGGCTGTTTACGAACGGAGTGTTCGGGTCGAATTCGTGGACGTTCACCTGGACCGCACCCTCGGAACGCGTCGGCAAGATCGACTTCTATGCCGCCGGCAACGGCGCGAACAGCGATGGCGATACCAACGGCGATTACATTTATACGCGAAAGGTCGCCACGCTCGCGGGCTCGGCAGCGGCGAACTTTGACGGCGACACGGTCAGTGATATCGCGGTGTTTAGGCCCTCGAACGGGACCTGGTACAGCATGAGCATCGGCAGCGGAGCCGTAATTCAGCAGCAATTCGGCGCCAGCGGCGACCGCATCGTTCCGGGCGATTACGACGGTGACGGTACGACGGATCTTGCGGTCTTCAGGCCGTCGAACGGGAGTTGGTACATACAGCGGAGCACGGCGGGATTCTACGGCGTACAGTTCGGCGCGGCCAGCGATGTGCCGGTCGCAGGTGATTATGACCGTGACGGCAAGACGGACGTCGGTGTTTTTCGCCCGTCGAACGGCATTTGGTACGTGCTCGGGAGCACTCAGGGACTGATCACGATCGCGTTTGGGCTTAACGGCGACAAACCGGCTCCGGCGGATTACGACGCTGACGGACAGACGGACTTTGCGGTATTCCGGCCGTCGACCGGTTTCTGGTACCTGATGCGGAGCACGGCGGGATTCACCGCGATGCCGTTCGGCTCCGACGGCGACCGGCCCGTGCAATCCGATTACGACGGCGACGGCAAAGCCGATATTGCGATCTTTCGCCCGTCAAGCGGTGCGTGGTACATCGTCAAATCGACCGACGGACTGTTTGGAACGTTGTTTGGCGTCTCGACCGACATTCCCGCACCGGCGGATTATGACGGCGACGGCAAGACGGACGTTGCGGTATTTCGCCCTTCGACGGGCTACTGGTTCGTCACACGAAGCTCCGACGGCGAATTCTACATCACGGTCTTCGGCCTGGATGGCGACGTGCCTGTCGCGTCGGGCTATCTCAGCCCATAAAAAAGCCGCCGGACGCGTGTGGCGTCCGGCGGACCATTCGGAAGAAACAAGTTGAATGCGAGCTTAGTTGTTGGGCTTGCTCGGCGTGGTTAGGGCTGCGGCGGGCTCGGGGCGGGCCATGCCGGGGGCCTGGAATACGATGGGCTGCGGGGTCGGCTCGACTGGTGAGGAGTTCGACTGAGGGTTGCCCATCGGGACGGGCTGGAGGATCGTCGTCTGCCTTGGGGCGTTGCCGGCGGTCGCGACGTCGGGGCGGATGATGCGCGGCGTGATGAAGAAGAGGATCTCGTTCGTATTACGCTGCACGCCCTTTCGCTTAAAGAGATTGCCGAGGAGCGGAATGCTCGCCAATCCCGGCGTGCGGTCCTGGCTGTCGCGTTCGTCGTCAAAGAGAACGCCGCCGATCACTGTTGTACCGCCGTCGGGCACAGTGACCTGCGTCTGCATGCTCTGAGTGTTGATCGCGGGATTTGCTCCGCCAACGATCGTCGCGGTCGAGCTATTCTCGGCGACGATGTTGAGAATGACCGTGCCAGCATCGGTGATCTGCGGTGTGACCGCAAGCCTCAGCGGCACGTCAACATACGTCGTTGTCGCGACCACTGTTCCGCCTGCTGCACCGCCCGGTTGGATGGTCGTGACAGGGATCTTGGTGCCGCTCTTGATCTCAGCCGGACGGTTGTTCAGGGTCGATACTCGCGGTGTCGCGATGATCTTTGCCTGGCCCTTTTGCTCGCCGAGCGAGATGAGGGCACTCAACTGGGCCGTTCCAAATACGCCCGTCGTCAATCCTATCGCGGTGTTGGCAATGGTCGACGCGAGATTGTTATTGATCGACGGAATAGGAAGGCTCGGGGGCAAGGGCAGTGAGGTCGTAGCACCAGGCAGCGTACCACCGCTCATGGCCCTTCCATTACCGATGACGAGTCCGGAAAGCTGCACCCCGATGTCGCGGCTGAAGTTGCGTGACGCGACTACAATGCGGGCTTCGATCTCGACCTGCGGTTCGGGCTGGTCGAGCAAGGATACGAGCTGCTTGATCGCTTCGATATTCTGACGGACGTCGGTGATGATCAGCGTGTTGCTGCGACCATCAACCTCGACCGTGCCGCGTCGCGACAGGCGCTTCTTGACGATGCCAAGAATTCCCTGATCGCTGCTGCCACCGCCTGCGCCGGAGCTTGCTCCACCGCCGCCGCCGCTGCTGGTACCCGTCGACAGTGAATTACCGCCGCCGGCGTCACCCGAAAGGGTGCCCGATGCGCGGCATAATTGAGACGGACAAACTCTGTGTACATCTGCGACGTGTCGAGCTGATTGTTCATCCGCTCGCGATAAAGCTCACCCTCGGCCGCCAGCGTTTTGTTGTCGGCGACGCGAAGGATCGTACCGGTGACCTGTACGCCGAGCTCCTGTGCCTGAAGCACCGAATCGAGAGCGAGGTTCCAGGGCACGTCGTTCACCTTAACCGTAACGGGCACTTCCTTGACCGATTTGTCGATCACGAAGTTAATGCCGTACTGGTCGGTGATGTACGAGAGAATGTCGCGAATGTCGGCATTGACGACGTTGAGATTGATCGGTTCGCCGCGAAATCCGGGGTCACCGTAGAACTTGCCTTGATCCTGCGGGTCGACCTTTTGGGCCGCGACCGACAGCACGAGGCTGCTTAGGACCGTTAATGCGAAGGCGATCCGACGGACCGTTCCGCTAATATTGGTAAGAGAATTCATGTTTCCTCCGTGACTGATTCGACCCGTTGCCTTAACGGCCCGGGTCATCTTGAAAGGCCTGGGCGGCCTCAATTCTTTGCTACCTTGACCGGCTTTTTGCCGCCCTTTGTCGGTGTTTTCGGTTTCTCAGACTGCTCGGGCTGGCGGCTCATTTCGTCAAGCGGCGACAGGAACGGGTTTGACGCCGGTTTGCTGTCGGTGCCCGCGGGAGCTGTCGCGGCTGCGGTCTGAATAGGTTTGTCGCTGGGCTGGCTTGGCGCGGTCCCCTCGATCTGGGCCCTCTGTGAGAACATTCTCAGCGGCTTGTTCTCGACCGAGGCGACGAATTTACCATCTGCGACCTTGGTGACTTTGCGGAAAACGAGCCGGTTCTCTTCGACTGCAACGAGCTGTCCGTCAAAGAATTTCTCGCCGGGATAGATCGTGTATGACAGCTTGATCGGCGTCGCCTCGACCATCGCCGCGTAACCGCGCGGTGTCTTGAAGATACCGGTAACTGCCATTTCGTTCAGCGTCAGCACGCTCGTGACCTTTGGCAGCGGCTGCCCCGCGGCTGCGGCCTGCTCGCGCAGACGCTTGAAATACTCAATGCGGGCGTCGATGGCGGGCGGGCCGTAATTCACCGGCATTTTCGCCACCGTCGTGGATTTGCCGCCCGTTGAGGTCGTCGTCGGCGTCGGCTTTTGCCGCATGAAGCTCGGCTTTGCAAAAGGATCGCGCTGGGCCGAGACGCTCAGGCCGCTGGCGAGCATGATGGCGACAGGAAGCGCGAAATAGCCTGCGAGGCGTTTGATTGTCGTAAGTTTGATCATGACTGTATACCTTGGAAGATCTCGTTATTTTGCGGGCGGGGCTGCGGGCGGAAGTACTCCGGGTGCCGGTGCCGCTCCGGGCTGGCCGGGTGCGGCCGGCATGCCGGGCTGCTGCGGCTTTGCGTTAAGGTCGGTCGGTGCAGCGTAGTATGCCGTCAGTAAAAACTGTGCGTGCAGCGTCTTGGCCTCCGTCTGCTTCTCGAGCTGGTTGATCTTAAAGTCGGTGATCGACACGATACGCGGCAGCTTTGCCATCGCGTCAAAGAATGCGCGCAGGTTGTTAAAGTTGCTGTCGACCTCGACCTCGACCGGCTTGGCCATGATCATGTCCTGCTGCGTGTCGTCGCGCGGGGCAAAACGCATGACCGTCATCCGGCTACCGTTGGCAGTGTCCTGCAGGCCTTGAAGCACATTCGTGATCTCACGCTGTTCGGGGAGCAGCACCTTGAGTTCTTCGTACTCTTCTGATTTGCTGGCAAACAAGGCACGAAACTCATTGATACGCTGGGTTGCGACACGCGCGACCTCGTTTTTTGCCCTCAGTTGCGCGACCTCGTCGTTCAGCAGGGCGACCTCGGCACGAGTCTCGCTCGTGACGAAATACCACACGCCCATGTAGAGCAGTGCCGCGATGCTGACCAGGATGATCAGTTGAAAGTGCCAATTAAGATTTTTGATCTTGTCTAACATGTCGATTACCTTCTCTTTGATCCTGCTCTATGTGTTCTAGTTCTTGGCGACCTGGACGGGCTGTGCGGGTGCCGAGCCGGGGGCTGCGGCTGTCGTCGGGCTCGAACCGTCGGGTTTCGGGGCCTGCGTCGGCGTATATGAGGTCTTGATGGTGAAGTTCACGATCTGGACCTTTGCCGGCTCGCCGTTGGCGTTTACCTTCTGCACCGCATTCTTGTTCTCTATCTCGGCCCGGGCGGTCTCGATATTGAGGTTCGAGAACAGGCCATTCGAGAATTCTAGGCTGCGGCCAAACTGTGTAACCTGCGATTCGTCGGGACTGTTGCCCTTGAATATCAGGCTATCGCCCGTTTGCTCAACGCTCTCGAGATAAAGTCCGGGGACCATGGCGATACGCTCACGCATCGCGTCGAGCACCGCACTCGGGCCGGCTTGTGAGTCGCGAAGCTTCTTGATCGCACCGATTCGAGCATCAATGTTCGCGATCTTCTGCTCGAGGTCACGCTGTTCGTTCATCACGATCTCAAGCTCCGCAGCGATCTGCTTCTGCTCGTCGAGTTGGCGTTCGGCCTCGGTCTTGGCCATCTGCGTGCTGATCACTTCCCAGCCAATGACCGCCGCAAGAAGCACAACTACAACCACCGACATCAGGGCCAGCCGCGAGCCTGAGCTCGATATCTTGCGATCGACGGAGGCGACGGCGCCGCTCTGCCGTTCAGTTACCGAATTGAGTAGATTGATCTTGATCATTGTTATTACACTCCCCTGACCGCCAGTCCGACAGCCACAGCCATCTCGGGCACGATCTCATTCAGATAGTCGGGGTCGAATTTCTTTGGATCGACCTTTATCTTGCGAAACGGGTTGAGCACCTCGACCGGCAGCTCAAGCCGCTGCGCCAGTTCGTCAGCCAGACCGACCAGCTTAGAGCCGCCGCCGGAGAGGAGGATCTTCTGAACCTGCGTCTCGGTGTCGTCGGTCGTCGCTCGATAAAAGTCGAACGTCTTTTGTATCTCCATCGCGACGATCTCTGTGACGTTATTCATCAGTGGCTCGATGGACTTTTCTTCGACGCCTTCGACGACGTCGGCCACGCCGCGCTTGAGGGCCTCGGCCTGCTGGAAGTTCAATCCCAGACTCCGCTGCAGCACGTCCGTGAACTGGCTGCCGCCGACCGTGATGTCGCGAGTAAAGAGCGAACGCGTGCCCTTGACGATGTTTACGTTCATCGTAGAGGCGCCGATATTGAGCAGCGTCACCACCTCGTCGTCAGCGGGCTCATAGTTGACCTCGTAGCAGTTCTGCAGGGCGAATGTATCGACGTCGATCACGACCGGCGTCTTGCCCGCGAGCTGGATGGCCTGTTTGATATTGTCGATGCGCTCGCGCTTGCACGCGGCGATCAGGACGTTGGTCGCGTCCTCGGTCTCCATCGTGACCTGATAATCGAGGCTCACGTCGGCGAGGTCGTAAGGAATGTGCTCCTCTGCATGCCAGTCGATCGATTCCTCAAGTTCGTCACGCGACATCGGCGGCAGAACGATATTCTTAAGGATCACCGAATGGCCGCTAACGCCTGTAACAACGTTGGTCGCATTGACCTGATGGTTGGTACAAACGCTCTGGATCACGTCCGCAACGACGTTCATCTCCATGATCTGGCCGTCGATGATCGTTTCAGCCGGCAGATTCTCAAAGCCGAGGCTGACCAAATTGAGGTTGTTAAGCTTGCCGTCAAGCTCGATCATTTTGATCGAACTCGAACCGATGTCCAGACCGGCAACGCTCTTCTTTTTACCGAACATTTATTTGCTCCTTACCTTTTTGCGCTTTTTGACGTGTATCTAGCGTTAGCTTGGTTCCCATCCGAAAAAGTACGGGTCTATGTTTCTAGAGGATCGGTGCCACCTTTGATAGCCGGAAAGACGGGGGTGAAAACGTGACAGGTCAAATAAAGAGATGTGTCAAAACCCGCATTTTTTCGGACGTTTGAATCGCTCGTCGCGATCCAAGGGAACTCGTCTGACTTGAGAAAACTTGCCGCATCAGGTGGCGATAGGTGCACGACCTAACTAGTCGTAACAATTAAAAGTTACAGGAATGTTTGGTAGGTGTCAACAAGTTTTTACGTTGTTTAATATCAAAATGAAAGAAAGTTGTTCAGACTGACGTGACTGTCCGTCAGGTTGACGTATTACCGGCGACATTCTCATATCAACGCACCAGCGGGGCGAGGAACCAAACAAGGGTGATTATGACTATGGCGCCGACGATGTCGAGCAAAAGCCCGTACCGGACCATCTTCATGAGCGGGATGTAACCTGATCCATAAACGATCGCGTTGCACGGCGTCGAGACCGGCAGCATAAAACCGAGGCTCGCCGCAAAAGTCGCGCCCAGGGCCGGAATGAACGGATCGGCTCCCTGCGCGCTTGCGATCGCGATCACCACCGGGATCACCATATTGGCCGATGCGGTGTTCGAGGTCGTCTCAGATACGATTATCGCCACGATCACCGACGCCACAAGAAGGCCAAACCCGCCGCTCACTGGCAGAAGCGACGTGAGCCCGACACCTACCGCCTCGGCGAGTCCTGTTTGAAAGGAAAGCACGCCTAACGCAAAGCCGCCGCCGTACAGAAGGATCACTCCCCAGTCGATCTTAACGGCTTCCTGCCAGGTGATCGCCTTTTCACCGGTTCCATTTCCCGGCAGCAGGAAAAGCAGTGTTGCTCCGACGAGAGCACCGACGGCCTCGGGCACCCGGCTTCCGAGCATCTTGTAGATCGGGCTCTGCTCGCCCAGCACAAGTGCGAACACCCCGGGGACGACCCATAGCAGCACCGTCACCGCAAACGCTATAACGATCGAACGCTGGCCGCGCGTCCACGGGCCGAGGGCAGCGTTCTCACGCTTGAGCATTGCCTCGCTGCCCGCGATCTCCTTCACGCCGGCCGGACACAGCTTGTTGAAATAGAACCAAAGGAAGAGGTAAAGCACGACGACGACCGGCACCCCTATCAGCATCCACTTGAAGAACGAGATCTCGCCACCCGCCAGGTTTCTGATAAAGCCGATGCCAATGATGTTCGGAGGCGTCCCGATAGGCGTTGCGAGCCCGCCGATCGACGCCGAGAACGAAGTGATCAGCATCAGCGCCGTCGCATAACCGCGGTTGATCTTTATCCCCGTTTCCTTTTCCTGCGCGACCAGGAAGGTAATGATCGACAGCCCGATGGCAAACATCATCGCCGTCGTCGCCGTGTTGGAGATCCACGCGGACATAAAGGCGGTCACCGCGCCAAAGGCGAAGAGTATTCGCGACGGCCGCGCTCCGATAGCCTTGCGTGAAAGCACAGCGAACGCGACCCGCTTGTCGAGCCCGTGTACGAATATGCCACGCGCGAGAATGAACGAGCCTATAAACAGGAAGATGAGTGGATCGGCAAAGGGTGCAAAGACCGTCTTTGCGTCGGCGACCTGCATTATCACGGCCGCCGCCGCGCCGGCGAGCGCGGTCACGGTCATCGGCAGCGATTCGCAGAGCCACAGGACGATGACCGCCGCCATGATCGCCGCGAGACGGTGAGCCTCGGGCTTCAGCGACTCGAAGGGCATCAACAGGATCAGAATGAACACCGCCGGCGCGAGAAAAAACCCGGCTCGATTGCGGATCGCGTCGAACCTGGCCTCACCCTCGCTGATCTTCTCGGGCGGAAATGTCGATTCTTCGATACTTGGCATTATCGGCTATTGTCGATGTGTTGGTTGCTGCTTTTCAAGTCCTGGCCGACCCGCTAGTCGAACATCAATTGCCAATATCAGACGTCGATCCTGCGGTCGAACACACGGCCCACCTCGTGAAAGTGAGCGACCTTTGTCATGCCAAACTTCTCGTGCAGCCGGACGCTGGCATCGTTAGGGAACGAGATGCCGGCAATAACGGTGCGGAATCCCCGCTCCCTGATCACAGGAAAAAGTTCGTCATAAAGCGCACCGGCAACGCCGGGGCCTTCGTGATCACGTTTAGTCGACCTCCAGGTCAAGCGATCGGCGAACGCGTTTCCTGACAAGGCTGCAGAACTCTACGGCCCGGTTGGCCTCGTCCCGCGTCGCGTCCAAACCCGGATAGCGAAGAGCAACCGCATACGACGATACGTCCGCCAAGCCATCGTGCAGATCATGCCACCGCGGTTCGAGCACGATAACCTCGTTGTGAAGAATAAGGAGATCGTGAGTCTTCCTGGTCGGTATGTCGCCCAGTCTGAGGCGGGCTTTGAAGTACTTTTCGATGCACTGTTGGGCATGGAAGCAAATGCCATTGAGACTCGGTCCATCGGTCACGACGCTTTCGCGACACATGATTCGCCAGTCCTCTTCGGCCTTACTTACCCACGCCAAGATCTCCTGATTCATACAGCGTGATACCGTTCTCGATGATCTCTCGCGTAAAGAAATTGTTCGCTTTGAGGTCTCGGTCGATTTGCTCGGGAGTTTTTACCAGCACATCAAGAGGCACTCGGGAATCGATCCTGCCCCGGACATCTGCCATCTGTTGAAGCTCATTCCCGCTGTACGGCATGATAACAAGAAAGTCGAGGTCAGAGTCCTTTGTCGGCACGCCATAGGCGTGGGATCCAAAGAGAATGACTTTATGAGGCTGAAAGTTTCGAACGATCTGCCCACAAATATCCCGAATGATCTCGTCGAGGTTCATCATCTTGTATTTAACTCCATCTTCGCGATTGATTCAAGATGCACCTCGTCCGGGCCGTCGGCGATGCGCAGGCTGCGGGCGGTGATCCAAAAGGCCGCGAGCGGCGTGTCTTGCGAAACGCCCGCGCCGCCGTGGACCTGGATCGCGCGGTCGATCACGTTTAGGGCCATCTGCGGGACGACGGCCTTGATCATCGCGATCTCGCGGCGGGCGGCCTTGTTGCCGGCGGTGTCCATCAGCCATGCAGTCCTCAGCACGAGCAGCCGGGCCTGATCGATCGCGCAGCGGGCCTCTGCGATCCAATGGCGGACGACGCCTTGCTCGGCGACAGTTTTGCCGAATGCCGTCCGTGATCTTGCTCGTTCGCACATCAGTTCGAGCGAACGCTCAGCCGCACCGATCAGCCGCATGCAGTGATGAACGCGGCCCGGCCCGAGGCGGCCCTGTGCGATCTCAAAACCACGACCTACGCCGAGCAGGATGTTCGACCCCGGCACACGGACATTTTCAAACGTGATCTCAGCGTGGCCGATCGGAGCGTCGTCATAACCGAGGACATTGACCATTCGTACGACATTAACGCCGGGCGTGTCCATTGGCACTAACATCATCGACTGCTGAAGGTACCTCGACGCCGACGGATCGGTTTTGCCCATGAATATGGCGAGCCTGCATCGCGGATCTCCTCCGCCGGTCGACCACCATTTACGCCCGTTAAGAATGTAATCGTCGCCGTCCGCTACGATCGAAGCCTCGATATTCGTCGCATCAGACGACGCAACATCGGGTTCGGTCATCGCAAAGCACGACCTGATCTCGCCATCGAGGAGTGGTCTCAGCCATCGCTCCTTTTGCTCGCCGGTGCCGTAAAGGTGCAGAACCTCCATGTTGCCCGTGTCAGGGGCCGAGCAGTTGAACACCTCGCTCGCCCACGTGACGCGGCCCATGATCTCGGCCAGCGGAGCGTATTCAAGATTGGTCAGGCCTGATTGCGATGGAAGGAACAGATTCCACAACCCTTGGCCCCTGGCCTTTTCCTTTAACGTCTCGATCAGTTCAAGCGGCTCCCAGCGGTCGCCGTCGTTGATCTCGTGCTGATAGCGCGGTTCGTTCGAATAGATGTGCTCATCCATGAACGCCGACAGCTGTTTTTGCACGTCGAGCGATTTTGCTGAATAATCGAAGTCCATATTCTGAAGGGATTTGAACCACAGATTAACACAGATGAGCGCAGATAATGACTTGAGCCCGGTCCGCTCCGGCGAGGAACTTGACGCATCCCGCCTACAGGAATATCTGCGCGGCAGAATGGGCGAGGGTGAGATATCAATCGCTCAGTTCCCGGCCGGAAGCTCGAATCTTACGTATCTGATCGGTTTGGGAAAGGCCGAATACGTGCTTAGGCGGCCGCCGTTCGGGAATACGGTCAAGACTGCGCACGACATGCGGCGCGAGTTTGATGTGCTGTCGAAACTGTCAGCCGTTTACACTCCCGCACCGAAGCCGCTGCTTTTTTGCGATGACGAGTCGGTGATCGGCAGCGAATTCTACCTGATGGAACGCCGCCACGGCCTCATCATCCGCGGTGTCGGACCGCAGGCTGCCAGCCTGCGTGTAAGCGAGGGACGTCAAGCGATCTGCCGCAGCTTCATCCAAAACCTCGCCGATCTGCACGCGCTAGACTACACCGCCACCGGCCTCGGCGACCTTGGCCGCCCCGACGGCTACAACCGCCGCCAGGTCGAGGGCTGGACGAAGCGCTACTTCGCCGCAAAGACCGATGAATGGCCGGAGCTCGAGACCGCCATTGTCTGGCTAAACGAATACATTCCTGCCGAATCCGGCGCGGCGCTCATCCACAACGATTACAAGTTCGACAACATCATGCTCGACCCCGGCGATCTAACGCTCATCACCGCCGTGCTCGATTGGGAAATGGTCACCGTCGGCGATCCGCTGATGGATCTCGGCACGACGCTCGGTTATTGGATGTCGCCGGACGCAGGCGACAAGATGCTCAACATGCCCTTCAACCCGCGCGTCCTGATGGAAAACATCTCGCGCCGCGACCTAGTCGAGATGTACGCCGAAGCATCAGGCCGCGACGTGTCGAATATCTTGTTCTACTACGTCTTCGGAACATTCAAGATCGCCGTGATCGCACAGCAGATCTATGCCAGATATATAAACGGCTTTACCAAAGACGTTCGGTTTGCAAACTTCAACAAGTTCGTAGCCGCCCTGGGACGTATGGGCACGAAAAGCATCGAACTCGGATCGGAATCTTAGAGTTTCTCGAATTCGGATTCGGTAAGATGCGCCTGGCGCACAATGCTTCTGAGTGTGCCGCCGGCTACCTCACGGTGCTTTGGAACTACCGCAGTGATCAGCCCGGATGGTACGGCCTTGGCGAACTTTACATGACTGCCTGATTGACCGGCTTCATGAAAGCCGGCGTTGAGGAGTTTTCGTCTAACCTCACGATACGTTAGCGGTTTCACGCGGCGAGTTCTAATTCGAAATGAATGACCTGAGGGAGCACATCAGCTACCGGAGGAGTGAAATGTAGCAATAGAGCTTCGTTAAGATTCTCCAGAGCTTCGTTTTCCGAAAGACCTTGGGAAGCTACATCGACATCCAAACACTGAGCGACATACCAATTATCTTCTTTGGAGATAACTGCATTAAAAGCCTGTCTCATACGGATATTCTATCAAAAAAGACTAATTCCCCGCCGTTCTTTCCTTCCAGCTCTCAGGATTTGAGCCATCATCGCGGCGTTCCATCGTGATCGCACCGGGCGAGGGGCAGATGAGGTAGCAGAGATTGCAGCCGACGCATTCTTTTTCGATCACGCGTGGATAGCGGTGGCCGTTGGATTCGACGAATTCGAAAGATTGATGAGCGCCGTCCTCGCAGGCGACGTAGCAAAGGTTGCAGCGGATGCAGTGTTCCTCGTTGACGTGGGCTTTTACGACGTAGTTGAGGTCGAGATTGCCCCAATCGGTAACGCGGCTCGACGCTCTTGCCGACGATGTCGTTGACCGACGCAAAGCCTTTCTCGTCGAGATAGTTGTTCAGCCCGTCGATCATGTCTTCGACGATGCGATAGCCGTAATGCATCACGGCCGTGCAGACCTGGACGTTGCCCGCACCAAGCAGCATGAATTCGACCGCGTCGCGCCAGGTGTTGATGCCGCCGATCCCGCTGATGGGAATGTTGAACTCTTCGTCACGCGCCAGTTCGCTGACCATATTGAGCGCGATCGGTTTGACCGCCGTTCCGCAATAACCACCGTGCGCGGCCATGCCGTTGACGTTCGGATAAGGGATCATCGTGTCGATATCTACACCGATCACGGAGTTGATCGTATTGATCAGCGAAACCGCATCGCCGCCGCCTTTTTGAGCGGCCCGGCCCGGCGGGACGATGTGTGTGACGTTTGGCGTGAGTTTGACGATCACCGGCACGGTCGCGACCTCTTTGACCCATTCGGTGACCATGCACGTGTACTCGGGAACCTGGCCCATCGCCGCGCCCATTCCGCGCTCCGACATGCCGTGCGGGCAGCCGAAATTAAGTTCAAAACCGTCGCAGCCCGTGTCCTGAGTTCGCTTGGTGATCTCCTGCCATGCCTCGTGTTTCGATTCGACCATCAGGCTGACGATGACGGCGTGATTCGGATATTTCTTTTTGCACTCGGCCATCTCTTTGAGATTGACCTCAAGCGACCGATCGGTGATCAGCTCGATGTTGTTCAACCCGATCATCCGCAGCGGCCCTTGATCGAGTCCCGCCAGCCGCGACGAAACATTCGTGATCGGCTCGCCCAGCGTCTTCCAAACCGCGCCGCCCCAACCGGCATCAAACGCCCGCTCGACCATCGAACCCATATTCGTCGGCGGCGCGCTCGCGAGCCAAAACGGATTCGGAGATTTAATTCCCGCGAAATCGATGTTCAGGTCTGCCATAAGATCAATGTGGATTCGGATCGACAGGCGCTTTTGGCGGATCACGCATCATCGCGCCGGCGAACTCGACCCTCTCGCCCGTCAGCGTTTCGTGAATACCCATCGCCGCGAGCTTGCCCATTTGTGACGCATCGACAGCCTCAGCACCGCCATTGGCACAGTCGCCGCCCGCAAACACTTTCGGGTCAGATGTTTGCAATTTGTCATTGGTAACGACGCGGCCTTTGTCGTCGGTCTCGACGCCGATCACGTCATTAAAAAACGATGCCATTTTCTGCTGGCCGATGGCCTTGATGACCTGATCGCATTCGATGATGATCTCGCTGCCGTGAGCCGTCATGCACCTCAGGGCAGCGACATGACCGTCGCCGACGATCTCGACCGGCGTCGTCTGCCAGCGAAACTCAACGCCATCCTTGCGGGCGAGTTCGATCTCGTAATCGTATGCAGGCGCGTCTGCCTCAGTCCGGCGATAGACCATAGTCACAGTTTCGGCACCGAGGCGTTTTGCTTGCGTGACGGCGTCGATGGCCGTGTTGCCGGCGCCGATCACGACGACATTTTTGCCGAGCGGCACGGACTCCCAATCGCGGGTTTTTACCTGTTCGATAAACGCGAGAGCGTCATAAACGCCTTCGAGGTCCTCGCCCGGGATGTTGAGTTTGTTCGTCTCGCCCAAACCAACGCCGAGAAAGATGGCATCGTGCCATTCGCGGAGCAAGTCGATCCCGACGTGATTGACCGGCCCGATGACCTCTTCAGAACCGGCGACGATCTCGGTATTAAGGCGAAACTGGACGCCGATATTAGCGACGTGCTCGACCTCGCTAAGCGAGACGGCCTGCGGCATCTTGTACTCGGCCATGCCGTAGGTGTCGAGTCCGCCGGCCTGCTCACGGCGTTCGTAGATCGTTACGTCATAGCCAAGCCGGGCGAGATAGGTCGCACACGACAGGCCCGAGGGACCTGAGCCGACGATGCCGATGGATTTGCCGTTCGGTTCGCCTTTCGAGAATATCTGCTTGTCGCTCGTCAAAGCGTGGTCCGTCGCGTAGCGCTGCAGACGGCCGATCTCGATCGGCTTGTTGGATGAGTGTTTTCTCGACGCATGCACCCTCGCACAAGACCTCGACCGGGCAGACACGGGCACAGGACGCACCGATCGGATTCGCGTCAAAGATCACCTTTGCCGAACCCATCACGTTGCCGCTTGCGATCTTTTTGATAAACGACGGAACGTCGATATGTGTCGGACACGCGTGTATACAGGGAGCGTCGTAACAATACAGGCAGCGGTTCGCCTCCTGCATCGCCTCAGCCGCAGACATCGCCGGATTGATCTCGGCAAAGTTCTGCTCGATCTGAGTTATGTCTAACGGTGTGCAGTAATCAGCCATAAGAAGATCTCAACGCAAAGTCGCCAAGCCGCCAAGACGCAAAGTAAGCAAATTCATGTAGTCTTTGCGTCTTGCACCTTTGCGTCTTTGCGTTAAAAAATCTAGTCCGCGACGATCGCGCCGTAAGCATCCGGGCGACGGTCGCGAAAAAACTGCCACGTGTTGCGGACTTCGCGGATCTTGTCCATATCGAGATCGGCGACGACGAGTTCGTCCTGGTCACGCGAGCCTTCGGCGATGATCTGTCCGCGCGGGTCGCAGAAATAGCTTTGACCGTAAAATTCGCCGATGTTCCACGGCGCTTCCGTGCCGACACGGTTGATCGCACCGACAAAGTAGCCGTTGGCGACGGCGTGTGCGGGTTGTTCGAGCTTCCAGAGATATTCGCTCAATCCGGCGACCGTTGCCGACGGATTAAAGATGATCTCTGCGCCGTTTAAGCCCAGACATCGCGCGCCTTCGGGAAAATGGCGGTCGTAGCAAATGTAAACGCCGATTCGCGCAAACGCCGTATCAAAACACGGATAGCCAAGATTGCCGGGACGGAAATAGAATTTCTCCCAAAATCCCGGATTGACGTGCGGAATATGCGTCTTGCGATATTTGCCGAGATATTTTCCGTCGGCATCGATCACGGCGGCGGTATTGTAATAAATGCCCGACATTTCTTCTTCATAGATCGGAACGATCAGAACCATGCCGTGCTGTTTGGCGACCTCCTGCATCAGTTTGACGGTCGGGCCGTCGGGAATTTTTTCAACGGCTTCGTACCAACGTGTCTGCTGTTCGGCACAAAAATACGGCGTCGTAAATATCTCCTGAAAACAAAGCATCTGCACGCCCTGCGCCGCGGCATCTTCGACCAATTTCATCTGATGGTCGATATTCGCCTTCTTGATTTCATCGATCGGCCCATCCGATCGCCGACATTGTGCGCCTGAATCAGGCCGCATTTTACTATTCTTGACATAAGAAAATATTTGCCGCGGATCAAAGCGATCACGCGGATAAGAACACTAGCTCATCCAGTTAACGCCAGCTTCCGGATTCCATTTGGTCGTCGTCTTCTTCAGTTTCGTCCAAAACTCGATCGAACTTTTGCCCGTGATGTCGTTCGCGCCGAACCGCGATTCGTTCCAGCCGCCGAATGAAAACGGTTCGCGCGGGACGGGAACGCCGATGTTTACGCCGATCATTCCGGCCGAGGCGTGTTCCATGACGTAACGCGCCATGCCGCCGCTTTGGGTGAAGACGGAAGCGGCGTTGCCGTATGGATTGGCGTTCTCGATCTTGATCGCTTCGTCGAGCGTGTCGGTTCGCATGATCGAGATCACGGGACCGAAAATTTCTTCGGTCGCGACCGACATTTCGGGCGTTACAAAATCGATCACGGTCGGGCCGACATAGGTTCCGTTTTCCTTGCCTTCGACGACCGCACCGCGGCCGTCAACCAGAATTTTCGCACCGTTACGTTCGGCCTCGGAAATATAATCTTCGATTCGTTCCTTTGCCGCTCTGTGAGATAACCGCACCGAGATTCTTGCCCGGGAACGATTTTTGCGTGCTTCTTCGACAAATCTGTCGAAATGATCGGGTCGACATCGCCGACCGCGAGCATCGCCGAAGCCGCCATACAGCGCTGTCCGGCACAGCCCGACATCGACGCCGTGACATTCGTCGCCGTCATTGTCGGATTCGCGTCGGGCAATACAAACAGATGATTTTTCGCACCGCCGAGCGCAATACATCGTTTGAGATTATGCGTGATTGTTGATAAACGAGTTTCGCGACCTTGGTCGAACCGACAAAACTGACGGCTTCGATATCTTTGTGATGCGCAGATGCCTTCGACGATCTCTTTGCCGCCGTTGATGACATTAAAAACGCCGTCGGGCAGTCCCGCTTCTTTCAGCAATTCCGCCATTCGACTGACACGAAAGCGGCACAAGTTCCGAAGGTTTCATTATCATCGTGTTGCCGAGCACAAGCGCATTCGGCATCGTCCAATTCGGCACCATCAGCGGAAAATTAAACGGCACGATCGACGCGACAACGCCGAGCGGAAAATGCTCCGTGCGGCATTCGACGCCTTTTGAAACCTCGAGAATCTCGCCCGAAACAAGCTGCGGCATCGAACACGCAAACTCGGTCAGTTCGATCGATTTTTCGACTTCCGCCTTTGCTTCGTCCTACGTTTTGCCGTTTTCTTCGGAAACCAGGTTCGTCAGTTCGTCCGAATCTCTTTCGAGCAAATCACGATATCGAAAAAACACCTGAACGCGCTCTTTGATCGGCGTTTTGCTCCAGCCCTCAGACGCTGTTTTTGCCGATGCAACGGCGGCATTCAATTCGTCCAAAGTTGACATCGGAACGCTCGACAACAGAATTGCCGTCGAGCGGCGACACAACCTCATCGTTTCCGTCGATACGCTTTCGACAAATTTGCCGTTGTAAAAATTCTTAACCTTATCGTATTTCACTGTTTATTGGACGCAGGCATGGCCTTTGTAAGAATAAGATACACCAAAAATGCTATTCCGAAACGTAACGAACCACGCGTATGTGTAGAGCGTGTCCAGCAGAGCTCGGATCAGCCGACCTGCCCGCCGGGCGTCGTCGCTGCACGCAAAAAGCCCGGCACGACCGGTGCGATAGCGAGGACCAAGGCGACAATTGCCCGCCAATTGAAGCCGCTGGAGTACGTGTAGGCACCGTCAGTTCTGAAGAGATCCGCCAATTCGAGCTGCTTAGAGCGGATAACGAAATAGTCGCAGATCAGGATCCCGCCGATCGCCCCCATCAATCCCGAATAACCGATCAGCCAGGTAAAGATATACGCGCCCATCGACGACATCAGCTGCCACGGCATCATCACGATGCCGATGACCGCAGTGATCAGGCCGCCCATAACATACGAGATCCGGCGTGGGTTCAGATTTGAGAAATCGTTTGATGGCGAAACGACATTTGCGGCCATATTGGTCGTAAGCTGTGCGACGAAGATGATCACCATCGCAAATAGGATCACGGCCCAGTTGTCGAATTTCTGGATGAGCTTTACAGGATCGGGGATCGCTTCGCCATAGATTATGACGGTCGCACTCGTCACGGCAACGCCGATAAATGCGAACGCCGTCATCGTGAACGGCAGTCCGATCGCCTGGCCGATCATCTGCGACCGCTGCGATCTGGCGTATCGGGTAAAATCCGGAATGTTAAGGCTGAGCGTCGCCCAATAGCCGACCGAGGCCGTAAGAGCACCCGGAAACACCGCCCAAAACGTGCCCGTAGTCTTTTGCAAAGCGCGACGAGCCGTCTAGCACATTGCCGAGACCTCCGGCAGCATTCGACGCCCATATCAACAGCACAAGGCCGCCGAGCAACAGCAGCGGTGCCGACCATGTCTCAAGATGCTTAATGCCCTCGATGCCTTTCAGAATAATGACGACCTGGATCAGCCAAAATGCGAAGAATGACAGCCACGTGTGCAGAGGATTGCCCGCTATCATCATGCCGATGTCGGCCCAGCCCGGCCAGATCGCGGTCAGAAGTACATCGATCGCCGTACCGCCGATCCACGTCTGGATCCCAAACCACCCGCAAGCGACGATCGCCCGCAGGATCGCTGGGATGTTGGCGCCCTTTGTGCCGAATGATGCCCTAGCCAGAACCGGAAACGAGATGCCATATTTCGTCCCGGCGTGAGCGTTCAAGACCATCGGGATCAAGACGATAGTGTTGCCGAGCAATATCGTCAACATCGCCTGCCACCACGTCATCCCTGCCTCGATAAAGCCGCCCGCCAGCGTATAGGTCGTAATGACCACGCTCATCCCGATCCATAATGCCGCTATGTTCCAAGTGGACCACGTGCGCTTCGCGAGAGTCGTAGGGGCCAGATCGTCGTTATAAAGCGGCGAAGATTCGATCTCGTTGAGAACGTGAGGCTGCAATTCGACGCGGCCGTCGTCGTGTTGGAAGGTATCGTCCATATTTTGTCATCCACGAAGGAACACGAAGTGTGCACGAAGAAAGCGATGTGCCTCCAGGACTACGGGCCAATTAGTTGATAAATCGCTTCCATTCGAGGCGTCCGACACTCCCGAAATTGATCAAGAGCCCAAGGCGTAGACCCGTTGCTTTTAGATAGTTCAGGATCTGCGCCGTTTCAAGGCTCGTAAGCCTGTCAAGAGCTTTGATCTCAACAACTATCTGATCAAAACAGATCAGGTCGGGAACGTACTCCTTCTTTAATACAATGCCTTTGTAAGCCAGTTCAAGCCGTTTCTGGGATTCGAACGGAATCCCCCGCAAACCGAACTCGATCTCCAGTGATTCCTGATATACAGGTTCAAGAAAGCCATGACCTAATTCTTTGTGTACCTCTATCGCGGCACCAACGATCTGAAAGACCTCATCTTTGAAAAGCAACTCCTCCATAAGATATTGTCCACAAAGTTACACGAGGAACGACGACTAAAGAGCAATCTCTAGCCATTCATTTGTAGGATAATTCAGGTTTATCAAAGTCCCCAATAGTAGACCATTGCTATAGTTCATTCCTTCGTGCTGCTTGGTGTGTCTTCGTGGATCAGTCTGTCATCTGCCATTTGATCCGTGTATAGGCGATATTGAATCCGTTCTTTTGCGCGTTCTTCTGCGACTGACTGCCGGGCGAGGCCCCCATCATAGCGAGCTTGCAGCCCTTTTCGGCGGCGAATCTAAGCCTAGCCGACAGAAGAGCGCTCTGGGCACCGCGATTGCGTGCGTCAGGAACCGTGCTGGCACCGGCGAGCACCGCGATGCCTTCGTGAACGAACATCATCCCTGTGGCAACCGGTGAGCTGTCGATCTCAGCCAGCCACGGATACGAGCCTGCACACTGAGCACTCACCTGACCAAAGTTGAACATAAAATCGGCGAGGCTCTCATGCTCGGTCACCCAGCCGTTGGCTGACGTTCTCGCCCAGGTCTCGACCTCATCATCGTTGATCACGCGGGTCACGATTTTAGAGTCCTTGTTCTCCGGCGTATCGTCGGCGACCTCGCGATACATCACGCTAGTCAATTCGATCGGCCGGTAACCTCGCTCAACGAGCGTCGGCATCAACACCGGATCGGCCATCGGGCTGACCTCGTGGAAGACGGGAGCTCCGCGTTCCATAAAAAAAACTTCTAGCCTATCGAAATATTCGCCGCCGATCTCGTCAAACAGCCCAAGCCCGAACGTCTGCGTACACGGCGATTCGACACCGTCGAACATCGCATACGCCCCGGCGACATCGATCCAACAGGCGCCGCTCTCGGGCTGCAAGCGAGCCCGCGTCTCCACAAAATCAGCGTTGGCACGCGCCTCGGCCCGCTCAAGTTTCTGTGAGAGTTCACGGTCTGAGTAGATCATCAGACTTTTACACACTCGCCGCGTTTTAGGAATTGTCCGTCGCCTTGCTTGCCGGTGTGTTCGCCGTTCTCGATGACGACACGGCCGCGTGAGAGGACGGTCTCGACTTTGCCTTTTACTTTCCAGCCTTCGTACGACGAGTAATCGACGTTCATGTGCTCGGCATCGACGCCGAAGGTGTGTTCTGTTTCCGGGTTGAAGATGACGATGTCCGCGTCGGAGCCGACGGCGATCGTTCCCTTCTTCGGGAACAGGCCGAACATCTTGGCCGCGGCGGTCGAGGTCAGTTCGACGAAACGATTCAAAGAAATCCGCTGCTCGACCACGCCGCCGTTGTAGATGAGGTTCATGCGGTTCTCGACGCCGGGAGCACCGTTTGGGATCTTTGAGAAATCATCCTATGCCGAGTTCCTTTTGCTCCTTCATGCAGAACGGGCAATGGTCGGTCGAGATGACTTGGAGGTCGTCCATCTTGAGGCCTTTCCAGAGTTCGGCGCAGTTGTGTTTCTCACGCAGAGGCGGCGTCATCACGTATTTCGCACCTTCCCAGCCGTCGCCGTAATCGTCGATCGAGTGGAAAAGATACTGCGGACAAGTCTCGGCAAACGCCGGAATGCCGCGATCTCTCGCCTGCCTGACCTGATTCAAAGCATCTGTACACGAAAGGTGAACGATATAAACCGGCGACTCCGCCATTTCGGCAATGGCGATCGCACGATGAACGCCCTCGGCCTCGGCGATGGTCGGACGCGTCAGAGCGTGATATTTCGGAGCCGTGCGTCCGTCGGCGAGAAAGCGTTTGATGATCTCGTTGATGACGATGCCGTTCTCGGCGTGCATGCAGATCAGCCCGCCGCGTTGCCCCGCCGCCGACATTGCACGAAAGATCGTCGCGTCGTCCGCCAAAAACACGCCCGGATACGCCATGAACAGCTTGAACGACGTGATGCCCTCGTCCATCAGCTTGTACATCTCTTTCTCATCGCCGTCCTCAAACTCGGTCGTGATCAGATGAAACCCGTAGTCGATCGCCGTCTTGCCCTCGGCCTTTTTGTGCCACGCATCGACGCCCGCGGTCATCGATTCGCCCTTCGTCTGCACCGCAAAATCAATGATCGTCGTCGTCCCCCCAAACGCCGCCGCCCGCGTCCCGGTAAAAAAATCGTCCGACGAATGCGTCCCGCCAAACGGCAGCTCCATATGCGTATGCGGATCGATCCCGCCCGGGATCACCAGCCTCCCCGACGCGTCCAGCACAACATCCGCCTCCATATCCAGCCGCTTGCCGATAGTCGTCACCGTCTCGCCGTCAATAAAAATATCCGCCCGATAGTCGTCCACCGCAGTAACAACCCGCCCGTTTTTGATCAGTGTTTTCATCGTCTTAAAGCCCTTCTTTTAGCGTTAGTGGAATTTTGTTGTCTTAGTTTAGCGTTGAGTGAAGTGCGGCTGCAAACGTTCCGGGTTGCGTTGCATACCGATTACAACGGACAATATCGTCAGGTTGATATTGGAAGTTTTGACTGACCCCCTAATCATTTAGCGTGATAGAAAACATACTTAATCATTTCCGTCTTGACGGCGAGAAGGAAGATGTTCAAAAGGTGATCGAGAACGTCGATAGCGGCGTCGAATTTACGGGCACCAATCTTTGGATCCTTGTTTTTGCTATCTTCATCGCTTCGTTGGGTCTGAACGTCAATTCGACGGCTGTTGTCATCGGGGCGATGCTTGTGTCTCCGCTAATGGGGCCGATCATGGGCCTCGGCATTGGGATGGCGATCAACGATCTCGTACTTCTTCGGAAGGCCATTTACAACTATGTTTTCGCTCTTGTCGTGGGACTCGTAACATCAACTGTCTTTTTCTCGCTGTCACCCCTCAGGGAAGCCTCAACAGAAATACTTGCCCGCACTTCGCCTAATATCTATGACGTACTGATCGCTCTGTTCGGAGGATTTGCGGGCATTCTGGCGGTATCAAGCCGCAAGAAGGCTAATGTAATTCCCGGTGTTGCGATCGCGACAGCATTGATGCCGCCGCTTTGCACTGCTGGTTATGGCATAGCTAACTGGAATTTCAAGTATTTCAGCGGAGCGATGTATTTGTTTGTCATAAACACGGTCTTTATCGCACTTGCAACCCTTGTCACCGCTCGATTCCTACAGTTTCCACACAAGCATTTGCTGGACGAAAAGGCCGAGGTTATGGCGAAACGCATCGTTTGGGGCGTTGTGATCTTAACGTTGCTGCCGAGTATTTATTTTGGCTACGACATCGTGCAGCAAAATCGCTTTCGTCAGAATGCGAACCAGTTTATTGACAGAGAGGCGATTTTCCCCAACGATTATCTGCTTAAGAAATCGATCGACGCTAAAGCAAAAACGATAAAGCTGACGTATGGTGGGGCGCTAATTTCGGAAACCGAGATCGACGCACTCAAGGCGAAGCTTCCTCAATACAATCTGGAAGGAATAGTGCTCGATGTCCAACAGGGTTTTGCCTACCTAACCGATAATAAAGGAAGTCAGGAAAACGACCAGCAAAAGGCACTCACTGATGTCTTAAACACAAAAGAATCAGAGATCAAAGGGTTAAAGGCTAAAATTGCCGCGACGGAGGCTGATATAAATTTCAGCAAACAGATTTTGGCAGAACTCCGTGTCCAATACCCATCGATTGTTTCGTGCGTAGTGCAAAAGGTGACGAATACCGGCGAATCCGATCAAAACATTATTTGGCTTTCAGTCATTACCTCGGATAAAAAGATCAGCGAGATAGAACAGCGGCGAATCGCGGATTGGCTGAAGGTTCGAATACAGACCGATCAGATAAATGTATACTTCGAGGAGAAATAGTTTGATTTTGCACAGCGATGAAGGTTAGCGGCAACTGGCCTTTCGGTTGCCGCTTTTTCTATTGGAGAAAAAGCATGGAAGAAACTATCAAATCATGGCTGTTCGATCCGACGGTCGGCAAGTTTGTTACGGCAGCGGTTGTTCTGGCAGTTATTCTCACGATTTCCCGAATCGCAAAAGGCTCCATAACCCGATATGTAAAGACCAGCGACACGCGCTACCGGCTTCGGAAATTCATCACATTTCTGAGTTACGTCGTCGTTATTCTGATACTGTCGATCATCTTTAGCGACAAACTGGGTGGGCTTACAGTTGCTCTCGGGGTCGCCGGAGCCGGTGTTGCGTTTGCTCTGCAGGAGGTTATCGCGAGCTTCGCGGGGTGGTTTGCCGTAACATTCGCAGGGTTTTACAATCCGGGCGACCGCGTGCAACTTGGCGGAATCAAGGGCGATGTGATCGATGTTAGTTTTCTCCGCACGACCGTTATGGAGGTTGGCGAATGGGTCAAAGGTGATCAGTACACTGGTCGCGTAGTCCGTATCGCCAACAGTTTTGTATTCAAGGAACCGGTTTTTAACTACTCAGGAGACTTTCCTTTTCTGTGGGATGAGATTACCGTACCGGTCAAATACGGCGGTGATCATCATCTCGCCCGAAAGATTTTGCTCGAAGTCGCGACCCGAGTTGTCGGTGAATATTCGACAAGTGCCGCAGTAGCCTGGCAGGATTTTTCAAAACAATATCTTCTCGAGGATGCATTCACTGATCCAATGGTCACGCTCATAGCCAACGATAATTGGATGGATTTCACGGTCCGTTATGTGGTCAGCTTCAAACGTCGACGCGGAACAAAAGACGCGCTTTTCACCCTCATTCTGGACGAATTCGCAAAAACTGATCGCAAGGTCGAATTTGCTTCGGCGACATTCCACTTGGTGGAAGCCCCGACCATTGACGTTCGCATTACAAGTGCGCCACAGGACAAGTAAATGGAAACACCCGTAATCATCATTCTGATCGGCCTATTTATTTTCTGGGGCCACTATCTTGCGGGATTCTTTGAACGCAGGAGCATTCCCGATGTGCTCGGTCTTATGTTCATCGGAATGTTGATCGGGCCGATTTTTCATGTTGTGGAGCCGGGATCATTTGGTCAATATGGCCGTCTATTCAGCAATCTCGTTCTGATCTTTATATTGTTTGAAAGTGGAACAGACCTAAAAATATCCGAGGTTATTTCTTCGTTCAAGGATTCAGCCGGCATTACGGCTGCGAATTTCTTTGTAACCTGGATCGTTACTGCGTTACTTTGCTACTTTATCTTCGGGTTAGAGACCTTGTCCTGTTTGTTTATAGGCGCGACTCTTGGCGGCACGTCTTCCGCGGTGGTTGTCGGCCTCGTTAAGAAGGTGGAAGTTAAACCGACTACGATGACAACGCTGATCATCGAATCGGCGGAATCGGACGTCTTTACCCTCGCGATACCCCTTGGGATTTTGGGTTTGATGATAACCGGCGAAGTTCAGGCCGGAACGATAGTATCGCAATTCGTCGCTTCGCTAGTATTGGCCATAATGGTCGGGATTTTTGGCGCATTCCTTTGGTCATTCATTATCAACAAGCTCCCGACACTCAAAACCACAAAATTCGCGACGCCCGCATTTCTCTTCATTCTTTATGGCATCGCCGAATACCTTAATTACAGCGGCCCACTAACCGCGCTTTCGTTTGGCATTGCAATCGGCAATCTAAAATACTTTGAACCGAGGTTGCTCGAAAGGATCGTTCCGAACCAAAGCATTGTTCTTCCGCAAGGTGAAAAAGATTTCTTCAGCCAGATCGTTTTTCTTCTTAGAACATTTTTCTTCGTATTTATCGGCATAAGTATTCGGATCGAAAGACTCGATTGGCTTGTATGGGGAGCGGTAATAACCGCCATCTTGTTTGTCGCCAGGATCATCGTTGTCAAATTAGTCGTCGCCCGCGACACGCCTGTTCTGGATAAAGCCGTAATGTCCACGATGATTCCAAAAGGTCTGGGGGCGGCGGTTATCGCTACCCTACCGCTGCGGCAAGAGCATCCCGACGGTCTCATCATTCAGTCGATCTGCTTCGCCGTAATTCTTTTCAGCACTATCTACTGCTCCGGATTGTTCTTTTTGTTGAAGACCGGCGTAACGATGCCGCTTTATTCTGCGCTCTTTCGCCGACGCACTGTAGAAAGCGATGGATAGTTTGGTTAACAAAAAGCTCGGACAATACGAGATCCTCCAGATTATCGGAAAGGGTGGGCAAGGTATTGTCTACAAAGCATACGATGCGGAACGTGGGCGTGACGTAGCGATCAAGGTCTTCGCAGCAAAGGAAGGAGTTCGACGACAAAAACTCGCACGCTTCAAGTACGAGGCTCATCTAGCTGCCGCGCTTGACCACCCAAACATCTGCACCATGTATGCCCTCTTTGAGGACGAAGACCATACGTACATGGTGATGGAATACGTCGAGGGGAAAAATCTTTTTGAACTCGCATTCAAGCGTCCACTCGCGATCGACAGTGCATTAAGAATTATAATCCAAGTGGCAGATGCCCTTGCCGCAGCTCATGATCGCGGGATAATCCACCGCGACATTAAGCCACGAAATGTAATGGTTACCGCCGACGGCCAAGCTCGCCTGCTTGATTTCGGTTTGGCAAAACTTTTGGAAAGTGACGATGACGCGAGCATCGACAGTCCGAACGTCATGACGAAGATCGAATTTTTTGCCGATATTGAAGACGATCTTTTTCTTACCCAAGAAGGCGTTGCTCTTGGAACACCGTCATCCAGCCCGCCCGAGATGGCACAGGGACTAACGAGCGATCATCGAGCCGATATTTTTTCGTTTGGCGTGCTGCTATATCTACTTTTGACGGGCGGGTATCCTTTCATAGGAAGGACGAAGGACGAGGTCCGAAGAAAGATCATTGGTGACGATCCCGTTCCTGTTTCAATCGCTCGAAACGCTGTTGAGGCATCTCCTTCCGCATTGAGCGCTGTTGTAGAACGTGCACTACAAAAAGATCCGAATGAACGATTTCAGAGCGTGACGGACATGCGGGATGAACTTCAAAGAATCCTGGTCAACGAGATCCTCGATCGCGACCCGGCCAACGCCAGCAATCCAATTGAATTCGCTCCTTTCAAGCCTGAATATGCGACGGCAAGATCGACTTGGATAATCAGCGGGCCTCGCGTAGTTTTTTTCCTTGTTTTCGTGTTAGTTTTGGTCACGGCTATCCTAGGTTTGATGTATTATTTCTAGGCTTCATTGAAGACTCACATGCACCGAAAAAAAATGTGATAAAATAGCCGCACTTGACAAAACGCCCATAAATAGGGCATAATAATAATGTCAGAACACGATATGTTGATCGTTAGCGGTCAATGCGTGACACAAAACCTCTTCAGGCTTTGCGCCTTTGTTCACCTCAATTTCGCTACTCTCATCGATCTTCGGTTCCGACATTTCGACAATCGTAAACCCCGGGTTTCCGGCGGAAGACACCCTACAAATATATGGAGTAACAATGTTTTTAAGTATTAGAAAATTCTCGAATGTTAAATCGCAGGACGAAGTCATCAAGAGCGTTCAGGCCGGGCTGTTGCCGACCTTAAAGAACTTTCCGGGCTTTATCAATTTTTACGCGACGAAATTTGAGGATGGCGACCTCGGCGCCGTCAGCATGTTCGCCACAAAGGCGCAAGCTGACAAGGCGGCAGAAAGTTCGACGGCCTGGATCAAACAGAATCTGGCCGCGCATCTGCCGAGTGAACCGATGGTCCTTCGCGGTGATGTTTTATTCAACGCCGGTGATTTGAGTTTAGGGAAATCCGCGTAAAACGCGCTTGTATTTTCCCGGGCGCGTGTGGCTTGCCATGCGCGCCTTTTTTATTTTGGTTATTTCCCATCTTAAGAACACAAGGAGTGAATCAATGTTAAATAAAAAAACGATATTAGAAATGGCGGAAGTGAAAGGTCAATGGTGTGTCTCGATCTATATGCCGATCAGCCTGGTTGACGGTAGGAAGAACAATATCCGGCTAAAGAATCTCATTTCAGAATCCAGAAGTAAGCTCCTTGAGCTTGGTATGTCCCAATTTAAGGTGGGCACGTTGTTAGCACCAATAGAAATAATCCTCGACAATACTGAATTTTGGGAAAATCGGAGCGAGGGTTTTGTCGCCTTTTTCACCGATGCTTCGTTTGTCTGGTATTCATTACCTTACGATTTTAAGGAATTAGTCGTCGTCACGGATCGCTTTCATCTAAAACCATTATTGAGAACTGCGTTACAGAATCGAAGTTTTCATATCCTGACTCTTAGCCAAAATACGATCCGGTTTTTTGAGGCGTCCGAAATGGGGATAAATGAACTGTTTCCGAAGGGAATGCCCCGAAATCTTGCTTACGTGTTTAATGCGAATTCAGAGAAGCAGTTACAAATGCATTCCGGCGGTAAGGGTTCGGCGATTGTCCACGGCCAGGGCGGCCTCGATGACAACAGAAAAGCACATATTTCCGAGCTTGCCCATAGAACAGATAAGGTTGTATCTCTTTATTTGAAAAAGAGCCAATCGCCTCTGGTATTGGCCGGGGTTGAGTACTTGCACGCAATCTACCGTGAGGTCAACTCATATAGCCACTTACTCGACGACGGAATCATTGGTAGCGTTGATAGGCTCTCGCCAAAAATGATATTGAAGAAGGCTTTGCCGCTGGTCAGGCCGTCGTTTCGACGCAGCCGCAACAAAGCCGAGCGCGAATATCAGGAAAAACTTGGAACTGGTCTGGCCTTAGATGATTTTTCAGGAGTTTTTGAGGCATCTGTCGATGGAAGGATCGATACACTTTTTGTTCCTGTCGGAAAACAAAAGTGGGGTACATTTGATGAGGAAACGAACAAAGTCCGAATACATGCTAAAGCAAAGCCGGGCGATAAAGATTTGCTTTGCATGGCGTCGACCAACACTTTGCAAAAAGGCGGAAAGGTTTTCGCGGTCCTCCCCGAACAGATGCCGGGAAATTCAACTGTGGCGGCTATCCTGAGGTACTAAGGGGCTCACCACCATTTTCAAAAGATCCTGTCTAGCGACTATTCCGACAAGTGAACCGTTTCGCACAATAGGAATGTGCGTCATATGGTGTTCGGATATAGTCTCAAGAAAGGTTTTCACTGTATCTTCTTCGGTTAGAGTGGTCGGATTTCTGCTCATTATGTCGCGTGCGGCCATCTTTTTTGCGGTTTCGTAGATCGTTTCCATCCCATCTTTTAGAGGATGGCCGAGCAGTGTCTGAAAACTAAATCGTGAGAACGGCAGTGTTTTTTCTTTCGAAACAAAAGCGTCATGAGTGATAATGCCGGTCATCTCGCCCCAAGCGTCGAGTACGGGAACACATCCGATACTATTATCAAGCATCACGCTAGCTACAATATCGACCTTTGTGTCTTCGCTCACCGTGTGCACCGGATGGGACATTATTTGTTTCAAATTCATGATCTCTTTCAGTCCTCCCGCTGAATTATCAGTTCTTAATAGGCTAATCTATTATGAACCGGAATGTCATCTTTTCACGACGAATCGTAACAGTCCCAGAGGAATCTGGAGCTTTCAGATAGGGTTGGCCGGAGACAAATGAAATTATTCGACACATTCTCAATATTGATAGTTTTGGCGGCGGCGTTTGCGTACATTAATCATCGGTTTATCAAGCTGCCATCGACGATCGGGCTAATGTTTCTTTCGCTGTTAAGCTCGATCGTTTTGATCGTCATTGGAACCTTATCGCCCGCGTTTCTCACACAAGCAACGGCGGCTTTAGCCAATTTTGACTTTACCGACCTCTTAATGGGCTGGATGCTGAGTTTTTTATTGTTTGCCGGCGCGATTCACGTAAAACTTGACGAACTCCGCAAGGTTCTTTGGTCAGTAACACTTTTCTCGACTTTCGGCGTGCTCATTGCGACATTTGTTATCGGCGGAGCAATGTATCTTCTGCTGCCGCTTTTTCAGATCGAGATGCCGTTCCTGTATTGCCTGCTGTTTGGAGCGTTGATAGCTCCGACGGACCCAATAGGCGTATTGGGAGTGCTGAAAGAAGCGAAAGTCCCGAAAGACCTTGAGATGAAGATCACCGGCGAAGCCTTGTTCAATGACGGCGTCGGCGTGGTCGTTTTTCTAACCATTTTGGAGATCGCACAAAAGCCGATCCCGCCGACATGGTTCGAGGTTTCCACTCTGTTCGTGCAGGAAGCCATTGGCGGCATTGTGTTCGGTTTGGCAGTTGGTTACCTCGGATTTTGGCTGATGAGAAGCATTGACAACTACGCAGTAGAGATCTTGATTACTCTGGCGATGGTTATGGGCGGTTACAGCCTAGCACACTATCTTCATGTTTCCGGCCCACTTGCGATGGTCGTCGCCGGGCTTTTGGTTGGAAATCAGGGCAAAAAGCACGCAATGTCGGCGATAACCGAAGAATATGTCGATAAGTTTTGGGAACTGATCGATGAGGTTCTGAACGCCTTGCTGTTTGTCATTATCGGACTGGAGCTACTGGTCATTAAATTTACGTCGAGCTTTGTACTGATCGGATTGATCGCGATCTTCATCGTCCTCGCGACGCGTTACATTTCGATCTTCTTACCGGCTCAGATCGTGCGTTTGAAAGAAAAGGTTGAGAATCGAACAATTATTCTTCTCGCGTGGGGCGGATTGCGCGGCGGTATCTCGATCGCGCTGGCGTTATCGTTGAAACCCGAATTCGGCAAAGACCTGTGGGTTGCCCTCACCTATTCCGTCGTCGCATTCTCGATCCTGGTCCAGGGCCTGACCGTCGGCCGACTTGCTAAACACCTGATTTCCAACACCACAGATGCGACATCGCTTGATTGACATTTAAGCCCAAAATCTCCTATATTTACTGAGTTCACAATAATCAACTAAACCTAACTTCGGACAGCCGCTTTTTAGCTTTTTTTGTTGTCCGAAATGACGCAAAAGGAGTACAGAAATATGGCTGAAACTGGTCATGCAAAGAACGTAGAAAACTGGCAGAAGATGATCGCGGCCTGTACGGGATTGGGGCCGGGTTATGATCCATCGAACGCGAACCTTGCCGTTGGCGCGATGACCACATTGCTGACTGAGGTTGATACAGAGATGGACGGTGTTCAGACCAGTATTGTGCCGTGGAAAAACAAGGTTGCGGATCGCGAGAACATTTACACCGGAGTCCGTCCGCGCACGACGCAGATGCTGGCGGCGTTTAAGGCTTGTGGTGCCGCCGCCAATAAAGTGGACAACATGAAAACGTATCAGCGTCAAGTTCATGGAGCACGTGCCAAAGCCAAGCCGGTTGACGATCCGAACACGCCTGAGGACGAATCAAAAGGAAACTCGGTCTCGCATCAATCCTATGTTCAGGTCGCCGAGGCTTTCAGCCAGATGGTCGCTTTGGCAGCGGGCGAACCGCTCTACACGCCCAACGAAACTCATCTGACGGTCGCCACGAACACCGCGCTCCTTGCCGATATGGAAACCGCCAACGATAACGTAATCAACTCCGTCCCCGCGTGGAAAAATGCAATGGCCTCCCGCAACGCCCGCCTCTACGAAGACCCCGACAGCGTCTTCGAACGCCAAAAGCTCGTCAAGGAATACGTAAAATCCGTCTTCGGCGCCAAATCGCCCGAATACGCTCAGGTTAAGGGTCTTGAGTTTAAGAAAGTGAAGTAACTTTTGTTTAAAATGTCCCCATTCAGCCTAGCGATCCGAAGTTCGGGTCGCTTTTTGTTGCCTGCGACTCACGAACGACGAACTTCGGAACACAAGATTCGACCTGCGAAGTGTGAGAAAGAACCTGCGAATTGCGATATTCGAGCTACGGCTCACAAACTCCGAACTGCGACGTGCGAACCTCGAACTGCGACATTCGAGATTCGACCTGCGACTTGCGAGACGCGACCTGCGGGTGTCGAGAAACGACCTGCGACTACCGAACTTCGACCTGCGAAACGCGCAGATGCGAACTATCCCTAAGCAACAACGGGCGTTAGGCTGAAGATGCGGGCGTGGCGGGCTGCGACGCGCAGATCACCCCGGCGGAGAGCTTCTCTAACATCGTCCAGCTTATAGGCCTCTTCTACGCTCAGATACGGCGACCATTCATCATCGGTCTCACTCAGCTCTACCTCTACCTCAGCGGCGTACTCGCCTTCGTGGATAAACTTTGTACGGATTACTTTTTTCATTGCTTTCTCCTTAAAAAATCATTTTCCCATAAATTGGGATCTGGACGATAGGCGGTTATCAAGACCGCCGGTTCGGTCTTGCCTTTTGGGATGCCCCAGACGACGTGTATGTGTCGCCCGTCGTTAACGGTTTCTCGCACCAATACGCACGCACCTTTCCGATAATTCGGATAGTCTTCGACAAGAATCGCACTTGCGAAGCCCTCAACTGCTTCGCGGGCGAGAATCCCGTCCGCCGCGAGTTCGTCATAACCGTGTTCGGAAATACGGACCGAACCCTGTCGAACCAACTCCCGAATCTGATCAAGTGTGCTGCTCATGATTCATTTCTTAATATCTTGTCTTATCACTCGGCGTTTCAGGGCCTTTCACGCTTTCCAATACCGCAGCCATACTCTTACATCTCTGTGGGAAATTCCTAGCAAAGAGCCAAACCGGCATCGAGGGCCTTGATCAACTCATCAACCGTATCGTTCGACGAATTCAACATCATTCCGGTGCGAATAACGTTTCCGTATAGGCCGCCTTTGCCGATTAGGACGCCCTGGCGTTTGGTTTCTTCGAAGACGCGAAGGACGAGGTCGGGGGCCGGTTCTTTTGTGTGGCGATCCTTGACGAGTTCGATGCCTTGCATCAGGCCCATGCCGCGAACGTCACCGATGCAGGCATATTTTTCCTGCAATTTGAGCAGCTCGTTATGGAAATAATCGCCGACGACGCGGGCGTTGGTGCGGAGGTCGTCTTCTTCGATGACTTTGATGACCGCGAGTCCGACTGCCGACGAGACGGGATTGCCGCCGAATGTCGAGAATGTCAGCCCCGGGAACGCATCGGCCACCTCGGGCGTCGCGATCGTCCAGCCGATCGGCACGCCGTTGCCCATGCCCTTGGCGGAAGTGATGATGTCCGGCTCGACGCCCCAGTGCTCGATGCCGAACCATTTGTCGCCGGTGCGGCCCCACGCGGCCTGGACTTCGTCAGAGATAAACAAACCGCCGTGTCGGCGAACGATCTCAGCGACACGCGGAAAATACTCCTTGGGCGGAATGATAAAGCCGCCGACGCCAAGTATCGTCTCGGCGATCATCCCGGCGATGTTGCCGGTCGTGGTGGTCTTGATCAGTTCCTCGACATCGTCGGCACACGCGACGCCGCATGACGGATATTCGAGCTTGAACGGACAGCGATAACAATACGGAGCAACGGCGTGAACAATGCCCGGCAACCTGCGACGCGATCGGCTTCCACGTGTGATGCCCGATCGTCGACAGCGCCGTCGCCGAACGCCCCGCGTACGAATGACGCAGAGCGATGACTTCGTTATTGCCGGTCGCGATCTTTGCCGCGAGGATCGCTGTGTCATCCGCCTCGGTACCGCTGTTGGTAAAGAACGATTTCTTTAGGTTCCCGGGCGTGATCTCCGCAAGCTTTTCGGCCAGATCGCCCTGCGGCTTGTTCGCATAAAGCGTCGATGTGTGAGCGACCGTATTCACCTGATCGATCCACGCCTTGTTGACCCGCGGATTGGCATGCCCAACGCTAACCGTCAGCACGCCGCCGAAGCAATCGAGATATTCGTTGCCCTGCTCGTCCCAAACCTTTTCGCCCTCGCCTTTGACGATGGCGATCGGCTCCTGGTAATACATCGCCACGGCCGGGAAGAGGAATTCCTTATGCTTGCGCACCGCATCTGCAACGGTCGAGCGCTTTTGTTGCTGCTCCATAAATGCTCCTTATGAGGATTGAATAATAGCGCGGATGTGGCGGCCAGCGAAACTAATTCTTCGGTGCAGCCGGCGGGGACAGCCCCTTTATGCGCTGCTGCGCATAGCCGTGAAACTGGCCGCTCTCGCTGCTGACCTTCTCATACGCCGCAATGGCCTCGGCCGTTTTGCCTGCGTTGCGATAGGCCTCGCCTATGCCGTATTGGGCCTCGGCAAGTTCCCTTACAGAGAGGCCCTTGAGAGCGAGCACTTTCTGAAACTGAGCTATCGCCGTCTCAGTTGCACCGACGACTTTTATCTCCTGAAAATATCCGCCAAAACTGAGCAGTATCTTTGCCCGATCGCTGTTCTTTGAGTTCGCGCTTGCTTACAGCTTTGTCGAGTTCGGCATTTGCCAGATTGAGTGCCTGCGGAGAGACGCCGCTCGGCACCTTATTGGCCGGATCGAGCAGGTGGGCCGATGCGAGGTTGCGATAGAGTTTCGCACGGTCGTCGACCTCGGCTTTTGGCACGGCAAGCCCTTCGGTGGCCGCTTTTCGCGCCTCGGCAAGCTTTGCCGTTCTCCAGAAAGAGAAGCGTGATGGCATCATACGCGTCGATGAGCTGTGCGGGCTTTGCTTTTGAGAGCCTTGTTATTTGATCCAAAGAGTTGAAGTACGCATTTACGTCGCCAATTCGCTTTGATAGAGCCGACTAGTTCCTGTAACGCGTCAGCCTTTATGTGATCCGCCGCCCCGGCAGTCATGAATGCCGCCTCGAGATCCTTGGCCGAGGCTTGCACCTGCTTTGTATCAAATGTGCCGAACGACGCCAGGGTGTTGTACGCCAACCCGCGGCCCATCAGCGCTCGCGCCTTGATGTCAAACGATATTCCCGAAAGATTAATTACCTTGGTAAACTCTTCACGCCCCATTTCTTTCCAGTTTTTTCCCGACATTGGCGGGGACGACAAATGGCCGCTCTTATAGCTGTTCGAATAGATCTCACCGATCAGCATCATGGCCTCAGCCTTTTTATCGGCGGAGATTCCCGGCAATTCAGCCGCTTTGCGGTACGCGGCCACGGCGTCCGGGAATAGGAAGATCGTCTTTGTCGTGGCCTTGTACTTTCCCGTACTCGTGCGTTCCGTGCGGCTCATCTTCTCAAACGCTCCGCCCCGTTTGATCAAAGCGTCAAAACGCTGATCGTCGGTAGAGGCCCGATCGAATGCCTGACCGTAGGCGGCCTCGGCCGCTGTGAAACTGTTCTTATCAAATCCGGCTTTACCGGCAGCCATTGCCTCGGCGTATGTCTTGAAAACGGGCACCGGCGTCGGCGTTTGTCCGCTCGCCACGATGGCGAGGCCGGAAATTATCACGAGTAAACAAACCTTTTTCATCTTTGCTGATCCTATCTGCGTTGTCTTATCCACGTGAATACAACTCCAGATGTTCTCTCATATATTTCGTTCTTGCCGATTCAAACTCTACGGCTTAAATTTAATTGACCCGTTGACCCGTCTCACAGCCTCGCGAACCCCGTCCCAGCGGTTGAAGTGCCATACCGATACTTGCCATACCTCAGCACCGCGCCGAATGAAGATCGTGTCGGTTCGGCTGAACGCGCTGGTGTTGGTGACCTTTACGGCTTCGCCCAGATTGATCGGGTACGTTTCGGTCTTATAGTCTTTGTAACCTGTGTCGCCGATCTCGACTTCCTTAGTAAACTGCAGGTGCCGTGCTGCCAATTGGCTCGGCTGGGGAACGGTCGCATTCCCATAATTGCGATATTTGATATCGATGGTCATATCGTTCTTTCCCCACGTTCCGCACATTTTCGTTTCGCCCGGCATGGCGGGTGGTTTACATGGCCCGTTGCCGGGGGCAGTCGGAAAATCGAAAAGAAGGCCGCCGAAGTTGTAGGTCTTCCAATTTGCCGGTGCGAGCTTTGAGACTGCCGCTGCAACGGTCCCCTCTTTTTTGAACGACGCGATGATCTGATCGACTTTCGCGGCCGCGACCGTGTCGCTGACGGGATGGACAAAATTGATGGTTACAAAATCATTCGGCTTGCCGAAAACTATCATCTTTTGCCGGACCGTCTTTTTGTCATAGCTGTCGTACCGCTCTTCATCGATGTACGCAGCCGATTCGCCGAGGAATGTCGTGTCTTTGACGAACAGGTCGATCGCTTTCGGTTTATTAAAGATGACGTTGACGGTGTCCTCGAGGTACTGTCGGACCTTCGTATAGTTCTGGTTCCATTTCATGTAACGCACGGTCGCCCAAAGGCCGCCATCCGACATTTGCCAATCGATGTTGGCCTCCATTGTTTCATTGAGCGGATCGGGTTTGTCATTCTTGAGCACATAGGGCACGGGCGAAGCAACGCTTACGCCGGTGCCGGTAAGTACACCACGCTTCCAGGTCACGGGAACAGTCACTGACTTCGAGACCGGTGCCGTCTTGACCGTCACCGACGGCGGCGTTGTCGAGGGCCGGTACTGCGGGACGGGCGATGGAGTCGGAAGGGGCTTGACCACAGCGACCGGCGTAGGCTTGGGCGTCGGCTTTGGACTGACAGCGGGAGTCTCAACTCCCGGAAAAATCCTGTCAGCCACTTCGGTCATCGTCAGGTCGCCAAACGGATATCTTGAGCTTCTCTCTAGCAGCCGTCATCTTGGGATCGAGTTTGACCGCCGTTTCATAGTCGGATTGCGCCAGATCACCCTGGCCGAGTTGGTCATAGATCAATCCCCGCTGATAATGCGATCTCGCCGCATAACGGCCTTTCGGTTCCTTTTGGATGGCAGCGGTCAGGTCCGGCAGAGCATCTACCACTTCCGAACGTTTCAGATAGATGCCGGCCCTGTAGAAATAGAACATCGCCATGCCGTTGGTCAGACGGATCAGCTCTGTGTAATCGGCGATAGCCGCAGTATCGTTGCCGAGCTTTTCATATGCCGCCGCGCGGGCCATCATGGCTTCCTCATAGCCGGGCTTTACCTCGATCGCCTTGGTGCAGTGCTTTACGGCATCGGCGTATTTAGACTTGGCGTAGCTCGCGTCACATCTCTGCAGGTGCTGCTCCCCGGTCTGTGAATTGGCGCCGACGACGCCGAAGATGAAAATGGCCGCAGTGCAGCCAATGGACCTCAATGTCATATGTCTATCTTCCCCGTTCGATCTGGGCGGCACGCAGTTCATCGGCGGCCGCCAGAGCGGCATTACCTTTTGCTTTGTAGACCAATGCCCTCGCCCGATATAGATTTGGAACGCGAGGATTTAGTTGTATCCCGCGGTCAAAATCCGCGATCGCGGCATCGAGTTCCTTCATATAGATCAGTGCGATCCCGCGATTTAGATAGGCATCGACATAATCGGGTCGCCCCGAGATCGCTACGTCAAAGTCCTTCTTCGCCTTTTTCCAATCTTCGGTCTTGACGAATGCAGTGCCGCGATTAAAGTAGGCGAGCGGTTCGCGAGGGTTCAGTTTGATCGCCTGGTCAAAGTCCTTGATCGCGTCCTTAGGTTTATTGAGATAGTTGAGCTGCAAAGCTCCGCGTTGGAAAAAGTAGTCGAAGTTCTCAGGATCGAGCTTGATCAACTGACCGTAATAATCGACGGCAAGCTGATACTTGCCCTGTTTTTCTGCGTCAGCCGCGGCCGTCGTGAGCTCGCCCGTCGTTACCGGCGTCGTATCGTTGTTCTTCCTGGCCTGCTCCGTGACCTGTTGGAGAGTCGTATTGTCCTGAGGCTTTTCAGCAACGGTTTTGTCGGAGGGTTTCTCGCCGCTGCGGATGACGCGAAACTTTTCTGCAAGGACGTCGGCGTAGCGAGCAAGTACTTTCTTGGCCGCGAGTTTGTAGAGATCACGTTTGGTGGTGATCACGAGGGGTGTGAACGGATGCCTTGCTCCATTGAAATACTTCGCGCTGCTGATCGCGGCTTTGCTCGGATCCTCACGCGGCTTGTCAGCAAAACCGAACCGCTCCGCTACCGGCAGCTCGCTGCGGTACACGTCGAACCCGTTCTTTTTGTTGACCATGTAAACGTAGCTCTCAGGCACGTTCATCAGCCCGGCGATGCTATAGTCGGCGTGAAAATAGGGATCGCTATATAGCCAGCCCGCTTTATCCTGTTTGATGTCAGCCGAGAGATCTATCGACGCAAAATCGAGTACAACATCGATCATCATCAGGTCGCCGCCGGCCGTTTCGGCAGTTTTGGTGAGCTTTTTGAATTGGCCGTAACCGACGATCTCCGGCACACCTTGCGGACGGTAACGAAACAATACCGGCCCGTCATGCGGATTCACCGACACCCACGCCTGACCTAACTTGCCGTCGAAATCAGCATTCTTGTCGTCCGCGCGCTTCGCTAGCCGGTCCGCGTAATACTCACTTGCCTTTACCGCGTCGAACGATGCGGTCGGAATACCGATCCTTTCGAGACTCGCCGTGAGCGATCTGTAGAAATCGTTCGTGATCTCCGCGAGGTCGCCGGTCGTCAGGTCGCTGTCGAGATAAACGGTCACGTCAGCCGCGTTATTTCGGTTAACGGCAGCGGCGTGATGTTACGGTCTTAAAGTGGACCTGACTTGGCCGATGGCGAGCTTCTCGGTCTTTTTAGCAACATCAGGTTTGCCGAATGTGCCGGCCTTTGACGTACTTGATCGTATCGTCGGCCAGCTTGCTGTAGGCCTGTGCATGCACGGCGGTTGTGGTTGCGGCAACGATCGCCATGATAAGAAGGAGCGTGTTGAGTTTCATATTCTATCGATCAGCGAATTCAGTAATATCTTCGGAACGTCCGACGTCCGGGGTCTTTGCGTGTGTGTTTTTGGGTCAGATCAGCCTGCCAAAGGCGGAGAGAAGGGGCCATGGCTGACCGTTAGCTTACATGCTAATCTTATACAGAAAATAATGGCTGAAAGCAAAGAAAACATCCGTAAACTCTTAGAAACTCGCGTGTTAGAACACCGAGACAAGCCGTTTCTCTTTGCCGAGGCAGACGGACGGGCATGGACCTATCGCGAGTTTGACGCGACCGTGAATCGCACGGCAAATATGCTGCGGTCTCACGGCATTTCTAAAGGTGATGTTGTAAGTCTGCTACTGCCGAACTCGCCGGAATACATCATCGCGTATTTTGCGTGCTGGAAGATCGGCGCCGTCGCCGGCCCCGTCAACTCACTGCTCAAAGTCGAGGAGATCGAGTGGGTAGTCGGTAATTCTGAATCCAAATTGCTGCTTTCGGACTCATCCCTCACGGTGGGAGCGTTCGCGTTGCCGGTCCTTATGTTTGATGACATCGAAGCGGCGACGGGCACCTTTTCGGACAATCTCGATGCCGTCGATCTCGACTCGAATCACTACGCGATCATTATCTACACCTCAGGAACGACCGGCAAGCCAAAAGGCTGTCTGCTAACGCCACGGCAACCTCATCGCAAACGCCCGTCAGATCGCGGAATGGATGGATTTCGGCCCGGATGACCGGCTACTGACAATCATGCCGTTGTTTCATATGAACGCTGTCTCGGTAACGACCATGGCCGCTCTTTACGCTGGCGGCTCAACGGTCGTTGCGCCGAAATTCTCAGCGTCACGATTCTGGGACATCATCGACAAGTATCAGATCACTTCGTTCGGCTCCGTTGCGACGATGCTGTCGATGCTCTTAACCAAAAGTCATGAGTCTGGAGTCTTAAGTCTGAAGCAGGAGACGGACTCAAGACTTACGACTCCAGACTCCAGACTGAAGTTCGCCATGTGCGGTTCCGCTCCCGTTCCGGTCGAGGTCCTCAGGAAGTTCGAAGAGACTTTCGGCGTCCTTGTCATCGAAGGCTACGGCCTGTCGGAATCAACCTGCCGTTCGACATTCAACCCTCCGAATGAGACGCGGCGTCCAGGCTCATGCGGCCAGCCGATCGGCAATGAGATGAAAGTGGTTGACGAGAATGATCTTGAAGTGTCCGACGGCGAATTGGGCGAGATCGTGCTGCGTGGGCCGAATATCTTCAAGGGTTATTTTAGGAACGAGAAAGCGACCGCCGACGCCTTTCGAGGCGGCTGGTTTCACACCGGCGATATCGGTTTCCGGGACGCGGACGGCTTCTACTACATAGCCGACCGCAAATCCGACATGATCATCCGCGGCGGCGAGAACATCTACCCACGGGAGATCGATGACGTTCTCTACCGTCATCCGGCCGTTGCCGCGGCGGCCGTGATCGGAGTCCCGGACGAATTGTATGGCGAGGAAGTGACTGCCTTTGTCGTGCTTATCGCCGAGGCTGCGGCCACAGCCGATGAACTAATGACCTTTTGCCGCGAACATCTGGCCGACTACAAATGCCCTAAAACCATACATTTCGTCGCCGACATCCCCAAAGGCCCGACCGGTAAGCTGCTCAAACGCGAGCTGTCGGAGTTACTCGAGACGCGCTGAGTTCAGCCTCGGCCGCGATGTATCCGAAGCTCGCCCATTGATTGCCGTTGATGACTTTTCGAAAGATCTGCCGCGCACGAATCTTGTCGCGGTTGGAGAGAAACCAGTTCCCGACGCCGTACCCGAGTGACGCGCTGCCGAGCGAATCTGCACTGTCGATCATCTCAAGCAGCATCTCGGGCCGGACCTCGCCTCGGTAAAGGCGCAGGAGTTTTAGGTAATCTTCGTTCTCGATCACCTCAACATCGCCGTCGATCGCCACCAGGACCTTCTCGGCATCCTTGAAATTCTCGGTCCGACGAAGGGCCATGTAATACCAGTGCGAGGTCGCGACGAGCATATCCGGGTTCTTTGAGACCTTGAGACATTCCTTGTAGGCCTCGATCGCCTTCTTAAAATCGCCTTTGAGATAGTAGGCCAGGCCGAGGTGATACCAGATATTGGACTGGAGCGTGCTCGTCGGAATATTCTGCGCGTTTGGCAGGCCGTCAGGTTCGACCTCGTCGGGCTTACCTTTGATAAGCTTGGCCGCCGTCTCGAGGTCGAGGATCGCGTCGTCAAAACAGCGCAGCGTTATGTAGCGATGGCCGCGATGGCGATACATTCGGGCGTCTTTGGGAAACTTCGCAACACCCGCCGTTAAGACGTCGATCGCGTCCTTGTAATGGCCGAGATAGCCTTTTCGCCGGGCGAACCAGATCAGATTGTCGACCGTCGGCTCGGCCGTGTAGCTGTGGGCCGCGATCTCGAGCTTTTCCGAGTGTGCGAGCTTGGCCGAATCTGACAAGGTCGGTTTGACCTCTTTTGCCGCCTTGGCGCAGGGCTGTGCAAAGGTTGGCGTCGCCGCAGCTATCAGCAGCGAAAGGACACACACAATGCATTTCATGGCTCGAATTCTAGCAAAACTCGGCTAGAATCGTCTCATGCCTCTTAACACTTTTGAGTACAGCCTGCCGGCGGAACTGGAAGCTGCGCTGCACGCTGGGATCGCCGACTGGAGCGGCAATGACAAGACCGCGCGTATCTGGAACAAAGACGCCTCGGTCTGGACCGGCGACGACGAGGCCAAATGGCTCGGCTGGCTGGATATCGTTGATGAGGAACTGGCGGACCTCGAAAAGTATCGCAACCTGCAGGCGGATATTGAGGCCGCCGGATTCACCCACGTCCTGCTGATGGGCATGGGCGGCTCGTCGTTGTGTCCTGAGGTCCTGGCGATCACGTTTAGCAAGCATCAGTTCCATATCCTAGATTCGACCGTTCCTGCACAGGTGAAAGCGCTTGAGAACAAGCTCGATCTCGAAAAAACGCTCTTTGTCGTCGCCAGCAAGTCCGGCTCGACATTGGAACCAAATTGTTTCAAGCAGTATTTTTTTGAACGTCTCGCCGAGCGCGTCGGACGTGAAAATGCGGGCCGCCAGTTTATCGCCATCACCGATCCCGGCTCAAGGATGGAACAGGTCGCGCGTGATGACCGTTTTCGACACATCTTCTACGGTAAGGCTATAATCGGCGGACGATTCTCTGCCTTATCAGCGTTTGGAATGACGGCTGCGGCCTCGATGGGGCTCGATGTCGAGCAGTTGCTGCAAAATACCAAACCAATGGTCGATGCTTGTCGGAACGCCGATCTGCGAGAGAACTCGGGCGGATTGCTCGGGCTCATCCTCGGCGTTTGCCATCGAGCGGGCCGCGACAAACTGACGATCTTCACCTCGCCTGAGATCTACGATTTGGGCGCGTGGATGGAACAGCTCGTCGCCGAATCGACCGGCAAGAACGGCGTCGCGATCATTCCTGTTGACCGCGAGCCGCCACAGCCGGCCGCAAAATACGGGAGCGACCGCGTTTTTGCCTATCTAACTTTGACTGGCGACAACGGCTTTGCCGAACACGCCCGCGAGATGTCCGTCGCGGGCCACCCCGTCGTGCAGATCGAATTGGAAAGTATCGACACCCTCGGCCAGGAGTTCTTCCGCTGGGAATTTGCGACCGCCGTCGCCGGTGCGGTCATGGGCATCAACCCCTTCAACCAACCCGACGTCGAATCAGCGAAGATCGAGGCCCGCAAGATCACGGATGAATATGAGGAGAGCGGCAAACTGCCGGAGGAAACACCGTTCTTCAAAGGCGACGGGATATCGTTTTTCTGCAGTAATGAGTACGCGGCTGAGCTAACCAACGCGGTCACCGAGGTCGGTCCCGCTGCGATCATCGCCGCCCATCTCGACAAACTCGGTCCCGACGACTATTTCGCGTTGCTCGCCTATATCGAAATGAACGCTGAGAATCAAACGACCCTCCAGGCGATCCGCGAAAAGGTCTTGGAATCGCATCGTGTCGCCACTTGCCTCGGCTTCGGCCCGCGATTTCTGCACTCGACCGGCCAGGCGTATAAGGGCGGTGCAAACAACGGCGTATTCCTGCAGATCACGTCCGATGACGCGTTCGACCTGCCGGTGCCCGGCCAAAAGTACACGTTCGGCGTCGTCAAGGCCGCTCAGGCGCGCGGCGATTTTCAGGTGCTCGTCGATCGCGGCCGACGGGCTCTGCGTGTACACATCGGCAAGGATGTCGGTTCGTGACCTAGCGGATCTTAATTACAACGGATCTGAGTTAGCGGACACGCGACAGCGTTCAATCGAAGCAAATGTGTCTGTATCTGCTGCTGGTTTATGGCGACGTTAAGCTGGCCCGACGAAATAGTCGCGGGGGCGATCGTCGTCTCGATATGCGTAAGTCGTTCGGCCGATGTGATCGGTTGTGAGAGCGCCAGCGAATAGTTCCCGCTATTGCCTTGATTCCAGACGCGGGCGACGACGCCGCGGTTGATGCCGTCCTCGGCGGGCTTTAGGGCCCAGAGCAGGACGTTGGGATCGGAGATATTCACGAAGGAAAAACTGTTCGCCGGATACGGCCGTGTTTGTGTGCCGACGCCGTCGATCATTGTGGCGACGAGCGGATTTTGATGTTCGAGTGAGAGCCGCATCGAGGCCGCCTGATCAAATTCCCCGTGCGTCCAGAGAGCAAATCGCTGCAAAAAGTACCGGTCGCCGCCCTGGTCCGGGATGCCGAGGCTGCTGCCGTCGATCTGGCCGCCGGCGAGGACATTGATCTGCGGCGTTGCCGTGTCGAGCGTTGAAACGCTACTAGCGCCAAGGCGCATGAACTGGTTGTCCCAGTTGGACAGCGTGACGCCGTAATTACCCGAGACGCCGTCTCTGCATGTCCACAAAGTGGTTCAACGTCAGCCAGTCATAGCGGGCATTTCGCGGGCTGTAGTGGCCGCCATTGGCGAGCAGTTTGGCTCCGATCACAGCCCCGACTTCCTCGTGCCAAACGTTTGGCGTGTCGATGTTGAACGAGTAGCTCCAGGTCTTTACATCGCCAAAATTGGCGATTATCTCATTCTGGACATCCACGCGTTTGATGTTGTGATGCAGCGTGACACGTGTGATATGCGGGATCGGACTGGTCGACGTCGCACGCAGCGTGACGCTGACCGGACCGACATTCTCCACGACGATCGTGCCCGTGCGGTTGCCGCCGAGGTCGTTGGCGACGCGGCCGCCGATATTGCGGACCACCTCGCGATTACCGAACGTTTTGTCGACCAGACTCGTGATCGCTCCGTCGCCCGCGACGGTGACGCGATAAAAACCATTTTCGATCGTGGTCGTGGTGACCGTCGCGGCGTTAGGATACCCCGGCCCGGCACCGGGCCTGATCTCAAAGACCTTATAGCCGACGGACGGCACGTTTGACGCGAGCACGCGAAGGAACCTTTGATTGCCGGAACGCACGATCTGGCTCTGCACCTCCAGCCCCGTTGCGACGTCGACGACATGGACCGTGCTGTTCCATTTGAGCGGCAGATCGGTAAAGTCGGTTCGGGTCCAGCTCAGCGGATTGAATACAAAAAACCGCTGATTCGGGCCCGAGCGCGAGATCTGTTTGCCTAATTCACTGCGTGCGTCCTCGTAGAGTTTATCGACATAACTCGTCACTTCGCCTTCGACCTGGCGGCTCCAATTGGCCCGGGTCGTGCGTGATATCTGTCCGTCGGCGGTCCAGTCGTGCTCGAAGTACAGCCCCAGATTGAGCATCGCCTTATCCCGCTGAGCGATCCGCGGCGTCATGAATGACGGTTGATTCAGCGAAACGAGCGTTGCCATTGCCTCGGCCGACGCGGAGCTTCTCCGTGCTGCGTTTTACGCGGGCCGAGACCTCGGCGAGCGACGCTGTCAGAGCGTCCCATTCGTTGCCGTATGCGGCGGCGTGCGTTTCGAGACCGGCCCCGTGGTTCTTCTCAAAATCGCGAAAGAAATCTTCCTGGTTCGAGACGATAATGCGGCGGTTCGCATTTGAATTCTGCTGGGCGACGGTGACAAATTCGTCGCTTGTATACTGCAGGTCATCCCAGCCGCGGCCGAACGCCCCGATCACCGGAAACGGATATCGAGACTGAAAATTCGCATTCGTCTCAGCAAACAAGATCGACGACATCGGGTCAAACGCCTCGGCATAGCCGCCGATATGCTGGTTGCCGACAAATAGCGAATTCCACTTCATCAGCACCTTGCTGCCGTCGCGTCCGCCGCAGTAATAGATCTCGCGGTCGCGGTTATTGAGCTGCGGAACTTGTGTGGCACAGTTGCAGACGCCTTTCCAGCTATATTTCGCACCCGAGCCGGCCCACAGCGAGGGCAATCCATACGACATCGTCTGGTTCTCCATCGCGATCGCGAGCGGGAATCGCACATTGTGCCGCCGCTCGATCAGCCCCGGATAATACATCCCCCGAATTACAGCCTCAGCCGGCGAACCGCCCTGGACCAGCACGAGTGCGTTGAGCGGGACGCTCATATGCCCGTCGCCGAACGCGCGACATCATTCGCTCAAACTGCTGCGGCGTGCGATTTTTCTCGTACTCCCACATCCACAGACTGCCGTCGCAGTTCCAACGCATCTGCGTATCCGGTGGGTTCGCCGCCGTCTGGTCCATCTTATCGAGGTAATAGTCGATCATCGACACGAACGCCTGACGATAGGCGACGTCGTCAGCGATCCAGAAATAATCGGTGTGATCGTCCGGCGAGATATAAAACCGTTTCTGCGCGAACACGTGCGTCGAGAGCAAGATCGCCAACACGAGGCCGAGGACGGAGTACGTGGTAAATTTGCGGCAGTTTTATCATCCGGAGACAGAGAGACCCGGACTACTAAACGAAAAAAGCGACGGTTTTTCCAACTTCGACGATCTATGCCAGCAGCGGAAGGACCTTTTCGGCCTGTTCGAGTTCCTCGGGAAAGTCGACCTCGATCCACGCGAGGCCGTTGGTCCAGCTAACGCCGATAGCTTCCCCGTTAGCGATCAGGCCCATCAGCGCGAGCGTGAAATAGGCGTTCGTATCGCCGGCCTCGATCACTCGGTCGAGTTCGTCGAACATTCGCGTCCCGCCGGCTGGCGAGAACTTAGCGATGCCGAGAAACGTGCCCGAGGCCTCGTCAAACTTAACATGCTTGCCAACGCTGGTCACACGGCCGTCAGATGCGACGAGTTTCATCGTTTCTTCGTGAAGGTGCTCGTCGGCAACGAGCACGATGTCGCCCGGCTGTTTGCAGCAGGTCTCGAGAATTCCGGGGTGAAACAACACATCGGCGTGCATGACGAGAAATTCACTGCCGCGGGCCGCGTCCTTTGCCGTCCAGAGCGAGTAGATGTTGTTAGTTTCGGCAAATAGCGGATTGTAGACGAAGGTCGTCGTAAACGAATACCGTTCCTCGACCTCCGCAAATTTCGCCTCGATCATCTCGCGAAAGTAACCGGTTACGACGATCACCTCGTCAACGCCGCACTTGTCGAGAGCGTCGAGTTGGTATTCGAGTAAGGTGCGGCCGCCAACCTCTAGCAGGCATTTTGGCGTCGCGAGCGTTATTGGATAAAGCCGGGTCGATCGCCCAGCTGCAAGAAGGATGGCTTTCACCTTAGTTTCTCGTGGCCGAGAGGAACCGGCGCGTCATCTCTTCGGGCTCGTAAGGAATTCGGGGCGTGCCTTTTTCATTGCCCGGCTCAACATGAATCACCTCGACATTGTGACCGATGGCCGCAAAATCGACGACGTTCGAGCACGTCGGCTGATCGCCGGTCGAGGCATACGTGCCGTTGTCGATGACGTAATGCTTGAGATTGTCGAGCTTGTGATATTTGGACACGGCCAGGCTGCCGAGCGACATCAGTGCCGCACCGTCGCCGTCGATGACGATAACCTTTTTATCGGTATTCATCGCCAGGCCTATGCCGATAGACAGTGCGGCAGCCCATCGAGCCGCACATGTAAAAGTTTGCCTCGCGGTCTTTTGCGACAAACACCTCGCGGGCGATCATGCCCGTCGTGGCGACGACCAACTCGTCCGTGACACCGTCCATTATCTGTCGGATCGCGTCTATCCTTTTCATTTGGGTTCCGCCTCCTCGACGATGGTGAAGTTGTCGTAGTTCATCAGTTTGAGCAAATCGCTGCGAGATTCGGTACATCTCAAAATGCTCGAACGGCGGCACGACGCAGGCTGACCAGGACGTGGATCGGTATCTCGTACGGAGTAAGCAGCGACGTGATCACGTTAACCAGGTGGCCAAGGCCGGAGCTTTGAATATAGACAAGCGGCTTTTTGCCCGCCATATACGCTCCGATGGCGATGCTCATCGCAATGTCCTCACGTGTGGCCGGGATAAATTCCGTCGTCTCGTCGGCCTCCATCTCTTTGATAAAGCCCTTGAGAAAAGAGCACGGCACGCCTACAAAGAAGTCGTACCCTTGCGTCTTAAAATCGTGATAAAGATGACCGGTGTCTTCGCCGTGGCTCAATTTTCGACCTCCACCCACATGTTCCTATAGTCATCAAACGTATCTACCTCGACCCAGCCCTTGTAGATATCGACGCACGAAACGGTGATACCACGGTCGATCAGTTCCTGGAAAATATCGCTGAACGATGCTTTATCGAACGTTTCTCCTTCGTGAAAGGGTCCGCTCTCGTGCTTCGTCTTAGCGTCGTAATAAGCGGCCTTGAACTTCTCGATTCCCTCTTCCGAGAACATCGCCATGCCGATAAATTCAGCGTTTGCCTCGTCTTTCGGGCAGCTTACGTCCGGCTTTCAGAGCGACGTTCAGGCTGTCGTCCGGAATGAACGATGTATCGACATTCAACTGACGCTGCGTCTGCACCATCTCAGGATAGCTCGGGCTGCTGCCCATTGACAGCGGCGTGAGCGCCCGCCGGCGCGTGATCGACGACGATCGTAATGTCGGCCTCGGACCTAAGAAGGCGTTCGAGAATGCCGCGATCGAACACGATGTCGCCGTAGAGCATCAGCGTGCGGCCATTTAGCACCTCTTCGGCACAGAGAAACGAGCCTAATGCCGTAGTATCCGCAAATCGATCGTTATCGAAGT
>CAVQUD010000008.1:0-165110 GCA_963716755.1 Blastocatellia bacterium
GGCGAGGCTCAGGCCATCGGTCGAGACAGACGTTAGCGTGCCAAGCTCGCTTCCGAGCCGATCGCGGAGGTCCTGGATCTGTGTGATTCCGTCCGACATAAAGCATTAGAATACCTGATTGTGCAGGCCGGAAGTAAGTGACGACGTTAAAGTTTTAAGGGATGATGCGAAGTTCGCTTCGGCGTCGCCGCCTTGTTATCATTACCGTAGGAAAACCATGAAAGCACTGGTCAAGAGCAAAGCTGAGCAGGGACTGTGGCTCGAGGACGTTCCCGAGCCAACCATCTCGATCAATGACGTGCTGATCCGCATCAAGCGGACCGGCATTTGCGGCACTGACGTCCGTATCTGGAATTGGGACAAATGGGCCGACGAGCACGATCAAAGTGCCGACGATACTCGGGCACGAATTGGTTGGCGAGATCGTCGAGGTCGGGTCGAATGTTAACGATTTTGAGATCGGCGACATCGTCAGCGTCGAGGGACATTTGGTATGCGGCCGCTGCGTAATTGCTTGGCCGGGCGGCGGTTTAAGTGTGCTCGTACGCTCGGTTTCGGTGTAAACACCGATGGCGGTTTTGCCGAATACATCGCCGTTCCGATGACCAACATCTGGAAGCACAAGCCGGGCATCGATCTGGACGTGGCGGCGATATTCGATCCGTTTGGCAATGCGGTTCACACGGCGCTGGCGTTCGAGGTGTTCGGCGAGGATGTGTTGATCACCGGTGCCGGGCCGATCGGCATCATGGCGGCCGCGGTTGCGAGGCACGCAGGCCGGCTTCGGAACATCGTGATTACGGACGTAGATCCGAAGAGGCTGGAGCTGGCGGAGAAATTCGACGTGACGCTCGCGGTGGATGTCCGCGAACCGTGAAATCGAGGACGTGCAGAAGGAAGCCGGCATGAAAGAGGGCTTTGACGTCGGTATGGAGATGTCGGGGCAATCCGCAGGCTTTTCGCGACATGCTGGCGAACATGACGCACGGCGGCAATATTGCCTTTCTCGGTATTCCGCCCGAGGAATTCGCGATTAACTGGAAGACCGTCATCTTTAACATGCTCACGATCAAGGGCATCTACGGCCGCGAGATGTATGAGACGTGGTACCAAATGAGCGTCCTGCTCGAAGGTGGCCTCGACATTTCGCCGGTGATTACGCATCGATTCGTACAAGGAATTTGAGAAGGGATTTGAGGTGATGCGGGAAGGGAATTGGGCAAGGTGATACTTGATTGGAGCGAGATCGTAAGAGGTCAACCGCGAAATACACGAAAAGGACGAAAGCTATGTACGGGCAGGGTCAAGAATCATTTGGAAGCGACGCTTTCAGAGATACAAGAAGCGGGTTTGTTCAAGAACGAGCGCGTTATTGAGAGCCCGCAGGAAGCCCGCATCAGCGTTGGCGGCCGCGAGGTGCTCAATATGTGCCGCCAATAATTATCTCGGGTTGTCGGACCATCCTGATATTGTTGCCGCGGCCCATCTGGGGCTGGACGAGTGGGGCTTTGGGCTGTCGTCGGTGCGATTTATCTGCGGAACGCAGACGATACACAAGGTTCTCGAGGCGAAGATCAGCGAGTTCCTTGGGACGAGGACACGATACTTTACACGTCATGTTTTGACGCAAACGGCGGACTGTTTGAGACGGTGCTCGGTGAAGAGGACGCAGTCATTTCGGACGAACTGAATCACGCCAGCGTCATCGATGGCATTCGCCTCAGCAAGCCGCAGAGGTACAGATACAAGAACTGCGACATGGCCGATCTGGAGGCGAAGCTGCAGGAGGCATCGTCGGCCCGGTTCAAGATGATCGCGACAGACGGCGTTTTTTCAATGGACGGCTACATCGCTCCGCTCAAAGAGATTTGCGACCTGGCCGAGAAGTACGACGCGATGGTGATGGTAGATGATTCGCACGCCGTCGGCTTTATGGGAAAGACGGGTCGCGGAACTCACGAGCACTGCGACGTGATGGGACGTGTCGACGTCATCACCGGAACGCTCGGCAAAGCCCTTGGCGGTGCTAGCGGCGGCTACACGAGTGGCCGCAAAGAGATCATCGATCTGCTGCGGCAGCGATCGCGTCCATACCTGTTTTCAAACTCGGTCGCCCCGCCTATTGTCACTGCCTCGATCGCGGCTATCGACATGCTGTCTTCATCGACAGAACTCCGCGACAAACTGATGGACAACACCCGCTACTTCCGCGAAAAGATCGCCTCTATCGGCCTCGACGTCCTTCCCGGCGAGCATCCGATCGTGCCGGTCATGTTTGGCGAAGCGGGACCAGCCGTTAGAATGGCGGAAAAGCTGCTGGAGAAGGGCGTATACGTGATCCCATTCTCATTTCCGGTCGTGCCGAAAGGTAAGGCGAGAATTAGGACGCAGGTTTCCGCTGCCCACTCAAAAGAAGACCTCGACTTCGCGATCGACAGTTTTGCGGAGGCCAAGAGCGAGGTCGACAAATAACGGCGGCGTGGAAACGGGTCTTCCACGCCGCTATCTGGACTCGTAGGCTCTCTCAGGCTGCTGCGGCCTTTTGACTGATCGCGTCCTTTGCCTGCGTCGCTACAGCCGCGAACGCTTCGGGCTGTTTGACGGCCATGTCGGCTAGGACCTTGCGGTCGAGCTCGATCCCGGCGAGGCTGAGGCCGTGAATGAACTGGGAATACTTCATGTCATTCAGGCGGCAGGCCGCGTTGATGCGGACGATCCACAGTTTGCGAAAATCGCGCTTCTTCAGCTTTCTGCCTGTGTAGGCAAAGTTAAGTGCGCGCTCGACCGACTCTTTGGCCGAGCGATACAGTTTAGATTTAGTTCCACGATAGCCTTTGGCACGGCTTAATATTTTTCTACGCTTCTCGGTGCGCTTGTTACCACGTTTTGCTCTTGGCATGATTCACTCCTTCGTCGTGAAATTGAGAATTGATAATGGACAATGATGAATCATGTTCGGCCGAATCTCTAAATTTTCATTTGCATATTAACTTTCCTAGTCTCGTCCGTATGGCAGCATCTTCTCTACACGCTTCTGATCGCCCTCGGACACCATCACGTCGATGTCGAGGTTGCGTTTACGCTTATTCGTCTTCTTGGTCAAGAATGTGACGTGCGTGGCTGTGGCCGCGTTTGAATTTACCGCTCGCCGTCGAGCGAAATCGTTTCGCCGCACCTTTGTGTGTTTTCAGTTTTGGCATAACTTCTTCTCCTATCTAAAACTTTCTACTAAAATATCTCGTCGTCGTCCTTTTTTGGAGCGACCTCTGGTTCCGGTGCCGCCTTCTTCGGGGCGGCTTTCTTTGGCTTTGGCCGGCTCCTCTTCCTTGTTTGGCGCAACGGACGTGTGCTTTGCCGAGGGCGTCTTGCTCTTTTTCGGCGAAAGGATGGTGAACATCTGATAGCCCTCCATCTTTGGCGCGACCTCTACGTCGGCCACGTCGGCCAGTTCCTCTGTCAATCGCTTGAGGATCTTTGCCCCAAGCTCGCGGTGCGACATCTCACGTCCGCGAAAGGCGATCGCCGCCCTCACTTTGTCGCCGTCGCCGAGCCATTGGCGGGCGTGTTCCATTCGGTACTGGTAATCGTGATCATCTGTGCCCGGTCGAAACTTGATCTCTTTGACCTGAACGGTGACCTGTTTCTTTTTAGCGTCGTGGGCCTTCTTTTTCTGCTCGTAAAGAAATTTGCCGTAATCGATGATCTTCGCCACGGGCGGCTGGCCGTTCGGCGCGATCTCGACAAGGTCGAGTCCCCTGGATCTCGCTTCCTGAATAGCGTCGCGCGTGTCCATTACACCGAGCGTTCCTCCGTCATCCAACACGACCCGCACAGAAGGAACTCTTATCCGTTCGTTCGTGCGGTGCAGCGGCTCACGAAACCGCGGCTTGAATCTATTTCCACCAAATCTTCTAGCGATAAATGCCTCCGTTTGTTAAAGACCTGTTCTTAGAGACTGCGGCTTTGTTTTTCAGCCCCGATCTTCTCCTTGAACTCTGCAAGCGACATCGCTCCGATATCACCCTGTTTTCTGTGCCTGACGGCGACAGCTCTGTTCTCGAGCTCCTGATCGCCGAGAACGAGCATGTACGGCACCTTCTGCATCTGAGCGTCGCGTATCTTTGCACCGATCTTATCAGAAATGGTGTTGGCTTCCACGCGGAAACCCGCTTCACGAAGCTCGCCGGCGACCGCCTCTGCGTATTCATTGATGCGGTCAGTGATCGGCAGGACAGCAACCTGCACGGGAGCGAGCCACAGCGGGAATGCCCCCGCATAATGCTCGATCAGCACGCCGAAGAACCGCTCGATCGAACCGAACAATGCCCGATGGATCATGTACGGGCGATGCTTCTGGTTGTCTTCGCCGGTATATTCGAGCTCGAATCGTTCGGGCAGATTGAAATCGAGCTGGATCGTTCCCAACTGCCAGATACGGCCGATGGCGTCTTCGATCTTGATGTCGATCTTCGGGCCATAGAATGCGGCCTCGCCTTCGATACGTTCGTACGAGATCTCGCGTTCCTTCAACGCGCTGCGCAAGTTGATCTTCGGCAGCTGCCCAGTCTTCGTCGGCACCGAGATAGCCTTTGTTCTCGGCATCGCCGCGAACGGAAAGCTCGAATCTGACCTTGTCGAAACCATAGGTCTCAAAGACCTTGATCGCAAAGTCCAGACAGTCGGCAACCTCGGTGTGGACCTGATCGGGCCGCACAAAAAGATGAGCGTCATCGACCGAGAATCCGCGAACACGCATCAGGCCGTGGAGCGTTCCGCTCAAGCTCTGCACGATAAACGGTGCCCATTTCGGAATAACGCTGCGGCAGATCGCGATACGATCGTGGGCTGGATTTGTAGATGCCGATATGGAACGGGCAATTCATCGGCTTGAGCCGGTATTCCTCGTCCTCGATGCTCGTCGGGGCGTACATCGAATCGGAATAGTTGCCTTCGTGGCCGCTGGTGAACCAAAGATTGCGCTTGGCGATGTGCGGCGTGAACACAAAGCTGTAACCGCGACGTTCGAGCTCTTCCTTAAGCAGCCGCTCCATTTCATTGCGGATGATGCCGCCTTTGGGGTGCCACAGGATGAGGCCCTGGCCGTATTCGTCGCTGATCGAGAACAGGTCGAGCTCGCGGCCGAGTTTGCGGTGATCGCGTTTCTCGGCTTCCTCGCGTTGAAGTATCCACGCGTCGAGTTCGACCTGCGTCGCAAATGCCGTCCCGTAGATACGCTGCATCTGCTCACGCTCGGCGTCGCCTTTCCAATAGGCACCAGAGAGGGCCAGAAGCTTGAACGCTTTGAGTTTACCGGTATGCGGTACGTGCGGTCCCAGGCAAAAATCGATGAACGGCGAACCGTCGATGTAATAAACGCTGGCGCTGCCATCGACCTTTTCGTCGATCAACTCGCATTTGAGCGGCTCGTCGCGGCCCTTGAACATCTCGAGGATCTCAGCCTTGCTGATATTGTCGCGGCGATATCTGAGGTCGCGCTTTGCCATCTCCTTCATCTTCTTCTCGATGACGGGCAGGTCTTCCTCAGTGAGATTTCGCGGAGCGATCACGTCGTAATAGAAGCCGTATCGCGGATCTTCCATCAACGCCGGGCCGACGCCGAGCTTCGTCCCGGGGAAAAGATCGAGTATCGCAGCCGCGAGCAGATGCGCGGTCGAATGCCGAATAACCTCAAGCCCGTCGCGGCGAGTCGGCGGTGATCGGCTCGATCGAGAGCACTTCGTCGGTCGCCGCAAGTTCCTTATTCAGATCGACTTCCTCGCCGTTGACCTTTGCGGCGAGCGAGCGTTTTCAAAACATCGCGGTCGAACGCCTTTATCGCGTCAATGACCGTCGCAGGCGCAGGTATGGCCTGCTGCTTATCGCCAAATTTTACGTTCAGTTCGCTCATACTGTAGTAAATAGTTAATCGTCAATCGTGAATAGCCAAAACCACTCACAATTTCCGGAAGACCCTCCGGCCTGCCGCTCTTAACCTATTCACTATTTACGATTCACGATTTACTCGCTTACTCGTGTCCTACTACTAAAAAAGATCAGATCCGATAAGAGCGACTTTGCCTTGTTCAGAGTGCGATTAGCGTAAACGCTAGAGCCGTCTGAACCTGTCCCGCCATTAGAGGCGGGTCGTAGTAGTTGTCAAAACAGCAAAGTTCTTCGAAAGCATCTTATCGAAAGTATGTAAAATGGTAGGCACTAGCAGAGTTGAACTGCTGACCCCTACCGTGTCAAGGTAGTGCTCTACCACTGAGCTAAGTGCCTACACTTCGCGTCTTGCCGTAGCAAAGCGAACCTAAAGAATGCCAAACGGCGTATTTAGTGTCAAGTAACGCCGGCGTTACTCGCTCGGCTCTGAGTCGCGGATCGCGCGGTCGTTGCGGCACGTTGACAGCGGCCGTGACGAGGCGGAGTAGATGCGGGTGATCCGTTTGCTTCGGGCATTCGAATCGACCTTCATGCACGCGCAGCCGTAGCCGTAGCTGCCGTTCGTGGCGACCCACCGAGAGTCGGGGAAGTCCGGCCAGTTGCCCGCCGCCTGAAAGCCGCCCTGAACCCCGATAGTCCATTCGCCTGCAGCGTCGATAAGCCAGGCATTCCCGGGCGTCGGGTTGACGAACCAGCCACAGCGGCTGACCGCGGCTATCTCGGCCGCCTCGACAACAGGTAAAACAGGGGACGACGGGAGCAAAGCCATGCTGAAGCCGATTGCTGCCGTCAAAAGTATTGTTGCGATCGCGATGCGAAATCGAGTCATACATTATCCTCCAAAGTGATGAAAATCATGCAACACCGGTACAGAACCTGTGCATTGCAACCGCGGCGAGTTTTGCCGTCCGATCGTCGATATCGAAACGTGGATTGACCTCGGTAAACTCAATTATTCGCGTATTTGCGAGCGAGGCGGCGTATTTGACGAGTTGGATGAACTCGCCCGCACGCAGGCCAAGCGGAGAAGGCGACGACGTTCCCGGCGCGTCCGCGGCGCGTACGGCGTCGAGATCAAAGCCGAAAAAGGTGTTCAGCGAAGTGCTGTGGCCGATGAACTTTTGCCGGATCTGTTCCTTCAATTCCACATCGGCCTCGGCACGAGACCGCAGCAGCTCGAGGCTGATGCGGTGCACGCCGAGTGAGCGAATGTACTCATAATAGACCGGCGATGTAAGGTGCGACTGGTAACCGGCCTCATAGAATTGACTGGGTTTCAGATGGCCCTCGTCGAGCAGTTGACGATACTGTGTGCCGCTGTGCCGCTCGGGTGCGAGAGCAACGTCAAGATGAGCGTCGACATTCACCCCGATCCACTGGTCGGCACCGAACACCTCCGCCATCGCGCGGCCGTCAGCGTAAGCGATGTCATTTCCACCGCCAAGTCCGATCACGCGTTTACCGTCCGTGAGAAGCTGCTTAACGACGGAGGTCATCGTGTCGTGTGTTTCCTCCAGCGTAGCTCCAAGGCGGACATCGCCTAGGTCAAAGATGCGCTTGCGGACGTTGAATGTTGTAAGCCGATAGAACTGTACGCGGATAGCCAAGGGAGCCTCGGCCGCACCAAGCCGGCCGCCTTCGCGCCGGATACCTTCGTCTTGCGGACAGCCAAGGATGACGAGATCCGAGGAGGAATATTTGCTCTCGTCGCGTAGGACGATGTCCGCCATTCGCGGATCGTTCGCATCGCCACGAGTCGAGAATACGCCCTCGTCCGGTCTGGTTGTCAGGTCAAAAATGCTGCTCACACTGAGACCCAGTATCAGCCCGACAGCCCCGCTAAGTCAAAACGCCCTTATATCGCTGCCAGCGGGCGTTGCTTGACGGTCATCAGCACTAGCTTTCCGTCGGGGTCGAATGTTGTGGCGGTCGGTTTGGCATCCACCTTGATCGTGAATACCTGAACCCGTTTTGCGATGTTGATCTTCTGTGACGTTGTGCCGTGTGCAGTCTTGATCTCCAGGTCGACCGGCAGCTTGAAGGCGGACGGGATCAGCGGGTCGATCTTCTGCGTTTGCGTTACGGTGAGCGTAAGCGTCTTTTTGCGGGCGGAATAGACCCGCTTAACGTCGAGTTTGGGATAGCCAGTGCCATAGACCCATTGGTCAAAGAACCAGTCGAGCTCCTGGCCGGACGTCTCTTCCATCGCCTTGATCAAGTCGGTGGTCTCCACACTACCGAACTTGTGACGGTTGAGATACGTGTTCAACGCCTTCCAGAAATTCTCGTCGCCGACCTGTTCGCGGAGCATGTGCAGCACCGCTCCGCCTTTGTTATATGTGACGGCCGCTGTGTCAAAAAGCTTGTCAATCTCGGCGGCCCGCAGATTGTATAGCCCGTGCCGCCGCCGCGTTATCGCGTCATCGACAAAGAAATTCGCAGCGTCGGTGCGGATCTTTGCCATGTAATCCGCTCGACCGAAGGCTTTTTCGCGAAACGCCGCCTCGATAAAGGTGGCGAAACCCTCGTTCAGCCAGAGCTCCGCCCAGTTCTCGCAGGTCACCAAGTTGCCGAACCACGAGTGAGCCAGTTCGTGCGAGACGAGGTCCATCGCGAAGTTTCGCCCAAAGTCGCTGTCGGCCCACATTATCTCGGTGTCGGCCATGGTGGTGGCGGTGATGTTCTCCATCCCGCCAAACTGAAACGTTGCGACTACCGTCTGGTCGTATTTGTTATAGGGATACTTGACGCCCGTCAGGTCCTCAAACACCTTCATCATCTCGGGCGTGCGGCCGTAGGCGTTGCGGGCGGTCTGCTCGCGGCCGGGGTAGATATAATAGCCGAGCGGAATGTCGCCGTATTTATCCTCGACCTTTACGTATTTGCCGATGATGAACGAAACGAGGTAGATCGAATGCGGCACAGGCATCTTATGACGCCATGTCTCGGTGTTGTCGCCATTGTCGGTCTTACCCAAAAACTCGCCGTTGGCGACAACTGTCTCGCCTTTCTCGGCGGTGATGTACTGCTCTGTCGTTGCTTTGTCGGACGGGAAGTCGAATGACGGAAACCAATGCCTCGCCTCATCCGGCTCGCCCTGAGTCCAGATCTGCGACGAACGATTGTCGGCCGCCGCTACAAAGTACACGCCCTTCTTCGGCTGGGCCGTGTATTTTAGGACGATGCCGATGTTGTCGTCCGGGCCGTAATCCTTATCCAGCGTCACGATTACCTTGCCGGGAACGGTGCGGTACAGCAGCGGCGATCCCGACGCCTCGAGCTTCACGAACTCGAACGCCAGATCGACCGCATCGAGCTCGACGGTGCGGAACCCGCTCTTGAGCGGTTTAAGCCTCACCGTCGTTTCGCCGTGCACCTTTTTGTTTACACGGTCGAAGGAGGCCTTGATGACATAATGCTGAGCGTCAAAGGTCTGCGGCCGGTTAAAAGTTGGCCGCTGAGCGGTCTGGGCCGACGCCGAAAAGGCCGCGATCGCGATGATCGCGACGACGTTGCAGAAGCCCGCACGAAGTAAGGGCACCCGTCGGGCGCCCTCAAGTCCAAAGAAATGTTTCAACGACATATAAGTGATATAACCCACCTTGCTCAACTGCTAACCTGTGCCCTTACTTCTTGCGGGCTTCTGCAACGACCTTACGGTTTTAAATACGTTCGGAACCAATCCATCACCTGGTTGTGCCAGAATTCTGAGTTCTGCGGCTTGATGATCCAGTGGCCCTCGTCCGGGAACATGATCAGCTTTGACGGCACGCCGCGTAATTGCAGCGTCGTGTAGAGCTGCAGGCTCTGGTCGTACGGCACGCGATAATCTAGTTCGCCGGCCGTCACGAGTGTCGGCGTGTTGAAGTTCTTAGCGAACTTGTGCGGCGACCAGCGGTTGTAGTGGACCGGATTCTCCCAAGGCATTCCCTTGAATTCCCAGTTCACGAACCAGATCTCTTCGGTCGTGGTGGCCATAGATTCAAGGTTGTAAACGCCGGCGTGCGACAGAAAAACCTTGTACTTGAATCTCGGATCGTTATTGTGTCCGAGCAGCCAATCAACCATGTAGCCACCATAACTCGCACCTGCCGCACCGATACGCGATTTGTCGATAAATGGTTTCCTTATCACCTCTGCAACGCCGTTGCTCAGGTCGATAAAAGCCTTGCCGCCCCAGTCGGCCGAAATGTCGTTTGCAAACTTTTGCCCGTAGCCCGTTGAGCCGCGGAAGTTCGGCATAAATACAACGTAGCCCTGGTTCGCCCAAACCTGAGGATTCCAGCGATAGCCCCAGTTATCATTAAACGCGCCCTGCGGCCCTCCATGGATAAGAACGACGAGCGGATACTTCCTTGCAGGGTCAAAGTTGGCGGGCTTAATCAGGAAGCCGTGGACGTTTGCATTGAGTGCACCCTTCCAATTGACGTCCTCGGCCTTTTGGAGGCGAGCAGGTGCAAGCTGCGGGCCGGTAATGTTAGTGATCGCCGTCGTTCCGGTTCCGTCCGTACCCACACGGAAGACCTCGGCCGCGGTGGCCGCCGTGCTCGTCAAGTAAACGATCGAACGGCCGTCGGTGCTGAGTCCGCTTGAATAGCCGGCATCGGCGACCTTCTTAACGTGCGTCGCGATCCTCAATCGAAAGTCCGGCTCGACGGGGACGCTGAATATCGGCCTGCGACCCCGTTCTTCGGCGGCAAAATATGCCGTCTTGCTGTCGGGCGAAACGATCAGGTCGTGGGCCTGCAGGTCAAAACCTTTGGTCAGCTCGACGATCTCACCATTCGCCATGTTGTAACGCATGACGCGGTTGCGGTCGGCCTCAAATGTCGCGGTCGCCATCGACAGGAACAGCATGTACTTGCCGTCCGGAGTGAAAACCGGCGACGTGTCATAGCCTTTCATGCCGCTTGTGATGTGGTGGGTCGAATTCGTTTGCAGGTCCATCATATAGATGTCGCTGTTCGTCGAAACTGCCTCGACCTTGTCGGGATTCCTAAGATAGACCAGATAGCGGCCGTCCGGTGAGAACGTCATGTCCGTTCCCGACGCGCCCCCGTAGGGCGGCGAATCGAAATCGCCCGGCGTCATTTCGCGTGCCGTGCCGCCACCGCTCGGCATGACGAAAACATGCGTTCGCTTGCGGTCTGTCCATTGATTCCAGTGCTTGAACAGCAGCCGCTGAGTAACCTTTGCCTTCACTTTGCTTGTCTCTGCCTTGTCATCCTCGGCCTTGTTGCAGGTGTCGGTCTGGCATTCGGGATAGACATCCGATAGGAAGGCGATCCATTTGCCGTCCGGCGACCACACGGGCTGGCCTGCACCGGATGAGAGCCTAGTGACCTGTTTTTTGTCGCCCCCATCGTCGCCGTCCATCGTCCAGATCTGCCCGCCGGTGAAATATGCAAGCTTCTTTCCGTCGGGCGACCATCGCGGGCTGCTTGCGGACGAGGTGCCGGTCGTCAGTTGACGAGAGCCGCGTCCGTCAATGCCGACGATCCAGATGTGACTGGTGACTCGGTCAGCTGCCTTATCGACCGTACCGACAACATACGCCACGGTCTTACCGTCAGGCGAGATCTGCGGGCCGGAGACGCGTTTGACATTCAGCAGGTCGCCGATGCCGAACTGGGCAAACGCGGCGACGGCCGCGAACAAAACAAGAGTGAAAATAATAGGAAAGCGTTTCATGATCTCCTCTCCAAAATAGGTCAAGATTTATCGAACAGAAACATTATTACACAGCCGCGCGTAAAGACGGGAACGATCCGATAAGATGAATATATGACACTTCGAGCATCTCTATTGGCGACGATTCTTGCTGCGACCATTTCTCTCGGCGTCTTAGCGCAGACGCCAACGCCGACGCCGCAGCTTTACAGCGACCAGACACTTGCAGATCTTAGGCGCATCCAGCAGGCGGCTCTCGCCAGCAGCTATGCCTACGAGCAAACGGGCTACCTATCAAACAACATCGGGCCGCGATTCTCGGGCTCCGCCGGAGCGGCGCGTGCGGTCGAATACGTCGCTGCTGAGATGCGAAAGTTGGGCCTCGACGTTCGCCTTCAGCGGTGCATGGTGCCGCGTTGGGTGCGCGGTGAAGAACGCGGTGAGCTGATCGAATGGGACGGCATGCCGGCCGGCTCGACCCAAAAGGTCGTCCTCACGGCGCTCGGCGGCAGCATTGCAACGCCGGCCGACGGCCTCAGGGGCGAGATCATCGTCGTCAAGGATTTTGCGGAGCTTAACGCGCTTGGCCGCGACAAGATCGCAGGAAAGATCGTGTTGTTCAATTACAAGTTTGATGCTGATCTGCAGGCGAGCGGCTTTGGCGGTGCGGCTTACGGGCAGGCAGTTGCGTACAGATTTGGCGGAGCAAGTGCCGCCGCCAGGTACGGAGCAATCGCGGTTCTCGTTCGTTCGGCCGGCGGTTCGCAAAATCGACTCGCTCATACTGGCGTGATGGGGTATACGGACGGCGTGACAAAGATACCGGCGGCGGCCGTCACATATGAGGACGCCGAGCGGATCGCATGGCTCGCGAGGACGGGCAAGGTCCGTATTCTCCTGACGCTGACGCCGCAGACGCTGCCCGATGTCGAGAGCTTTAACGTCATCGCCGACCTGAAGGGAAGCGAGAAGCCGAACGAGATCGTCATCGTCTCGGGACATCTCGATTCGTGGGACCTAGGCGACGGAGCGATCGACGACGCGTCCGGCGTGGCCGTCTCGATGGCCGTTCCCATGCTGCTCAAGCAGCTAAAGCTCACGCCAAAGCGCACTATACGATTCATCGCGTGGATGGACGAGGAATACGGCGGTCGTGGTGCTGACGCTTATGCCGAGGAAGAAAAGAACAACACCGCGAACCACTTCGCAGCCATCGAGGCGGACCTCGGCGCGTCGCGCGCGGTAGGATTCAACTTTGCAGGTAAGCCGGAGGCCCTAGCGTATTTTGCCCCGATATCGAATATCCTTCGCTCTCAGAGCGCGGGCCTTTCGCAGGTCCAGACCGGCGTCGGTGCCGATATCAATGTCCTCACGCGCCGAGGCGTTCCCTCATTCGCGCCGTGGTTTGACCAGCGGACATACTTTAAGTACCACCACAACGCTGCGGACACGTTCGACAAGATCGACCCGCGCGAACTCGCACAGATAACCGCACTCAACGTCGTCCTTGCCTACGGCCTCGCGAACCTGGAGCAGCCGATACCGCGATGAGAATTGCATGCCCAAAGCCCTAAGTCTAAAGCCCAAGGTCTGAGCAGGTTTGTAACTTTGGGCTTTGGACATTAGACTTTGGACAGATGCTTAATCGTCCTCCACCATACTTTCCGCAAAACCAACTCTCGCCGCCAGACGAGAATCGTTACCGCAAATTTAAGTTCGTCGTCGCCGGAATTATCATTGCGATCCTGCTTGCACTTACGGGGCTTGGCTTTGGGATATATTATTTGGTTCGCTGGCTCTTCTGATCTGACGATCAACTCGATCCTTCGCAACGGAGTATTTTCAACACAATAAAGGACGGTCTTGGCCGTCCTTTATTGTTCAATCGTGCTTAGTTAGTTCGGGGATTCGAAGCCGGCGGTTTCAGGCGGGCCCGCTCGCCTTGGAGGGCGAGTTGCCGTGCCTGCGGGAGTAGGTCGATGGCCTTGAGGAGTTGATTGTCGTACTCGTTAAAGACCTGGAATGACGACTGCGAGCCGTAGGCGGCGGTCACTAATTCGGTCCGCAAGGCCCGCTCGACGAATTCCCGCTCGCGGTCGAGTTGGGTGGCGGTAAAGCCATATTTCGAGGACGCAAACTGTTTGAAAGCTCCGTAAAGACCTTCGGTCACGGGAAAATCAGTTGTTCTTATGTCGTGGCCAAATGTGATCGGGCCCTCGACCGTATAATTCTCGAAGCCCTTTACCTTGCCAACTACAAGATCGAGGGCGAACGCGAGGATCGGATTGGCGATCTTACCCTGCGTACGTGCCCGTTCGATCGGGATCGTCTGCGGCTTGATCAGAACGTCAGGGTCGATGCCGCCGCCGCTAAAGACGCTGCGGCCCGTGTCGGTTTTGCTTTCAGATCCCTTTGGTTTCGTGGCAGCGGCATACTCCTCGCGTAAGCTGCCGCCGTCGTAAAGATAGCTGTAGAGGCCGCCGTTCGAATAGTCACGCTGTATCTGCCTGCCCGACGGCGTCTGGTATTTGGCGATGGTCAGCAGCAGCATCGAACCGTGATCGAGCTGAAAGGGATTCTGGACCAGGCCCTTACCGAAAGTACCCTCGCCGACGATCAGCGCACGGTCGTGGTCCTGCAATGCTCCCGCCAGTATCTCAGAGGCCGATGCAGTGCTGCGATTGACCAGGATAACGACTGGCGAGCGGTCGGGGTTGCGGTTCTGCGCCGGATAACGCTCATTTACGATCTCAATGCGCCCGCGCTGAGTAAAGATAGTCTGGCCCTCCGAAAGGAACGCATTCGCGACACGGTAAGCCTGCATCACGAGGCCGCCGCCGTTGTCGCGGAGGTCGATGACAAGCTGCTGCATCCCGGCGCCCTTCAGGTCACGCATCGCACCGACAAATTCATTATAAGTGGTCGTATTAAAGCCGCCGCGCATCGAGATATAGCCCACGCCGGGCCTTATCATATAGGCCTCGTTAATCGACGGCTGAGGGACCGCGTCGCGGATGATCTGGACGGTTTCGCGTTTGCCGGTCGCGAGACGTTCGACGGTGACCTTGGCCAGAGTGCCTTGGTCTCCGCGGCAGGTGGCTGCGAACCTCGCTGAACGACTTGCCAACCATCGACACACCGTTGACGTCGACGATCTTGTCTCCGTACCGCAGACCGGCGCGGTGGGCCGGGGCTCCGTCGAAAGTCGCTTTGATGTACGTTGCGATCACCTTGCCCTCGGCGTCGCTTAGGTCACCGATCGTAGCTCCGACGCCATAATAGCGTGAGCTTTGATCCGTGCGAAACTGCTCGTTCTCCTTCGCGTCAAAGTAGTTAGAATGCGGGTCGAGCGCACCTAGCGCCCCGTTTATGCTGATCTTGACAACATCTCCGTAATTCAGCGATCGTCCCGTTACATGATTGCCCTCGACCAAGGTCAGAGCCTCTCGAATATCGTCACGGATCGACTCAACGGTCGCGGTTTTCGCAGCCGCTTCCTTGCCGGGAGCGGACTGCAACTTGGCCGTCGCTGGGCCGGGCTGGCCCTGAACTGCGGCAGAGAACAATAGACAGATAGCGAGTAATAAAAGGCCGTTAAAGCGGTATTTCACAAGGTACTTCTCCCCGGGGTAAGTCATTTGTCGAGCGGGTCACACACGAGACCAAGAATAGCATTCATTTGAGGAGAAGTTGAAGCTTTAAGTTGCCCGGATGCGGAAAACTTGAAACCGTTAAGCTTTTTTCTCGTAAGCTTTTAAGTTACACTTTCAAAACTAGCCCGATCCTTAATGGAGGACCTCAAATGTTAAAGCGAATCGCGACTTTGGCCGCTGTCGGCCTATTTCTGTCGGTCTCGGCGGCGGCCCAGACCAAACTGCTCCGTTTTCCGGACATTCACGGTGACAGGACCGTGTTTACATACGGCGGCGACCTGTGGACAGTTCCAATGGCCGGCGGAACAGCCACGCGCCTGACGGCCCATCCGGGCGTCGAAACGTACGCCAAATTCTCGCCCGATGGACGGTGGATAGCATTCACCGGCCAGTACGACGGTGACGAACAGGTCTATATAATGCCTTCGGGCGGCGGAGAGCCAAAGCAGTTAACGTTCTATCCGTCGCGAGGGCCGCTTGCACCACGGTGGGGATACGATAATCAGGTCCACGGCTGGACGAACGACGGCCGCATCGTATTCCGCAGCCAACGCGAGTCGTGGTCTCTGCCGATCGCCAAACTATTTACGGTCTCACCGCAGGGAGGCGCGGCCGAAGCATTGCCGATGCCGGAAGCAGGTTCGGGTGATTTCTCGCCTGATGGAGCGAAGATGGTCTACAGCCCGCGGTTCAGGGACTTTCGCCCTGAGAAACGCTATAGCGGCGGCCAGGCGAACACGCTCTACATTTACGACATGGCGACTGCTGACACTAAGCTGATCTCGGACAGCCCTCGGTCCTCTCGCGACGCTATGTGGATCGGCAACACGATCTACTACAACTCGGACAAGGACGGAAAGTTCAATCTCTGGGCCTACGACGTCGGCAGCGGCAAGACAACGCAGGTAACGAAGAACCGCGATTGGGACATCCGCTGGCCAAGCTCCGACGACCAAGGCAAGATCATCTACGAGCGCGACGGCGAGCTTGAGGTGCTCGATATCGGTTCTAAGCGCACCAACAAACTGACCATCCGCGTCCCCGATGACGGTATCAACAAGCGTAAGCGACAGGCCTCTGTTGCAAATCGGATAACAGCCTTTAACCTCAGTCCAAAGGGCGAACGTGCTGTTTTCAGTGCCCGCGGGGACATTTTCACTGTGCCGATCGAGAAGGGCGGAGTTCGGAACCTGACCCGAACTTCCGGCGCAAATGATCGTTTCCCTGACTGGTCGCCTGACGGTCGTTGGATCGCTTATATGTCGGACCAGAGCGGCGAAGATGAGGTATGGCTGGCGGCTCAGGACGGTTCGACCGCACCAACGCAGTTGACGACGGGCGGTTCGGCACAGCGGTATGCTCCGCGATGGTCGGAGGACGGTAAGAAGATCGTATTCGGCGACAAGAATGGCCGCGTTTATGTCGTCACCGTAGCGACCAAGCAGATTCAGATGGTCGCCGACGCGCCGAATGGACAGATTACCGATTATGAATTCTCGCCCAAGGGCAATTATGTCGCCTACACGATGGGCAACGAGAACAATGTTGCCTCGGTTTACATATGGTCGTCCGAGGAGAATAAAAGCTATCGTGTGACGCCGGCTATGTTCAATGCGCACGATCCGACGTGGGACCCAAGCGGCGGGACTCTCTATTTTTTGAGTGACCGCGAGTATGCCCCGCTCATCTCGGCAGCGGAGTTCAATTACGCCACAAATCGCACCGATCAGGTGTATGCGCTATCGCTGACGAAAGGCGGCAAGAGCCCATTTCCGCCTGAAAGCGATGAGGCAACGATCGCTGAGGAAAAGAAGGAGGGAACACCCGCACCAGCGCCTTCTCCAGCGGCCGCCGCACCCGCTGAGAAGATCGAGTTTGACGGGATCGAGGCGCGTGTGACGCGTGTTCCCGGCCTGGGAGCTGACAATTACGGTGGATTGGCCGCGACCAAGGGACATCTCGTTTATTTCGTCGGAACGCCTTTCTACTATGGGCGTCAGGCGGAGACGCAGACGTCGGTCAGGGTCTATTCGCTCAAGGATCGCAAGGAGACCACGCTTGTCACAAACGCCGGTGGCTACGTGCTATCGGCCGACGGCAGTAAGCTCATGTCAGCGCAGCAGGGAGCTTTCCTGACGATGGATGCAAATCCTGGCGGCGAGCGTTCAAGGAAAAACATATCGACCGCTGGCCTCGTTACCGAGATCGATCCGGTCGCTGAGTGGAATCAGATGTTCAATGAGGTCTGGCGGCAATATCGCGACTGGTTCTACGCCCCGAACATGCATGGCTACGATTGGGCTAAGATCCGCGAGGAATACAGAAAATGGCTGCCTTACGTCAATCACCGCTCGGACCTGAACTATGTATTGTCCGAGATGCAGTCGGAATTGGCCGTTCAGCACGCCTATATCGACGGTGGTGATTTCAATCTGCCTCCCCGCGTTCGCGTGGCGCTCACTGGAGCGAGATTTGAGGTCGATAAGGCTGCTAACCGCTATAAGATCAGTAAGATCTTCGGTGGGCAGAATGAAGAGGACATCTACCGATCGCCGTTCACTGAGGTCGGGAGCGAGGCCCGCGTGGGCGAATACGTCATCGCGATAAACGGCGAGAATGTTACGGCGGACCGCGATATTTATTCGTACCTCCGCGGCAAGGCGGACAGTACGGTGACATTCACGGTGAATAGCACGCCTTCTACGCAAGGCTCGCGCAACGTCACGATCCGTCCGATCACCGACGAGGGTAACCTCGCGTATCTCGATTGGGTCATGGACAATCGCCGCCGCGTCGATCAAATGTCGGGCGGACGGCTCGGCTACCTCCATATCCCGGATATGGGAGCACCCGGGCTGCGTGAGTTTATCAAGTGGTATTATCCGCAGCTCAAGAAGGAGGGCCTAGTTGTCGATGTTCGTGCAAACGGCGGCGGCAATGTCTCGCGTATGCTGATCGAACGGCTCCGCCGTAAGGTGCTGGGCGTCAATTACAACAACTACAGCGAGGAGGGCAATCCTTATCCTGACGGAGTATTTGTCGGGCCGATGATAGCGATATTGAACGAGAACTCGGCGTCGGATGGCGATATCTTCCCGTATATGTTCCGCGAGGCGGGCCTCGGCCAGCTTGTAGGCAAACGCAGTTGGGGCGGCGTGGTCGGCATCAATAACCGCGGCACACTGATCGACGGCGGTATCGTGAATGTTCCGCAATCGGCGCTTGCAAACGCCAAGGGCGAATACATTATCGAGGGTTACGGCGTCGATCCGGATATCGAGGTTGAGAACGATCCGAAATCTGTAATAGCCGGACGTGATCCACAGCTTGAGAGGGCGATCTCGGAGTTGATGAAGAAGTTGTCGTCGCCGGTCAAACTGCCAAAACGTCCGGCGGATCCGGTCAAGAATAAGCCGTAGATGTCTCACTTACTTGAGGTCGAGGGGCTCCGCACCTATTTCCCGACCCGGGCCGGGCTGGTTCGGGCGGTCGACGATGTGTCTTTTTACATCGAGGAAGGCGAGCTTCTCGGCCTCGTTGGCGAATCGGGCTGTGGCAAGTCGATCACAGCCCTGTCCGTGATGCGCCTGATCTACCCGCCGGGCCAGATCGCCGGTGGGTCGATAAGGTTCAGGGGCGAAGAATTGACAACGGCGAGCGATGAGCGATTGCGGCAGATACGCGGCAATGACATCGCGATGATCTTTCAGGACCCGATGACCTCGCTCAATCCGGTCTACACGGTCGGCGAGCAGATCGCGGAGGCATTGCGGCTACATCGTAAACTCGATCGAAAGAACGCATGGGACGCCGCTGTCCAGGCAATGCGTGAGGTCTCGATACCGTCACCTGAGCGGCGGGCGGCCGATTACCCGCACCAGTTATCCGGCGGGATGCGACAGAGAGTGATGATCGCGATGGCCCTCGCGTGCGATCCGGAACTTTTGATCGCTGACGAACCTACGACGGCTCTAGATGTCACCATTCAGGCGCAGATACTCGAATTGCTCGACGAACTTCGCCGCTCGCGAAAACTCGCGGTCCTGCTCATCACTCACGACCTCGGCGTCGTCGCCGAGGTGGCCGACCGAGTTTGCGTGATGTACACCGGCAAGGTCGTTGAGGAATCGGGCGTTGACGAGATCTTCGCACGGCCGAAGCATCCTTATACGCAGGGGCTTTTGCGTTCTGTGCCCAAACTGACCGAAGCCGGAATACAAAAGGCCGAACGCCTGCAAACCATCGACGGCACCGTTCCGAGCCCGACCGACCTGCCGCCGGGCTGCCATTTTGCCCCGCGGTGTGAGTTTAGAATGGATCGCTGCACCCACGGCGAGATACCTTTCTATCGGACCGACGACGGTGCGGTCGTCCGGTGTGTTCTCTATGACGAAGACTCAAAAACGCTGACCGCAAACGGATGAACGCTGCGACACAGACCATGCCCAATGTACTGATGAGTGTGCGGCACCTCGTCAAGCACTTTCCTGTGGCCGGAAGCGATGATGTTGTGCAGGCGGTTGATGACGTGTCGTTTGAGATCCGCGCGGGCGAGACGCTTGGGCTGGTGGGCGAGTCGGGCTGCGGTAAATCTACCGTCGGCCGGTGTCTGCTGCGTTTGATCGAGCCGTCTAGCGGCGAGGTCGCTTTTGAAGGTCGCAACATCGTCGGCCTGCCGCATCGCGAAATGCAGGCCCTTCGCCGTGAGATGCAGATCATCTTTCAGGATCCGTACGCGAGCCTCAATCCGCGAATGACCATTCGCTCGATCGTATCCGAGCCGCTGAAGGTCCACAACATCGGTGACAAAGCAGAGCGTAACGCCCGCGTCGAGGACCTGCTCGCACGGGTCGGCCTTGATCCGAAGTACGCCGACCGCTACCCGCACGAATTCTCAGGCGGCCAGCGGCAGCGTATCGGCATTGCCCGAGCGCTTGCTCTCAATCCGAAACTCATCATTTGCGACGAGCCTGTTTCCGCACTCGATGTCTCCGTTCAGGCACAGGTGGTCAATCTGCTGCAGGAATTGCAGGAAGAGTTTGGCCTAACGTATCTGTTCATTTCGCATGGTCTTGCGGTCGTAGAGCACATCTCGGACCGAGTTGCGGTGATGTATCTAGGCAAGATCGTTGAGATCTGCGACGCTCGCGATCTTTACGCCGAACCGCTGCATCCGTATTCGCAGGCGTTGCTCTCGGCCATTCCTGTGCCGGACCCGACGATCAAAAGAGAACGTATCGTGCTGAAAGGCGACGTTCCGACACCGATCGCCCCGCCGTCTGGCTGCCGCTTTCGCACAAGGTGCCCAATAGCGATCGACGAATGTGCAAAGATCGAACCGGATCTGCGGGAACTAAGATCCGGCCATTTTGCCGCGTGTATTCGGGCCGATGGGTATGATACGGCTTCGCCTAGGGACGCGAATCAGGGAACCGCCAGCGCGAATGCGGCGTAATTGTCAGTGTAGTAATCAATCCAGATCGTGAGGTTAATATGAATCGACTTGCAGGGATAATTGTTGCCGCTGTGGGGCTCGTGCTCGCCATTCTTAGCATCGCTAAGGTTCTGCCCGGGCTTACGCAGACGGGCGTCGTGTTGATACTTTTCGGCGGGCTGATCATCGGCCTTAGCCTTTTAGACCGGCCGGATCCCGAGGGTACCGAGCGAATGTCAACGCCCTCGACGCTCGCGAATATGTTCTTTTCGCCGACCGAAGTATTTCAAAACCTGCGTCGGCACCCGCGTTGGCTGGTGGCGTTGCTGATAATGTCGATACTCTCGACGACGTTTGCAAACCTCTTTCTGTATCGGCTCACACCTGAACGGGTCGCCAACTACGCGATAGACAAGACGCTGGAGATGTCGTTTATCAACGACGAGGCCCGGACACAGATCGAGGCCGGACGTGCCGAGGCTATAGCCGAGAACAAAGACCCCATTCGGAAGGCCGGTCAGGCTGTGTCGGGTTTCGCGATGTCGGTGTTTGGTTACGCGTTTCTCGCGGGCATCTTCATGCTGTTTGGGATCGCGATGGGCGGCAAGATCAATTTCTGGCAGGCCTTCGCTGCGACGGTCTATGCGGCGTTCCCGTTCAACGTCATACGTTCGCTGCTCAACACGCTGATCCTTTTCCTAAAGGACCCGGTAGATATTCATCCGATCCTTGGGCAAAGCTCGCTGATCCAGGACAACCTGAGCTTCCTTGTGCAGCCCTCAGAGAATCCGGTGATCTACGTACTGCTCGCCTCACTGAGCCTGCTGGGCTTCTATTGGCTGTGGCTTAACGCGACGGGACTCAAGAACGCAGGCGAGAGGATATCGTCGAATATCGGCTGGACAGCGAGCATCTCGATCTATCTGCTGCTGGTATTCTTCGCGCTCGCGATGGCAGCGCTATTCCCGAGCTTTATGAGCTAAGCTATTCGTATCTGAGAGCTTCGATCGGGTCCAATCGGGCTGCTTTCCACGCAGGAAACAGCCCGAAAACTACACCGATGCCGACACTCGCGCCAAAGCCGGCGATCGGCGCCCAGAGCGGCACATAGGCAGGGAAAAAAAGCTTTACAAGAAAACTCAACGCCCAGCCGATCAGCAGGCCAAGCAACCCGCCAAACCCTGTCAGCGTTGCCGCTTCTATGAGGAATTGTAAAAGAATATCGCTCTTCTTGGCGCCGAGGGCCTTTCGGATGCCGATCTCACGTGTACGTTCGGTGACGGATACGAGCATGATGTTCATCACACCGAGCCCGCCGATCATGAGGCCGACCGACGAGATCACGACCATAAAGACGAACGTCATCGCCATGATCGACCGAAATTGATCGATAATGCTGGCGGCGGTCTCCATTGCAAAGTTGTTCTTATCGCCGGTCTTGACGCCGCGGCGGACACGCAGCAGGTCCTGCACGTCGTCCTTTGCCTTATCGAGCTGGCCTTCGCGGGCAACCGCGAGGATAAACAGGTCCTCGGCATTGGGCTTGAGTTTTAATGCAGCGCCGAGAGGCATATAAATAATGTTCGTCTGGTCGTTGTTCCCGCCGCCGCCGCCGAACAGCTGCTCACGTTTCTCGAGCTGGCCGATGATCCGAAACTCTAGGCCACCGATCTCGATCGTTTCGCCTATGGGCGATTGGTACGGGAAATAGGTCTCGCGAACAAAATTGCCGATCACACAGACATTGGCCTTGGCCTCGTGCTCGCCCTGTGAAAACCAGCGTCCGTCGATCAATACTTCGCCCGGTGAACGTTCGACATCGGGCAGCGTACCGTTAAGTTGGACGGCGCTGGACGTCTTTCCGTTCTTACCGGTGACGTTGATCTTTTGGCCGAAAAAGTTGTTCGAGATATCGAGATACGGAACGGCAAGTTCCACCGACGGTAGACGAGCGATCGCAGCCGTGTCGTCCATCGTCAGCGGCTTGCGCATCCGTTCTTCGCGGCTCGGAGAGCTCGTGCGAACGCCGATGTCGAACTTGTAAAGAAAGATCGAGCGCGCGTGCCGTACGATTCGATCTCTTTACGGAATGCCAGATCAAAACCGCTGATCGCCGACGAGATCAGCATCACCGTTACAACGCCGACGACGACCCCAAAGATCGTGAGAAACGAGCGCAGTTTGTTGGCCTTGAGCGTGTCAATGGCCATCTTGAAGTTCTCGGCAAATGGGCCGGTCATGACCTTCATACTATTCGACCCTAAGCGCTTCGATCGGGTCCATCCGGGCGGCCTTCCACGCTGGCATCAGTCCGGCGATCACACCGATGCCTCCCGAAAAGACGATGGCAAATAGCCCGGAGAGCAGCGTAATGCGTGTCTCGATTATATATCGCGACAAAATGAAGCCGAGGAAATACGCAACGAGAAGTCCAAACGTGCCGCCGATGGCCGACAGCGTGGCGGATTCGAACAAGAACTGCCTTAGGATATCGCCCTCGCGGGCACCCAGGCTCTTGCGAATCCCTATCTCTTTGGTCCTCTCGGTCACGGCCACAAGCATGATGTTCATGATCACGATCGCGCCGACTACGAGGGCGATCGACGGAACGATCAGGATGATCGTCGAGATAACGCCGAACAAGCGGTCCTTCAATCCGGTGATCGCATCGGGCGTGAGGATGCCGAACGTATCTTTCTCGCCAAACTCTAGCTTGCGCTTGATCCGGAGCAGCGTCCGGGCCTCTTCGACAGCGTCGTTAAAGACCTTGTCGCTTTTTGCCGTGACAACAAAGTAAAGCCCGCGGCTGCCGCGCAATCCGCCGAAGTTAGCGCCATAGGTCTTGATCGGAAACTGAACAAAATTGTCCTGCGGTTGACCGAATATCGTGCCCTTTGCCGTTTGTATCCCGATGATGCGGTAAGGTATGCCCTGTATGGTGATCTCGCTGCCGAGGGCGTCGCGGCGTGGAAATAGCTTTGTCGCCACATCCATTCCGACATAGCAGACACGCATCGCGTTGTCGTTTTCGGGCTCGGTAAAATAGCGACCCTCGGCGATGTCGAGCTTCTCGATCTCTCCGATCACCGGTTCGGCGCCATCGATCCGCACGTCGCGCAGCGTTTCATTCGGCCCTTTCACCTCGCGGCGGTTGGGCGCCGCCTTTGCACCCATCTTGTCCACCAAGTTGGCCCTCTCGCGGATAAATACCAGCTCGTCCCACGTCAATTCCGTATTCCGACGCTGCGCCTCCGCGATCGTATCGGTATCTTTAAAGTCGTCAAAACTGAACCTGCGTATCGTGAACGAATTCGATCCGATCCCAGCGATCTTTTCGTCGACGTAGGCATTGAACCCCTGAAGCAGCGACAGCACGACCATGAATGCCGTTACGCCGATGATCATTCCAAGCAGCGTCAAAAACGACCTGAGCTTATGTGCCCAGATCGCCGACAGTGCGAGCTTGAGTGTTTCGGTCAGGTTCATCAGTCAGTACCGCTAGACCAACTTTAACTTACGAAGTGGGGCACAGGAAAGTTATCCGCCGCCTACTCGTAGCGAAGGGCTTCGATGGGGTCAAGCCGCGAGGCCTTGAGTGCTGGAAATACGCCAAACACTATGCCGACCCCGGCCGAGGCGAACAGTCCAACAAAGATGGCCCAGACAGGGATGTATGCCGGGAGGGGCGAGTAGGTGTTTATCGCTAGACTAAGCAGTTCGCCGATTACGATCCCGATCGTGCCTCCAATCGCGGTGAGGATCACTGCTTCGATGAGGAATTGGGTCAAGATGCTCGAGCGCGGTGCGCCGACGGCCTTGCGGATACCGATCTCTTTGGTGCGTTCGGTGACCGAGACGAGCATGATGTTCATAACACCGATGCCGCCGATCATCAGGGCAACGGCCGATACCGCTGTTAGGACAAGATAGGTCGCCCCAGTTAGTTGGTTATAGATGTCGAGCAGAGCGTCTTGCGAGGAGATGCCAAAATTCTGTTTTTCGCCGGTTGCCACGCCGCGCCGCCGCCTGAGCAAGTCGGTCACATCATCGATGGTCGCCTTAACGTCACGCGCGTGTCTTCGGACGGACGATGATCACAAAAACGCTCATCGGCGGCTCAATGCGTGGATAGAACTTCTGAATGGTGCTGAGCGGTACAAATCCGATATTGTCACGCGACTGGCCGAAGAAAGAACCCAATTCGCTCATCACGCCCACCACGCGAAACACGCTGCCGTCGACCTTCACTTCCTCGCCGATCGGGTCCTCACCGCCCGGGAACAACGCCTTAACAAGATCGCGGCCGAGCACGATGACGTTGGTCCGCTCACGCAGGTCAGTGTCGATGATGAATCGGCCGTAGCTGATGAATTGGGAGTGTGTGAACTCATAATACGGTGTCGCCCCGATCAGTATCGGTGTATCGGTCTGTTTGTCCTTGTAGCGGATCGTGACGGCAAGCTCGCGTTGGATCGGCGAGACACCGATCGCGGTCGGGACCTCGTCGCGGATCGCATCGGCATCTTCGACGGTCAGTTCCTTTCGTTGACGTTCCTCCTGCCCAGGCTGCTCGCCGAAGCTCGGATCGAATTTTGAGATGAAGATCGTATTGGAACCCAGCGATTCGATCTGCTCGGCAAAGCTGCGGTTCAGGCCCTGAATGATCGATACCATCGCCAGTACGGTCACGACGCCGACCGTTACGCCGAGGATCGTTAGTGCCGAGCGGAGTTTGTTGCGATAAAGCGTGTCCATCGCCATTACCGCAGATTCTTTGAGTATGTATCGGGTCATCTATTCGTTACGCATTGCCTCGATCGGATCGAGCTTGGCTGCCTTCATCGCCGGGTAGAGACCGCTGATGACACCGACCACGAACGACACGCCGACGCCCATGACGGCAGATTGAGCCTGTAAGAACACCGGGAAGCCCATCACGAATGAAAGCAGGATAGCGAGTCCATAACCGGCGATCACGCCGAGAGCACCGCCGACCGATGTCACAAATACGGCCTCGATCAGAAACTGCTGTAATATGTCACGCTGCCGGGCACCGACCGCTTTTCTCAGTCCGATCTCGCGGGTCCGCTCGGTGACGGACACGAGCATGATGTTCATCACGACAATGCCGCCGACGACGAGCGAGACGGCCGCGACGGCGATCGTTGCAGCAAATATGCCCGACGTCGCGCTGCTGTAGATCGAGAGGAACGCATCCTGCGATTCGACCGAGAAACCGTCGTCGTCGTCGGTGGCAGATCTGCCGCGGCGGTTTCGCATTATGACGCGGACCTCGTCCTTGGCGGTCTCGAACTGCGAAGAGTCGTCAACCTGAATGTGCACGGTAATGGAATCGCGGGCACCGAACTTTCGCTGCCCCGCCTGAAACGGCATATAGACGAAATTGTCACGCGAGAAGCCGAGCACCTTACCGAATGGCACAGCCACGCCGACGACACGGCAGGGAACGCCATCGATCAGGAGCGTTTCGCCGAGCACCGAGTCGGCCGGCCTGTCGCTAAAGATATTTGCGAGCAGGTCGTTGCCGATCACGCAGATGTCGCGGCCCGAAGCCGCTTCCTGATCGGTCCATTTTCTGCCGGCCTGTACCGCTATGTTCTCTATGTCGAACATCGCCGAAGATATCCCGCGTACCGCGACGCCCTCTGAGCGATTATCGCCAAACTTGACCATGCCCATTCCGTTCAGGGCCATTCCGGTGCGGCTGCACGAACGGCACGCGCGGTCGATAAAGTCGGCGTCGTCTTTGGTTATGTCCTTGCGGTGGTTGAACTTGATCAGGTCCTCACGCGAAGTGATCACGAGCGGCCGCTTCGACACGCTGAAAACCGTCGAGCCCTGCGACGAGAACGCCGTCGCGACCGTCTGGTCGAGCCCGCTGATTATCGTCACAACAGCGATCACCGACGTAACCCCAACGATCACGCCCAACAGCGTAAGAAACGTACGGAGCTTGTTTGACCTCAGACTCAACAACGCGAGCCTGAAAGATTCGTTGAGAAGCCGGAGTTGGCCGAGAATTCCCATCCAGCACAACTATAGGACAAATCCGCCGTCTCATCACGTGAGTATTGTCACGAGCAGCGCTCGATCAACCGCCACCAGCTCTGATCTATGCGACAGTGCCAAGATCATTGATCAATGAATAAGAAAAGGACGAGCCAGGTTCGGCTCGTCCTTCGTTATACGGATCGTTGCAGCTCTCACGGCTCTACAGCGTCGATCTCGGCTCCGGCTATGAAGTCGAGGTCGGCGATGTTGTCTGAGAGACTGACGACGCGGCTTGGTGTCTGGAAGATGTACCTTCCCTGCGTTACTGTGACGATGTATGTCTCGCCCGTTCTCAGGTCATCAAACGTGTAGTAGCCAAGACTGCCCGTCTGGGTCGTCCTGGGCTCGACGAGCGAGTTGCCGGTGACGGTCACAAGAGCGTTTCTGATCGGACGACCGTCGGTGGTGAGAACTCTGCCCGAGATCGACGCCTGTGCAGCCGTGGTTGCGAAGAACTCGAGGCCCCAGCCGCCGTTGAAGCAGCCCGAGATCGCCTCTGGTGCCGGGTGCAGAACTCCCGCGTCGTCACGAATGTATAGACGCCACATGCCGTTCGCATTCGTGTGGCCGTAGTTGCCAAAGAACGTCTGCAAGCCCGTGCCGCCCGAGGCACTTCCCGGCTCGTTGTACGGCCCGGCAGGCGCCGGTGCAGGGAAGTTGGTCACAGGCGTTTCCCAGCTTGTCGGCTCAAAGTTACCTGTCACAAGCGGCCCGGAATTGGGAAGAACGCTCGGGGCAGAATCCATAAGGCTGAGCGTGACAGTGTTGTCGACCGGTATCGCAAAGGCCCCGCCGGCATCGCCCATTATGATGAACTCCTGCCCGCCGGGTCCGACAAGCAATGCGTCAATATGATCGGGCACTGCGTAGGCCAGGTCATAGAGTGTGACGCGCATCGATCCGATCGCAATAGGTGCCCCCGAGACTGTTATCGTCGAAGGATAAATGTCAGCCGTGCCCGCAAGAGTCATACAGATCGGATCTGCCCTGCGGAACTGGCTCGCGGTGTCGTTGATGTTCAGAACGGCATTCTGAACCTCCGAGATCTCAGGCGACAGGTCGAATCTCGTAAACGGTCCCGTTATCTGCAGATTGAACGTCTGCGTCGGCTCGCTCATCGAGTCGCCGCAAACCGTGACATTGACTGTCTTGCTTGCCTCCGTCGGATTAAACGTCACCGTCTGGCCCGCGACTGTAATGTAATCGACACCGGCCGTACAGGCCGCTCCGCCAATCGCTGTGCCGTCGGACGTTGAGAACGTCACCGTATCGGTCCCGCTCAGGTTGCCTGTGCGGACGATGGTAATGACCGCCGTTTGCGATTCGTCCTCGGTATACGTCGGCGAGCTGAACCGAATTTCAGGCGTCGGTGTAGGAGTTGGCGTCGGCGTCGGCGTCGGAGTTGGTGTTGGCGTCGGCGTCGGAGTTGGCGTCGGCGTCGGAGTTGGCGTCGGACTCGGTGTCGGACTCGGCGTTGGCGTCGGCGTCGGCGTTGGCGTCGGACTCGGTGTCGGACTCGGCGTTGGCGTTGGCGTTGGCGTCGGCGTCGGACGTTGGCGTCGGCGTTGGTGTCGGTGTCGGCGTCGGAGTTGGTGTCGGCGTCGGACTCGGTGTCGGAGTTGGTGTCGGCGTCGGCGTTGGTGTCGGCGTGGGCGTCGGCGTCGGAGTTGGTGTCGGTGTCGGCGTTGGAGTTGGAGTTGGCGTAACGGTCGGTGTCGGTGTTGGTGTCGACACAGGGATATTCACTGTAAATGTCCCGATCACGCCCGCAGGCACGAAGTTCGGGCCTGTATCGCCGACCTGATTGGCCTGCATTACTACCTGATACGTTCCATTATCCGCAAAGTCCCAGCTCCCACCCGGCGGGATGATCCCGTACTGCGCAGTCCGCGGGGTGCCGTTGGTATTGTTGTCCACGGTAAAGTAGGCCGCAGGTACGTCATAGCCGCCCGGGCCAGTAACGCGGATATCGTTGCCATCCAACGTGCTCACGTTGATCCCGAAATCATCCGTGTATGTCACGGTGAAAAAGTGTATAACGCCTCCGGCCGCAGTCACATTCGCAGGTGACGACGTGGCTGACGGCGGGTCATCGAACGTGATCGGCGTGCATTCCTGTTGGTTATCAACGTCAGCGCAGGCCGAGGCCGGCATCATGCCGTTAGACGTGAATGTCGATGTCGCTATACCCGACACGGTCGTGGCGTTTATTGGTGCCATCGTCCCGTTGGTCGCGGTAAAGAGCACTGGTGTGGGCGGCACAGCATCGGTTCCCGCAGGGTTGATGAAGTCCGAATTGAAATTCATATCGGCGGTGACCGTCGTGCTGCCACCCGAAAGGATAGGCAACGGAGCCGCGCTCACGCGCAAGACGAGCCATGGATTGAAATCGACCGTTCCGGTAACGCCGTTGCATCCCACATTACCCGGCCCGGCGTTGCAGCCCCACCAGTTGTTCTCGGCATTGAGGCTGTTGGTACCCCCGTTATTCACGCCGTTGGCATTGAGGGCGATCCGGTTGAAATGGACGTTCACGTTGGCGTTTGACATCAGTGCCGCGACAAAGATCCCCGTAGTCGTGTTGCCGGTAATAGTCGAACCAGTGACCGTCAAGTTCGGAGAGCCCATTCCCGACCCGATGTCCTGAATACCAATGCCGACGCCGCCGCCGCTGATGACGTTACCCGGCTGGATATTGACCAGCGGGTCGCTCGCCCCCGTTAACATCGCGAGCGCGATGCCCGTGGTGTTATTCGTGATCGTGTTGCCGCTTAATGTCGCCTGCGTGCCCGGGTCGTCCCAAATGCTGATGCCGGCTGAGTCCGAACCGTCACTCGAGGCAACTCCTCTGTTCCCTGAGACCTGATTGTTGGAAATTATGATATTGGCGCCGTATTCAATGTCGAATGCGTAGTCGAGCCAGTCACCCACGCCTTTGCCGGTGTAGGTATTGCCGCTCAACGTACCGATGCCTGTGTCCTCAGCCAACACACCGTAACGTCCCATGTTATCGAAGGTGCAATTGCTAACGTCTACGGCGCCTGAGCTGGTCCTGACGCCGCCGCCGTTGTAGGTCGGGCCGCTCACTTCGTATTGGATATGGGTGAACTTGACCAGGTTGACCGTACCGCCGGCGCCGCTGCCGTAGCGGATTGCCTGATAGGTCTTACGGCTCGTGCCGTCGAGCATTACGTTACTCAGGTTGAAGGTAAATGTGGGTTGGACAAGGAACCAGCCCTTGCTGTCGCCTGATGCGCCGGTATCTCCGGCAGGCTTTATGATCGTGGTGACGTTACTGGCACCGATAATTGACAGACTCTTGCTTATTACGATCTGTCCGGTCTCGGTATACGTTCCTGCCGCCACAAGGACCATTCCTCCGGGTGCGACACCACCGACACCGCCCTGGACCGTGTCGAACGAGTCGCAGCCAAAGTCCGTGGCCGGCCCGCCGCCGTCGGGGTCGGTCCCGATAGGCGTTCCAACCCAGCTATCGTCTACATAAACAACTGCCTGTGCAAGGCAGGGGGCCGTGACGTTACTGATCACACCATTCGAAAACTCGGGCTCTATAAATACGTTTACGGTCTCGTTCTGAGATCGCTCGGCCGCGTACGGAAATAATCTGTCGATCATTCTGGTCGTATCCGATGCTTTCGCCTCCAGATTGAAAGAAAGGCAGAAAATAAAGACTGCGAGTGAAAATATAGATTGAAGAAAGATCGATCTCGATACGGGCGCCGAAAGCCGCAAAACTTAAACGCAACATAAAGAAGGTTTCCCCCTAGTTAATAGATAAACAAGTCGTGCAGAAGAACCTTGAACGGGTCGATATCGAGAGCGAAAGATAGATCTAAAACGCTTATTGCTGTGACCAGAATATGCCAACACAAAAGTAACTTCTGTAAGAGACCATACATACGAATTAAAGTCTGTTTATCTAAGTACGACTATCTCGTGCACTGAGGGGAAGGGTCGCAGACACCCGTTCGGACCAGTCGGCGGATTCTTCCGGTCAAACTGCCGCCACAGTGTCGCGCAGCGTACACAGGCCGGCTGGGCTAAAGGCTAGGATAGGCTCGATGGGATGTTCATGCACACACGCCTGATGGCCATCTGAAGCACTAATCAAAGGGAGAATTGAACTATGAACGAACAAGCAACAAAAACACAACGAGAAGAATCAGGTTGGCTGACAGGCCTTTTCAATGACAAAGAGGGCTCAGAGGGCGCATACAAGTCGCTGCGAGATCGCGGCTACTTGGACGATGACATCAATGTGATGATGTCCGACCAGACGCGCGATAAATGGTTTAAAGACGCGCCTGACAGCGAGCTCGGCACCAAAGCGGTTGAGGGAGCGGGAGTCGGCGGGGCGATCGGCGGCACACTCGGCTTGATCGTGGGCGGCCTCGCGGCGCTTGGAACGAATATCGTTCTGCCGGGACTCGGCCTGATCGTTTGGGGCCCAATCGCCGCAGGACTTGCCGGTGCAGGAGCCGGCGGCGCAGCCGGGGGGCTGATCGGCGCTTTAGTTGGTTCGGGAATTCCCGAGGATCGTGCCAAAGCTTACGAAGAAGGTATTAAGAACGGCGGCGCAGTTGTTGGCGTCAAGCCGAAAACGGCCGAGGACGCGGAGTTCTTCGACAAGGAATGGTCGACCAATCACCGCGGTAACAATATCTATCGATAGTCGCGGCTAATGAAGGAGGGCAACATGAGAAGATTGAATGTACTGATGATAGCGTCGGCGGCGGTATTTGCGGCGGCGTGCGGCGATACATCGACGAATACGAATGTGCGTACCGCGAACGCTAACGCGAACATGCGTGGCACTAACACGAATACCGCATACGTTACGAACACAAACACCACCGCCGTGCCGGCGATGCCCAGCAACGCGACGAATATTTCGCCGCCGAGCATGACGTCGAACGACAATGCGAACCGCAACGCAACCATGCGGACAAACACTAACGGCAATCCAGTCAAAAAGCCGTAGCCGATGAGTTTGCTGTTAACTCTTGCGCCCAAAAAGCGATCCGCCCCGCGAGACCAAACGCGGGGCATTTTTGCGCCGAATAGAGCGTCACTTTAATAAGGTTCACGCTGTTGATGAAGGTGAACGACAGAACCCGGCAAGATTCGGACTTCGTTGATGTTCGTCTATTTTATTCGTTCGTCGGATTCGATCTGGCCGTCCATGATGGTGATGATGCGGTGGGCGCGGGCGGCGATGTCGGGTTCGTGGGTGACGAGGATGATGGTGTTGCCTTCCTCGTGGAGCTTTTCGAAGAGATGCATGATCTCGATGCTGGTCTTTGAGTCGAGAGCCCCGGTCGGCTCGTCGGCGAGCAGGATCGAGGGGTGATTGACGAGGGCACGGGCGATCGCGACGCGTTGTCGCTGTCCGCCGGAGAGTTCGTTGGGGCGATGCATCACGCGGTCGCCGAGTTCGACAGATGCAAGCGCGGCCTGGGCTTTGTCGTGGCGTTCGGTGGCACGCATTCCGGCATAGATGAGCGGAAGTTCTACATTGTGCAGCGCCGTTGCCCGGGCCAGCAGATTAAAGGTCTGGAAGACAAAACCGACCTCCTTGTTGCGAATGCGGGCAAGCTCGTCGTCCGACATATCCGACACGAGATTACCATTGATCCAATAGTCGCCCTTCGACGGGGAATCGAGACAGCCGATTAGGTTCATCAGCGTGGATTTGCCCGAGCCGGACGGGCCGATTATCGCGAGGTATTCGTTGCGTTTGACCTCAAACGACACATCGCGGAGCGCGTGCAGCTCTTCAGTGCCCATCTGATAGGTCTTCCAGATGTTCTGCATTCGAATAAGGGCCTGCCCGTCGGCGGTCGAGGGCCCGGTCGGAGTAGGTTGGTGGCCGTTTTCGTCTTCCATGAACTCTGTACATCGGAAAGTCTGGAGTCGAAGTCTGGAGTCTTAGCAGGAAGCCGTTTTCCGGCTTAAGACTTAAGACTCAAGACTTACGACTTATTACTGTTGTCGCCTTCTTTCTTGGTCGACTTCTTGGCCGGAGAGCCGTCCTTGAGCGTGTTTAGAACACGACTTGGGCCGGTGATCACTTCGTCGCCCTCCTTGAGGCCGCTAGTTATCTGGCGGTCGGATTCGCCAATAATGCCGGTCTCGACCTCAACAAACTTCGCCTTGTTGCCTTCGAGAATATAGACGCCGGTGATGTTCTTGGGCTTTTCGGATGGCGGCGGTGCGTCGCCGGGCAGCGCGGGCGTCGCCGTCGCGTCGGGCTTCTTCTCAATTACTGCCTGCAGCGGGATCGCAATGACGTTCTCTACCGTTTTTGTAGTGATCTCAGCCGTCGCGCTCATGCCGGGTCTCAAGCCGTTGCGGATCTCGTCGTTAAGGTCCTTAAGCTCAATAACGACGCGAAACTCCTTTGCTTCCTGGACGTTGATGTTCGTTGAGAGGCCGCCGCTGGTTTGTGATTTGCCAACTGCCAATGGCGTCTTTTGACTAACCTCGCCAAGGATCTCTCTGTCGCCAAACGCATCGACCTTGATCTTGGCCTTCTGGCCGACCTCCACCTTGTCGATGGAGGTTTCGTCTACCTTGACCTCGACGTTAATGGACGACATATCGGCGATCGTGAGTAATGCCGTTGTCGAGAGGCCCGCGACGGCGAATGTGCCGACCTTTGACGGGATCTCGGCGATCACACCGTTGATCGGAGCGACTTGGAGAGTCTTGTCGCGCTGACTTCGCTGGCCGCGCAACACTGCTGATTGTTGATTGGCACGTGATCGGCTGGAATCGACGTTTAGATTCGCGGTGTCGACGGCACGTCGTGCGTCACGAACCACTACGTTCTGCTGGGCGACGCGAGCCTGGGCGTCCTTGATAGCCAGATTCTGCTGCTGCAGCCTTGATTGTGCGTTGCGCAGGGCGATCTCCGCCTGATCGACCTTATCCTTTGCAGCGTCGTAGGCTACACGGGAATCGACACCAGCCTCGTAAAGCTGCGCGGTTCGCTGAAATTCACGACGTGCGACGGCGAGATTCTTCTGCTCACGGTCTACGTCCGTCTGTGCGGCGATCACTTGCTGCCGTGCGGCATCGATGGCGACCTGTGCGACGTTGAGTTGTTGCTGTGCCTGTGCGAGCGAATTCTGTGCTGCCGTGACTTGCGATTGCGATACGCGGACATCGTCCTGAGCGCCCTGAAATGCGGCGAGTTGAGCGTCGGTATTCGACTGCAGCTGATTTGGGTCTAGACGGACGAGCGGCTGGCCTTTCGTGACCTGATCGCCCTCTTTCACGTAGATCTCCTCAATACGGCCCTGGACCTCGCTTGTAAGGTTCATGAACTGTATCGGGCGGATCTCGCCTGACGCCGTGACGCTCGAACGCAATTCGCGTCGCGTTTCAACCTTTACGGTGGTCACCTCCGGCGTGTCGCTGCGTGTGGCGAGAATGCTGCCGATAATAATGATCAAAAGCAGGACACCGCCGACAATACCGCCGATTATCTTGGTCTTTTTGCTCAAGGCCATGGATTAAGCTCCTCTGGAATAGGTCAATAACATTCGAAGTATAACCGAATGTGACGTCCTTATCGTATCAAACCCCTTATTACGACGCCCTTTTTCTCATTGTTTCAAAAAACTGCCGGTGAGAGGTTTGCCGTAAATCGCTTTGCCAAAGTCATTAGAAACGGTAAAATAGCCAGGTTGCGAACCTGCACTTGGGTTTACGACTCAATAAAGATGATCCTCTGCCCCAGATGCCAGACGGCGAACTTGGACACATCGCGATTTTGCGATGAATGCGGTAATCGTCTGGCGGCCACGCCCGCAATGGACCGGGTCGTAAGCGAGGCTCCCGCCTACGTGCCGCCAAGTCCGCAGCCTGTACCGACGCCGGTGAATGTGACGTCCTTTGGCCTCCCTGAATTCGAGCGTGCCGAGGACGCGGTTCCCGTAACTGCCGACGTCGCGGTGCCCACGAACGCTCACGCGTCGCTGATGATCGAGCGTGGCGATGGGCCCGGATCGGAGTTTCGGCTGACGAATGACGAATCCACTATCGGGCGTTGGGACGCTGATAATGGTATTTTTCCGGATGTTGATCTCGACGCGTTGGACTCCGACGCTAAGGTTTCGCGCCGGCATGCCCGCATCATTCGCAACGGCTCGGCGTACTTCATCGAGGACCTTGGCTCGACGAATGGCACCTACGTGAATCGAGGCCGACGTCTTCTCCCGGGAAACGCACAGCCACTAAATGATGGTGATGAGGTCATCGTTGGGAAAACATTCCTCCGCTTTCAGGTGCTCCGATAATAGATGGCAGTTTGTTCCAAATGCAATGCTGAGATAGCGGATGATCAGGAGATCTGTCCTGAGTGCGACGTCCTGCCTTCGGCGCAGTTGCTGCCGGACCTCGAGCAGCCTCCTCTCCCGGATATGTTGAGCGAGGCTGACGGTCAAGACGATGCCCCGGCCGTCGAGAACCCGCCGCTGGAAACTACTCTAACCAATCAAACAGGTAGCAACGGGAAGAGGACCGCGCTTAAACCGCTCTCAGAGGGAACCACACTCAATAATCGATACGCGATCATCCGGAAGATCGGCGGCGGTGGCATGGGCGCCGTGTATCTTGCCTCGGATAAGAATCTCAACGGTATTGAACGTGCCGTAAAGGAGATGGTGCAGTCGAGTATCGAGGAAGAGCAGCAGACGAAAGCTATTGAGGATTTCAAACGCGAGTCGATGATCCTCACTACGCTCGACCATCCGGCCATACCGACGATCTACGACTATTTTTACGACGAGGGCGAGGGCAGATTCTATCTCGTGATGAAGTATATCTCGGGCGGCGATCTGGCAACTCGACTAAGGGCCACCCCGGGCGGACGGATCGATGAGAGTACTGTCACCGAATGGGCGTTGCAGATCGCCGACGTGTTGACATATCTTCACGGCCTTCCGCAAACGATCGTTTACCGCGACCTTAAACCGTCAAACCTTATGCTCGACGGTAAGACCGGCCGGATAATGTTGATCGATTTCGGTATCGCTAGGTCGATCGATCAGCGTCAGGAAAAGGGCGTCACGGCCGTCGGCACAATGGGCTATGCCCCGCCGGAACTGTTCTCAGGTCAAGTCGAGCCGCGGTCGGACATTTACAGCCTTGGTTCGACGATGTTTCACCTCTTGACCGGGGCTGACCCGCAGAATAATCCGCTGCTCATTTTCGACTTTCAAAAGAACCCGAGACCAAGGCAGATCAATCCACAGCTATCGGACCAGATGGAATGGATCTTGATGCGTTCGGTGGAATACAACGCCGACAGCCGCTTTTCGAGTGCCGACGAAATCCGCCGGACGTTGTCGGAACATCTCGAGAATCTCCAGAATGGAAATGTCACATTCGGCGTGACCGAGGCTCCTGAAGCGGTTAGTCTGGCTAATCAGCTTGTTTTCTGCGGCTTTTGCGGGCAGAGGATAGTTGCCAGCGATATGTTTTGCGCTTTTTGCGGAGCAAAGCAGCCGATCGCCCAGCAAGGCGTCCACGCGGAGATATACTCATCGCGACCGGCTTCGCAGACAGCGCGACTCGTGATCGAAGGCACGAGCGAACTGAATGCACCCGTTTTTTCGCTGGAGAAGGCCGAGAACCTGGTCGGCCGGCGCGATCCGATGTCGAATATCTTTCCAGAGGTCGATCTGTCGCGTTTCGACCCGCAAACAAAGATATCGCGGCGGCACGCGCGTATCTGGCGGGACGGAAGAGACTTCATGGTCGAGGACCTTGGATCGTCAAACGGGACCGTGCTGCTGGCGGCCGCATCTGATACGGTTCGCCTGCAGCCTCACCAGCCGCATGTGTTGGCAAGCGGCGATCGTCTGCGACTAGGCGATACGACATTACATTTCGTTTTTGGATGAGCTGAGATTTATGGCGTCAACCGCACCGGCCCTTTCGCGCCGACAGGAGAAGATCGTCAGTTTTGATCCGATCGAGGTTAAGGCCCCGTTCGCGCTACGATGTACGGCCGTGTTCATCGACTACATACTACTGCTCGCCCTGCCGGTGCTGTGGCTATTATGGGGCCGCCTTATAAGCGACACGTCTGCGAACTCGGCTCCGGGCGGCTGGGTCTGGTTTCTTACGATCGTCTTATGGATCGTGGACTTTTTCTTGCTTCCGCTACTCCGCGGCCAAACTGTCGGCAAGATGCTGACGGGGCTGACGATCGTCCGTACTGACGGCACGCCTATTCGGCTGGCGGCTATCCTCAAAAGAAATGTCCTGGGATATTTCTTGACGGCGGCGACGCTCGGGATCGGGTTTCTTGTGTCCGCGGTAAATCGCAGGGGTCGCACTCTGCATGACGCGGTCGCAGGTACGGTGGTTGTTCAGGCACGTAAGACACTCATATAATCTAGCCAATGGCAGACCTTCTCGTCACACATCCTAATGGAGCATCCGACCGCTTTCCGCTTTCGCGTCTAAGGACGACCATCGGCCGTTCGGCTCGGAGCGATATCTGTATTCCTGACGCCTTCGCCTCGCGCTTGCATGCTGAAGTCCGGCAAGAGGGCGACTCGTTTTGGCTGCACGATCTCGGGTCGGCCAATGGTACAAGGTACAACGGCGCGATCGTTGCAGCGGCGCAGCCGATATTCAATGGCGGCGAGATCCAGATCGGCGAGACGCGCATACGCTTTGCCGACGACAATGCGTCACGGCGAAGCATCAGCTCTACGCTGATCGCTGACACGACCGATCAACTCGATCCGTCAAAGACTATCGCTCTTACGGGCGTTCGTAACCCGACGGCCGAGATCCTCGATGCTTCGCTCTCGAGCCGGTCCGACCTGATGGGCTTGATCAGCAAGGTTGGCGTCGCATTGCTCTCATCAAGCGGCCTCGACGAGACGCTCGATCAGGTAGCCTCGCTGGTTTTTGAAGCTGTTCCTGCTGAGCGTGTAGTTATCATGCTTCGCGATGCCCAGGTTGCGGGCGAGATGGACATCAAGGTCGCCCGTACGCGCGGCAAAGACGAGCCAATCAGCGAGGTCAGACTGAGCCGGGCCATAATGACGGAGGTGATGGAGAACGGCAAGTCAGTGCTGACGTCCGACGCCCAGCGTGATCCGCGGTTCGCCTCGCAAACTATTGTTCTGCAAGGAATTCGCTCGGTGCTGGCCGTTCCATTGAGCGTCGATGAAAGGCATGTATTTGGCCTGATCTACGCCGATTCGCCGACCAATGAGGTAACCTTCGCTAGCGAGCATCTCGATATCTTGACCACCCTGGCCTCTGTTGCATCGATCCGCGTCGAAAACGCCAGTCTGCTCGAGGAGCGGATGAACCGCGAGCGCATGGAGCGCGAGCTTGAGCTTGCCACGGAGATCCAGCAGCGTTTTCAGCCGTCAGGACCGCCGATAGTGGAGGGTTATGAGTTTCAAGGGATCTCGTTCTCTTGCTATGAGATAGGCGGTGATTATTACGATTTTATCGAACGCGGCGACGGGAAGATATTGGTCGCTCTTGGTGATGTTTCCGGTAAGGGAACAGCGGCAGCGCTGCTGATGTCGAGCCTACACGCCGCCATTCATGGCCAGATCGCGGCTAAGCGCACGTTGGACGAGACGGTGGTGTCGGTTAACGAGTATCTCGCGGAGAACACACCAGCAAACCGGTTTGTCACGCTCTTCATCGCCGAACTCGACCCCGCCAAGGGGGAAATGCGCTTTATCAATGCGGGGCATAATCCACCGCTGCTTGCGCGTGCAGACGGCTCCATCGAACAACTCGAATCCGGCGGTTTGCCGCTCGGTATAATGGCATTTTCTGAGTACGAGGCCGGTACCGTGCACCTGGGCAGCGGTGACGTCCTCGTCATCTACTCGGACGGCGTTTCTGAGGCCAATAACCTGGCCGAGGACGAGTTTGGCATGGATCGGCTTTCCCAGGTCATCAGGGCGAATATTGGCCGTTCGGCATCGGCCATCCGTGACAAGGTCGAGTCTGCCCTTTCCGAGTTCACGGGTACCGCTCCGGCCAATGATGACATCACGCTCGTGATCGTGAAACGGCCTTGATCGGACTATCACGATTCGCTCCCCCAAGGCTCGTGACACCGGACTACCAACGCAGTCAAGGTAAGTTTTTCACTCGCTCAACTGAGTAATGATTAGCGCGCGGATCTCACCGTTCGGGTCGGTGATTGGAACGACGACGTACTCGTGCCTTTTGCCGGCGATGCGAAGCGATTGTCCGGCACCCGAGCCTGTAAGCCGGGGAGATGAATCGACCTTATCGCCGTACGAGCGGGCGATCACGTCCCGGACGGCACCGAACATGATGTCCCGATCGGACGGCAGAAGTTTGCCGCTGAAGGTCGCGACCGTCTTTGTGGCTTCCGTTTTGTAAGAATACTTGTAGCCGTCAAATTCCGCTTTCGTCGGGATGTCGCCGCCCTCGGGCGGGAGACTTTTGACCTGCGAAACTGGCAGCGTGCCTGACGGCGGCGTGGCTGGCGAAGCGGCAGCCTCCGGCGTCCGAGGGGGCGACGGCGCAACGCTTGCCTTGGCAGTTGAGTTCACGTTCTCGGCGGGGGAACAGCCCATCGCAAGGGCCGCGGCGAGGATGGCCGAGAATAATATAGGACTCCTCATGCTCACTTGACCCACACCGGTACGGAGCAGCTTTCGCCGAGCGTTTCAAAAACACCGTCACCGTCGTCGTCACGATATGAGCGGTAAGTCGTGACGCCGGAATAGGTGGGCAGGTCATCCTCACCGAAGAATTGGTAACAGTAGGGTTTCCTGCTCTTGTTGGTGAACTCCAGGATCTGTGTGACCTTATACTCGGCGTCGCCGTCTTCCGCGTGCCGCGGGAACTTCATCGTGAGCTTTTCTTGCGGGAAGAATGGCGTGTTGAGCACTTCGACCAAACTCCCGTCGATAACGACAGTCGTGGCGTGCCAGCGTTTCTTCTCGGGCATCGGAATCGGCAGCCGCCAGCCCGACTGCTTGATGATCGTTCCAGCCGGTGTTCGAGTGATGACCGACCCGTCCTCGAGCGTGCGAACGTCGTTGACCCATATCTCTGCGCTGCTGTGAGCGTTCTGTGGCGGAACCTGGTTGGTCGCCCCTTGGCGGCAAGCGCTGGTTCCCGACAATGCGATCAGCAGAATGAACCCGCCTTTTACGGCCACGGAACGCCATCTATCCATATTCATTTCATTTTCACCAAAAACACGAATATGTCGAGGGCTGAAGGTCTGAATTGCGTTGACGGGCGCTCAGTAGTATGGAAAACTTACTCTTATGAAGAACGTTCTCGCGAGACATCCGTTCCCGACACTGGTAATTGGGGCTGCTGCTTTCTGTATGGTCGCATTGGCCGCGGTCTGGCCTCGGCCAGCAGGCGGACAATCCGATATGGCGGCCGCGCAGGTTGACGGCTCTCAGCCCCAGCAAGGTCAGCCCGACGGCTCGGTCAACGTGACGCAACATCACAATGATGATTCACGTGACGGCCTTTTCATCGATTCCGCCTTCACGCCGGCCGCGGCCGCTGGCCTTACAAGGGACATGAGTTTCAATGGCGTCATCGTGGGTAATGTTTACGCCCAACCGCTCTATATTGAGAATGGGCCGGGCGGCCAGTCCATGGTAATTGCGGTGACCGAGTCAAACAACGTCTATGCCGCTCAACGCAATAACCGGCGCCATTATCTGGCAGCGCAACATCGGAGCACCATCTACCGCGGGCCAGCCCTGCGGCAACATTAGTCCGCTCGGCATCACGAGCACACCTATTGTAGATCTGGCGTCAAGATCGCTTTTCGTAGCCGGGATGACCACGCCCGACAACAATGCGACGAAGCGGCACCTTATCTTCTCGCTGAACGTCGACACCGGTGCGATCAATTCTGGTTGGCCGGCGAGCGTTGAAGGACTGGCGTCGGGAAACGCGACTTTTTCTTCGATCATTCAAAATCAGCGCGGAGCCCTAGGCATAGTTGGCGACCGCGTCTACGTGCCGTATGGCGGCCATTTTGGTGACTGCGGAGCCTATCACGGATGGCTGATCGGCGTGAATATTAATAATCCAGCTGATATTATGGGCTGGGCAACCCGAGCAACAGGCGGAAGTGCGACTGGGGCCGGGTCGTGGGCCGTCGGCGGTGTTGCCAGCGACGGTGCCAATGCATTCATCGCAACCGGCAACACGTTTAGCACCAGCGGCACATGGCGCGGCGGCGAAGCCATCATCAAACTGCAGCCGGGGCCGATCTTTAGTGGAGCGACCACGGACTATTGGGCGCCAACGAATTGGTTTTCACTGGATAGCACGGACACCGACCTGGGCGGTACCGGCGCGCTGCTGGTCGATGTTCCCGGTGCGACGCCGTCTCAGTTGGTCGTCGCGTTTGGTAAGGACCGCAACGCTTACGTGATGAACCGCAATAATCTCGGCGGCGTGAGCTCGGCTATAGCCCAAGCGAACGGCGTTTCGACATCGGCGATCATTCAGGCACCGGCAACGTATCGAACGAATCAAGGAACCTATGTCGCCTTTCGCGGCAGCAGCATTATCGGGTCACTTCGTATAAATGCCACCAACCCGCCGACGATCACGAACGCTTGGACAGCTAGCCAGGGCGGCCGCGGATCACCATTTGTTACCACCACGGACGGCACTAATAACGCGATCGTTTGGGCAGTCGGTTCGGAGAGCACCCAGCGGTTGATGGGTTGGGATGGCAACACCGGAGCGGTCGTATATGCCGGCGGCGGAGCTAACGAATTGATGACCGGCACGCGTCGATTCAACACCGGCATCGCCGCCCGCGGGCGTATCTATCTAGCAAGCAATAACCAGGTGTACTCGTTTGTCGTCCCGGGCGGACCAACGCCGACGCCGACTCCGACGCCGACGGCAACTCCAAGCCCGACGCCGACGCCGACGCCTACCCCGACGCCGACGCCTACCCCGACGCCGACGCCTACCCCGACGCCGACGCCGACTCCTACGCCCGAACGAACGGCGTTCGATTTCGATTTTGACGGGAAGGCTGATCTGTCGGTTTTCAGGCCCACGGGCGGCAATTGGTATCTGCTGCTCACTCGCGACGGTTTCGCGGCTTTCAACTGGGGCGTCTCGACCGACAAGATCACGCCGGCCGACTACGACGGCGACGGCAAGACGGACGTGGCTGTATTTCGGCCCGCCGACGGCAACTGGTATATACTGCGAAGTTCGACATCATCGCTGCAGGCGATGCATTTTGGCATCGCCGAGGACGTTCCAGTGCCCGCCGACTTTGACAGTGACGGCCGGGCCGACATCGGTATCTTTCGTCCGGCGACCGGAGCATGGTGGGTCGAACGATCGAACCGAGGTTTGCTCAACGCAAACTTCGGTCAGAGCGGCGATATTCCCGTGGTGGGTGATTATGAAGGCCTCGGCCGGAACGAGTTCGCAGTGTACCGCCCGTCGAACGGTACCTGGTATTATTCGAGCGATCTCGTCGATCCGTCACATAACTTTGTCGCGGTCCAGTTTGGGCTTTCGACCGATCTGACGACGCCGGCCGATCTCGACGGCGACGGCAAGACGGACATCGCGCTTTACCGACCCTCGAATGGTGTCTGGTACTGGCTCAACAGTTCGAATGGCTCGTTTGGCGCTATGCAGTTCGGGACATCCGAGGACATACCGTCAGCGGCGGATTTCGACGGCGACGGGCGTGCGGACATCTGCACCTTCCGGCCTTCAAATGGCGTGTGGTACCGGATCAATTCATCGAACAGCTCGTTTGTTGGCACACAATTCGGAGCGAACGGCGATATTCCGGTGCCCGCGGCCTTCAGGTAACAGTCTTCTGTTTATCCGGGTCTCTCGGACGCAACAAAGAGCTGGAGAGGTATCGATCCAGCCCGCTGTCCCGAGTGGTTAAAACATGTTGACCGCTCAAGCACATATCGCCTAGAATAAGAGAGGCGCACCTCTTTGCGCCTCCCGCAGATGCCCCCGCAAAGCCGAAAGATCAATCTCATCTATTTTGTCATTCTCACCCTTCTCATCGTCGGACTGGTCCCGCATGTTCTGACGGGCTGGTTTTTGTCCGACCGGAGCGGCAAGGAACTCCGCGACGGCGGAGAACCGGTACCAGATACAACTCGTACAGGAAAAGGCCCGGCAGATCGAGATGTTTGGCCGGCGGATGAGCTCTATCGTCTCGAGCCTTTCGACGGCGCTCGAGCTGTCGCGTGATCAGGCCGTGGTGACGGCCCCGCAGACTGAGGCGCGGCTTGGGAAGATGCTGCGTGATAATCCGGACCTTGCGGCCCTATATCTCAAACCCTCGGATGCCGAATCCCTCAGCGTATTTCGGGCCGAGGTGCTCTCACGCAGCGATGTCGAGGCGATCTCGGCGGCTGCGGACGCGCCCGAAAGGGGAGACGTCACTGTCGGTCCGCCGCAGAGGGTCGATTCAACGGAAACGATGGTGATGTCGTTCGCCTCTGATGTGACTATCGACGGGGCCCACGCCGCAAGGATCGTGGCCATCGCGTCGCTCCAGCCGATATCGCAGACGGTCGTTGGGATAGACCCTACGGTCTCGGACGATCTCTGGGAGCAGGGCCTGCCGATCGTGTTCGCTGTTGACCGTTTCGGCGAGGCGGTCTTTCATCCGGACTCGTCATTCGGTGCGTTACGGCGGCCGATGGCGGACCTCAAGATAGTTCAGGAATGGCTTCAGGACGGCGGGCAAGTGCAGTCAGCACTCGTGCCCTTCACGGCCAGCTACAACGGCATTTCTCACGAGATGATCGGAGCCTACTCGACGGCGCGGATGCCGGATGGGACGACGTTTGGCGTCATCACCATGCAGGACGAGGCCAGGGCTCTCGCGTCTGTCAGCGAGATGCGTTACACGGCGTGGCTGATCAGCATGGCGCTGGCGCTGGCCGCACTGGCGGTCGGCTTTGTAGGCGCGCGATTCATGACCGCACCGCTGATGAAGCTCGTGGCCGCAGCAAAACAGATCACGTCAGGTGACCTCTCAACCCGCGTCGAGATGAAGAGTGTCACCGAGATCGGCACTCTCGGCGAGACATTTAACGGAATGGCCGATAGGATCCAGGACCAGATCGCGAACCTCGCGAAGGCCGCCGAGGAGAACCGTGAGCTATTTGTCGGCACCGTCAAGGCACTTGCAGCCGCGATCGACGGTAAGGATAAATACACGCGCGGCCACAGCGAGCGAGTATCGCGTATCTCAGTAGCCATTGGCCGGCGAATGAACCTACCGGAGGACGAACTCGAAACGCTTCGCATCAGCGCGCTGCTCCACGATGTCGGCAAGATCGCTGTTGACGACAACATCCTCAAAAAGCCCTCTGCGCTCACCGAGGAAGAGTTCGAGATCATGAAGACCCATCCAATGAAGGGCTACAAGATCATGTCGCAGATACCCGCTATGGAGCCGTACTTGCCTGGCATGGTCATGCACCACGAAATGGTCAATGGCAAGGGCTATCCCAAAGGTCTGACGGGCGATCATATACCGCTGCAGGCGAAGATAGTATCCGTCGCGGACACCTTTGACGCCATGACGATCGACAGGCCTTATCAGAAGGGAATGGAGCTGGGCGCAGCGCTTGAAAGATTACGCAGTTTTGTCGGCACGCGTTACCAGTCAGACGTTGTTGAGGCTCTCATCGAGGCGTGCAAAGCCGGCGAGGTGGCGAACGGCATAGTCCGTCAGTTGGCCGAAAAGCGCACCGCGGAAGCCGAATCGGAGGAACGTCTGCTCGATAGGCTCGTGGCCTGACAGGCGGAACCGCCCGCGTAAGCGGGTGGCAGTCACCGAGATCACCGATGGAACTCGAAATACCCATCACACAAGCGGAAACTTGGCACGTCGAAGCCAACGGCGACGTGTATGAGACGAGCTTTGAGGAGATGACCTTGTGGATCGCCGAAGGCTCGCTGCTGCGCATCGACAGGGTTCGTAAGGGTAACCTACGTTGGATCGAGGCTGGAAAGGTGCCGGCACTGACTGAGTTCTTTAACGCAAAGGATGCTGCGGAGCCACCTCTGCCTTTAATTACGACGACGCGAACCGAGGTTCTCGGCGTGGGAACACAGGCGCAACCGCCCGCGTTAGCGTGTGGCGTTGACGTTGGTAGCAACCCGACCTACGGGACAAACGACAACGTAACGCCACCGCCACCACCAAGGGGCTATGACGTTTGTTCCATTCACACCGATGAGCCTGCGGCGTACGTCTGCGACACCTGTGCGAGTTCCTTCTGCAAAGCCTGCCCGAATTCCTACGGCGGCAATGTCAAGATCTGCCCGTTCTGCGGCGCGATGTGCTCATCGATCCAAAAGATGCAGCAGGCACGGGCCGAGGGCGAGCTGCGTCATAATGCCGTTTCCGCAGGGTTCGGCTTCAGCGACTTTGGGAATGCCCTAGCGCATCCATTCAAATTCAAGTTCAGCCTCGTCGTCGGGGCCATAATGTTCGCGGTGTTCTCGCTCGGACAGGCTGCGATGGGCATTGGAAGCATCTTCTTGATGGCAGCAGGTATCATCAGCTTCATGATGGCGAATATGCTCTGGTTCGGCGTGCTCGGCCACACGGTCGATAACTTTGTCCAGGGCAAACTCGACGTGAATTTCATGCCGTCGTTTGACGATTTCTCGCTGTGGGACGACGTCGTGCACCCGTTCTTCCTGAGTATCGGTGCGTACGTGGCGAGTTTTGGGCCTTTCATCGTAGTCGCGCTCGTGGCGGTGTTCATGGTTCTCGGCGTGGTCCGCGGCGAGATGAAGGAGATGCAGACCGTTGCCGCTCAAACGACCGCTCCCGAGCTGCCGTACGCCCAAAAGGCCCAGAACCAGTCGCAGGCCGTACGCGACTTGCTCAACAAAGCTAACGAGAATCAACGCCGCCGGATCGCCGCGATCGAATCCGAAGCCCGCGACGCCCAGGAACTCCCGTACTCGAATCCCGAAGGCACGCAGGCTGGCAGCCTGCGGTCCGACGGCATGCCCGGCTCGTTGCCGCAGCACGCGATAGAGGAAGAGCAGGAGTTCGAGCGGCTGAACGAGCTCATCAACCAACAGCGCAAGAGCCAACTCGAATCCACGATCGGCAAGACCTCCGAGACAAAGGCGAAAGAACAGCAGGCGCTGCTTCAGCGGGTGCTTGGCTACGGCGTGATCTTCCTGGTGCTCGGCGGCGTGACACTTTTGTGGGGCCTCTTCTATTTCCCGGCGGCTTGCGCCGTAGCGGGCTACACGCGATCATTCACGGCGACCATCAATCCGCTCGTCGGCCTCGACACGATCAAACGGCTCGGCGGAAGCTATTTCCTCATTCTCGTGATGGGCCTGATCCTCGCAATAATGTCAGGTATGGTCTCGGGCGTGTTTGAACTCATCTTCTCGCCATTCGATATGCCAACAGTCGGCAACCTGCCGGCGAAGTTTTTCGGATCGATATTCGGCTTCTATATCTCTGTGGTGTTCTCGTGCATTCTCGGCTACGCGCTCTACAAAAAGGCCGACAAACTCGACCTGCCGACCTAGAAAAAGGCCGCTAACAGCGCGCCCGCGGTCTTTTAGAATTCCGCTGTGATCTGTTTCGAATAGAATCGAAAGTTACGCGCGGCCCGTCTATCCAATTTTTATCTCAAGGCGTGCCCAAAGACCGGCAACTCCAACCTTTCCGCCGTCAAGGGCAACCTTTTCCCAGAGAATTTTGACCTTCCCGGCGTCAAGGGCAACCTTTTCCCGGAGAATTTTGACCTTCCCGGCGTCAAGGGCAACCTTTTCCCAGAGAATCTTGACCTTACCGGCGTCAAGGGCAGCCTTTTCCCAGAGAATCTTGACCTTTCCGCCGTCAAGGGCAGCCTTCTCGCCGGGAAACTTCCCATTCCCCCAGAAAAGGTCAACCTTGAGCCAGAAAAGGCAGCCTTTCGGGAGAGAATCTTGACCTTGCGGCAAAAAAGGTCAGCCTTGAGCCAGAAAAGACAGCCTTTCGCGACAGAATCTTGACCTTCCGGCAGAAAAGGTGAACCTTGAGCCAGAAAAGGCAGCCTTCCGCCAGAGAATCTTGACCCCGCCCCGCAAAAGCTTCTCCAGAACAACAAAAAGCACGCAATTTCGGGCGTCAATTCTAAGTTCTCCGTTGATTATCTCGACCTATTTGCGGGATTTGTGGAGATTTCGTTGAATAGTGACCAGTTTGTTCGCCTCGGCGGATTTCTCTATACTCTGTAGCTTAGGTTTATGGCGTTTTTTTGGCGTAGGAAGAAGGAAGATAGCTTTTCTAGCTCGGTTTTGGGGCTGGACAAGTCGGTCGAGGAATTAAAGGCTCAGGAAGCGGCCGTTGAGCGCGAGCTGGGCGTGCGGTTTTCGCGGGCCATTGAGAAGACTCGCGATTCGATCAATACGCGGCTCGACACGATATTCGAGGGCCGAAAGCAGATCGACGAGGCTCTGCTCGACGAACTCGAAGAGATGCTCATCTCGACCGACATCGGCGTCGCGACGACGCTGCAGGTGATCGAGCGAATTCGCAACGGCGTCTCGCGTGCAGAGATCGGCGACCTCGTCGCCCTCAAGGCCGCGATGAAGCAGGAATTGCTCGACATACTGCATCACAGCGAGGAACGCGGCGTCGCCGACGAACGCAGCATCGACGACTCGATCAAACCCTACGTCCTGATGGTCGTCGGCGTGAACGGCGTCGGCAAGACAACGACTATCGGCAAGCTCGCCCAGCGGATCAGGCAAGAGGGCAACGGGGTGCTGATCTGCGCTGCGGATACCTTTCGTGCGGCCGCGAGCGATCAACTGGAGATCTGGGCCGAGCGCGCGGGCGTGGAGATCATTCAACAAAAGCAGGGAACCGATCCGGCCGCGGTCCTGTTTGACGCTCTCGCAGCGGCGAAGGCCCGCGACACCGACGTCCTGATCGTCGACACGGCCGGCAGGCTTCACAACAAAGCGAACCTGATGGCCGAGCTTGAGAAGATGAAACGCATCGCAGCCCGCGAGGTGCAGGAAGCCCCGCACGAGACATTACTTGTGATTGACGCCGTCACCGGCCAGAACGGTCTCGAACAGGCGCGTCAATTTATGAATACCGCCGACGTTACCGGCATCGTCCTGACAAAACTCGACGGTACCGCCAAAGGCGGCATCGCCGTCGCCATCGCAAAGGAACTCAACCTGCCCATCCGCTACGTTGGCATTGGCGAACAGGTTGACGATCTGATGGTGTTCGATCCGGAGAGCTACGTGAACGGGTTGTTTAACTAACGTTCAGAGTGCAAGCTTTAGCTTGTCTCCGACGTACGCGTGTACAAGCTAAAGCTTGCACTCTGAACATTTAATACGCATGTCCGATCGCGACATTCAATTTACACAGCGAGCGCTCGATCTCGCCGCGCAAGGAATCGGCCTGGTTAGCCCGAATCCGCTCGTCGGCTGCGTGATCGTGACCGCTGGCTGCGATGTTGTTGGCGAGGGCACGTATATCTACGACGACGTGACGCACGCCGAGGTCATTGCTCTGGAGCAGGCCGGGGAGCGTGCACGCGGCGGGACGGCGTATGTTTCGCTTGAGCCGCACGATCACGCGGGACGAACAAGGCCTTGCACAGAGGCTTTGATCGAGGCCGGCATCTCGCGCGTCGTTTGCCCGATCGAGGACCCGAATCCGCTGGTGTCCGGGCGCGGTTTTGAGCGTCTGCGTGCGGCAGGAATCGAGGTCGTTACGGGCATCTTGGCGGACGAGGCGTCGCGACAGAACGAGAAGTTCATATGTTGGCATAAGAAAGGGCGGCCGTTCGTGCATCTCAAGCTCGCGATGTCGCTCGATGGGCGGATCTCGCTGAACAATAGCGTTTCGACTGCTCTATCCGGTGCCGAGGCGAGAAAGAGGGTCCATGATATCCGCCACGAACACGACGCGATACTCATCGGCGGTAATACGGCCGCGGTTGACAATCCGATCCTGACAGATCGGAGCGGTAAACCACGGCGAAGGCCGCTGGTCCGCGTTGCACTGGACAATCAACTTCGTCTGTCTGAGGTTTCGCGTCTGATCTCGACAGCGAGTGAGACGCCGACGATAGTATTCACGAACAGCGGGGACGCAGGTAAGCTATCGGTATTACGAGCCCTGGCGGCCGAAGTTGTAGTAACGCCGCTCGGTGGTCGCGACCTGCCGGGTGTTCTCGATGAGATGAAGAACCGGAGTATACAGAGCGTCCTCGTCGAGGGTGGCAGTGAGATCGCTGGGGCGTTTTGCGACGCGAAGCTTGTAGATAAGGTCACTTTCATAGCGGCTCCGTTTATTATCGGCGGGCGTGATGCCCCGGTCGCCGTTGCCGGACGCGGGGCCGAATCTCTTGCCGACGCAATGCAACTCGCCGATGTTACCGTGGTGCGCCATGGCGACGACATTGAGATCTCGGGTTATCCGACCGCTGCAGAAGCCCTCGCGCAGTAGGCCACTTCCATGCGAGCAAAAAAGTCCCTCGGCCAGAATTTCCTTCATGACGAATCCGTAGTCGAAAGGATCATCGGGTCGCTCGATCTCGACACGACCGACACCGTGATCGAGATCGGTCCGGGCACTGGCGCACTCACGCGACATTTGATCGAGCACGCGGGTAGGGTCATTGCAATCGAATTTGACCGTGATCTGATTCCCGGCCTGGATCGGCAGTTTGGCCATGTTGATAGCCTTGAGCTGATCAATGAAGACGCGCTCAAGCTAGACTTGTCGCGGTTCGGAGGCGGAAAGGTCAAAGTTGTCGCGAATCTACCCTACAATATCGCAACGCCGATACTGCAAAGGTTGGCACTACAGCGGGCACGGATCGGAATGATGGTCCTTATGTTTCAGCGTGAGGTCGCGGAACGGATCACGGCGGCTGTCGGTTCCAAGCAACGCGGATATCTGAGCGTCCTGGCGGGGAACGCGTTTGATGTCGAACGCATGTTTGACGTGCCCCCGACCGCATTTGTGCCGGTGCCGAGGGTGTGGAGTTCAGTCGTTCGGTTGTTCCCGAAACCGTTAGAGCAGGATGAAAGCGAGCTGTTAGAGCTTGTGTCGGCAGGCTTTATGCATAGACGAAAGACGCTGCTCAACAATCTTAAAGGAGTATTCGAGAATGCCGCTGACGTTCTGAATGGTGCAGGCATCGACCCGTCGCGCCGGGCGGAGACGCTTACGCTCGGCGAATGGAAGGGCCTATTCGACAAAAAAGCCGGGGCCCCACAGTGAGCCCCGGCGAAATGCATAACCACAAGGTTTGAATTAAGGAACTATCCCCGACGGGATCGGCTGGTCAGTGCTGAGTCCAAACGCCTCGGACCGGAAGCCAGAGGTCGAGTTCAGCAGATACCAGCGTCCCTCGGACGGCCGATAGATTGCCAGGTCGCTGCGGCCGTCACCGTCGTAGTCGCCGGGCGTCGGAATGTCGGTTGATATGCCGAAGTTCGCCGAACCAACACCGCCGTCGCTACTCCGAATGTAAAACCAGATGCCCGTTGACGGGCGCCAAACGGCGATGTCTACCTTGCCGTCAGCATCGTAATCACCCACTACAGGCCGATCGGTGCCGAGACCGAAGTTTACCGTTTGCGTGCCGCCGGTGCTCTTTGCGATCCACCAGTCCCCGTTGCGGAAGACGGCCGGGTCGGTCTTGCCGTCGCCGTCAAAGTCGGCGGCAACAGCCTTGTCCGTACTGATGCCGAATGGCAGCGTCGCGAAGCCGCCACTGCTCTTCTGCATGTACCACGTCGCGTCAGACGGCCGGAAGACCGCAACGTCGTCGATCGCGTCGCCGTCATAGTCTCCGACCTGCGGTATGTCGCCGGCAATGCCGAACGACACAGCAGCGAATCCGTCGCGGCTCTTCATTAGGAACCACGTGCCGTCGCGATTGACAGCGATGTCAGTCTTGCCGTCACCGTCGTAATCGCCGGGGCGAATGCGGTCGGTTGCGATGCCAAAGTTCATAGCGGTCATCCCGTTGTCGCCGCTGCGGTGGATATACCAATTGCCGTCCGACGGCCTGAAGACCGACACGTCCGTGCGGCCGTCGCCGTCGAAATCGACATACTTCGCCCTGCTCGGCACGGAAGCCTCGCCAAAGACCGTGAATCGAGCGGCTTGCGAGACGGAGAATCCGTTCACGGCGGCCGGGTCGGTCACATACCATCGTGCGAAGAATGTCTTCCCGACGATCGAGGCATTGTCCGGGATCGCCAGGCTGAGTGACGCCCAACCGTTGCCGTTGCCGGTGTTCTGCATGTTAGTCGAAACACGTGCGAATGAACCTGTCGCCGGTACTGTCGTCCCAACGCCCGGATCATTCTCGGACACAACCAGCACGCCCGCAGCGTTACCGAGGGCGGATGATACCGAAATCGTAAAGTTCGGATTCCCGACGAGCGGGGGCGATATCGCCTTTATCTGTGGCGTAAAGCCGCCCGACCCGGCGCGACCGGCCCCAGTGATCTGTGGAACGCGGCTCGACTCCATATAGAGAACCGGACGGTCAAAGCGTTCGGATTGTGCGGTCGCGCGCGGGTCGCTCAGCGACTGGAGAAAAGTCACCAGATCCGCCTGTTGGCCGCCATTCAGGCCAAGATTGCGGATCAGATTAGTGGGTTTGTTCGGTGCATTAAAGTCACCGCCGCGATTGTAGAAGGCAACAACCTGATTGAGCGTCGTGAACTGGCCGTTGTGAAAGAACGTGCCGCGCTGGGCGACATTGCGAAGGCCCGGCACGCGGAACGATCCGCGGTCACCATTATTGGCGGTGACCTGAAATCGGCCCGTGTCGTCGTTCTGGGGCCTGACTCCGATATATCGATACGTATTGTCAGTAAACAGATTGCCTGCGTGACAGACGTTGCAGTTGCTTGCATTGAATACACCTCGTCCCCGATTAGCTGCCGCGCTCAGAGGCTGGATGCCGGCAACATCGAGGTCGAACGGCGTCTGATCGGTGTAGAGGATCCGCTCGTAGGTCGCGATCGCCATGATTATACGGGCGGGCGATACCTCGGTGGTGCCAAAGGCCTCGAGGAAGAGGTCCGGATAGGTGCGGCCATCGATCCAGCTATTCAGTGCCACTGGGATCGTTGGCGAAAGTGCGAGCGGTTGTGATGCCGCTACCCGTTGGGCAACATTGCTCCAATCGCGACCGCCGTGCGCCATTTCAGCCGTACTCAGCGGTGGGCCGGCCGCCTGGCTCTCGAGGGCCGCGCCGCCATTCAGCAGTATGTTACTGGTGATCGGATCGCGAAACACGCCGGTTGCTCGGCCGTCCCAAAAGAGTTCGGGCGGATACGCGGCGTTGAGGAACGGCACTGAACGGCGGCCGGTCACCTGGTCGTTAAGGCCATAGGTCGCGACCCAAAAATACGTTCCATCAATGTCATTCACCGGCACACCGGCAGAACCGCGAACGTCATCCGGCGTTCCAAGCAGCCCGTCGATTCCCGGATTTGTATGGTCGGTAGGCGTAACAGCCGAACGCGGGTCAACACCGCCGCTATTAGCGATATGGCATGTGCCGCACGAGACCGTGCGGGTTGAGGAGAGTTGCTCGTCCCAAAAGAGTACCTTGCCGAGATATGTCTTCGCAGCCGTCACCAGATTGTCCGGCGGAGCCGGCGGAGGCGGCTGTAGCGGCGGAACGGGACCTTGGTTGTTTCCGACGGCTCTCGTTCCCTGATCGGATGCGCTCATAGGACTCTGAGTCAAGGCGGTCTCGGCTCGAACCCAGTAGAACGTTGTCTGGCCTGCCGCAACGGCGGTGTCAAAGAAGATATTCTGCACGGTCGAGCCGATGTCCGTGGCCGTCGCCGGGTCATTTACGGTATTGCGAAAAAGTCGATACGTTGTCGCCCCGCGGATCGCGTCCCAGTGCAGGCCGACCCTATTATTGTAACGGCTGTCGGTTGCAGTCAACCCCGTGGGCGCAGTGAGGTCCGAGCCGCGGACTTGTCCGGCTACGGTTGCGGTCCGGTAGATCACGATCGCGGCAAGTGAAACGGCGAATAGTCCGCACACAACTAGCTTGAGCTTGGTCATAAGTCTCCCTCTGTAAGGATGATCAAAATAAATGCGCAAAACGTTTACGGATCAGGTTCCGGCAACGGAATAATCTCGATTTGAGGTTGCTGGTTGATATCCCGATCGCCGCGGCTGCTTCGTTGAGAGAGTAATCTTCGGAGTAGACGAGCATCATAGCCACACGATCGCGAGAGTCGAGTCCACCAAGGAACTTACCGGCGAGTTCGGCCGCGACCAGCCGCTGTTCAGCGGAAACGTCACGGCCATCTGAAACCGTTGAGATATAATCGTTCTCTTCATCGCTCATTTCGGAGAAAAGTCGTTCGCCTTTTCTCTCCCGGCGGCGGAACTCGTCATAGCAGACGTTGACCGCTATACGCGTTAGCCATGCGGGGAAGGAATTCTCTTCACCACCCCGAAACCGCTTGAGTGAGAAGTACGCCTTAGTAAAACACTGCTGCACGAATTCCTCGATCTCCGAATGTTCCCGAAAGAACCGGCTAACGACTCGCGTCATCGACCGCTTGTACCGTTTCAAAGATCTCTGCGAACGCTGCCTCGTCGCCGGCAAGCACGGCCGCGACCAATTGCTCGTCCCGAACGGGCGAGCCGTCGGTAAACTCGATCACCGATAGCTGGGTCGTCGTCTGCAAGTTGATATTCAGAGCCTCTTCGAGCATTGTCGATATTCTGTCTCAGTTAGCAAGACGGTGTCTCGTTATTCTCTCGGGCTGTTGCCGATCACCTTAAAACTGCTCGGGACGGTAAAAAGCTCTCCCGACGGTTCGGTTCGCTTTATGTTCACCAATTTGAATACATGCTCTCCCGCGAGCGGGTCGACGTGACGTGACAGAACGAGCATCTGTAGTTCGGGCGAGAACCAGTTCTCGGTCACGACCTGGATCGGTTTGTCATTGCCCAGATGTCCTGCGGGGATCTCAAAGGTTACGCGAGTGCCTTCGCACGAAACGCCCTCGATCACCTTCGTGCCGAGCGATTCGGACTTAGCGTCGTTCGGCGTGCGCGGCTCAGGCGGATTTCCGCCAAGCGGCTGGCGACGAGCGACCTTGTTGTTCATGTCGAGAAAATACTGACTCCTCATGGCAAAATCATTGATAAATACAAGTATCTGCGGCTTGTTGTCGGTTCCGACGATGCTGAATCCGCCGACCATCTCCAGCGGCTGTTCACGCCGGGTTCGTCCGGAAGCATCGCGATAGACAGCGCCCGTGGAACGCTTCGTAACGGTCGTACCGTCATACAGTCGGCGCGTATCCTCGATCACGGTTCCGGCCGAGAAGGGCTGGTCCTTGACGAGCTTGTCACCAAACCGCAATTCAGCGGCAATGAAACTTGCATTGGGGGGCGGCGGTGGCCCTTCAGGGTGTTTCGGTGGCCGAGACTCCTCGCGGCTCAGAAAACCGTCGTGATTCGTATCCATCTCAGCGAATTTTGCCTTAGCAGTACGCTCAAATTCAGTTCGCCTGATTGCACTTCCGCCGTCCGCAGCTTCCATAAAGAAGAACGGCGGCAAAAACTTCTTTTCATCAGCACCCAGCGGCGGAGGCGGGCCCTGCGGGCGTCCAGGGACATCAAAACCGCCTGGCGGAGGCCCGCCCGGACGATGTCCGTCGATCCCGCGATTCGGCGGCGGTCCGCTGGGCCGTCCATGGTGATCCTTCGGCAATTCGACCAGCTGCAATATGCCGTCACCATTTCGGTCGATCTCGGCAAAGGTCCGACCGATGGCCGCTTGGAATTCGGCCGCGTCCACTTTGCCGTCGCTGTTGGTATCGATTCCTTTCAGCCAGTCGCCCTTCGGCGGACCATCGCCGCGAGGCGGCCCGCCTGGCCTGTCCTTCTGCGCGTACGCGCTGAAGGTGACAATTAAACTCAGTATGATCGCGTATGAAAACTTCTTGGACATAATATACTCCTACCTAATGAACCTGATCGCCCGCGTCAGGCCGTCGTCACCGACAACGACCTCGGCGTCAATAAGATCGGTCGGTTTCTCGACCGTTGAAACCAGACCGAGCGTCACCATCATCGTACTCGGTACTTTGACGCGTAAGATCTGGCCGCTGTCGGGATTTCTTGCGTATGAAAGGGCGATGAATTCTGTTTTTATCTCTTGAGATTCACGCGTCTCTCTGACCTTCCTTGCGGTCTCAATGCCGGGTTTGGCTGAGATTCGCTTTGTACCTGCGCGTTCGGGCGTAAGAGCGGCCGATTTCGGTTCAGGCACCGCCGGCTCCGCTTTTTCTGGATCGCCGAGAGCATCTGACGGAACGACCGTAGTCTTTACCGGTTCGATTACGGCGACATCATTCTGAACGCCATCGCTCGTCCGCCAAACGACTAGGGATAGAATGACCGAAGCGGCCGCTAAGGTCAGCACACCAAAAATGAGCGCCCGCCGCAGCCAGTTCGCGGGAGGCCAAGGCGATACAGTCGCAGCTTTTTGGTTTTGGATTTCGCGTTTCACCGCCCACCAAATTGCGGGCGAGGCTGCGATCTTATCGATCTCGGTATCTGCTAACGATCCGTCGGTCAGCATCGTTTGCATCAGTCGGTCGAATTGTTCGTCGGAGAGTTCTTTTTTCATAGCCGTTGACCTCAAAATCGCCGTCAGGTGAAAGACGCGCGACGCGCAGCCGTGGTTTCATAAAGTTTGCGGACGCTTCGCGTCAAAGGGCGTCCCCACCGCTGTGGTATACTTCACGGTTTGAGATATGAGCAAGATCGAGATAATCCCGCTGGGCGGCATCGGCGAATTCGGAATGAACTGTATGGGCATCCGTTACGGCGACGAGATGATCGTCGTGGACGCCGGTATGGGCTTTCCTGAGGAAACGCCTTTCGGGGTTGATATATCGATTCCGAACTTCGATTTTCTGGAAGAATATCGCGAAGACCTGACCGCGATCATTCTGACACACGGACACGAAGATCACATCGGAGCGTTGTCGTACATCCTTCGCAAATTCAACCTCCCGGTCTATTCATCGCGTTTTACCCTCGCTCTGACCGAGAAAAGACTCGAGGAATTTAACATGCTCAACGATGTGTTGATGCATCGCGTCAAAGCGTGCGATCGGGTCAAGATCGGCGTTTTTGAGATCGAGTTCATTCACGCGTCGCACTCATTGGTCGAGTGCTTTTCGCTTGCGATACACACGCCCGCCGGGACGCTCATCCACACCGGCGATTATAAGATCGACGATACACCCGTGATCGGCAAGCCGTACGATCTGGAAATGCTCGGCAGGATCGGTGACGAAGGTGTCCTCGCGTTGTTGTGCGACTCGACGAATGCTACCGTGCCTGGACGCACGCCGTCGGAGCAGGCTGTCATTCCCGCATTTGAGGACATATTCGAAGAAACGCCAGGCAGGCTGTTTGTATCAACTTTTTCGTCGTCGCTGCACAGGCTGCAGATAATCTTCGATATAGCTCATAAATACGGCCGCCGTGTCTGTGTACTCGGCCGATCGATGCAAAAGAACGTCGAGATCGCGACCGGCATGGGCATTCTCAAGATCGCAGGCGATACGATGATCGATCTCGGCGGCTCGCGTGCACTCGATGACGATGAGATCTGCTATCTCGTTACCGGTTCACAGGGCGAGATGCGTGCGGCGCTGTGGAACCTTGCGACGACGACATACAAAGGTCTTGAGATCGAAAAGGGCGACACCGTCGTGCTCTCGGCCCGCATCATTCCCGGCAACGAAAAGAACATCAGCCGCCTGATCGGTCATCTCTACAAACGCGGGGCAAACATCATCGAGGAAAAACGTCGTCTCGTCCACGTCTCGGGCCACGCTTCGCAGGAAGACATAAAGATCATGGTCGAGACGGCGAAACCGAGATTTGTCGTGCCGATCCACGGCGAATACAGAATGCTGTTCCGGCAAAAGGAATTCATCAAGAACCACGTCGCCGGTTATGCCGACGAAGATATCATTCTCATCGAGAACGGCGAGATGCTTGAGATCGACGAATACGGCGCACACGTGGTCGGGAAGCATGAGCTGCACAAGACATTCATCGACGAAGAGTCGATGGAAGAGATCGAATACGACGTAGTCCGCGAAAGAAAGAAACTTGCCTATGGCGGTGCGATATCACTGGTCGTTAGCGTCGATAAAAAGACCCATGAACTCGCCGTCGATCCGCAGATCACGTTTCAGGGCGTGGCCGGTCTCGATGCGTTAAACGGCTTTGCCGCCGAGGCCCGCGCCGCCGTCTCGCAAGCTATTTCTGATATGAAACCCGAGCAGATCGCCAACCGCGCAGTTTTCAAAGAAAATCTGCGGATACATCTGAAACGATACATTCAGAAAAAATTAAGCGCTAAGCCCGTGATCGTGACGACCATCGTTGAGGTTTGAACGCTAGGATCACTCAATCTCACGCAAATCAACCTAGAAAGAGAGCGACCGTCTCACGTTTCGAAAATAACAGCGCAGCCTCTCCCTGCTCTTTTAGCTTGATACATCGCCTTGTCGGCTTCAGTAATCACCGTCTCAGCATCCTGTTCTGGGTAGCCAAAAAGACGTATTCCGATGGTCGCTCCAAACTTTAGTATCTTGCCGTTGAACTCAAACGGATCGTTTATCAGATCGATTACTTTCTCAGCAACTATTAGAGCCTTGTCGCGCGCGACACGTTCGTCCGAATCGAGCTGATTGATCACAATTACAAACTCATCGCCTCCGAGACGGCCCGCCACGTCCGCGGATCGAGTCACTGATTGCAAGCGCCGAGCAGTTTCTACGAGTACGGCGTCCCCGGCGTCATGACCGTGGCTGTCGTTAACTAGCTTGAAACCGTCCAAATCTATCAATAGTACGGCCCCGTGATAATCATGGCGAATGCCGCCAGCCACGGCTTTTCCGAGGTGTTCCGATATGAGCCGTCGATTCGGCAGTTGTGTTAGTGGATCGGTGAGCGCCAGTTGTCTGATTTGCTCCAGAGCCTTATCGCGATCATCAACAAACGGCTTGATCACCCAAAAGTAGATTACCGGAGTGGTAAGCACCACCAACAATCCTACATCAAGTATTGCGTCCATCCCCATGTCCAAATGATGTGGGACTAATCCCAAAAGAAGCATGACCAACAGTTCCGCCAATGCGATGATGATGATGATCCGGAACGCAACTCGTAATGTTGATAGTAGCGTCATGGCTCGTTTAGGGCGCTCACTTTCGATTAGGCTGAGTATTGTACAACAACCGGAGTACGTTCTCGTATCACGGTATATTCGTTATTGCGAGTGGATTCCCGGTATTATCAGGACGGACGTCGCATTACGAATTATGTGTCGAATGTCGCGATGAACTTACTGAGCACTTCACCGAGCTAAATATTACGATGGTATTATGTGACAATAACTTCAAAGATTCCGCAGTTCCTATCTCGGCATCAGAGGTGCGCAATCATTTGTGCAAACATGTCAAGAAATCTTGCCATGAATTCCCCAATGCGAAGTAAACTTAGAGAACATGAAATAGCGTCCCGCTGGCTCGAACCATCATCGACCGAAAGGGCTGTGACTCGTTCTCGGGTTGTTGAATATTCCGAGAGCTTTCTCGACAGCATCGACTCGCTAAATGCTTACAATGTTTCACAGACAACAGGTATCGGTCTTTTAGATTCGCCAATAACCGAAACAGGTATCGGCATTGAGGCCGCAATTGCTCTGCTTGAAAAAAACGTCGACACGCCCGGCCTCAATCCGGCGTCGGGCGCACATCTTGGCTACATTCCCGGCGGCGGTATCTATTACTCTGCACTTGGCGATTATTTGGCGGATGTCTTCAACCGCTACGCCGGCGTATTTTATGCATCGCCCGGAGCGGTCCGGATGGAGAACATGCTCATCCGGTGGATGTGCGATCTCGTCGGCTATGGAGAAGGATCGCACGGTAATCTGACGACGAGTGGCTCGCTTGCGAACATGATCGCGATCGTTGCGGCTCGGGACGGTAAGCAGATCATGTCTGCCGACGTGCCCCGTTCCGTGATCTATATCTCAAAGCAAACACACCATTCGGTCGCAAAGGCCATCAACGTCGCGGGTCTGCGGGAATGTCCCGTTCGATACGTCGAGCTTGACGACAAATACCGAATGCGAGCCGACCATCTGGCGGCTCAGATCCAAAAGGACCTGGCCGACGGGCTAAAGCCATTTCTCGTCGTCGCATCTGCCGGAACGACCGACGTCGGGGCGATCGATCCTCTGACCGAGATCGGCGATATCGCTGACCGTCACGGCCTGTGGTATCACATCGACGCGGCGTATGGCGGCTTTTTTGTCCTGACGGACGAGGGCAAGGCCAAGCTGAAGGGGCTTGAGCAGGCAGATTCAGTGATAATGGATCCTCACAAGGGGCTATTCCTGCCATACGGACTCGGCGTCGTGTTGGTTAAGAACGTCGAGCACCTGAAACGAGCCTTCGCCTTTAACGCATCGTATATGCAGGACGCGTTTGCTGCGCCTGACGAACTTTCACCGGCAGAATTGTCGCCGGAACTCACAAAACATTTTCGCGGACTTCGCCTGTGGCTGCCGCTAAAGTTGCACGGCCTTGCCCCGTTCCGGGCATGTTTGGAGGAAAAACTGCTGCTTGCCCAATATTTCCACGCCGAGGTTCAAAAGCTGCGGTTCGAGAGCGATCTCGAGCCGGAACTCTCGGTAGTGACTTACAGATACGTGCCGAAGCACGGCGATGCGAATGAATTTAACAAACGCCTGCTCGACGCTATCGTCGCCGATGGCCGCGTCTTTATCTCTTCGACAACGCTCGACGGCAAATTCACGCTGCGATTCGCGTGTCTGGCGTTTCGGACGCATCTCGCCACGGTTGACACGCTTCTCGAAGTGTTGAATAACAAAGTTAATGAACTGGAACGGTAAACGAGTATTTCTGACGGGGGCGTCGAGCGGCATTGGCGAAGCGTTAGCCGTTGCCCTTGCAAAGAAAGGCGCGATCCTCGGGCTGGTTGCACGTCGCACGGAACTGCTGGATAAACTCGCGAAAGAGTGCGAGGCGGCCGGAGGGACGGCTCGTGCGTTCGCCTGCGATGTCACCGACGAGGATGCTGTGCAGGGGGCGGTTGATGAGTTTCTTCACGAATTCGAACACGTCGATATCCTGATCGCTAATGCCGGTATCGGCGGCAACAATAAGGAAACGCGTGCTTTGCAGCCGGTCGCGGTGAAGAAAGTCGTTGAGATCAACTTGCTGGGTGCCGCCAATGCCGTTCACGCTGTCCTCCCTGCGATGCTGAAACGCGGCAAGGGACATCTCGTCGCGATATCGAGCCTCGCAGGCTTTCGCGGGTTGCCAAAATCGGCCGCGTACTCCGCCAGCAAGGCCGGGATGACGGCGTTCTTCGAGAGCGTCCGTCTCGACGTCAAGCATCAGGGCATCGACGTGACGATAATCCAGCCGGGCTTTATCAAAACCCCGCTTACCTCGGGCCGCGAGGCGAAGATGCCCTACCTAATGGAGCTTCACGACGCCATACCGCTGTTCATTAAGGCGATTGAGAAGCGGAAACGCTTCGCCGCCTTCCCATGGCAGCTCGCAACCATCGTCCGGGCCGGTAAATTCATGCCGTCATGGCTTTACGACCGGATCGCAACCCGCGCACGGTATCGGGAATAACGCCGACAGGCGCTGCCGACTAGTTCGCAACGAACGGCCGCCTGTGTTAGATTGTCCTTTCAACCGCATTCCTGATGAACCTTCTCCAGGCAATAATTCTCGGCATAGTGCAGGGGCTGACGGAGTTTATTCCGATCAGTTCGACCGCGCATCTTGTGTTTGCGAGCCGGTGGACGGGCATTTATGGCGGCGATCCGCAGATGACGACGGCTACGATGGCCGTTATCCAACTCGGGCACGCTCGCCGCGGTGTTCGTTTACTTTGCGGGCGATATTTGGGGTATTGTCACGGCGTTTTCGCGGGATCATTGGAATCTTCTCTTCAATAAACGGGCGAATGCGGTTCTCGGGAACGGACGGCAGCAGGCCAGTGTTTCTGTCGCCCGAATCGTGGCTCGGCTGGCTGATCATTATCGGTTCGATACCGATCGGCGTGGTCGGATTCTTTGCAAAGGATTTTATCGAGGGGCCGGGGACAAAGAACCTCTGGTTCATCGCGTCCATGCTGATCGGTGTCGCGATCATGCTCTTGATCGCCGAACGCGTTGGCAAACAGCGCAAGGAAATGAGGCATCTCGGACTCTCGGATGCGTTGATACAGGGATTTTGTCAGGTGCTCGCCCTGATGCCGGGCGGCAAGCCGCTCGGGGTCGACGATCATGGGTGGCCTGTTTGCGGGCGAAAAGCGAGAAACGGCCGCGAGATTCTCGTTCTTGCTCTCAATTCCTGCTATCAGCGCGAGCGGCTTGTTGGAACTGCGCGAGGCCGGGCGCATCTTGCCGTCGGAGACATTCGTGCCGCTCATCGTGGCCGTGATCGTTTCCGGTATAGTCGGCTATCTCTCGATCTGGTTTCTGCTCGCGTTCCTTCGGCGCAATTCGACGATGGTCTTTGTTATCTATCGCGTTGTGCTGGGCGTCGTGATACTCGCTCTGCTGTGGCAGGGCGTGCTCGATCCTGTTGTGCAGTAATAATTAAGCCACGAATTACACGAATTGCACGAATTAGAAGCCACCTCTGACCGATTTGTGAGATTCGTGTAATTCGTGGCTATTATCTTCTGTGCAGAAAAGATGGACAATTCGAAAGCATGACGCTGACGCCGTGGCAAAGTTGGCTTCAGAGTTACGCGTAAAGCCACTGATCGCCGCCCTTCTGATCGCACGCGGCCACGATACGCGCTGAGAAGGCCCGACAATTCCTCAACCCGTCACCCGAACATCTTCACGAACCAAATCTGCTCAAAGGAATGTGCGAAGGCCGTCGCGCGCATCCAAAAAGCCGTCGATACCGGCGAGAAGATAATGATCTGGGGCGATTACGACGTTGACGGCACAACCGGAACGGTGCTGCTGCGTAAAATGTTGTCGCTGCTGGGATCGGATTCGACATTTCACGTGCCGAACCGCTTCACCGAAGGCTATGGCATCAATATCCCAGCCTTGGAAGAGGCGCAAAAGAAAGGCGTAACGCTCGTTATCAGCGTCGATTGCGGTATTCGCAGCTTTGAACCGCTCGAATGGGCCGCCGCCAACGGCCTCGATGTTATCGTTACCGATCATCACCTGTCCGATGAACAGCGAGGCAATCCGCCCGCTGTTGCCGTTGTCAATCCAAACCAGCCCGGCTGTCCGTATCCCGACAAGAACCTCGCCGGGGTCGGCGTGGCGTTCAAGCTCGCACACGCGCTGCTTCGCGAGAATGGCCTAGAACACGAGGTTCCGCAGTTTCTAAAGATCGCCGCCATCGGCACGGTCGCCGACGTGATGAACCTGACCGGGGAGAACCGAGCGATCGTCGCTTTGGGGTTGCTCGATCTGCCAAAAACCGACAATTGGGGCCTGAAAGCGTTGATGGAGGTATCGGATTGTCGCTCGGACATGACGAGCATGCATATCGGCTTTCGCATTGGGCCGCGTATCAACGCCGCCGGCCGGATGGACGTCGCGAGGCACGTCGTCGAGCTATTCGAAGCCGACGGATACGGTACGGCCCGCGAGATTGGCGATGCTGCTCGACAGCCGCAATCGCGATCGGCAGAAGATGCAGCAAAAGATCACGGAGCTTGCATTGACCGAGACCGAGACCCATGACGGCAAGCACTTTATCGTCGTCGCAGGCGAAGGCTGGCATCAGGGTGTGATCGGTCTCGCCGCGTCGCGGATCGCCGAGCGGCTTTATCGTCCGACGATCGTCCTTTCGCTCAAAGACGGTTTTGGTCACGGCAGCGCTCGGTCGATAGCGAATTTTCACCTCCTGGATGCGTTGGATACGGCTCAGGATCTGTTTGAACAGTACGGCGGTCACGCGGCGGCGGCGGGAATGAAAATAAAGCACGAGAATATCGAAGAATTACGGGCCCGACTTAACCAGCACGCCGCCGCAACGCTGTCGGAAGACGACCTCGTGCCGGAGCTCAAGATCGACGCGGTCGTAACGACGCAGACATTGACGATCGATCTGGTTGACGAGTTGGCGGCATTCGAGCCGTTTGGTGCAGGCAATCCAAAACCGATATTCCTTACCCGCAACCTGACGCTAAGACAGGAGCCTTGGGTGATGAAGGACAAACACTTGAAACTTAAACTGGTGAGCGACGATGGCCGCGAGTTTGAAGCCGTCTGGTGGGACGGAGTCGAGCGATCAAAGGGGCAAACGCTCGCGCCCAATACCCGCATCGAATTGGCTTATGTACCCGAGGCCAATGTCTGGCAGGGAAACCGGCGGCTGCAACTTGTGGTCGAGGATTTGAGGGCGGATAATTCAAGCAATGGTTGAAGCCGAGCGCAAGGTTCTGAAGGATTATCAATGGCGTGCTCGTCTGCCTAAATACGTCAGGATCGCTGCCCTCGCGGCGGCCGGAATTGTTGTACTGGCCGTCGTTTACGGCTACTTTAACGCTAGATCCAAGTCGCCATTCAAACTTCGCGGCGAGCACACGCAACTGTCGACCGACGTCACGGCTGAGGTCAATAACTATGAGCGTCTTGAGTCTGTCGACGGCGTGCCCAAGCACTTCGTGAAGGCGGATTTCGCCAAGACCTTCGCCGACAATCACCAGGAACTCAGCAACGTATATATCGAGGTTTTCGATCCCGCAGGTGGGGCGAGCGATCGGCTCAACGCCGCATCGGCACTCTATATTCCCGAGGAAAACAAGAATTTCACGGCCTATCTGAGCGGCAACGTCAATATCGAGACACGCGACCGTCTTAACGTAAAGACCACCGACGTGGTGTATTCAAAAGCGACCGATACGGCAGAGGCTGACGAACTCGTCGAATTCGCCCGCGACGGCATCAAAGGCCGCAGCCGTGGAGCGACCGTGAAGATCGGTGAGAAACGCATCGAATTGCGCAGCGCGGTCGAGATCGAAACGTTTGACTCAGCCGAGGCGCTCAAGTCGAACATTCGCTACGCAAAGGTGAACGCGGGCAATGCCGTCTACGATCATCTCGCCGAGAGGCTCGAGATGAACGGCGGCGTCAGCGGCAAATCTTGTTTCCGCAGGCACTCGGCGGGACGGTGACGGATCTTAAGGCAGGGCGAGCGATAGCGACGCTGGCAGCCGGCGAGGACAGCGGTTGGAGCACTGACGAGATTGGAGTTGTATGACAACGTCGAGATCGTTTCGACCGATGCTACGCAAGGGCGAACGACGATGGAATCGGCTTTCGCTCTTATGATAAGCCCTCCGACCGCTTCGAACTCAAGGGCGGCGTCCACGTCGTTGCCCAACGTGCCGATGTGCGTGCTGTTAACGCCGTGTACGAACGTTCGAACGGCCGGCTGGCTCTCGATGGATCGGTCGAACTTAGGCAGGGCGTTGACACGATCACCGGAGATACATTGAATGCTCAGCTCGATGATGACCGTAATGTCCGACACGTCGTCGTTCGAGGCAATGCCAAGGCGTCGAAGAAAACGCCGGAGCGGAACAGTTTGATCACGGCCCCGGAGATGAACGCTGAGTTCAACGCCGCGGGCAATCTCGCGAATGCCAACGCTATCGGCGAGAGCACGTTCGAGATCATTCCCGCCGACGCGAGCCGGTATCAGGCCGTCAAAGGTCGGGCGGGACGCGGGATCGGGGCGACATTCAAGGGCGACGATCTCTTTGAGGCTCTCAGGACCGAGGGCCGAACGACCATCGACCTCATCGTAGCGAATTCCGCAGCCCGACGCGACCAACAAGCGTTTGTCAGCCGATGCGGTCAGGACCGTGTTTGCGGCAAATGGCAAGGACATCGCACGAGCCGAGGCCGCGGGTAACAGCCAACTCGAGATCCTGCCGCACAATACCGGGCCGACGAACTATCGGACGACGGTGAACGCGCCGAAATTCGACTGCAGCTTTTATCCGACCGGCAACAGTGCTGAGGTTTGCACGGCCGAGCGAAAGGCAAAGGCCACGCGTGTTCCGACGGTACCGACCGATACCCGCGGGACGCAGACCGTGACGGCAGAGCGTATGATCGCGCGTTTTGGCCAGGCTTCGGGAGAGATCGAGACGATGACGGCGGCCGGTGGCGTGAAGTTTAACGAGCGCGATCGCAACGCGACCGCGCAGCAGATGGCGTTTACAGAGTCGGACGGCTTTGTCAGGTTCGCGGCGGCGAGCCGACCTATTGGGATTCGAAGGCACGGGCGAAGGCACGCGAGATCGATCTCGACACGCGGTCGGCGACAAGTCGAGCCTGCGGGGCGGCGTGAGCACGACCTATTACGCCGCGAAGCAGACGCGGCAGCGCGAACGCCATTCGCTTCGTCGCAAAAGCCGGTTTTCGTCACCGCCGACAGTGCCGACATCGACAATGCTAACGAGACGGCGTTGTATCGGGGCAGTGCCCGTGGCTGGCAGGAGAATAACTATGTCCGTGCGGACTCGCTTCTTATCGATCAGCGGAGCGGTCGGCTGACGGCCGAGGGCAACGTGCAATCCACGCTCTTTACGACGCGTTCCCCTGTGGGCGGTGCCACGACGCCGGTGAATGCATCCGCCGGAACGCTCGTGTACGAACGCGACGCCCGCGTGGTCCGGCTGAGGACAAACGTCGATGTCCGGCAGGGAACTGAGCGGATGACCGCGGAATCGGCGGATATACTGCTCGACGAGAACTTTGAGGTCGTCAAGACTGTCGCCCAGACGAATGTTGTCATTACACAGCCCGGCAGGCGGGCGACGGGCAGGTCTGTCGAGTTTACGGCCGCCGACGAGGTTGCCGTCATCCGGGGCGAACCGGCGACGGTCACCGATGGACAGAACGGCTCTGCTCAGGGCGCGGCAGATGACATTTAGCAGGAAAGACTCGCGTTTTGAGGTCGCGGGCCGGGTTGGGACGGGCCGATCAGGCACCCGCACGCGAACGGTCTACAAGGTGAAACCGCAATGAGCAAAGCTGAGGACACAGTAATGAACGGCAACGGACCACATCCGTCAGGCGACGGCGACTCGCTCATTGCCCGTGGCTTGCGTAAGAGCTATTCGGGGCGATGCGTCGTTGACGATCTCGATCTGGAGGTCGCCAGAGGCGAGGTTGTCGGCTTGCTCGGGGCGAACGGTGCGGGCAAGACGACGACGTTCTACATGATCGTGGGCCTTGAGCCGACCGAGCACGGTTCCATATCGCTGCTCGGACGCGATGTAACGGCACTGCCGATGTACCTGCGGGCACGCCTCGGCCTGGGCTATCTGCCGCAGGAGCCGTCCGTCTTTAGAAAGCTCTCAGCCGAACAGAACATCCTCGCCGTGCTTGAGACGATGAAGCTGAGCCGTCACGAGCGGCTTGAGCGGCTCGAGAAGCTGCTTGACCGAATTCGGCATCGAGCACGTTCGACGGACACGCGGCGACGCTCTCTCGGGCGGCGAGCGGCGACGCGTCGAGATCGCCCGCTGCCTCGCGACCGAACCGCGATTCATCCTTCTTGACGAGCCGTTCGCCGGCATCGACCCGATCGCCATCGACGACATCCGCGACACGGTGCTTTACCTCAAAGGCCAGGGCATCGGCATCCTGATCACCGACCACAACGTCCGCGAAACCCTCGGCATCACCGACCGCGCCTACATCATGTCCGAAGGCCGCATCCTCCGCACCGGCAAACCCGACGAACTTGTTAATGACGACGAAGTAAAACGCCTGTACCTTGGGGAGCGGTTTGTGTTGTAGTTCGGTCCGTTTTCGCCAAGGCAGCCCGGCGCACCTAGCCGTTGGGTGTGGCACGCCTGATCCCGCAGGCCTAGCACCGATCCACTCATGCCCAACGTCTGCTTGAAATTTCACGCCCTTGCGAGTACTATCTCCCAAACACCCAGAGGGTTTTTTAAATCGGCGGTCGGCAGGACAGCCGGTTTCTCGTATTCATTTGGCCAGGAGAAAACATGAACTCGATCGACCAAGACGCACGCTCGACTAGGATCCTCCAAATTCGTCTTCCCGTTATTCGCCCTGCTGATCTTCCATCAGGTTTCGTCTGCGCAGGTGACCAGCCGCGAGTGTGCAAAGGAAGGCGAACGCTGTTCTTTTGCGGGGACGGCGGAGGTCGGCTACGGTGCGGGGAATCGGTGGCTCAAAAAGCTGGCCACGTCCTCGATCCAGTGCGGGGTCGCAGCGTTTGGTGACGATCCCGCGCCGGGCGTGTTGAAGACGTGTGTGATCGCTACATCAAAATGCGCCGGCGAAGGCGGGAAGTGCGAATTCAGCGGTGTTAGGACCGTTAATTACGGTGCGAACGGCATCTTCGCGAGTAGGACCTTTAGGGACGGCGTGACGTGCGGCGTTGCGGCAGTTCGGTTACGATCCTGTGCCAAATGTCTCGAAGCAATGTTTCATTGGCCCGGCACCCGAGAAGCCGATCAACGAGATCACGTGGCTTGGCACACACAACGCCATTGCCGCCACGCATTACGGATTTTTCATCCAGAACTCACAACGCGACAGCGTAACTGCCCAGCTTGATCGCGGGGCACGGGCGCTTGAGATCGACACCGTTAAGGACACGCCGGCTGGATTTCCGACCGGTGTCTATGTCTGCCATTGCGGGGCGGCCCCGCACAGCCTGAGCAATGAGGAGCTTAATCGATTTGCGAGCGAGAAAGAGAATCAGACCTTCGTGGCCGTTCCAGACTGCCGGGGTGGACGCATCCGACGCCGTATATGAGATTTAGCACGATCCTGAAGGAGATCGACAAATGGATGATCGCAAATCCCGACGAGATCGTCATCGTGCTGATGGAGAACAACAGTGCGAATGGCGTTCAGCTCGACTCAGAGATCGAGGCGGCGGCTTTGCAGACCGGGATCTACAAACACACCGACGACAGCAAGAAGTGGCCACCGAAGTCGGAATTGGTACGAAAGAACCAGCGACTTATCCTCCAGGTCAGCGATGACAAGATCTACGCTCTGGGCTATCGCGGCCTCGCGGGCGAAAGCAGATATGCGACGCCCAAATATAAAGTCGTGGATAACACATATGTCGAGATTCTCAGGTTCGGGTTTCTCACCCCGCCGGGATACGGCAACGCCAACGAGTATTCAAAGGAAAAAGCCGATGACGCGAGCTCGGCAACAAGTTGCTGGTGATGGGGGCTTTCAGTTCTGCCCTGACGGACGAGCTCACCGCGCGGGCCTTCAACCAGTACTCTTTTCTCAATGCCGCGAAAGCCCAGTGGCAGAACATGAATCCTGAGAACACGTTTTACCCCAGCGTAATTCAGGTCAATCACATTCACATCGGCGATGCTCTGAGGTTCGTCAACGACCTCAATGGCGGGCCGTATATGATCTCGTCCAAACACGACACCATCGGCGACAAGTCTGGCGACAGCTGGCAGATCCGGTTTGAGAATAACGCTGCCTTTAATGCCGGTATCGTGGTCACCTACTGGCAGGATTTCGGCAGCGGTGCCGCTAAGGTATCGGTACCTATGGTCGCGGTTTCCGGGGTCCTAAACCCGGTACTGGGAGTCGCGAGAATGATCAACATTCCGCGAAACACGTCGCCCGGAAAACCGATCAGCGTCAGGGTCATTTTGTACTCTACCGCTGAGTTTGACCTATATAAAGAAGACATCCCCGCAAACTTCGTCGGCAGCCCGGTCCCATGCTTCAAAGCAACCGGCATCCTCACCAGCCCAAAAGGCAGCAGATGTGAGTAGTTCACCTTTACGGGGAATTCCAAACGCCGGCTTCTGATGGGAGCCGGCGTTTTTCAATTGGAACCGCAGCCGTACTACCCTCATTGATGGCATTGGTCCGATCTCAGGCCGGAACCTCGTCCTTGTGAATTGGTAGAGGCTTTTGTTGAAATCGACCTTCGACCAATCTCGGGTTTACCTTCGACCAATCCGGGGTCGGGTGGCCGGACAGAGGCCGAAACCTCAAGACAGAGGCCAGTAAATTCGGGCTAGTCGCGGAAGTGTGAAACGTTTCACACTCAAAAATGTGAAACGTTTCACATTTTCAATAACACAAATGTTCACCCCAAAAACGCGCGACCGCGAACGGCGTTGCATCGGACATCGCATTCTTCTATTTTCGCGCCTAAGCGGTTATAATCTGGCTTAGGAACGGTTCTTGCTATAGGCGAAGACCTTTCCCTCTCTCGCTAATCGTTTTGATATGTCGTCCCTGCGGCTTACTCATTCACTCCAGCAAAAAATGGTGCTCACGCCGCAACTGCGGCAGCGCATCGAGATGCTGCAGATGAACTCGCTCGAACTGAGCGAGTTGATCGAGCAGGAGCTTGTCGAGAATCCGGTCCTCGAGGAGGTGCAATCGAGCGATGAGGTGCAGGAGATCGGCGACAACATCCTCGATCAGAACTCCGACGGCGGCGACGGCCCTGAACTGGCCGGCGGCGCGGCGGCTGAGACCGAGTTCGCGGCCACGATCCCCGAGGGCGCGGCCCTCAATGGGAATGAGCCTGTAACGACGGCCGAAGCCGAGGGCGACGACGAGCCGGGCACCGATGCGGCGACGGATTCGTTTGACGAGATCGACTATGGCAGGGAATTTCAGGACTATCTCGATCCGGGCTATCGCACGCAGGAGATCGAGTATAAAGAGGATGGCCCGACCTTTGAACAGTTCCTAACGCACGCCCCTTCGCTGAGCGAGCATCTCGAATGGCAGCTAAATCTGCTCGACCTCAGCGAGGCCGTCCATGCGGCCGCGACGATGGTCATCGGCAACCTCGATGACGACGGGCGGCTTATGTCCACCATCGAGGAGATCGCCGCCGAGACCGGTTGCTCGATCGAGGCGGCCGAGCGGGGACGACGCACAGTTATGCAGCTCGATCCCGTGGGCTGTGGAACGTTCGAGGTGCGGGAATGTTTGCTCGCGCAGCTTGAGGCGGATGGTCAGATGGATTCGCTGGCGTGTCGATTGGTACGCGACCATTTGGAGGACCTGCAACCGCACAGGCTGCAGCACCTTTCCAAGGCCACGGGCGTCGATATGCAGCGATTGGACGACGAGATCGGCCACATCCGGGAACTCGATCCCTATCCGGGCCGCCGGTATTCCGCGGAAGAGGCTCTTTACGTCTCGCCCGAGGTCTATATCGAGAAGCTCGATGAGGATTATGTGATCTTTTTCACTGACGACGGCAGCCCGCGGCTGAGGATCAGCCCGACGTACCAGAGCATGCTTGGTCAGCCGGATGCGTCGAAGGAAACGAAAGACTTTATCAAGGAACGCGTTCGATCGGCGGTCGATCTGCTCAGGAACATCGAGCATCGCCGCCAAACGATCTACCGCGTCGTCGAATCTATCGTAACGCGGCAGCGGGACTTCCTCGATCGCGGTGTCGAATTCATCAAACCTATGATGTTAAAAGACATAGCCGAAGACATCGGGATGCACCTGTCGACCGTCTCGCGCGTCGTCAATCGCAAAGTATGCCCATACGCCGCAGGGCGTTATCGAGCTACGCAGGTTCTTTAGCGAAGGGATGATGAACGAGGAGGGCGAAGAGGTTTCGACCCGTATCCTCAAGCTAAGGATCAAGAAAATGGTCGAGGATGAGGACAGCAAATCGCCGCTCACAGACGACGAGATCGCTCGCGTGCTGATCAAAGAAGGCGTAAAACTATCGCGACGCACGGTCGCAAAGTATCGCGATCAGATGAGTATTCCCGGTTCGCGGGAACGGAAGACTATCATATGAAAATCGAATACACAGGACGTCATATTGAAGTTACACCCGCGTTGCGGGCCCATGTTGAGGAACATTTTGACAGGCTGGGGCCGCTTTTCGACGGCAAGCCGGCGAAGGTCCACGTCATAATCGAGGTCGAACGTGGCCGCCATCGTTCGGAGATCGTCATTAACTGGCGAAACGAGGTACTGACGGCGACCACGAGCCTGGATGATATGTATCAATCGCTGTCGCAGACGATCGATAAGATCGAGAAACAGGCCCGCCGGCTCAAGGACAAGGTCATCGACAAATCGCATAAAGCGAAAAGTGTCGCAATTGTCACATCGCCCAGCGAAATTGCTGAGTAGGTCGTTAATTTTAGGCTAAGAGATAAGCATACGACCCGATCCGGTCCTGAGGATGGCGAAAAAGAAAGAAGAGACTCGGAACCTTCCCGATCTGGTGATCATCACCGGGTTGAGCGGTTCCGGCATGAGCTCGGCGACTGATTCGCTTGAGGACCTCGGGTATTTTTGCGTCGATAATCTGCCGCTGACGATGCTCTCGACCTTCGGCCGCCTGCTGGTGCCGGCGGACAGGCGAAATCCATCGATCGAGAAAGCGGCGCTTGTTATCAATATCCGTGAGCGTCAGTTTTTGGCGGACTTCTCGGTCGAGCTGAAGAAGCTCGAACGAAAGGGCTTGTCGCCCTTCGTCGTGTTCTTTGAGGCGTCTGACGACGTGCTGCAGCGTCGGTTCTCAGAGACGAGAAGGCCGCACCCCGCTGACACGGGCAAGGGGCTCTTGGCCTCTATCAGGGCTGAACGCAAGGCACTGATCGATATCAGGGAACGAGCGGACCTGATAATCGACACGTCGGACCACACGGTCCACACCCTTCGGAGCCTGATCGTGCAGAAGTTCAGCGGTTCTGACGAGGGCGTGCCGTTAAAGGTCGAGGTTGTCAGTTTCGGGCACAAATACGGCGGACCACGCGGGTTTGGATCTGTTGTTTGACGTTCGGCATTTGCCCAATCCGTATTTTCAGGCCGATCTGCGTGAATTAGTCGGCGAGGACCCTAAGGTTGTCAGCTATTTGCTCAAACAGCCCGAGGTTAAAGAGACGATCGCCAAATTTGTCGATCTGCTGCTGTATCTGCTGCCGCGATACCAACGCGAAGGCAAATCGTATCTCAGCATCGGCATTGGCTGTACAGGCGGGCGGCATCGGTCGGTAATGGTCGCAAACAGCGTTCGAAAGGAACTCAAGGACCGTGGTTTCGACACGTCCGTCACGCATCGCGATATCAAGAAATGAGGTTTATACGATGAGCAAGATAGGAGCGGTGATCATCGCACACGGACGGCTCGCCAGCGAGCTTTTGGCAGCTGCCGAAACAGTAGTGGGCGAACTGAGCCACGTCCAGGCCGTGTCGATCGATTGGCACGACGATGTGGAAGGGGCAAAAAGCGAGATATCGCGGGCTATTACGGAGGTGTCGGATGGAAAGGGAGTTCTGCTCCTGACCGACATGTTTGGCGGAACGCCCACTAATATCGCCGCGATGTTCCTTGAGCCCGGCGAGGTGGAGATAATTACCGGAACCAGCCTGCCGATGGTCGTTAAGGTCGCGACGCTGGATCACGAACTGCCCTTGGCCGAGTTTGCCAAAAGGGTCGTCGCGGAAGGCCAAGTTGCCATTTGCCGCGCGGCCGACCTACTCGAACCCCAGAAGATGAAAAAGGACGCCTAACCTCAAATGGATCTAAACAAAGTCGGTATTCTTGGGGTTCCGCTCGGATTTGGGGCCGGGCATTCGGGCAGTGAGCTTGGCGTCAACGCAATGCGCCTCACGCGGTTTCGAGGTCTGAGCCTGGCGGAGCACATCCAGCGTCTCGGAATTCAGGTAACTGACCATGGCGACGTGGCCATCGTCAGGCCTAGCACGGCCGGACAGGGTGAGAACCCGAAGCACCTCGCTGAGATGATCGCCTCAAGCACCGGTATCGCCAGCTCTCTCAGTGCGATGCTGAAAGCCGGTGAGTTTCCTATAATCCTCGGCGGCGACCACGCGATAGCTATAGCGACGTTTTCCGCGATAGCAACTCATTATCGAGAGAACGATAGCGAGATCGGGCTGATCTGGTTCGACGCGCACGCCGACATAAACACGCCTGAAACTTCGCCCTCGGGCAATATTCATGGGATGCCGCTGGCGAGCATTCTCGGGCACGGCGATAAGCAATTAACTGACTTTCTCGGCTGGTCGCCAAAGCTCGATCCAAAATATCTTGCCCACATCGGTGCCCGCGATGTCGACCCCGGTGAACGCGGCATGATCGAGAAGCTGGGCCTGCGGGATCAGTTCTTTACGATGAGCGACATCGATAAGCGTGGTATGGCCGATTGCGTCGAGGACGCCGTCGCTATCGCGTCGCAGGCACCGGGTGGCTACGCTGTGACGTTCGACGTGGATATGATCGATCCGCGTTTCGCCCCAGGCTCAGGTACGTTGGTCCGAGGCGGCACGACGTATCGCGAGGCCCATCTCGCGCTCGAGATGATCGCCGCCCACGGCGGGATGCGTTCCTTCGAGATCGTCGAGGTCAACCCATTGTTAGACCAGAGCAACATCACGGTCGAACTCGCGTGTGAATTGATCCTCTCTGCCTTGGGAAAAACCATTCTTTGACGTTCTTGACCGGCACTGTCGAGCTTTTTGCCTGCGCGGTCATATCCCTGAAATTGTAAGAATAAATGCGCCACTGGTGGACACAAAAGCTCGAGTGGTGGAGGAAACACGCTCGAGTGGTGGACAAAAATACCTGAGTGGTCGAGTATTTCTTTTCACCGGATCGACCTTCTGTAAGAACAATACCTGCCCGTAAGATCGATGGCGATGTGCCAGCGACGTCCCGTGCAATATTTGGGTTGATATTCCATCCATATGGGCGTTCTGGGAGAATGCACGAATACATGTCTGTTGCACACTTGACAATATGCGGCAGAGGTACTACTATGTTGCATCTATGGATGAGAAATGGGAAAAGATTGGACGCGAGACACGAAGCCGGTGGAACCACCGCCACGTTTCGCTCAACCCAAACGGTTCGCTCGTGATGAATGCGGTCGTGTATGTCGAGCTCGGCAGCCCGGCGGAGGTGGATTTGTTCTATAACTGGGCAGAGAAGACGATTGGCGTGCTTCCTGCCCCGGAGGCGACAAGGGACTCTTATCCTGTCGGCTCGCGTGGGAAGAGTGCAAAGGTAGTGCGGGCACTGCGTCTGCTGCAGCGCTGCCGCATCGACATGCCCCACAGCCTGCGTTTCACGGCCCCTGAGATCGATAAGGACGGCATGCTCAAACTCGACCTCAGACGGACCGCACCGCTCCAGCCATCGCTGGCCGGCTAGACGTGTGAGCCCGGCGGGGCGCGGTGTGTTACAATGCTCCTGCTATGGACAACACGCTGCTCGAGCGGATCACCATAGATCCGAACATCTGCCACGGTAAACCGACCATTCGGCGCAAGCGATATCCGGTGGAAAACATGCTTGAGCTTATGGCCTCGGGGATGACCGCTGACGAAATATTGGCGGACTACGAAGACCTTGAGCAGGCCGACCTCGACGCGTGTCTGCTCTTTGCGGCCAGGCTGGCGACTGTCGGCTCTGTCAGTGAGCTCGTCGCATGAGGTTCATCGTGGACGCTCAGTTGCCGAGGTCACTGGCCGTATTCCTTCGCGGGAAGGACCTCGATGCGATCCACACCAGCGAACTGCCTGATGGCAACGAAACGCCTGACAGTGAGATCATCCGCATTTCGCTCGCTGAGGGCCGGATAGTTGTATCAAAGGACGGTGATTTCTACGACCGTTTTACGGCACGCCGGGAGCCGTACAAGCTCCTTCACATTAGGACAGGCAACATCCGCAACGCGGCCCTAATTCAAGTCTTTGAACGAAACCTCGACGCCATAGTTCGGGAGTTGGAAGAAGCCGATGTTGTTGAGCTCGATCAGCGCTATCTGATAGCTCTCAACTGATAGATATGAAACTTCGCGTAGGCGTAATTTTTGGCGGTCGATCGGGCGAGCATGAGATCGCGATACGTTCGCCGTTTGATAAACTCAGACACCTGAAGAATTCTTGTCGTTTGAATTGTTGTATGTGAAAATGGTTTTGTTATGACCACTGACACTATAGAGGTGCCGGTTTCGGAGTATAAGAGGATGCAGGAGGAATTGAGCCTGCTAAAGAATTCCGACCTGTTGAAGAAGGTGAACCAGTTGGTGGACTCTCTGTATCAGGACAAATATGGCTTCTACATGGGTGAGTTTACTGACGACCTGACGGAGTATGCCGTAGATAATGCGTGGGACGATACTGCCAGCGATTGGGACAATGTATAAACAGCGACAGATCGTTCTCGTACCATTTCCATATTCAGATCTGAGCGGCAACAAACGTCGGCCGGTTCTTATCGTGTCGAACGACTCATATAACAAGGCATTCGACGACGTTCTTGTCTGTGTAATTACAAGTAATCTTCGCCAAGATAGGTACTCGGTTCTCCTTTCGAATGACGATCTGGAAATCGGTATTCTTCCGGAAAGCTCGGTAGTGAAATCTCACAAACTGTTTACCATCCACAAAGATAAGATCGTAAAGACTTTTAGTCTCGTAAAGAACGAGTTCTTCGGTCAGGTTAACGAGAAGATCAAGCATCTGATCGATCCGAATTAACTGTTTCACACCTCAAACCACCCACTACCGTAGGTGGTTCTGACATCTATGAAAACTCGCGTAGGCGTAATTTTTGGCGGACGATCGGGCGAGCATGAGATCGCGATCAGGTCGGCGAAGTACCGTGATCGAGAATATCGATCCGGCAAAGTATGAGGTCGTGCCGATCGCGATCATGAACGACGGGCGGTGGCTCTCGCCGGCGGAATCGGTCAGGCAGTTTCCCGATCACACGCAGAAAGTGTTTGTTGATCGGTTTGGCACCGCAGGTGACAAGTTACAAGTGACAGGTGACAAGACAGAGATTCTTGCTCTTGTCCCCCGTTACCTGTCACCTGTTACCGTTGACGTCGTCTTTCCGGTGCTGCACGGCACATACGGCGAGGACGGGACGATACAGGGACTCTTTGAAATGGCGGACATTCCGTATGTCGGCTGCGGCGTTTTGGCGAGCTCGTGCGGGATGGACAAGGTGTTCATGAAGACACTATTCCGCGACGCCGATCTGCCGATATGCGGTTATGTCTGGTTCCTGCGCGACGAGTGGGCGGCCAACCGCGAGCTGACTCTCGCACAGGTCGAGACGAAGCTCGGCTTCCCGTGTTTTGTAAAGCCGGCGAATCTTGGCTCATCTGTCGGTGTCTCAAAGGCCGTGGACAGGGAATCGCTCGCCGCCGCTATCTCACTCGCAGCCGAATACGACCGCAAGATCATTGTCGAAGAAGGCCTTGAGATGCGTGAGATCGAGTGTGCCGTGATGGGCAACGACAAACCGGTTGCGAGCCAGCCCGGCGAGTACATCATCCGCGACGCGTCAAAAGCGTTTCTGGATTACACGGAAAAATACGCCGGGACCGGCAACAACGAATTCATCGTGCCCGCGGCTTTGTCCGACGAGCTGTCAGCAAAGATCAGGGAGATGGCAGTCAAAGCTTTCAAAGCCATCGACGGATCGGGTCTCGCGCGCGTTGATTTCTTTCTGAGAACCGACAACGGCGCCCTGCTCGTGAACGAGATCAACACAATGCCTGGCCTGACCGACGCGTCAGGCTTTCCCAAAAATGTGGGCCGGAACCGGAAAGCTATTCCCGCAGGTGATCGACGAGCTTATCCAATTGGCTCTTGAGCGGCATGAGGATAAAAAAAGGAACAAGACCAACAAATGATCCGCACATCAGCTGTTTCTTGTTGACATCCCCTGCGTCCTACCATATAACCATTAATCACACACAGACCTTAAGTAAACGGCAGCAACTAGGCCGCGAGGCCTGCGCGATCAAATAAGCAAATCCGGAGGTATCACTCATGGGTCGATTGATTGTTCTCGTCTATGGCGTTGTTTGCTACGTTGTTTTCTTTGGTACGTTCCTTTATGCGATAGCGTTCGTCGGCAATATCATCGTGCCGAGGGCCATCGACATCAATCCTGAGGCAGCGACGCTCACACGGGCGATCATTGCTGATCTAATTCTCCTTAGCATATTTGCCATCCAGCACAGCGTCATGGCACGCCCGTCGTTCAAGCGGATATTCACAAAGTATGTGCCGGCGGCTATTGAACGGAGCACTTTCGTACTACTGTCAAGCCTCGCTCTGCTCCTAGTATTTTGCCAATGGCGATCTATTCCGAATGTTGTGTGGGATGTGCAGAATCCTGTCGGCCAATATTCATTGTGGGCTTTGTTTGCTATTGGTTGGCTGATGGTGCTGCTGAGCACGTTTCTCATCGACCACTTCGACCTCTTTGGCCTCAGGCAGGTCTATCTCTATTCGAAGAGTCAGGAATACACGCCGGTCGGATTCAAGGAAATATTTCTATACAAGATCGTCCGGCACCCGATCATGCTCGGTTTTATTATTGCATTTTGGGCTACGCCGCGGATGACCTACGGACATTTGCTCTTTGCGGTCGTAACGACGATCTATATTTTGGCTGCTATCCAACTCGAAGAACGCAATATTGCCGAGGCCCACGGAGATGATTATGCAGCGTATAGAAGCCGGGTTTCGATGATCGTCCCAATGCCGCCGAAAAGTTGATTGTGCGTTTGCCGCACGCTTACAGTAAAAAGCCCCGGCACAGAGTCGGGGCTTTTCGTTCTGAACCAATTCAGACGACTATTTTATAACATACCGGGCCGTGCCGATCTTGAAGGATTTCTTAGCTCCCACCGAATACAGTGTAAACGTCGGCGTAAACTTTACGATCGACAGCATACCAGCGTTAGCGTTGCTAAGTATGCCGGCGGAGTCATTGCCGATCAACCCCATTGCCTTGAGCCTGCCAGCCCCCGTCGGAACAACATTGCCGCCGCCGGCGGCCACCATACGATTAATGATCGTTTTGAATGACGCACCGTCGTTGCCGACTAAGGTACCGCCATCGTTTCCGATCAACCTGGCAAAAATAATTTTGTCGTCGGATCCCAGAAGAAAAATGGCCTTTGACCCGCCGGCTGTATAAGCATCCCATTTCAACCCCTGGGCCCGCATATCTGCCTTTGCCGCATCAACGCCGCGAACCAGTTCGGCATAATTGCTCCATTGGCCGTTATTGTATTGTAAAATGTCGCATTCGCCGTCGCTGCCGTTTGACGTCGAAGCCATACTGACTCCGTTGTATACTGCCATACTGACCCATGGGTCGCCGCATTTTCCATTCGAACGCCACCAATCTGTCGATGCCTGAGACGGGTTAGACTGTGCTGTGGCATTGAGCCCGCTACCGACAAGGATCATCACCGCGACGAATAACATAAATGTAAAACCTAGTACTCTGTTCATTTGTTTTTCCTTTCTTACATCAACTGATTAGCCGAGATGTAAATAATAGATTTCCCGGCTGCCCAACACTAATTAATTGGTTGTTCCGATTGTAATGCGACGAATCCGTGAAACACTAATCCAAGTACTTTCTTATTTATTCGAGCGGCGTGGTGCCGCACCTTATTTCAATTTCGAGCGTTATAGCCTTTGCGTGTGCGAATAGTTAAATTTGTGAAACCCTAAGCTCGATCGCGCGCCATTTGCCGGTTTTTTCGTGTCGACGGTTGATAAGCGATGGTGTATTGGTTACCGATTTCCTCGACCATTCTGCCAAAGGCTTCGCTCATTGCTACAACCCGAAACAAGGACACTCGATGACGTTTGTCAGGGCAGGCGAAAGCAAACCGTAGCGATCTAAGCGGCTATTTTTTCGGGGCGTTGTACCCTTTGCGGGCCCTTATGATCAGATTAGCGCGAGAGATCCGCAGTTCGATTGAGCGCCATTTGCCGTCCTTGGTCGTGTTAGCAGGCTGGTAGGTGATCGTGTATTGGCCTCCGAGTTCTTCGACGATCCTTTTGAATGCTTCCCGCATAGCGACACCGCCGGGAGTGGTGACGAAGCGGCCGCCGGTCTTCTCGGCAAAGTTCCTTAACACGCCCTGATTCTGCATCCGGAGCCGTGCTCCCGTGTCCACAGGGGCCATATCGACGGTGTAGATGTTGGCGTTGACGGCGAGAGCGGCTTTTAGTGCCTTCTCGGCGTTTCTACCGCTGATCGTGTCCATACCGTCTGACAGGACGATGATCGCACGCCGCCGCTCGGAACGTTTTGAGAGCACCTCGGCGGCCTTGAAAACGGCATCGTTGAGTGCGGTCATGCCGTCCGCCTTTAGGTCAAAGATCTGTTCGCGGATATCGCGACTATTCGAGAAATCCTGGATCAGCTTGACCTTCGAGTCAAAATTGTAGATCGCGGCAATTGTCGTCGGCGCGCAGGCCGTACAGGAACTCGATCGCGGCAGAGCGAGCAAGACTTACACGTTGCTCCATGCTGCCAGATGTGTCGAGGAGGATGACTGCGGCAAATGGCGTTTCCTCCGCACCAAACGATTCAATGGGCTGCTCGACGCCATCCTCGAAAATGCGAAATTGTGAACGCTTGAGCCCGGTCACCGCTTTTGCATCGGGGCCGGTCACGGCCGCATTAATGACGACCACGGACGAATCGATCGTGATCACGTCGCCGTCGGATTGGGACAGAACGGTGGTTGAGAGGATAAGGGCGGCGAGCAGGACAGATATTCTCATACCGCACGGATGCTCAGTTTGCGAGCCGCAGGAAGCGAGCGACTTTAAGTATGGCGTTGGTGGTCTCGATCGCCGTCGCCGAGATCGTAAATCGGGTCGTCCTTTTCAGGTCGTCGTAGAGAGAGGCCGCAGCCGAGCGAAGCCGCGTAACGGCGTCCTTTGTCGTCGCCGGTTTCTCGACCTCATCGGTCTGATCGTCACCCTCGTCGTCACTTCCACCAAGTTCGCTGCGGATCTTCTTGACGAGCTTCTCAACCTCAGCAACCTTGGCGAACTCCGTCGGCGTCAATCGTCCGTTCTCTTCCAATTTCCGATCGAGGTCCTCAGCGAGCCTAACAGCTTCCTCGCCACGTTTGAGCATGTCGTCGTATTCTTTTTTGGACTGTTCGACCCGCATCCTATACAGGGTTTCCTGGAGGCCTGTCGGCCCGTCCTTGTCGATTGGCGGCCCGAATATTGATCGATTGTCAGCACCCTGGGCAGCGGCAGTCATTGCCGCGGCCAGAAGGCACAACAAGATCGTTAATACTCGAGAGCGGATAGTCATCTAACGATTGTCTGTATCCTGTGTCGGCTCGACTGAATTTCCAGTCACGCGTTCGACGAGTTTTGCAAGGAATTCGTCCTCCGCGGTGCCTGAGCTTTGCAGAGTTCGCCATTCGAAGCCAAGCCCGACACCTGCGCGGCCCTCGATCTTTGCGTTAACCGAGACATTGTTTTGTCCGCCGTCGATCGACTGAACCTCGATCGTCAGCGTGTATTGCGCCCGTGTCCATGCCGAGTCAAGGGCGTCCATTATCGCGTAACGGTGTAGCTCATTGGCGGTGATCACCGTTCCCTTTGCGAATACAAAAGGCTGCGTGACGATAATACCTTCACCAGGGCGAGATGATGCGTCGTCCACAGCGATCTTCGCGTCGCGCAGGACCTCGATAATTGTCTGAATAAGCGAATCGCGACGTCCGCCGAGTCGATAGGGATTCGCCAGGCGGTCACGCACCTTGGTTTTTCCCTTGCCCCAGTCGAATGAGCGAGTTACATCGGTCGTGCGGGTAGTAACCTTGTTGCCACCCTCTTTGATGGTCGTTGTTTGCGGATCAACGCCTTTCTGTGCCGATGCGGCCGTTGCCAGTACCGCCATGCCGAGGAGAAGCGCGGCTGGCCGCATTGTCGAGATAGACATTTTCATAAGAGAAATATAACGCAAAACTGCTGCGGTTAAAAGGTTTGATGTTTCTAAGGGCGTGTCGGTTGTCGATCTCTACTACTAATGCAGCGGAGCGGGCGATTCGACGGTGACGTTGTTTGCCGCGAACGAGGTCGCGGTGACGCGCTGCAGCTCGGCGATCGCCTTGTTGTGATCAGTTTCAGCTCGGATCTCGGCGTTGCGTGCGTTGTTAAGTGCGTTCTCGCGTTGGAGGAGAAGGAAAGTGGTAGATCGACCCGCCTCGTAAAGTTTACGCTCGCCATCAAGTTGGATCTCGGCATTTTCGCGGGCCGTGCGAGCCGTCAGGACACGCTGGCGCGTCGTTTCTACGGCCTGAACGGCATTGCGGACCTGGATAATGATGTCCTGCTCTTGCCCGCGAAGGCGCGCCGCAGTCTGTTCCTGCTGCACCTTTGCACCGTCAAGATTCGCCTTCGCGGTTCGATTCCTGAACGGAAACGAGAAGGTCACGCCAACCGAGAAGTTTGGCGCATCGCTACGGACGATATTTGCCAGCGAGCGGTTGAATCCGCCAAACAGGAACGACGGCGACGGCGGGACGATCACAGGCGGATTGGTAAGCGTTGGCAGACCGAGAGCAACACGCGTGGTATTGATCGAATCAAGCAGGAACACGTCCTGCTGCGATGTTAGGAGTGTCGTCGTAAATCCGCTATTCGAGCCGCCGCTCGATAAACCGTCGAGCGAAAACGTGGTGTTGAGGTCAATCTGCGGTTTGGTCTGGTTCCTGTAATACTTGATGTCGGCCGCGTTGATCTCGCTTTGGAGTTTCAATGAGCGCAGCTCAAACCGGTTGTCCATCGCGTCCTTTAGGGCCGCGTCGAGGCTCGCGGGATCGCTGCTAAAGGCCGGCCGGTCGGTCGGCACGATCGACTGCGACCACTCATTCGAGAGCGGATCGCGCAGAATGAGGCCCTTTAGAGCGTTCTCGGCGACCGAGACTTGTTGTGTCGCGAGAAGCAGTTCGCCTTCACGATTTGCCAATTCGGTCGCAAGCTCGGCTCGTTCCAGCGGTGCGGCAGCTCCGGCAGCGATGCGGACCTCGACCTGGCGCAGATTCTCACGAGCAAGGGCAACGTTGGCCACCTGGTTCTGCTGATTTCGAAGGGTAAAGACGTAGTCCCAGTACGCCGTCTGCACGCCCGTTATGGTGTCATTAACTAGCGCGCGAAAGGTGGCATCGCTCTGTTCCAGGCGCTTCTTGGCGACATTTATCGAATGCCGCTTGCTGTCAATGCGAAAGTTACGCATCAGCGGCTGGACATAGGTCGCTCCCAGCGAACTGGAGTAGATCGCACTATTGCCGCCGGTTACTTGGCCGGACGTTACCTGTGCCTGAGCGAATGCATTCTCGGTGCGTTGATTATTAAAAAATACCTGATAGTTGCCGCCCCCGGGACGAATGAACTGAGCAAGCGATGAATTGACGCGAAAGTCGCGTGTCGCAGCGCTGCCGGTGGTCGAGTTTCGAGAGAAATTGGGCGAGAGCTTAAAGACAGGATCGTAGATGCCAAGCAAGCGAGCGTACCTGCGTTTCCTGAAACCTGACGTCACCGCGCGAAGACCTCGATGCCGTTATTATTTTCCAACGCCCGGCGAATGGCATCCTGCAGGGTGAGCGGTATCGGCTGCGCAGTCTGAACACCGATGCGTGTCAGTGGCGAGATGTTTCGTCGGTCGCCGATCCGAACAGCGACCGGAACAATATTACTCGCGACAGCCGGTGATGGTGCGGCCGCGGCCTCGTCTTGTGCAGATGCCCCGGCGGTAACACAAACGCAGAGCAACGCTGTCCGGAGCAAATATGAACGTTTTGTTCTTAGATCCATTGGGTCGGGTCCTGACCTATTACCAGATTCTATTTGTTACCGCTAAAAACTCAAACCGCTACTACGACGCTAAAATTGCGATTGTTTCAACTATCTTCATCGGTCGCGGTGTGTCGCTTTTTGAATAAGCCCTGAGATTGAGGTATCGTAATTGCTTTAATAAAGGCACTTTCTGGAGGCTTAATTCACAAATGGGTATCAAAGTTGGCATAAACGGTTTTGGACGCATCGGTCGCAATGTGATGCGGACGTGTCTGGGCGATAAGGATATCGATTTTGTCGCGGTAAACGATCTAACGGACACCAAAGACTCTCGCACCTGCTCAAATATGACTCGGTAATGGGCAATCTCGACCACGAGATCACTGCCGGTGACGGAGCGATCACGGTTGATGGTGACACATTCAAGGTCTTTTCCGAAAAAGACCCTGCGGCCATTGACTGGGAATCGGTCGGTGCCGAGGTCGTGATCGAATCGACGGGCCGCTTCACTAAAGCCGAGGATGCCGGAAAGCATCTGCGCGGGAGTGTGAAAAAGGTCATTATTTCGGCCCCGGCCAAGGGTGAGGACATCACGATCGTGCTCGGCGTCAATGAGAATGCATACGACGCGGCAAGCCATAACATCATCTCGAATGCTTCGTGTACGACGAACTGTCTGGCTCCGGTCGCGAAGGTCATTCACGAGAACTTCGGCATCAAGAGCGCCTTGATGAACACGATCCACAGCTACACGAACGACCAGCAGTTGCTGGACCTGCCGCATAAGGACCTCCGTCGCACTCGCGCTGCAGCCCTATCGATGATCCCGACCTCGACCGGTGCCGCTAAGGCGATCGCACTTGTCATCCCTGAACTGAAGGGGAAGTTCGACGGCATTTCGGTCCGCGTGCCTACGCCGAACGTCTCGCTGGTCGATGTCGTCATCAACGTCGAGAAAGAGACCTCCGCTGAACGAGGTAAATCAGGCCCTGAAGGACGCCGCCAATGGACCTCTCAAGGGCATTCTCGCCTTTAGCGAAGAGCCGCTCGTTTCGATCGATTTCAAGGGTAATCCGAATTCGTCGATCGTGGATGCCGAGAACACTAAAGTGATTGGCGGCACATGCATCAAAGTGCTCTCGTGGTACGACAACGAATGGGGCTACTCATGCCGTGTTCGCGACCTGGTGAAGTTTATCGCCGCAAAAGGCCTTTAGAGAACGTACTGATCACATGAAAAATTTTGCTAACCTCGGCATCGTCGTCGTAATTCTCTTTGTTTTGGGCTGTAATTGCACCGATAAGCTCAAGGAACTTGCTAATAAGGATGATTCGACGCCGCGTCCAACGTCCTCGCCCGAGCTCGAATTCCGCTCCGCCGGTCATTAAGAAGGGCGAGTACGAGTTGTCGATGGAGAAATACAACCAGATCAAGGTCGGGATGGCGCGTTCTGAGGTCGAGAGCATCCTGGGCGGCAAGGGCACCGAGATCAGCAGCTCCACAGGCGGCGGGATGCGTTTCTCGGTCAACAAATGGCAGGGCGACAATTTTAGGTCGATCATCCTCAGTTTCCGGAATGATAAGGTCAACACCAAGTCTCAGGTTGGCCTCGACAAATAGCCGGAACGCACAATTACTGATGAATAAGAAAACGATCAGGGATATCGATCTCGCGGGAAAACGTGTGTTTATCCGCGTCGATTTTAACGTACCGATCAAGGACGGCGAGATCACGGACGACACTCGGATTCGGGCGGCGATGCCAACGATTCGGTATGCCGTCGACAACGGAGCAAAGGTTATCCTCGCCTCGCATCTGGGCCGACCGCTCAAGGACAAAAAGAAGGCGGAAGAGAAGGGGCTTCCATACGATCAGACAAAGTACAGCCTGCGACCAGTGTTCGAGTACTTGTCGAAGACAGATGGTCTAACTGTTGCATTCGCGGATGATTGCGTCGGTAAGGGCGTTACCGAACAGGTCGCAGTAATGACTGACGGCGAGATATTGCTGCTCGAGAACCTTCGTCTGCACGCGGAGGAAGAGAAGAACGATGCCGGACTTCGCTAAACGGCTCGCGTCGTTGTGCGATGTTTACGTTAATGATGCATTCGGCACGGCTCACCGGGCGCACGCTTCGACCGAAGGAATCACGCATCATGTTGACGATTGTGTCGCCGGACTGCTGATGGAAAAGGAGCTCGAACTTCCTCGGCAAGGCCCTCAACGATCCCGATCGGCCGTTCGTAGCGATCCTCGGCGGTGCAAAGGTCTCGGACAAGATACCTGTCATCAAGTCGCTCATAGAACGTCGTGTCGACAAACTGTTGATCGGCGGCGCCATGGCGTACACGTTCTTTAAGGCGCAGGGGTTTACGGTCGGCAAATCGCTCGTCGAGGACGATATGATGCCGACGGCTCTCGAGATCGAGAAGAATGCCAAGGCAGCCGGTGTCGAACTGCTTCTCCCGACCGATCATCAGGTTGTTGACAGCTACGATCCGTTGAATTCCCGAAAGACGATACCCGTCGAATTCACAAACACGGGCCTCGTGGGCCTGGATATTGGCGTCGAGACAGCTGCGATCTTCTCGAAAGCGCTCGAAGGAGCCAAAACGATCGTCTGGAACGGCCCGATGGGAATGTTCGAGGAAAAGCCCTTTGACGAAGGCACTATTGCGATCGCCAATGCGGTCGCGGACGCTACGGATGCTGGAGCTATTTCCATCGTAGGTGGCGGCGATTCGGTGGCTGCGGTGAATCAGGCCGGCCTGGACGACCGTATCTCGCACATCTCGACCGGCGGCGGTGCAACGCTCGAATTTCTCTCCGGCGACACGCTACCTGGCGTTGCCGCGCTCGATGACAAATAGCCGTCCCGCTTCAATAGACTCGTGGAGTCACGGCTTTTCAAGGGCGGCCGGTAACTTACCTTTGATAGCGTTATCTGATACGTTATTTCTATGAGAAAACCTGTAATCGCGGGAAATTGGAAAATGTACAAGCTGCTCGGCGAGGCGGTCGAAACTGCGCTCGCGCTAAAGCCGCTGGTCGCGAATGCGAGCCACTGCGAGGTCGTTATCGCACCTGTATTCACGGCACTAAAGACCGTCGCCGATCGCCTCGAAGGTTCGAATATCGCGATCGCCGCACAGGATTGCTCGACCGTGCAGAACGATTTCGGAGCTCATACCGGCGAGGTTGCGCCGACCATGTTGGGGGATGCCGGGTGCCGTTATGCGATCATCGGTCACTCCGAGCGGCGACAGTTTTACGGCGAAACGGACGATTCCGTCAACAAAAAGGCAAAAGCGGCCTTGCAGGCGGGTCTTACGGCCATTGTCTGCGTCGGTGAACATCTGGCCGAAAGGGAAGCCGGGAATGCGGAAACGGTTGTCGAGAACACAATTACACGGCTGGTTTAGCCGGTTTGACAGTTGCGGATATGGAACGTATCATAATCGCTTACGAGCCTGTCTGGGCGATCGGAACGGGTAAAACCGCGACGCCTGAACAGGCTCAAGAAATGCACGGCCATATTCGGCAAACCATCGCGGAAACACATGGCAGTGCGGTAGCAGAAGCGACAGGATCCTTTACGGTGGCTCGGTCAAACCGGACAATATCAAGGAATTGATGTCGCAGCCAGATGTTGACGGAGCTTTGGTCGGCGGAGCGAGCCTCGAAGCGGAAAGCTTTGCAGGGATCGTGAATTACAAATAGTTTGGAGTAGCTAACTTGGTTTATATCCTTTACGGTATTTTTTTCCTGTCCTGCATCGATACTCGTCGGCAGCCGTGTTGCTGCAGCCGGGTAAAACGGATGCGGGAGCTTTGTTTACCAGCAATGTGTCGAGTTCGGCATTCGCTCCGCGCGGCACGACGACCATTCTTTCGAAGGTCACGATCGCCGCAGCGTGCGTGTTTATGATCTCGGCGCTTATGTTGTCGATGCCGGCGCTCACGGGGAACGTTTCGGTCCTGTCGAGCAATCCCGAAACATCGACCGAGCCGGCGGCTAACTCGAATACGGCAGACGCGAACGCGAATACCGCTGCGACTGATGCTAACGCGAACACAGCTTTGCCCGCGGCCGACGCCAATGCGAACACTGCCGCACCGCCGGCAAACACCGAAGCGCCTTCGAACTCAATCTCGACCGCTCCGGCAAACAATTAGATATTTGAACAAATTGCTCAGGTGGCGTAATTGGTAGCCGCGCACGTTTGAGGGGCGTGTGGAGAAATCCGTGCGAGTTCGAGTCTCGCCCTGAGCACCATTATGAAAAGACAGGCAGATGAGCCTGTCTTTTTTATTGGACGACCATCGTCCCCGTGCCTTCGTTCGTGAATACTTCGGCCAGGATCGCATTCCGGCTTGAGCCGGATATGATATGAGCCGACCGTACGCCCCGACCGAGAAGGGTAATGAGATTCTCGAGCTTTGGGATCATGCCTCCCGTTGCACGACCGGATTCGATCAGGTTGCGGGCCTCTTGGGATGTGAGTTGGGATAATTTGGTAGTCTCATCTCCCTCCGTCATGTAGATCCCGTTCACGTCTGATATCAATATTAGCTTTTCAGCGCCGAGACCGGCCGCGATCTCCGCAGCGATCGTATCGGCGTTGATATTGAATATCCTACCGTCATCATCGGCTCCGAGCGACGAGATAACGGGCAAATAGTTCTTGTCGATCAGAGTGGTAATGAGGGTCGCGTCAATATCGACCACATCACCTACGTGGCCGAAATCGACGGTTCCAGACTCGCCGGTCGTTCGGTCGACGACCACCCTGGGCGGACGTTTCTTTGCGTTTACGACTCCGCCGTCGATACCCGACAGTCCGACGGCGTGAATACCGCGTCGGCGGAACTGAGCAAGTATCTCGGTATTGATCTTCCCCGCGAACACCATTTTGGCCAACTCGAGTGTGTCGTCGTCCGTCACGCGTCGTCCGGCGATTACCGTCTGGACAACGCCGAGCTTCTCCGCGAGTTCCGTCAGCTGTTTGCCGCCGCCGTGGATCACGCACACGCGGATGCCAACCTCATGCAGCAGAGCGATCTCTTCGGTGAGCGAGGCGAGATTTTCTTTGTCCTCGGTCACCTTGCCGGAGAATTTGATAACGAAAGTTTTGCCGCCGAACCGTTGGATGTAAGGCAGGGCTTCACGAAGCAGGTCTAGCGTTTCGATGTTCACTTGATGATCTCCGTCATGATCGCCTTTTGAACGTGAAGGCGATTCTCAGCCTCATCCACGACGACAGAGCGGGGCGTCTATCACTTCATCGGTCACGATCACGTTGCGTCTGACCGGCAAGCAATGCATGAATATGGCGTCGGCCGTTCGGTCCATCTTCGGCTGGTCGACGATCCATTGCCGTGCGGAACTGATCTCGGTATTCGACATCTTCTCCGGGTCGCCCATAAAACTGTTTGCCTCCCCAGCTCTTTGCGTACACCACCTCAATACCGTCATATGCTGCGTCAACCTCGTTTGTGAACTCGACGGAGCCGCCCGTTTCTTTCGCATAGTTCCGGATGTCGTTGAGCAACTCGTCGTCCAACTCATATCCCGGAGGATGCGCGATCCTGAGATCGTGCCCCAATTGGGCCGCTGCAAGGGCAAAGCTGTTAGGTACGGCCATAGGAAGAGGCTTTGGGTGCCAGGCCCATGTGAGCAGAACCTTCTTCTTCCCAGTGCCCAGTTTCTCTCGGATAGTCATCATGTCAGCCACTGCCTGACAAGGATGGTGCATCGCTGACTCGAGGTTGATGACGGGTACGCTGGCATATCGAGCGAATGCCTCAAGCACCGGATCGGTCCGTTCGACGTCCCAATCCTGCAACGCTGCGAACGTGCGCACCCCGATCGCGGACACGTATCGTTCGAGCACTCGCACAAATTCTTTGAGGTGTTCAGTCCTGTCGGTATCCATGACGACACCCTCGCGATGCTCAAGCGTCCACGACGTGCTGCCCGGTTCAAGGACCACGGGGTTACCGCCGAGGTCGTAGATCCCAACCTGCATAGATGCACGCGTGCGAAGGCTGGGGTTAAAGAAGACAAGAGCGATTGACTTCCCGGTGAGAGGCTTTCCCCAAGCGCCGGACGACTTTCGCTCGATCGCTGTCTCTATGAGCTTTTCGAGCATAGCTCGGTCAAAATCAAAGGTTCGAAGGAAATTCGTCATCTGCCGATCGCCTCCACGAGTAGATCGAGCTCCTCGGTTGAGACACATAGCGGAGGGAGTAGGCGGCAAGACATTAGGATCGCTAGATGTACCGGTGATTATCTTTTGGTCGAGAAGCTTCTGATGGTGCGCCGCGGCGGCCGCGTCAAACTCGATACCGAGGAGGCACCCCTTACCCTTGATCGATCTAACGCTGTCGACCTCCGCTAGCGAAGCGCGAATGTGCTGTTCGACGAGTCGTGCGTTCGCGATCATATCGTCCTCTTCGATGGCATCAAGCGTGGCGACGACGGCGGCCATGGCTAGCGTACCGCCGCCAAATGTGGTGCCGAGATCATTCTCTTTGATAGCTTTCGATGCGCGGGCGTTAACAAGGCAGGCGCCCACGGGAATCCCGCTGCCCAGAGATTTCGCTAGCGTGATCATGTCGGGGACTACACCGCCGGCTGCGGCACTGCCCGCAAAAAACCATTCGCCGGTGCGCCCGATACCCGTTTGCACCTCGTCAAAGATGAGAAAGATGCCGAGATCATCGCAAAGCTGTCGCAACTCAAGAAAGAACGCCGGATCGACCTCACGCACGCCCGCCATAGACTGAATGGGCTCAAGCATGATTGCGGCCGTTTCCGTGCTTGCAACGGCCTTCACACTTGTAATGTCACCAAATTCGGCGACAAGATGCCCGGGTACGTTCGGTTTGCCAATCTCCCTATATCTACCCAGAAAGGTCGCCGATATCGAATCCGCCGTACGGCCGTGAAAACCGCCATTAAACGTCACGACCTCCTCACGGCCCGTCGCAAGTCGGGCGATCCTCATGGCGTTCTCGTTCGCCTCGGTACCGGAATTACAGAAAAAAGCCTTTGTCAGAGCTTCAGGCGCGACGGAAACCAATTTTTCAGCGGCGCGTGCGCGGATCTCTGAGTACACCAGGTTCGAGTAGAACATGACTCGCTCTGCCTGCTCTTTGATAGCGTTTACGACGCGCGGGTGAGAGTGTCCCGTCGCACAAACGGCGTGGCCACCATAGAGGTCGAGATACTTCTCGTCTTCACTGGTCCATACCCAGGAACCGCTGCCTCGCTCGACCGCGATCGGCAGCTTTTTATATGTGGCGAGTTGGAACTCATCCTCGCTCAGTTGGATCTCTGAAAAGTTCATTACGGATTGCTGCCGGCAAACATCAGTCCGGTCCTTTCGTCTAGGCCGAACATTAGATTCATGTTCTGCACTGCCTGTCCGGCCGCACCTTTGACGAGATTGTCGATCGCTGAAAACACAACGATCCGTCTCCCGTTCGAATGCGTCGCTATGTCACAGAAATTTGTGTTCTTTACCCAATTGATATCGGGCGAGTCCTCAACATGTCGAACAAAGAAAGCGTCCCTGTAAAAATCGCGAAACAGATTATCAAGATCTTCGTTAGTAAGATTCACCGTTGATTCCAGGTAACAGGAAGTAAATATCCCTCTCGAGACCGGGAGGCTGTGGGTCATGAAGATCAGTTCACGGTCAAATTCGCCGACCTCACGAAGATGCTGGACTATCTCAGGCATGTGCTGATGAGTGAAAGGCTTGTAGGCGTAGAACGAATTGGTTCGCTGAGGGTGGTGCGTGTTTGCCGCTGCTTTAGCACCTGAGCCAGACGACCCTGTCTTTGCATCTACAACGACGGGTCCGGTAAGCAGTCCGCTGCGGATCATCGGTGCCAGGGCCAACAGCGTTGCCGTCGCGAAGCATCCCGGGTTTGCGATAATGCGGGCGGCACTGATCGCATCGCGATTCGTCTCCGTCAATCCATACACCGCTGTGGCCTGTACATCGCTCGCAGTGTGTTCGAGCTTGTAATAGTCGCGGAAGATCTCAGGGTCATCGATGCGAAAATCACCCGATAGATCTATCGCCTTTACCGAGGCCGGGAGACGCGGGATCATCAACAATGCCTGGCCGTGCGGCAGGGCAAAGAACGCAAGGTCGACATCGAGGCCCGCGAGATCCTCGGGGGCTGTGACGAACACCAGATCGGTCAGGCCGTTCAGGTTCCGGTGGATCGCACGGACCGGCTTGCCCGCGTGTTCGTTCGCGGTTACGAATACGATCTCGGCCTTCGGATGGAAGAGGAGAATTTTCAGCAACTCGCTGCCGCCGTACCCTGAACCGCCAAAGATGGCGACGCGAATTTTCTTATCGTTCGCCATTTATGCAGTCACGGCCACCAGAGCCTTGGAACTCAACAACTGGAATAATCTCTCGCCATTACGGCGTGCGTTTCCGGCCGGCAGGCCAATCTTGTCTTGTATGAAGTCCTCACCCATTTGAGAATCCGTGACCGAGCCAGCAACACAATCGATGGACAGTCCCATTTGGTCCAAAACCTGGCGTCCGCCGATAACCCCTACATAATCAGACGCGCAAAAGAGCAGGGCAGAGATCGCCTTTCGAATAGTTTCGTCGTTCAAGACGGCCTCGACGGAATAGCCGCCAATGATCCCGTCACCGAGTTCAGCGACGATCAGATCAGGTTGTTGCGACTCGAGATGTGACAGTATTGAGCGGCGCAACTTGAGCAAGGTCCGCATGATCGACCGTGGAGGGAAGACCGCAGTCGAGAAAGCTTGCGGTGACGTACGCACCGTTGTCCTGCATATGGAGCGTGTCGCGGAGGCAAGCGATGCCTGAGAGCTTTGCTCCGGCCACGCGTAAGCCGCTATTTCCTGCCTGCTTGATGATCTCAGTCGCGGCCACCGTCTTGCCGGAGTTCATGCAACTGCCTGCGACAATTATCAGCGGAATGTCGAGTTCAAAATCTGGGTCCGCTTGTTCGATGGAGACATCACCTATGTTAAGAGTACGTCCCGCCTCGTCACAGGCCAGGCCTAGCACTCGAAGCTCGATGGCGTCCGAGAAAGAGGAATGATGGCCGCTACATATCCCGACCACTCCACCCATGTTGAGAAGGTGAAGTTTATCGCCCGGACCGACGGCGTCCGGCATTTCACCGACGAATCCTTTCAAAGCGCGGCGTTTGCCCAGTGCTCCTAACAGAATGTCGCCCGCAATGATCTTCGCAAGCCGACCTGAAGGCAGCTCCAGATTGCCGTAGGTAGCACTTTCACCGAGTGCTTCAACGACAACGACGTCGCCCACTCCGGGCATGGTCGTGGAGTTCGAAATACGTACGTGACGGCCAAGCGCGAGCTTTGAAACTACCGAACCGGCTTTTGTTATCTCTACGGTCGTCATTTGCCGAACATCCCCCAGATCTGTTCCTTTGTTCTAGCCTGTGCCTCTGCATCGGGAACGGCTACGAAGACCGTGTCGTCGCCGGCGATCGTGCCGATAATCTCCGGTAACCCAAAACTGTCGATTCGGACCGTGATTGCCGACGCAAGCCCCGGATCACACGTCGCCACGAGGAGGTTCGGCCCAGCGGCACTGAGGGACCTGAGGCGAAGGTCGGGAGAGCGGTCGGCCCTGTACGATTCTTGGTAAATACCGCTTACTTTTGCGATCCCAAGTTCTTCCAGATCTCGAGAAACGCTGGCCTGCGTCACGGTCAGGCCCCGGCCGGCAAGGCGCTCCGCGATAACACTCTGGCGGGCGACCCGCTCAGTGCGTATGAGTTCCTTAATAAACTGCTGACGTTCCTGTTTATGCATCCCCATCTCGTATATATGCAGTCATAACGAACAATAGATGCATATTATGCAGCTAAAGTTGCAAATATACAAGTGCGTGACCGCTGTTTAGGAGAGGCTACCTTGCCGCAGTTATCTGATCGCCCTATCGTTGTATTCGTGCGGGTGGTCGAGGACCTTATACGCGAGGGCCCGAACGGATGCGGGTCAGCCTTATACGCGGCGACCTCGGCCGCATTCATCCGTATTCGGATCGTAAAGATCGCGACCGTACCGCAAACAACCTCTAGAAAATACTCGCCGGTCTCTGTCTCCCGCTCGAATGAGTAGAACCAGGTATCTTCCTCCAGGATTTCGAGCATTTTGTGATCTCGATCAAAAGAGTCCGAGCTTTATTCGCAGGTATTTCTTTGGATTCTGCCTGAAGTCATCCAACAGCTTTGTACCCTCACTGCTGAAGGTTCGCGACGTTGTTGGCTGTTTGATTGACGCTGTTGTAGAGCGTCTCATCCGTAACGAGACGTCCCAGCGTGCCTTTGCCGGCCTGAGCGTTCGCGATCAACGAGTCTATCCTCGTCGAAGCAGAGCCAAGCTTGGCAACCGCGTCTTTCAGATCGGTATAGAACTGCTCGTCCTTATAGATCTTGCCCATAGTGCCGCGGCCCTCACGGATATCGCTGGTTATTACCTTCACATCATCGGCAATGGTGGATAGCTTCTCAGTGGTGCGTCGCAATTCAGTGACCGCACCACGCGTCTCGGTGTAGAGTGCATCGTCGTTGACGAACTTGCCCGCCGAGCCGCGCCCTGCCTTGATATCCGTTGAGATCGCCTCCAACTGGGCGATCGTCCGGCTCAGACTGTTGTAAAGCTCAGGATCAGTAACGAGCTTGCCGGCGGTGCCCTCGCCGCGATTGATGCGATCGATGGTCGTCTGGAGGCCGGGTCATTGTGTTCCGGGTCTCGGCCACGGCGCTGTCCAGATTCTCATAGAGGGCCTCGTCATTGACGACACGGCCGAGTGTGCCGTCGCCTCGATTCGCCTTGTCGAGGATTTCTTTCGCGGGCCCCGCCATCTTGTTGATCTGGGCAAAAAGATCGCTCCCTGTCGCCGTCAATTGCGTGAGCGAGACCTCAGCTTTCGACGGTAGCAGCGCGATTCGCCCCTACGGGAACGCCCTTCGGCGTGCCGGGAGTAATGTTGATCAGTTTGTCGTTGCCGAGGACCGATGTGGCGACGAGATTGGCAGTGGAATCCGTTCGGATCAATTCGGTTATCGGCTTGCCCTCGAAAGTTTGAACGACGGAAAACAACGCCTCGATCCGCTCCCCGGCCTCTTCACCGGGCGGAAGCAAGCTGACGGCCTGGACCTTTCCGACGGAAACACCGGCGAGCTGAACGTCTGACCCGCTATGAAGGCCATCTGCGCTCACAAAACGGGCACGCAGCCCGATCTTCCTCTCGAATGGATTAAAACTGCCGCTGGAATTGAGTATCAGGAGTCCCGCGATCACGAGCCCGGCGAGCATAAAGATCCCCACCTTGATCTCGCTAAAGGTCAGTTTTCGATCGCTTCTGGGCATACTGTATTACTTGATTCGAAGAAAGCCGCGTATATAAGGATCATCGCTTGAACGCAGATCTTCCTCCCGTCCGCTGAATATGATCTTGCCGTTCCTGAGCATCATTACCTCCGTATTCGTCAGGGACCACGAGGAGCCCTCTAGCTCGAAGTTCACGTCCCCATCCGGGCCGAGGACTGCGTATTCTGATGAAAGATACTCGAGATTACTCATCTCGTGAGTTACGAATATCGATGATACATTCTCGATGTCGCGAAGTTTAATCGCAAGTTCGCAAATTGTCCTTGATGTTGGCGGGTCGAGCCCAGCCGTCGGTTCGTCAAAAAGGACCACGTCCGGGTCGCCGATCAGAGCCCTCGCGATACCGACGCGTCGCCGCATTCCGCCCGAGAGTTCGACGGGCATCTTGTCGATCGCGTCCTCCAGACCGACGAACCGCAGCATTCGCCTGACAGCGTCCTCGACCGCGTCCTCGTCGATGCCCGCCTCGTGCAGGCGGTACGCCACGTTGTCATAGACCGAAAGGGAATCGAACAGAGCCCCCTCCTGAAAGACCATGCCGATCCTTTTACGGACCTGCATCAGCTCCATGTCGTCGAGCCCTGTAACTTCGATGCCGTCGATAATGATCTGGCCTGAATCAGGCTTGATCAGGCCGAGGACGAGATTGACGATGGTCGACTTGCCGGTGCCCGAGCCGCCAAGGACGATCTTTGTCTCGCCGTGACGCACGGAAAAGCTAACGTCGTCGAGCACTACCTGATCGTCAAACGCGAGACAAACGTTCCGGAACTCGATCGCCGGCGATGTACCATTGGTCGAGCGGGCGCTTTGGTTTTCGTCGATGTCTGGTTTCCATGGGCACTCGGCGACTCAAAACATCGTACCGCTCAAGGTCGACTGGAGCAGTTTCGAGAGAAAGAAATCCGCGACGATCACATTGATCGACGAGGCCACCACCGCCTGCGTTGTCGAAACGCCAATGCCAACCGTGCCACCGGTCGTGCTCAAACCCTTATGGCACGAGATAAGGCCTATTATCGCCCCGAAAAATATCGGCTTTATCGCGCCGGACAGCACGTCCTGGATATCGGCTCCGGCCCGGACGGATGAAATGTAAAGATCGATATCGAGTCCGTGAAGTTGCTTAGCCACGACGGCTCCACCGATGATCCCAGACACGTCCGCAAGGATCGTCAGTAGCGGAAGTGTCACAAGCAAAGCGATCACACGAGGGGTCACAAGTCGGCGGACTGGCGACGTGCCCAAGGCACGCATGGCGTCGATCTGCTGTGACACGACCATCGCGCCCAAGTTCCGCCGAGATCGCCGAACCGGCGCGACCCGCCACGATAAGTGCCGTAAGGACTGGCCCAAGTTCTCGTATCAGCGACGTGGCGACGCCATGACCCGTATTGCTTTGTGCGCCGTAATACGCGAGTGTTGGGTACATCTGCAGGATCAGAACGCCGCCCGTAAAAAATCCGGTCAAGCAGCACGATCCCGAGCGATCCAACGCCGATGTGGTCCATCTGCTTAATGATCTCGTCAAAGTATCGCGGGCCCTGCTTTAGGCCCTTCAACATGCGCCAGATCAGGTCACCGACCTGTTGGAGTTCAAGTAGGAACTTTGAGAAAAAGTTCATTCGGGGATACGGACAAAAGCTCTGTCAGATTATAACCGTGGAAGGAAGAAACGAAAAAGAGCCGCGGATGCGGCTCTTAGGATCAATTGAAAATATCGGTCGGTTAGGGTTTATTCTTAACCGGTTCCGTCCGCGGTTCGTTGATCTTGCCCGGGGCGGCATAACCATTCTGCGGCATATGTTTACGCATTGGGCGGCCGATCTGAAAGTCCTCGCGGCCACGGTCAAATTTCGCCCTCAAGTCGCGAAACCTCACGAGCTGTTCCGGCGTCAACAGACGCCTCACGGCCAACTCGTCCATCGATCGAATGCGGATCATCTCTGCCTGCCGCCAATTGAACATCCTTAAGCCGTGCCTGAACATCTTCCTCGTTCACCTGATCGGCATAGATCGCCTCATCGAGCGTTCGATTCGCCTCGCGAAACCGCACCTGGGCGGCCTCGATCAGCGGCCTGCGGGCAGCATTCATTCGGCGGATGCGCTGGATCTGTTCTCGCGACAGCCCAAGGCGGCGCAATAGATTGAAACGTGCGTCCTGGGGCTGGTTCATCCCGGGACGGTCGTTTTCGGGCGGTGTTTCGTCAGGCTTGGTCTCCTGGGCCCAAACGCCGGTAGCGGCCGACAGGAGCAGGAAGAAAAGTAGCGCTCGTCCTAGTATGTTTCGTTTCATGTCCATTTACCCGCCAACCTCATCAAAGAGGTCCGACAGCCTCAGGGAATCGTCTTCAATATCGATGTCGTTAGTCAGCACGGGGGCCGTACGCGCTTGTTGTAGCTGAACGTCACGTTGAGTGTTCGCAGGCGTCTTGCGTGTCGATCGACCGGCCGTGCGGGGTCTTGCCGTGGCCTTGGCCGGCGAAAACTCTGCCGTGACAGGTTCAACCGCCGTTCTCGTAACCGCCGGCTGCGGGGGCAGCACTGCCTGAGTCGAGGTTTCCCTGGATGGTGTTGGGACCTCAACGTTTGCGGCAATTTGCTGATCGTCCGTCCGCATGAATGTCAAAGCGATCAGCCCGACGACCAGGACAACTGCAATGCCCGCCATTGCGAACGCCGGTCTGGAGAATGTGAACAATTCGGCCACGGCCGATAGAATGCCAACCCTCGCTTCGTCTGCCGCGTACGGAATGGAGAACTGCGGCGTCGCCATCGGAATGAATTCCTCTTTGTGCCACTCATAGACAAAGAATCGGCTGTCCGCGACGGCGGCGAACTCATCCGTGCACGTCGTACAATCGACGAGGTGACGTCTCAAAAGTCGTACGCTCGGACCACGGCCAATTCGTCGTACAGGTACGAAACGATATTGTCCGAGTGTCGGCACAGTTCTGTTGTATTTGCGTTATCCATCATGTCAAACGACCTCCACGGGCGTTCGTTCCAATCTCATCTTAAGCTGCTTGAGCGCAGTGTAGAGCCTGCTCTTTACGGTGCTCAGGGGCAGTTCGAGCGTCTCGGAGATCTCCTGAAATGTCATCTCCTCGAATTCTTTCATTACTATCACCTGTCGCAGTTCGGTGGGCAATGCCGTCACCGCCTGTCGCACCACGCGGAGCCTCTCCACCTGCTCGGTCTCGTTTGCCGGCGAATATTGAGCGGCCGCGATAAAGACCCTGTCCTCGGCACCGTCGCCCTCATCAAAGAAGTCCTCGGCCCGCGTCTTTTGCCGTCGCTTGATCGTCAGGCACTGGTTCACGGCGATCCGGTGAAGCCACGACGACACTCGTGCCTCGCCGCGAAAGTTCTTCAAATTGCGGTACGCGGCGATAAACGCCTCTTGCGCCGCGTCGCGGGCGTCGTCCTCGCGGCCGAGCATACCGAAGCAGAGAGCGAATATCTTACGCTCCCACCGCCGCACTATTTCGCCGAATGCTTCCGGTTTATCCGCAACCGACAGCTCGACAAGCTGTTCATCCGTCAGATCAAAATACATTTACCGTGCAAATGACCAATTCCTCGTGAATAATAGCTCAAATAACAAACGAGATGCGAGCACCTTCGCATTCAGCCATTTAGACGCTTCCGGGGCGTAAAAAGTCTTATTTCGATTGATGTAGTCTCGATTTAGCTGTTTGGCGGCTTTGCCGCAGTGCTGTGCGGAAAGGCTCGGCCTTTCCGCGATAGCTCCATGATACAACCTGCGGCTACGCCGCCGCAGGAGGCGCAGCCTCACAACTCACGGGCAACCAACCGGAAGGGCTCAGCCCTTCCGCACAGCACTACGGCGTAGCCGCACGGTCGCGTTTCTGCCTATTGTGGTTTATCTTGTACGAATGCAAGCGGAAACAAAGCCCGTGATACCGTTCGAAACGTTCGCGGCTGCCGACATTCGCCTTGGACGGATCGTATCCGTCGAGCGTGCCGAGAATGCAGTCAAGCCCTCGTACAAACTCACCGTCGATTTCGGCAAATACGGCGTCCGCACGTCGGTCGCGAGGTTTACGCACCATGCTGCGGAGGAACTCGTCGGCAAACAAGTATTCGGCGTGCTTAATTTCGAACCGCGTGAGGTCGGCGGCATTGTGTCCGAATTCCTGACGCTCGGCGTGCAGATACCAAAGGCCGACAGCGGCGAGGCGACGCCGGTCACGCCGTTGATCGAGGCTAAACTCGGCAGCAAGCTCTTCTGACGCGTATGAACGAAAAACGCGCGATGCTTTGCCATTTCCTTGCGGCGTTGGCCTACCGGACGCAGAAGGCACTTCGGCACGCGCCGGCGGAGTTTGCGGACTTTCGAGCCGGGAGAAAAGGTGCGTCGCCCGCGTGAGCTTATTCGTCATATGACGAGCGTGCTCGGTTACGCCCGCACGTTTATAATCGGCGGCGAATACCGGCCCGAACCTCTGCCCACGATGGACGGACGAGATCGAAGCGTTTTCACGCAATGGTCGAGGACCTCGCGGGCCGCATCCGCAGCGGCGAGGCGTTCCTAGAAGACATGACCGAGGAAAAGTTCCTCCAGGGCCCGTTCTCAGACGCCATGACGCACGCCGGCCAGATCGCCATGCTCCGCCGCCTCTTCGGCAGCCCCGTCGCGCCCGAGAATTTCGTCTTCGCCCACATCTCCCCCGAAAACCTAACCGCCGACCAACCACCACCCGCAAACACCGACCGCGAATGGCGCGAAGCCCCCGAAGGCTGGAAACCGCCGGAATAGTTGGCCCATCAGGCTTCGCGAGCTATTCTAGTGAACGGAATGAAGAAGTTTATCTTTGCCGCCATTGCAACAGTAATGATTCCGCTATCGGGTGTTAGCCAGGAGATCGCAGATGGCTGGAAGGGTATAAAGGTCTTCAAATCTACTCGCGCCGATGTCGAGAAGGCGGTGGGCCGAAAACCTACCGAAAAAGACGGCTTCCGATCCACTTTCGTTACGGACGCGGCGATTGTCCATGTGCTTTTCTCCGGTGAGCCTTGCAGCAGTGAGGAACCTTACACTGGAAGCCTCATTGTCAAAACGTCCACACTTGCCCGAGCCTTCAACCTTCCGCTCGATACGGTCATCAAATACGAGGTATATCTGAAAGACAGTCCGCTGTTAACGGATCTTAAGCTCGGCAAAAGGCCATTTCGACGTGAGGTCAATGCCCATATGCCCCAGTTCGTCGACTATATTGCTGACGAGAGTGAAATTGTTATCACCACCGTGGCGTTGCGTGACGAACCTGAGACGCTCAGGAGCATTCGCTTTGAACTCCCCGCCGCTAGAGAACGACTTAGATTCGCCTGCAAGGAAAAATAGAAAAGGGCCGCGACCTTCGCAGCCCTCTTCTTAATTCTCAATTCTCACTTCTCAATTCTCACTTGGTTGAGCCTACGGATTAACCGTCACCGTCGCGATCTGCGACAGTTGGCCGTAGTTGGCGTTGTTCTTTCTCGACTGCACGCGAACCGGGACGTGGAGCGGAATCCCTCGGCCAGCCCGCATCGCGGGCGACATAATTGTAGCCACACGTGCCAACGTGTGGAACACGCCCAAGAAGGGGACCGAGCGTGCGGAGCATGCGGCATATGCCGTGTGTTACACACACTTCCGCGATGTGATAACAAAAACCCCACGTTCCCACATGGGGCTACAACTGTGGCGTCTGCTACGCAGATTTAGGAATGATCAGCGACCTTTTATCCAGAACAGGAACGTTGCACAGCCGGCGATGACCGAAGAAAAAGCCAACACGAGGAATACGAGGAACAAGCCAAAACCGCCGACCGAAAAGAGTCCGTCAGGCTCGCCCTTCTGTTTGGCGAGAAACTCACCGATGGCAAAGCTCGGAAACGCAAGTGCCACGCAAAGGCAAGCGATCAGGAACCATATCACGATCTTCCGGAGCGGCATATGCTTTTAGTCCCGGAAGCGGCGTTTACTTGACGACGTCTTCGGCGTGAATTGGCGGCGCGCTGGAACATTCGCGACATAGTCTTCAAATACCTCTTCTGATCCAAGCTGAGCCTCGTTCTCAAGAAAGTCGAGTTGAAGCATCGCCGACACCTTTTCCGAAGCGGCACCTGCGAGGAATTGCTCGACCGAAAAGCCGCCGCTTCGCAAGCTCTTCGAGTTTCTTGTGGAGTGAGTTCGGAAGTTCCAGGGTTATAACGCTCATACATTACACGCCTTCCGGAGTTACCGGATTTATATTTCCATACCTCGTAAAATCTCTGACGTTGAACGTGAGGATATTAGCGATTCCGTGAACGTTCATTTGAGCCACCAACCGGGCGTCGTGGACGCTTTTTCCGATAATATTATTCGATAGAACGAGGTTTTCCCATTCGCGGAAGATCTCAGGCGTTTCATCCAGCAAGAAAAACAGGCCCTTAATTTTCTGTACTTCCACTCTTGCCTGCAGCACAGAGAGGCCAAGTCCGTTTGCGTCCGTAGGCCGAGTTGCTGAAACCCAGAACTCGATCAAATTCTGCGGGACAATAAAGAGCCGATTGGACAGGTCGGCCAACTTTGCAGCAGCAGAGGCCGATACGGCGTGAAAGGGCGAGACAGGATTTGCCAGATAGGTAAGGACGTTTGAATCTATCAGGTAATCCATACCAGTGAACTAATATAGATTTTCACGACGCAGACTCTCAAGCGAAATTGCAGGTGCGTTAGAATCATGGCTTTCCGCCCACTCTCTGATCGCTTTGGCCAACTCTTGCGGAGCGGCGGTTTCATAAAGCGGCCTATCCTCTCTGGTTTCGTTTTCGATTCCGTTACCATTCGGCATCAGGCTCTTTAGGTAGTCGTCAACTGAGAGTCCCGCGAGTTTTGCCTGCGACTCGATTGCTGCAATAGTTTCCGGACTGATCTGATCTATGGCTTTGCTCATCGCTTTGTACCTAAACAGATTTTAGCATAAGAACATTGCCGATTAATTCTAATACGCCCTCGCAAACACCACACGCTTTGACGATTCTTTGCCGGAATAGACACATTTGCCGGATTCTGCGGTGGAGACGAGCGGGATGCAGCGGATGGTGGCTTTGGTTTCGGCTTTGATGGCCTCTTCGGTCTCGGCGGTGCCGTCCCAGTGGGCCATGAGGAAGCCGCCGCGTTCGATCTGGTCTTTGAATTCGTCCCAGGTGTCGACGGGGAAGGTGTTTTCCTCGCGGAATGCGAGCGCCCGTTTGTAGATGTTCGCCTGAATCTCGTCGAGCAGAGCTCGCGATGCGGAGGACGATGCCTTCGAGCGGCTGCGATTCTTTTGTGAGCAGATCGCGGCGGGCGACCTCGATCGTGCCGTTCTCAAGATCGCGCATGCCGATGCCGAGCCGGACGGGAACGCCTTTTAGCTCGTACTCGGCAAACTTCCATCCCGAACGCTGCGCGTCGTTGTCGTCGTATTTGACCGAGATGTTGGCGGCCTTTAGATCGGCGATGATCGGCGCGATCTTTTCGCTGATAGCAGCGAGGTCCTCGGGCGTCTTGTAAATCGGAACGATCACGACCTGTATCGGCGCAAGCCTCGGCGGCAGCACAAGGCCCTGATCGTCCGAGTGCGCCATTATCAACGCGCCCATCAGCCGCGTCGAAACGCCCCAACTCGTCGCCCACGGATATTCGAGCTGGTTCTCTTTATTGACAAACTGCACGTCAAAACCGCGAGCGAAATTCTGCCCGAGGAAATGCGACGTGCCCGCACTGCAACGCCTTGCCGTCCTGCATCAGCGCCTTCGATGCAATAGGTCTCGACGGCACCGGCAAATCGCTCGGCAGGACTCTTAACGCCCTGCACCACCGGCAACGCCATCCAGTTCTCGGCAAAGTCGGCATAGACGCCCAACATCGTTTCGGCTTCCTCGATCGCCTCGGGCTCGGTCGCGTGGGCCGTGTGGCCTTCCTGCCAAAGGAACTCGGCGGTGCGCAGAAAGATTCGCGTCCGCATCTCCCAGCGGACGACGTTTGCCCACTGATTGATCAACAGCGGCAGGTCGCGCCACGACTGTATCCAGCCCTTGTAGGCATTCCAGATCACGGCCTCGGACGTCGGGCGAATGATCAGCTCTTCCTCGAGCTTAGCGTTCGGATCGACCATCAGGCCGCCGTTCGGATCGGCTTTGAGGCGATAATGCGTAACGACCGCGCATTCCTTAGCAAATCCCTCGGCGTGTTCCTCTTCCTTTTCAAGAAATGATTTCGGCACAAACAGCGGAAAATACGCATTCTCGTGGCCCGTCGCCTTGAACATATCGTCCAGCGCCCGCTGCATCTTTTCCCAGATCGCGTAACCGTACGGTTTGATCACCATACAGCCGCGAACCGCGCTGTTCTCGGCCAGACCCGCACGCTTGACGATCTCGTTATACCACTCGGAATAATTCTCGGAACGTTTCGGAAGTGCTTTGCTCATAAAAGAGATGCGCCACAGAGTACACAGAGAGCACTGAGGGCGAAGAAATGATGATACGGTATCCGCCGACGATGTGACAATCAGGCGGCCGAGCACCGTGCATAACTTTCTCAGTCGTCTCTGTGTGCTCTGTGGCTAATATGCTATTATCCCGCCTTTATGAGTGAATTATCACTGGATCTCCAGGACATGGCTACGGCGTTCGCCGACAAGTCCGACAAAGAGCTCAAGGAAAAATACCGACTGCTCAAGATGATCAATTCGCCGGTGCTCAACGCGATCGGTACGCGTGCGGCGAAGTTTGCCCTGTCGCTCGGACTGCCGGTCGAGGGCATGATCAAATCAACGATCTTTGATCAGTTCTGCGGCGGCGAGACGATCGAGGAGTGTGAAGGCGACGATAAACAAGCTTGCGGCGGCAGACATTGGCACGATCCTTGACTACTCCGTCGAGGGCAAGGCGACCGAGGAAGATTTTGACAGGACAAAAGACGAGATCATACGCACCATCGAGCGTGCGAAGGGCGACCCGAAAATTCCGTTCTCCGTCTTTAAGGTCACCGGCATCGCACCGCTCGGCACGCTCGAGCGAATGAGCTGCCGGAAAGAAGCTCGACGCGAAGGGCCAGGCAAAATGCGAGCGTATCACTAAGCGCGTCGCCGAGATCTGTGAGGCAGCGTACCAAGCTGACCAGCCGCTGTTCATCGACGCCGAAGATTCATGGATACAGGACGCCATCGACCGCATGGTCACCGAGATGATGGAACGCTACAACCAGCGAGCGGCCGTTCGTCTACAACACGCTGCAGATGTACCGCACGGACCGGCTGCAACATCTGAAAGACGCCCGACGACGTGCTCAGGCCGAGGGCTATTTTTACGCCGTAAAACTCGTCCGCGGTGCCTATATGGAAAAGGAACGCGAGCGTGCCGCCGAGATGGGCTACGCTTCGCCGATCCATCCGACAAAGGAAGACACCGACGCTGATTACAACGCCGCTCTCGACTACTGCCTGCGGCATCACAAGGACATGGCGTTCGTGAACGGCACGCACAACGAAGCGAGTACGCTTCACCTCGCCCGCCAGATGCACGAAGCGGGCATCGAGCCCGGGCATCCGAATATCTTCTTTTCGCAGCTCTACGGCATGGGCGACAACATCTCTTACGTGCTGGCCAAGAATGGCTACAACGTCTCAAAATACGTTCCTTACGGGCCGGTCCATGACGCGGTACCGTATCTCATCCGCCGGGCTGAGGAGAACACCGCCACCGCCGGGCAAGTGAGCCGTGAATTGGAGTATGTAGGTCGCGAGATGAAGCGGCGTGGTCTAGCGTAAGCCGAGCAGAAGCCGAATTGAACGTTCGTGGATAATTCGTTGGGTGCCGGGTCTCCATTCTTCGAGCGGCGTTAGTTCCGCTTCAGTCAAAGGCGAATTGCTCAACCGCGCAACCTGCGTGCTCGCAAACGCACGATCCGACAACGCAAGGTGCGGTGTTGAGACTTTCAGGTTTGCATGCGTGGCGATCGCCACCTCGGCGGCGTCCACATCGGGAAAGAAGTCCGAGTAAGCGGCGACGTGCCACGTGATGCCGTACTCGTCCTCATCAACGCCGAGGACACGAAGCAGGGCAAAACCCGCTTCGAGCTGGAACACGAGAAAATCACCGGGCTGAAACTGCTGGAGCATAGAATTCGAGATTAGCATAACCGCATTTGCGGCGATAAAATCAAGGTAGTGAATCCCGACATCGACCCAAACAAGCTCCTCGAGATCGCCCTTGACGAAGCCCGCCAGGGAATGGCCGAGGGCGGCATTCCGATCGGTGCGGCGCTCTTCGACGGCAACGGCAACCTCCTCGGCCGCGGCCACAACCGGCGCGTGCAGGAAAACGACCCGTCGATCCACGGCGAGACCGACGCCTTTCGTAAGGCGGGAAGGCAGCGTTGCGTATCGCGATACTATAATGGCCACGACTCTCGCCCCGTGCTGGTATTGCAGCGGGCTTGTTCGCCAGTTTGGCATCGGCACGGTTATCGTCGGCGAATCGGAGACCTTTTCGGGCGGTATCGACTGGCTGCGGGAGAATGGCGTTGAGGTGATCGATCTCGATAATGCAGAGTGCAAGGAGTTGCTAGGCCGATTTATCGCGGAGCATCCGGAGGTTTGGAACGAGGATATTGGGGAATAATGTCGACTAACCAATTACGGCGGATATTCCGGGTTCTGCTAGTGCTCCAGGTCCTCGCAGTTCCTGTTCTGTCTCAAAGAAGTGTCGCCGTAGTGCCGCCTGAAGCGGAGGGCTCGTACTGGTTGGTCTCGCCGAAGCCTTGGTTCACGCGATTGCTCACGATTTCCTCCGGAAATCGGAAGCTTCCAGTGGATAGTCACGACGAGTCACTTCCAACGCTCCCGGGTTATTATCATCGTGCATCGGAGAGTGAGAAGTTCACCCGCTATCCAATTCAGTCAGTATCGATCCGTGGGAGTAGGGCGACATTCACTACGAAAACCGTCCGGGGAGTTCGATGGGTATTCCGAGGCTCTTATGGGACTCGAATACCTCGAATCAGCAATGATCGAGGACGTTCCATTTATGCGCGGCGTGCTCTTGAAGTACAAGAAGGGGAGATTGATAAAGAGCGCGCGTAAAGTTCGGCCACACCGTCAACGCTTAATGACCTAGACACGCAGACGATATGGGCAACTACACAACCGCACAACAAGCCGTTCAATGCATCAAATCCGGCGACCGCGTCTTCATCCACAGCGTTGCCGCCGCGCCGCAGCAGCTTATCCGGGCGATGACGGCACGTGCGCCTGAGCTGCGTGACGTGGAGATCGTCCACCTTCATACCGAGGGCGATGCGCCGTATGCGGATGCTGAGCTTAAGGAAAGCTTTCATGTGAACGCTCTCTTTGTCGGCGAGCAATGTTCGCACCGCTCTGGCCGAGGGGCATGCCGATTACATACCCGTCTTTTTGTCCGAGGTCCCGAGCCTTTTTCGCCGAGGTATCTTGCCCCTCGATGTGGCGATGCTCCATGTGTCGCCGCCGGACAAGCACGGCTTCTGCACGCTTGGCGTGTCGATCGATGTCGCGAGGGCGGCGTTCGAGACGGCCAAATGTGTCATTGCACAGGTGAATCCGCGAATGCCGCGTACGCAGGGTGATGCCCTGATCCATGTCAACCAGATTGACGCGATGGTCGAGGTGGACGAACCGCTGTTCGAGGTCCCGATGCCAGAGTTGACGGAGGCGGACATTGCCATCGGGCGGCATATAGCCGACATCATTGATGACGGTGCGACCATGCAAATGGGGATCGGTTCGATCCCGAATGCCGTTCTAGCCGCCCTTGGCAACCATAAAGACCTTGGAGTTCACACGGAGATGTTTTCTGATGGAGTGATTCCGCTGGTCGAGAAAGGTGTAATTAACGGCCGACGAAAGGCAAAGCACCCCGGCCGCATGGTCGCGGGATTTGTTATGGGCACGCAGCGGCTCTATGACTTTATCGACGACAATCCCCAGGTGCTAATGCTCGATATCGCGTATGTTAACGACACGTCCGTGATCCGCCGCAATCCAAAGGTAACGGCGGTAAATTCGGCTATCGAGGTTGATCTGACGGGGCAGGTTTGTGCGGATTCGATCGGGACTCGGCTGTACTCGGGCGTTGGCGGACAGATGGACTTTATCCGCGGGGCATCGCTAAGCGAAGGCGGCAAGCCGATCATCGCGCTGCAATCGACGACGACACGGGGCGAGAGCAAGATCGTTCCGTTCCTAAAGCAGGGAGCTGGTGTCGTCTCCACCCGTGCCCACGTGCATTACATTGTCACGGAGTTTGGCGTCGCGAATCTCTACGGCCTGAATCTGCGACAGCGAGCATCTGAACTTATCAAGATCGCTCATCCGGACCACCGAGAAGCGTTAGAGCGGGCCGCTCATGAACGATTTCACTGCTAGGCCGCCTTTTGCTTAGGGTCGGCGGCGGCGTAAAATACTCTTTTGGGTTCTGTTTCATATTCATAACAAGGCAGAGATAACACAATGGCAGACAATAAACAGGCAATAATCATCAGTGCGGCAAGAACACCGACAGGGAAGTTTCTGGGCCTTTTGAAGGGCTTTACCGCTCCCGATCTTGGGGCAATAGCAATAAAGGAAGCGGTCTCGCGTGCGGGTGTCACCGCCGACAAGATCGACGAGGTCATCATGGGCTGCGTCGTACAGGCCGGCATCGGGCAGGCACCGGCACGGCAGGCGGCGTTAAAGGCTGGACTGCCCCCCGAGGTATCTGCGTTGACGATCAACATGGTATGCGGATCCGGCCTGCGGGCCGTCGCCCTCGCATCACAGGCCGTGCAGCTTGGCGATGCGGAATACGTCGTCGCCGGCGGTATGGAATCGATGTCGAATATTCCATACACCATGCCCGGCGCTCGCGAAGGCTATCGCATGGGCAACCAGACGGTGACCGACCTCATGATCCACGACGGCCTGTGGTGCCCGTTCGAGAATTGGCACATGGGCAACACCGGTGAGGTCGTCGCAGAGAAATATCAGATCGGCCGTGAAGAACAGGACGATTTTGCGTTCAATTCGCACCGGAAGGCGGCCGACGCGCAAGCTGCCGGACGCTTCAAGGACGAGATCGTCGCCATAGAGATCCCGCAGAAAAAGGGCGACCCGATCATGCTCGACTACGACGAGCCTGTCCGTGCTGATACGACGGTCGAAAGTCTTGCCAAACTGCGGCCCGCATTTAAGAAAGACGGCGGGACAGTCACAGCGGGCAACGCTCCGGGCGTCAACGACGGCGCGTCTGCATTGGTCGTTACAAGTTCTGAGAACGCTTCGGCCGCCGGCATCGAACCGCTCGGCCGGGTCGTGGCGTGGGCTTCTTCGGGCATCGAGCCCAAGCTGATCATGATGGCTCCGGTCAAAGGCGTTCAGAACGTTCTCGCTAAGGCCGGCTGGTTGATGGCCGATGTGGACCTGTTCGAACTGAACGAGGCATTCTCCGTTCAGGCCCTTGGCGTAATGAAGGAACTCGGCCTCGATATGGATAAGGTCAATGTCAACGGCGGGGCCGTCGCTCTGGGCCATGCGATCGGCAATTCCGGCGGCCGCATCCTCACGACGTTACTTTTCGAGATGAAGCGGCGAGGCGTAAAGCGCGGTGTAGCGGCCCTATGCCTCGGCGGCGGGAATTCGGTCGCGATGGCTGTAGAGCGCGACTGAATCGATTCCGGGAACCGGCGGCCGATGGTTTTCGTTCAGGAGGTTGAGGAGATTCAATGACGGCAAAAGAACATAACAAACTCGTTGGCATTTTTCTGATGGCCCACGGAGGCTTGCAGGCCGTGGTCATGGTGATTCTCGGCCTGGTTTACGGTGTTATCGGCGCCGCGATGCTCGCCACGGGGAAAAAGGATGAGGAACAGATTGTCGGTGCCGTCTTCATCGGCATGGTCTTTCTGCTTTTCTTCATCTCGCTTCTGTTTCTCTTGCCCCAGATCATTGGTGGCTGGAAACTGATCAAAGAACGCCCAAATGCCCGCGGCTGGGGAATTGTTGGCAGTATCATCTCGCTCCTTTCGTTTCCGCTTGGCACAGCGGCCGGCGTTTATGGGCTCTGGTTTCTCTTTGGCGATGAGGGAAAGCGCTTTTATCTCGGCGGTGGGCAGCCGCAGATGTATCAAGTGCCGCCGCCACCCAATAGTTGGCAATAATGTAAGTTGATCTCTGGTTTCGGGCGGTGAGACTTGTCTCGCCGCCCGTTTGTTTTGTATCGCGGCGATGAATTATCCTTTAAGGGCTTTTCTATTACTTTTATCAAGGGATCTAGATCAATCATATGAGTCAGACAATCGGTGTTATCGGAGCCGGGACGATGGGCAACGGCATCGCCCAAACGGCCGCTGGAGCAGGTTTTGATGTTGTTATGTGCGACGTTTCGTCGGACTTTGTTGAACGCGGCATCGCAAACATTAGCAAAAGTCTCGATCGCTTCGTCAAAAAGGAGACGATGACTGAAGAGCAGAAAGGCGAGGTGCTCGGCCGTATCAAAACGACAACGGACATGAACGACCTCGCGGGCTGTTCACTCGTCGTGGAGGCCGCGACGGAAAATTTCGACGTTAAGAAGCACATCTTCGAAAAACTTGATTCCATCTGCGCTGCGGACGCGATCCTGTCGTCAAACACCTCCTCGATATCGATAACGAAGATCGCAGCGGTCACGCAACGGCCCGAAAAGGTGATCGGAATGCACTTCTTTAATCCGGTGCCGCTTATGAAGTTAGTTGAGGTTATTCGCGGAATCGCAACGAGTGATGAGACTTACGCAATAGTTAAAGCACTTTCTGAACAGTTAGGCAAGGTTCCTATTGAGTGCAATGATTCGCCCGGCTTCGTCTCGAACCGAGTTCTCATGCCGATGATCAACGAAGCCGTTTTTGCCCTACACGAAGGCGTCGCGACCAAAGAAGCTATCGACGAGATCATGAAACTGGGCATGAACCATCCAATGGGACCGTTGACACTTGCAGACTTTATCGGCCTTGATGTGTGCCTCGCGATCCTTAATGTCCTGCACGACGGCCTCGGCGACCCGAAGTACCGTCCGTGTCCTCTGCTCAAGAAATATGTCGACGCCGGCTGGCTTGGTCGTAAGAGCGGCAAAGGCTTCTACGATTACGCCTAAATGCATCGGAACCTGCGTTCTTTTATCGACCTATTACGCCGCGAGGATGAGATCGTTGAGATATCGGCGGAGGTAGATCCGTACCTCGAGATCGCAGAGATACATCGCCGAGTCATTGAGCAAGAAGGAAAGGCCCTGCTCTTTCGGAACATACACGGTTCCGCGTTTCCGGTCGTCACAAATCTGTTTGGAACAAGACGCCGTATCGATCTCGCGTTCGGTCCAAAGCCGCTCGAATTCGTCAAACGTGCCGTTCATGCCGCAGAGAGCCTTCTTCCGCCTAAGCTCGGCAAGCTCTGGGAATTTCGCGATCTTGCGTTCACCGCCGCAAAGCTCGGCACAAAGTCTGTCCGAAACGCGCCCGTTCTTGAGACAAGGCAAACACCGGTCGACCTCGAACGGCTTCCACTCCTCCAACTCTGGCACGAGGACGGGGGACATTTTGTCACGCTGCCGCTCGTCTATACCGAGAGCCCGGTCGACGGTAAGCCCAATCTTGGCATGTACCGGATCCAGCGTTACGACAAAACGTTGACCGGAATTCACTGGCAGATCGGCAAGGGCGGTGGTTTTCATTACTTCGAGGCCGAACAACGCAACGAAAGTTTGCCGGTGACCATCTTTCTCGGCGGTCCGCCAGCATTGATCATCGCCGCGGCTGCCCCGTTGCCTGAAGGAGTGCCTGAGCTGATGCTCGCGTCGTTGCTTGTCGGACATAAGATCGAGACAGTTGAGAATCCGGTCCCGCACAATTCTCATCGGCTGCTCGCCGAAGCTGAATTTGCTATCTGCGGCAGCGTCGCTCCGCACACCCGAGGGCCAGAAGGCCCGTTCGGCGATCATTACGGCTATTACTCGCTCGTGCACGACTATCCTATATTCCGCGCCGACGCAGTATTTCACCGTAAGGACGCGATCTATCCCGCGACGGTGGTCGGCAAGCCGCGTCAAGAGGATTATTTTATCGGCGACTATCTGCAGGAACTCCTTTCGCCGCTGTTCCCCGTTGTGATGCCGGCGGTGCGTGACCTGTGGAGTTACGGCGAGACGGGCTTTCACTCGTTGGCAGCCGCGGTTGTCCAGGAGAGATACGGCCGCGAGGCGCTGTCTGCCGGTTTTCGCATCCTTGGCGAGGGGCAGTTAGCGTTGACCAAATTCCTTTTGTTGACTGACAAGCCGCAGAACCTACGCGATTTCAAGACGCTCTTCGAATACATCCTCGCACGAGTCGAATGGCACCGCGACCTGCACATCTTCAGCCAGACCGCCTTTGACTCGCTGGATTACGCGAGCGGCAAGGTAAACTTTGGGTCAAAAGCGATCCTTTTGGGTATCGGCGATGCTAAAAGGGAACTCGCGTGGGAATTTAAGGGGGACCTGCCAGCGGCCATAACGGCCGCCGAACCTTTCTGTCGTGGCTGTCTGGTGGTCGAGGGCACATCTTACGAAACCGACAAGGAACTAGCCGCGCACGTCGCTTCCTCCGCCGCCTTCAGGGATTGGGAGTTGATCGTACTTCACGACGATGTCGACGTCGCCCGTTCTGTCGAGAAATTCTTGTGGGCCACCTGGACACGCTTCGATCCGGCAAGCGACATCTACGCCTGCGAGTCACCCACAAAAAACAACCACATCGGTTATCAGTCGCCCATCGTCATCGATGCCCGAATGAAGCCGTGGTACCCCAAAGAGGTCGAGGCCCGAGAGGATATCGTTAAGCTTGTTGATAGTCGTTGGAGCGAGTACTTCGGCTAGATGGCACTTTCCCGAAAACATATATTGTGGCTCTCAACCGCCCTTGCGGCGGTTGCGCTCGGGTGCATTGCTTACGGTTACTTTGTAGAGCCCAACCGGCTCATCGTCGTTGAGGACACAATTGCGATCAAAGGACTCGATCCTGCTTTTGACGGCTTGCGCGTCGTGATGATCGCTGATATGCACGCGGGCTCGAACAGCATCGACGAGGCGAAACTTCGCCGCATCGTGGAGCTAACAAACCAGCAGTCGCCCGATCTGGTGGTCATGCTCGGAGATTACATATCCGAAAGGACCAAGCGTGACGAACGCGGCAAACGCATTCTTCGCATGCCGCCCGAAACGATCGCGGCAAACCTAAAAGGTATCAACGCGGCTTACGGTGTCTTTATGGTGATGGGTAATCATGACGGCTGGCATGGGACCGCGGACATCGCGGCGGCGTTTCGCGGCGTCGGCTATCGCGTGTTGGAACACGAGGTGGCGACCATCGAACGGAACGGTCGGCCATTGCGCATCTTCGGCATGAAAGACCATCAGAGCCTGCCCGATCCGTGGACCAAGACCTCGGCGGACGCCAAGCGCGTCGTCGAAGCATCGGGCACGGGCGACCTGATAGTGCTCCAGCACAGCCCTGACATGCTGGGCGTGATAACCGGCGAGCTTTCTATCTCATCCGAACTCCGCCTCATCCTAGCCGTGCACAATCACGGCGGACAGGTACGTTTCCCACTTATCGGAGCGCCTATCGTGCCCTCAAATTACGGACAAAAGTATCTTCGCGGCCATATCCTTGAGAACAACGTGGATATGTACGTCACGAGCGGCATTGGTACGAGCATCTTGCCTTTTCGTTTTATGGTCCCGCCTGAGATCGTAGTTCTGACGCTACGAGTTGGTTGATCTCACCTCAGCATCTTCTTCACGCGGTCCAGGTCGCCGTCGTTCTTCGCGGGTTTCAATTTTAGGATCTTGCACATGAGGTTGTACACCTCGATATTCTCGAAGGGTACCGCCACGTAACCTCTCTTGAACGCATCGCCATGGGCGATGAATGTCGCCTGCATCTCCTGATACCGGTTGTCGTGGCCGTGGGCACCGCGAGCACGGTCGGGCTCCTCAAGGCCCTTGAACCAATCGTTGTACAATTTTCGGTTAGCAGTCATCCAGCCGATCTCAGACGAGCAAACTATGGGAGCTACGCGGCGGCCTTTGCTGTAATGCAGTCGGGCCGGAACGTCTTCCTTTTTCCAGCATGTTGTATGCGGCAGGTTTGTTAGCTTTGAATAGATCGTGTCGAGCTTGCCGGGCTTTGGAAATATCTGCTGTATCTCGCTCGTCCACAGGATCTTTTCGGCATCATCAAAGTCAAAATAGTCGTCGAGGAATGTCACTTTCTTGGGATAGTAGTTAGCCATCCCATGGTCCGAGACGATGATGACATTGACCTTTTCATCGATCTTGCGTGCTCGCAATCCGTCCATCAATCGCGAAATGTACATATCGACCTCGAGCACAGCGTACCTGATCTCAGGCGAATCTGGGCCGAACTCGTGCCCGACATCGTCCGTGGTGGAGAAATATGTTGTGAGCATCGTCGGCCGCTTCTCCGCAGGGCCGTCGAGAAACCCCAATAACTCATCAATGCGGATTATGTTCGGCACACGCCCGTTGTAGGTCCGCCAGAATGTCGAGTACGTGTCTGCGATCTTTGCCTCGCTGCCGGGCCAAAAATAGCTTGACGCACGCTGCCCCTGCTTTTCGGCCGTCACCCATATCGGCTCTCCCCACCACCACCGCGGATTGCGGACCTCGTCGCGCTTTGACATCGACAGAACTTCGCCAAAATCGTAAACATTGTTCTCGACGATGCCGTGATTTTGCGGGTAAAGCCCTGTCACGATCGTGTAGTGATTCGGGAACGTTTTGGTGGGGAATGAGGGGGTCATCCACTTTGCACGAACACCGCCATGCGGCAAGTGCGCTCAATGCCGGAGGCTGGTACTTGTCCAGATAATCCCATCGAAAACCATCGAGCGAGATCAGTATGACCGTAGGTTTTAGATCCTTTATCGGCTGCTGACTGGCAACACCGACGGCAAAAACGGCGACACAGACGGCCGCGCTGAACAGGCGGGCAATGTTTTGAATCGATCTCATGGAATATCTCCCTTTAGATGATTGCGAAAGGCTTGTCACCTATTATAATCACCTATCGGGTCTCGACCAATCACACGCAGAAAAGGAGAAAACCTAATGAAGATCTCAACCGCCGCCGCCACACTTGGAACAGTGGCGCTAATGGTGTTCACGCTCGGATTTGCTTGCGGCGACAGCAAGTCGGCCACGTCCGATGCCACAGGGCCAGCGTCGAATGCCGCCGCGGACAACCCACCGAAACCGGTCGAGACGGATATCGCCGGCGATTACACCGCCAACGGCACAAATCCCGACGGCAAGGGCGAGTACAAGGCAGACCTGTCTATCAAGAAGCAGGGTGAGGTCTTTCAGTTCTCATGGACGTCGGCGGGTCGCGAATATGACGGCGTGGGCGTCGTGAATGGCAAGCACGCTGCAGTGTCGTACACAGACGGAAAGGATGGCAAAGGCTGCGGCGTCGTGCTTTATCAGATCAAACCAGACGGCACGCTTCAGGGCAAGAGTGGCTACTGGGGCGTTAACGAGGCCGAGGTTGAGTCCGCCACACGAGCGAGCGGCGACGGCCTCGAGGGCAGCTACACCGTCAAGGGCACCAACCCTGCGGGCAAGGATTACGGCGGAAAACTGTCCGTCTCAAAGTCGGGCGAGGGCTATACCTTCAAATGGAACACCGGAACCAGTTTCGAGGGATTCGGCATCCGCGGAGGCGAGATGATCGCGGTCGGTTTCGGCGGCAAGCAATGCGCTTTTGTCGGTTATGACATCGAATCCGACGGCACCCTCAACGGCCGCTGGGGAAGCCGCCACGTCAAAGACCTTCGGGACCGAGGTCGCTAAGAAGAAGTAGGAAGTCTGCCACGAATTGAACGAATTACATAAATCATAGGCTGAGCACAAACGTGTCGAGTGGAAACGGAAAGACGCTGGAAAGTCATCAATTCAGTGCAGTTGACGTAGCACGTTGACTGGCCACCTGGTTCACGCAGGCAGTTCTGGCCAGGATTATTTCCGACTTGATCGAATTCGCAATGTAGCACTGTTCGTGTGCGTTGTGATGTAGTTCGCCAAGCTCGTCGGCAGTCGGCACTTTCTCGCCGATCCATTCGATCTGCGGGTCGAGCGTGATCTTCGCCAGCCACTGCCGCCCGTCATCCATCGCGGCCATTTCACCAACCGCATTATCGCTATACGAAGCGATATTAAGCCCCGCCTTCGCCGCCAACCACAGGAACGTCAGCATGTGACACGAAGCCGCCGACGCCACCAACGCCTCCTCAGGATCGACCGCCGCCTCGACTGAATACGGCACCCGCACCGCATGCGGCGAAGACGACGCGGGCACGGTAACGCCTCCGTCGAACGACCATTCGTGGCCGCGAGTATAACGGTTCTTAGTAAAGGTCTCCGGCGAGTCGGATTTCCAGGTTATTGTTGCGATGTACATACTCTTGATTAAGGAAGGCGATATTTTTTCTGGTTCGCATCCCACGTTAACTTCTTTCTGTTTTGTCGAAACCACTGCAAGATCTTGTCGATCTGGCCTTGCCGGCGATTATCAGCTTCTGTGTATTTTGCAGAATAGAGATCCGCCCGATTGAAGTCATAAGGCTCTCCTAATTCTAACGGCGGAATACCAACAAATAGATCGAAAATGCCCTTTGCGGCAACTCTATGTGGATAGTCGACTTTAGTCCTGGCTAACAAGATAATCACTTCAAAAGCCTGTTCAGATAGATAGCCCCCCTTTATCAGTCTAGCCGCCGCATTATCCCGTCGGTCGAACTTTAGCTGAGCGTTGCCGGTCTGCATGAAAGAGACGTACTTAGTCGGGACAAAGCCATCAAGATTTTCAAGTTGTTTTGTATAAGTCTCAACAAAGTCGTGCGGTTTGGCAAGCTTTTGGAGTTGGGGCGCATGATCGGCCGGTTTCTGGTCGAAGAGTGAAAAAAGCGACGCGTTTTTCAACAAACCATCTTTTTCGCATTGCCAAAGCTTTTGAGTCGTGTCGTACTCAGTTTTTTGATCGAGGTCGAGAAGGACTTGCGAAGCAAGCGCTTTTTGTCCAGCCCGACCATGTTCAATCCAAGCTAAATAGAATAGTTCTGATTCCCTCGTATAGCTGGATGGTCTTCTTAAAACTGGTTCTGAACAAGATCGCCGTTCCTGGCCGACAATGCTAAGTGCGGCGAGGGCTATGACGAAGATTACGCAGTGTCTACTCATTTGTTGTACCATAACGCACCTGGGCCTTGTCATCCTTTTTACGGCTTCAACCGATACAACATCCTCGGAAACGGAATTGTCTCTCTCACGTGTTCGATCCCGCACATCCATGAGACGGTGCGTTCGATGCCCAATGCGCTTGCAGCCTTCACAATCCGAACCAAAACCGAAGCGAGCGCTCAAGTTCGTCAACATCACCTTCTGATAGAGTGCCGAGAGCTTTCGAAACAAGCTGTTCGTGTATGGTGAAGATCCCTCGCTTGACGGCTGATTCGACGAACAGCCCTGCACCCTTCCAGTCGGTAAGAACGAATTCGCCAGCCAAAAGGGAGGATGTCTTGCTTGTTAGAGGAACAAGAAAAAGGTCGTGCGAAGCGTGGGCAGAGCTAACAACAACCGCGGGCCTGACCTTTGCGTTTGTCAGGTCGGAGAATGGAAAACGTACAAGGACGATCTCATTTCTCGAGTAATTCGGCATAGACGTCGTCTTCGTCGTTGTCCCAGATATCCTTCAGCGATCGCTCCGTCGCCACCAACCAAAAGTCCCGGCTGTCACCATTCGACAGTGTGACCAGCACGCGTGAACCTTCTTCCAGGTCGACATCGCTCACGGGTACAATTTGTCCGTTCTTAATAACTGCCTCGATCACCTGCATAACTACCTCTCGGCTATTGTAATCCTATCGCCTCAAAAAACAAGGAAATCTTATGGCCTCAATCTATACAACATCCTCGGAAATGGTATCGTCTCCCGCACGTGTTCGATGCCGCACATCCATGAGACGGTGCGTTCGATGCCCATGCCAAAGCCGGCGTGCGGGACGGAGCCGTAGCGGCGGAGGTCGAGATACCATTCAAACGTCGCCTGGTCCAGGCCGTGTGCTTTTAGCTGTTCGATGAGGTAATCGAGATCAGCGGCGCGTTCGCCGCCGCCGATGATCTCGCCGTAGCCTTCGGGGGCGAGCAGATCGATGCCGAGGGCGCATTCCGGACGGTCCTTGTCCACCTCAAAGTAAAACCCCTTGATCGCCGTCGGGAAGTGGTGGACAAAAAGGGGCTTGCCGAATTGGTTCGACAGATACGTCTCGTCCGGCGCTCCAAAATCACCGCCCCACTCAAACCGTCGGACCGCAGGCAGCTTGCCTGCACGCGACGAGTCGGCTTCCGACGAAGTCGCGATTTGCCCCACGTCGGAAGCCTCGTGCCCGACGGGCAGGCTGGCAGCCTGCGCTCCGACGAGTTCACCTTTATCGAATCCCTCCTGCAGCATCCGGACAGCATCATCGTAATGCAGGCGGGGAAACGGAGAACTGATCGCTTCGAGTTTGCTGACATCACGCTCGAGCGTTTTTAGTTCTTCCTGCCGATCGCTCAACACTCGCTCGACTATCGCGAGGATCAGGCCTTCGCCGAGGTCCATCATGTCCTCGTAACCTGCGTACGCGACCTCGGGTTCGACCATCCAGAATTCGGTAAGGTGACGACGTGTCTTGGACTTTTCGGCACGAAACGTCGGGCCGAATGCGTATGACTTTCCAAACGCCGCAGCGGTCGCTTCGTTATAGAGTTGGCCGCTCTGCGTCAGATACGCCTTGTCGTCGCCAAAATAATCGACCTCAAACAGCGTCGTCGTGCCTTCGCAGGCCGCCGGTGTAAAGATCGGCGTATCGGCGAGCGTGAAACCATTATTATCAAAATAATCACGCACGGCCTTGATGACCGTGTGGCGTACTTTGAGCACCGCGTGCTGCTTCTTTGACCTGATCCACAGGTGCCGATGGTCCATCAGGAACTCGGTACCGTGTTCTTTCGGCGTAATCGGGTAATCGTGGACGTTTTGCAGCACCTCAAGGCCAGTGACGTCGAGTTCGACGCCGAGGCTCGAACGCGTGTCTTCCTTGACCGTTCCCGTGACGATGATCGAGCTTTCCTGCCCCAGAGAGTCCGCAAGGTCATACAACGCCTCATCATTCGGCTTGAAGACAACGCACTGCACGATGCCCGTGCCGTCGCGAAACTGCAAAAACACGAGCTTGCCGCTCGAGCGTTTGTTATACAGCCAGCCCTTGAGGGTAACCGATTCGCCTATGTGGCCCTTTAGTTGGTTGATGTAGGTCTGCTTCATAAATGAGATAAAAGTAAATTCTAATGGAAATCCGCGAGGCGACAAAGTTTGACTTATACCGCCGCCGTCCGCAGACTTTAATTTACAACGGATGACTGACGAGAAAAAGAAAAAGAAGGTCGATTATTCGAGCGCGTGGGCCGAAGCGCGCAAGATAATCTGGAATGCCCGCTGGCGGCTGGCTATCGGCAGTGTTCTTTTGCTGGTCTCACGGCTGTCGGGCATGGTATTGCCCGCGTCGATGAAGTACATCGGTGACGAGGTCTTCACCAACCGCAATTACAGTCTTCTCAAATGGATCGCGCTCGCTATCGGCATATCGACGTTGATACAGGGTTCGACGGGCTTTGCACTCTCACAGATCCTCGGCGTCGCCGCACAGCGTGCGATCACGGAAATGCGAAAGCGTGTACAGGCGCATATCGAACGGCTGCCGATATCGTATTTTGACTCGACGCAGAGCGGCCAGCTCATCTCGCGGATAATGAACGACGCCGAGGGCATCCGCAACCTCGTCGGCACCGGACTCGGCCAGATACTCGGCAGTCTGGTCACTGCGGCGATCTCGATCGGCGTGCTGTTTTACCTCAACTGGCAGCTTACGACGGCGACAATGGTTGTGCTGGTGATATTCGGATCGACGCTGATGTTCGCGTTTACGCGGCTGCGGCCGATCTTTCGGGAACGCGGCGAGATCAGCGCGCAGGTCACAGGCCGACTCGGCGAGAGTCTCGGCGGCATTCGCATCGTCAAGGCATACACGGCCGAGAAGCGAGAGGAACTGTCATTTGCACGCGGCGCTCACCGGTTGTTCCGCAACGTCGCAAAATCCGTGACCGGCGTTTCCGCTATCTCATCATTCTCGTCGATCGTGATCGGTGCGATCGCGGTCGTGATGATCGTGATCGGTGGCAACGCCGTTCAGGGCAACGCGATGACGCTCGGAGATTTCCTGATGTACATTTCGTTCACCTTTCTGCTCGCGATGCCGGTGATCGAGCTTACCTCGATAGGTACACAGATCACCGAAGCACTGGCCGGGCTCGACCGGATCCGCGAAGTAATGGCGATGCCGACCGAAACCGATGAGGACGCAAATCGACAGCCGCTGAAAGGAATCGACGGAGCCATCGCGTTTGAGGATGTCGAATTTGAGTACGACGCCGGTGTTCCTGTGCTAATGGGTGTCACCTTTCATGCCGAGGCAGGTTCGACGACCGCACTCGTGGGCTCCAGTGGCTCGGGCAAGTCGACGATATTGAGCCTGGTGCTGAATTTCATACAGCCGACGTCGGGCCGCATCCTGATCGATGGCAATGACCTGCAAACGGTACAGCTGCGCGATTATCGCCGGCATCTCGGCGTCGTACTTCAGGACAATTTCCTGTTCGACGGCACCATCCTTGAGAACATTCGCTTCTCCAACCCCGAGGCGTCGCTCGAACAGATCAAAGAGATGTGCAAGATCGCCAACGCCGACGAGTTTGTCGAAAAGTTCCCGAACGGCTACGACACCATCGTCGGCGAACGCGGCGTAAAGCTCTCAGGCGGTCAGCGACAGCGAATTGCGATCTCTCGAGCCTTGCTCGCCGATCCTCGGATCTTGATCCTCGACGAAGCGACCTCAAGCCTCGATAGCGAATCTGAGGCGCTCATCCAGGAGGGCCTTATCAACCTGAGAAAGGGCCGGACAACATTCGTGATCGCCCATCGTTTGTCCACTATCCGAAGCGCCGACCAGATACTAGTGGTCGAGGCGGGCGAGATACTCGAACGCGGCTCCCATGACGAACTGATCGCACTCGGCGGACGCTACAAACAGTTGTACGATAAGCAGTACCGATTTGAGCAGAACCTATTCGTAAACCCCGGCGAGGATTTTACCGGCACACCGGCAGAATCCCTAGCCCAGACGAAACTCTAAACAGGAGACTTTACCCGATGGCCAAACAAAACTATTCGAATCACACGCGGTGGTATCCGCTGTTTCATTTCGTGGTGATGCCACTGCTGACGCTCAATTTTCTGTCCCATCTCGTGAGACTTGTCATGACGCCGAACTGGTCGCTGTTCTTCTGGACCATTCTCGGTGTAGCGCTGATACTTCTTGCCCTTACCGCACGCCTGCAGGCATTAAAAGCGCAGGATCGCGTGATCAGGCTCGAGGAACGGCTGCGGTATAAGGAGATCCTGCCAGCTGAACTCGTTCAGCGCGCATCCAGCCTGCGGACCGGCCAGATCATAGCACTTCGATTCGCGCCGGATGAAGAATTACCGGGCCTTGTCGAGCGGACGCTCAATGGTGAGTTCGCAAAGAGTCGAGAGATCAAGAAGGCGATTAAAAACTGGCGCGCCGACTACCTGAGGGTGTGATCATTCACACCCGGTCCCGAAGATGCGCCTGATCTCAGGGAAACGGCCGAGACTCTCGCTCGAACGGCAGGCCATTCGCAGCATCGGTTTGATGAACGGCACGAAGTAGGTCTTGCCGCGCACGACGGACTGATACGAGAACGTTCCCGCCGCTTTGAGGCACCGCTGGACTGTCTGTAGGCGAAATTGATACGCAAACTCTTCCTCGTCGAGGCGCGGGAGGCCGAGTTTAACCCGCAGATCGATAAAGAACTTTCGCTTCTCGGCAAGCCACTCACGAGGCGGCAATTCCGTGATCCTATCGAGCAGCAGCGAGACGAGATCATACGAAGCCGCACCGATACGCGCGTCCTGATGGTCGATGATCCGCATCTTTCCGTTGCGGTCGATCATCAGATTGGCGGCGTGATAATCGCGGTGACACAGCACCGACGCAAAGGTCTCAAGCTCGGCGGCAAGCTCATCAAATTCCCGGCTTATGAACTCGTCATCGGCCGCCGACAATGGCTTTTGCAGATAGGTGCCAAAATAGTGCTCCTTGAAATAGTTCAATTCCCAGCCAAGTTTCTCGGCGTCGAATCTAAGTCGCGACGCGACTGAGTTCATGTCAAATGCCGCCGGGGTTGCAGCCTGAATCTGTACGATCAGCGACATCGCTTCATTCAACAGCCGTTCATAGGCTGCTCCGTCGAGCGTTGCCAATTGTTCTCGAAGATTCGTGTCACCAACGTCCTCCTGAACGATCACTCCAAGCCCGCCGTCATGGTCCAGGATCTCCGCAACTGGAAGATGCACGCTCGCGAAAAGTCGCGTTACATCGAGGTAAGGTTGGTCAGATGGGTCAAACGGTTCTGGATAGACGCAAGCGACGGCCGGTCCGTCGTTCCACGCGATACGAAAGTATTCGCGTGTGGAGGCATCACCGGTAATCGGCGTGATCTCGGCCGAGCGGCCGCGAAGCTCGAGGAATGTCTCCAGGCGTTTAGCCGCACTGTGCATTAGTTTAGCGGGACGACATAGTTTTCGCCCTGAACGTAACCCTTGAGGGCCTTAACGGGGATCTCGCGACAGCTTCGGACCATGTCGGCTCTCACGATAGCGACATTCTCAAAGTGTTCGCCCGGGGCGATCTTCACGCCGTCGGCCACGATCGTTCGATACAATGAGGCCCCGTTGCCGATCGTGACGTCGTCCCAAACGACTGAGTCCTTGAGGCTTGCGGCACCGTCGAGACGGCAGTTCCGGCCAAAGTGCACGTCGCTGCCATGCATCATCGCGAGCGAGATGTCGAGATATCTCGGGATCGTGGATAGCTCGAACCATTCGCCCTCTGCAACATGCGCCGCGACCTTGCCCCCATTCTTGATAAACGGCATGTAGATGTCAGTCACGGTGTCGGAGTACTTGCCTTTGGGTATCAGTTCAAAGATGGCCGGCTCGACGACATGGATCCCCGTGAACATCAGCGGCGTCGTTATCGCATGCTCAAGATCGCGAAGTTCGGCCTCGGATACGGGCGTAGCATGCGGTCCGAATCGAGTGACAAAGCCGTTTTCGGTCTCGACAACCGTAAACTTCTCGCGTTTATGGTTAGCTTTCAGAACCATTGTGGCAATTGCGCCCGAGCGTTTATGCGTCTCGATGGCCGCCGCGATGTCGATATCAGTGATTATCTTGCCGTTGACGATGAGAAACGTTTCGTTCTGGAGGAATTCACGGGCATTGTCGAGGGCACCCGCCGTTCCCAGTATCTCTGGATGCTCGATCGCGTAGTCGATATGGACGCCAAAATCGCTCCCGTCGCCAAGTGCATTCTGAACAGACTGCGGTTGATGGTGAAGGTTCACAACAATGTCCTTGATCCCGAACCGCGCGAGATTTTCAGCGACGTAGCCGACGAGCGGCTTCCCAAGGAACGGTATCGCCGGTTTAGTCCGATCGATCGTCAATGGAAAGAGCCGGGTTCCAAAACCCGCGGCAAGGATGATTGCCTTCATAATTGGGGCCTCGGCCGCCAGCCGAAAACTAGATGATACGGGAACGGGCCGCAGTTTTACAATTATGTTGCCGAAAATGACGTCATGGCTTAGACAATTCTGAAACTCTGCATTATTGTGAACGGAGTAATCAGCATTTCAGTTAAGGACATTCGCTCTTAGTGAACGCAAAAAACGACCGCAGAGAGATCGTTGGATGGCTGGCCTATGACTGGGCCAATTCGGCGTTCTTTACGACCGTGGTCACAGTCTTGGCTGGACCCTATCTCACGGCTCTCGCGCAACAGGATGTCGGCAAAGGCGGCGTTGTGCTGCATCTCGGCCCGTTCGGGTCGATCACCTCCGATAATCTCTTTACATCGACCCTCGGTGCATCGATCTTCTTACAAATATTCCTGCTTCCCATTCTCGGTTCGATCGCTGATTTCACGCCGTTCAAAAAGCGAATGATGGCGTTCTTTTGTTACTTCGGCGTGGTCGCGAGTTCGCTCTTATTCTTTGTCACCGGCACATCGTATCTCTGGGGCTGCCTATTCCTGTTAATGTCAAACATCTGTTTCGCTGCGGCGAACGTGTTTTACAACTCGTTCCTCGTAGATATCACGACCGAGGACCGTAGAGACAAGATAAGCAGCTACGGCTATGCCATGGGCTATCTAGGCGGGCTGTTGATGTTGTTCCTGAATCTCGCGATGATCAATTTTGCCCCGTCGTTTGGTTTCGATACGGGCATGGCGGTGCGGATCTCGATGCTCACAGCGTCGCTGTGGTGGGGCGTTTTCGCGGCGGTGACGTTCTATCTCGTTCGCTCCCGGCCGGCCGAGCAGGATGCCAAGGGCCGCAGCCTCGTTAAGGTTGGGTTTATTGAGCTCTGGCGCACGCTGCGCGAGCTTTTCGGGCTGAAATACACGCTTCTATTCCTCGCGGGATATCTGCTCTATAACGACGGTATCCAGACCGTAATCTTGAATTCATCGATATTTCTTTCGCAGGAGCTATTCATTTCAAAGGGTTTAGAGAGCGATCCAACCTTCCTGCTCGGTATTTTCGTCATCGCGCAGATATCTGCCCTAATCGGAGCCCTGCTCTTTGAACGCCTGTCACGTGTGATCGGCACAAAACAGACGATAATACTCAGTCTCGTCATATGGTCAGCGATCGTGATCTTTGCGTACGCGATCCTCGAAACGAAGTTCCAGGCCCAGTTGATGGCAGTTTTCATTGGCCTCGTGCTCGGGCCGACGCAAGCGTTGTCGAGGTCTCTGTTCTCGCAGATGATCCCGAAGTCCCGTGAATCAGCCTTTTTCGGCCTATACGAGATCTCGGAAAAGGGAACTTCGTGGATAGGGAATCTTGTGTTTGCGGTGGTTGTAGGCACAACGGGCTCTTACAGGCAGGCGATCCTGGCTCTGATCGCGTTTTTTGTGGCGGGAATGGTCATCTTGGCATTCACGAACACTAAACGGGCAATTCACGACGCCGGGAACCTGACGCCTGAAGAGGCTGCTAGCCGCGAGAGTGTGCATATTGTTAGGTGACAGGGCGTTGCAAGAATGGTATACTAGATCCTAAAACGTTGTGGTCGTGAGCGGCCGGAAATGGGCAACGGATTGACAAGCGTTTTTTCCGCGAAATTCTTGAAACAAGGATACAATATTTATGTTAACCCTATAAACAACAATAGGTTAGAGTGTTTCAAGAGTCACTGAAACGCGGCTGAAACAGCAGAACAGGCCGGGAATCTGGTAAGAGCAATAAATAGTTTTAGTTAGATTCAGTTTATTTATGTCGTACCTTAAGAACTCTCAAGGAGACAGAGCCTATGAGCAACACGGATGACGGGCGGATAGTAACGATCTTTGGCGGATCGAAATGTGTGGAATCGTCGAAAGAATACGTCGAGGCTCAGGAACTTGGCGGACGTCTCGCCGAGGCCGGATTCACGATCTGTACCGGCGGCTATCTCGGCGTGATGGAGGCCGCATCCCGCGGTGCCCGCGAGAAAGGCGGCCGCGTGCTGGGCATCGTGATGAACCAATTTCGACACGAGCCGAACCGCTTTTTGACCGACAAGGTGGCGACAGACCACTTTTACGACCGCTTGCAGAATCTCATTTCACGGTCGGTAGGGTTTGTTGCCTTAAGAGGCGGCATGGGCACGGTTACCGAGGTTTCGCTTGTGTGGAATAAACTAATGACGGGAGTCATCGGCCGCAGGCCGTTGGTGCTGTTAGGTGATTGCTGGAGGCCTGTGGTCGAATCCTGGCAGAAGTTTCTTGCAGTGAGCGACGGTGAGGTGTCGATGCTGAATTTTGCAACAACGCCCCAGGAGGCCGCGGAGATCGTGATGGAAAGATCAAAAGGAGTTGTTATATGAATTGTCCGAAATGTACGGTTGAACTGATGGATGGGGCCAAGTTCTGTGGTTCGTGCGGGTTTACGCTTGCCGATCCGCTTTCGGAGGCTGCCCATCCCACTCCTCCGCCACAACAGCCGGCCGCGCCACCCGGCACGGGCGGGGCGTTTCATTTTGATACCGACGGCCGCGGTCAGGGCCGTGGATATACGTGGGAGATCGAACATCAGGGAGCATTCGCTCTTGCTGTTGTGACCCTCCAGCCGGAGCAGACGATCGCGGCCGAGGCAGGTGCAATGGTCTCGATGTCGGCAAATGTCGATCTTCATTCCGAGATGAAAGGCGGCGTGTTCGGGGCCCTTAAGCGAGCGGTCGGCGGCGAATCTGCGTTTGTTTCTACGTTCACGGCGAAAGGTGGCCCCGGCGAGGTCACTCTTGCACCCGGAGCCCCGGGCGATGTCGCGGGGATCGAGATGCAGAACCAGACATTCATGGTCCAATCGAGCTCGTATCTGGCGGGTGACACGTCCTTGGTCGTCGATACAAAATTTGGCGGTGCAAAGTCCTTTTTTGGCGGGGAAGGGCTGTTCTTATTGCAGGTTTCGGGAACAGGATTGCTTCTTGTGTCATCGTTCGGAGCTATCCATCGCCGCGTGCTGCGGCCCGGCGAGCAATATGTGATCGACACCGGTCATCTCATCGCCTGGGAAGGACATATGCACTATGACATCCGAAAGGCTGCAAAGAGCGGCTACCTGCGGAGTTTCCTGAGCGGTGAGGGCATGGTCGCGGCGTTTACTGGCCCGGGTGAGATACTTATCCAGACGCGAAATCTCGCTGCGTTTGCCGGTCTGCTGAAACCGTTCTTCCCGTCACAGGGCGGAGGAAGCGGATTTAGTTTCGGCAACTGATCGATCTTTGAAAATAGGCACAAAAACATAGAAATCCGCTGCCTTTGCGTGTTTCTTCTCTCAGGCCGAGCGTGCGCCCCACGATCCGGCTACGAGTGAAGTTTCTCAAGCGAGGTTAGCGATGTTCAATGTGAGAGTGCCTGCTGTTCTTAGCCTAGCGATACTTATAGCCGTATCGGCCGATGCTCAGATCGCGCGCAACGGGAATAATCCCTATTCACCGAGTCCCGACGGTCGTCAAAAGATCATCGAGATCGAGTCGATATCTGTTGTTGCAGACAACAACACTTCTTCCGCTCCCGTACCGGTTCCAGTCAAGCGTCGCGTCGACCCTGTTCCGGTGATCGAGCGTACGATTCCGCTGACGGAACTCTATAAGGTCGGCGTCGGAGATGTCCTATTCATCGAACTCGCCAATGTTCCTCAGGGCCACGGCTACTATACGGTTCGCGACAGCGGCACAATCGATTTCCAGCTCGCAGGCGGCGAGGTGATAGTCGCCGACAAGACACCTGATACGATCGCCCGCGAACTCGCCGATCGTATAACGCTCCTCCCCGACCCTCGCGTCGAGGTTAAGGTCCGCGAATACGGTTCGCACAAGGTCACGGTTACGGGATTGGTCGACTACCCGGGCGAAAAGAGTCTTCAGCGTGAAGCGATCCCGCTCTTCGTGATCCGGGCCGAGGCGGGCGTTAAACCAAGCGCCGGACGTGCCGTGATCACGCGGGCTCCGCTGCTAAAACCGGAGTTCTATTCGCTCAACGATTCGGCGACGGACGACGTACTGATTTATCCGGGCAATTCGATCGAGTTTGTCGAAGCCGAACGGAGTAAGCCGGTATATTTTATTTCCGGAAATGTAATTACTCCGGGGCAAAAGGAACTCGTCTCCGGGCAAACGCTCTATCAGGCGGTAGCAGCGGCCGGGGGAGCCAAAAACTCGCCGCGAAAGGGGATCATCCGTCGCAAGAACGCAAAAGGCGTTCTCGCGGTGAGTGAATACGATCTTCGCACTATCAAGAACGGCAAGGCTCCGGACCCTGTTTTGTCCGGTGGAGACGTGATCGAGATCGGAAATTAATGTAATTGTAACAAGCGATTTTGTTGTTCAACAATCTTTGCTATAATTGCCAAGCCTTGCAGTGAAGCGCGTCGGGCGGTCGCTGTTCGAAAGAGCAGAGGAAAGTCCGAACACCACAGGGCAGCGAGCCGGATAACGTCCGGGCACCTTGCAAGAGGTGACGACAAGTGCAACAGAGAATAGACCAGCCCGAAAGGGTGATGGGTGAAATGGTGAGGTAAGAGCTCACCGGCGAAGGTTGGTAACAGTCTTCGGCCAGGTAAACTCCTCGCGGTGCAAGACCAAATAGGGAAACGCTATCGAACTGCCCGTTCGATGCTCGAAAGGGCGGCGTTTCCGGGTAGGCTGCTTGAGGTATGCGGTGACGCATGGCCCAGATGAATGATCGCCGTCCCGATTCGTCGGGATGACAGAATTCGGCTTATACGACGCGCTTCATCTTGCAACGGCCCCATGCGTTCGGGCTGTCACATTCTAAAGGAGACTTGTCATCATTATGGCTAACCGTAAAGGTGTATTTATCGGAGCTTATGTTCCCAACGAACTGAAAGAATCGCTCCGCCGTCGCGCTGCCCTCGAACATCGCACTCTCTCGCAAGAGATCACCCGCATTCTCGTCGAAGCCGTTCACGGCAAGGGCTTACCTGCCGGCAGCGTGGATCGCCGCGGGACCAGCGTCGTGCCGCGACGGCCGCGCTACCGATCCACCAATTCGTCGACGGGCCGAGGACCTTCCGTACATTGCTCCAGAGGGAAAGAAGAAATAGCTGACTGACGTGTGTCCGTGACGCACGTTTGGTAACATCGTTCCCGATGGATAAGAATACGATCCTGATAGCTGCTATCGCGCTGCTCGGCGGGTTCATTGGCGGCTTCTTGCTCGCCAACAGCATGAACCGGGCTGAAATGACCGCCCTGCACGCGGGCACTCCACGACCCGCGGCCAACTCAACGACTGGCTCGCAGCCTGCATCCGAAACCCTCAGCCCCGAAGAGATCAAGGCCAAGATCGCCGAAGCCGATAGCAGTCCAGACAATTTTGCTTTCCAAAAGAGCTTGGGTGTTGGCTTGTATCGCTACGGAGCGATGAAGCAGGATCTCGAGGTGCTTGAACAGTCGGCGCGGATCCTTACGCGGGCAAGTTCGCTGGATCCAAAGGATTTCGACGTGCTCATGTCGCTCGGGCATGCCCACTTTGACGTTGGCTATGCTAAACGTGACCAGAAGCAATTCGACGCAGCTCGTGATTCTACAACAAGGCGTTAGCGATCAAACCGAATGATTCCGACGTGAGGGCGGATCTCGGGATATCCTATTTCGTACAGCCGTCCCCCGATCTGACAAAGGCCGCGGTGGAACTCCAGAAGGTCGCCGACGCGGATCCGAGCCACGATCGGTCGATGCAGTTTCTTGTCGAGATCTATGTGAAGCAGAACAAGATCACCGAAGCTGAACGTACGCTCGCAAAGATAAAGGAGATCAACGCCTCTAATCCGGCGATCGCCGATCTGACCTCGATGATCACCGAGGCTAAGGGTGGCCCGGCCCGGTAGATGCGCGAAACGCTCTTTATCCTTGGCATCCTGGCTGTCTTGCTAATTCTGACGGCGATAAGATATCGCAAGCAGATCGCCAGCGGCATCGGATTCGCCCGAGCTTTAAAGGAAGCTCGATCTGTACGGGTCGTTACGGGTGAGCGGGCAGCCGGCTCGCTGGTGCAGTGCGCAAAGTGTGGCGTTAGGATACCCGAATCAAACGCCGTGACCCTTGGGGCAGGACGGTATCGATGTGCTCGTGAGTGCGTAAAGGTCGCGAGGGGCTAGAACTGCCCGAGATACCACTGGATCAGCCTTTCGCCAAACAGCATGGCCACGATCGAGCCGATCCCCAGGAAGATACCGAAAGGTATCTGCGTCTGCAGGTCACGGTGCTTTTGCCTCAGGACAACTACTATGCCGGCGAAGAGCGCCGGTAAAGGCGCCGAGGAAGATCGTCAGCAGCGTCAGTCGCCAGCCCAGAAAGGCGCCGATGCCGAAAAGCAGTTTGACATCGCCGAGGCCCATTGCGTCAACGCCGCGGAGTGCCTTCCAGATGGCCCCAACGAGCCACAATGAGCCGCCGCCGACAAGAGCGCCGAACAGGGCTCCTGCGAGGCTTAACGCCCACGCTGGCCAACCGTGCAAGCTGCTGATAGGCGTGTAGGTCGTGTCTGAGAACACATAGGCAAAGCCGATAGGAAGAACGATCCTTACGGCCAAAGCGATCACGAACATCGGATAAGTGATCACGTTCGGCAGGATCATATGCTCTGCGTCGATAAAGACGAGCGCGATGATCGCGGCGGTAAACACCAGTGCGGCGGGCAGATAAGCAGTGAGTCCGATCTGCCAATACACGAGGCAGAATACGCTCGCTGTAAGTAACTCGACCGCCGGGTAACGCCACGAGATCGGTGCCTTGCAGTTGGCGGATTTACCGCCAAGCATCAGCCAGCCGAAGATCGGCACGTTATGCCACGGCTTGATCGATGCGTCGCAGTTTGGGCACTTTGATGACGGGAATAACGACTTCTCGTTAGGAACGCGATAGATGACGACGTTCAAAAAACTCCCGATGCACGCACCGATCACGAAGGTGAGGACGTAAAATGGAATTTCCGACATGGATCGAAAGGGATCGCCGCGATGTGACGGCAATTCATATTAACTCATCTTGGCCTGTCAATACATCTTCATTTATCATCGAGTTGCAGTAAGATTAAGATATTGATAAATAAGGATTCGCCGCGTGCAGCCAACAAACATTCACGATCCCGAATATTTCCACAAAGTCGTCGACTGCCAGTGGGCGTGTCCCGCGCATACGCCCGTGCCCGAGTACATTCGCCTGATCGCCGCGGGCAAGTACACCGAGGCGTACATGATCAACTGGGATTCGAACGTGTTTCCCGGCATCCTCGGCCGAACGTGCGACCGCCCGTGCGAGCCCGCATGTCGGCGCGGACGGATCGACGAAGAACCGGTCGCAATCTGCAGATTGAAACGTGTCGCAGCCGACAATCGCGACGATCCTTTGCCGCTAATGCCGTCGGGCCCGTTCGTTGCGAACGGTAAGAAGGTAGCGCTTATCGGAGCAGGTCCGGCATCGCTCACCGTGGCCCGCGACCTCGCGCCCCTCGGCTACGAAGTGCATCTCTATGACGAGAACCTGAAAGGCGGCGGATTCATGCGGTCGCAAATACCGTCATTCCGCTTGCCAGAACAGGTCCTGAACGAGGAGGTCGATTACATTCTGCGGCTCGGCATCCACACTCATTTCAAACAGTATGTCTCGTCACTAAATGAGATCCTCGATCAGGGTTACGACGCGGTTTTTGTCGGCACCGGTGCACCGCGCGGACGCGACCTGCCGGATCTGCCCGGCCGGCAAGAGGGCGAGCGAATATTCACATTGGCATCAACTGGCTCGGCTCGGTCGCTTTCGAACACACGGAAAAGATAGGTAAGAGCGTCATCGTTCTAGGCGGCGGAAACACCGCGATGGACTGCTGCCGGACAGCGCGTCGTCTCGGCGGCGAAGACGTAAAGGTCATCGTCCGCTCGCCTTTCTCGACGATGAAGGCGTCTCCCTGGGAAAAGGAAGACGCGATGCACGAGGATATCCCGATCATCGATAACCACGTGCCAAAGACCTTTGTGATCGAGGAAGGAAAGCTGACGGGAATGACCTTTGAGAAAGTCGAGGCCAAGTACGACGATAACGGCAAACGAACCCTCGTCCCGACTGGCGAGCCCGACGTGTTTTATCCTGCGGACGATGTCCTGATCGCTGTGGGCCAGGAAAACGCGTTCCCCTGGATCGAACGAACGATCGGCCTCGAATTCGACAAGTGGGAAATGCCGGTTGTTGACAAAACGACATTCCAATCCACGCATCCAAAAGTTTTCTTCGGCGGTGACGCGGCGTTCGGGCCGGAGAATGTGATTACAGCGGTCGCTCACGGGCATCAGGCGGCGGTGTCGATCGACCTGTTTTGCAACAAAAAGAACCTGCTCACGGAACGCCTTCACCCGATGGTCAATCTCGTCTCGCAAAAGATGGGCATCCACGAATGGGCGTACGACAGCGAGATCGACGAGTACGACCGTCTGGTTGTGCCGCAGGCGCCGAAGTCCAAGACGCTCGTCAACCGCAAGCAGGAGGTTGAGCTCGGTTTCGACCCGCTCGCGGGATACGAAGAAGCGAAACGCTGCCTCAACTGCGACGTGCAGACCGTCTTCGACGCGCCGAAATGCATCGAGTGCGACGCCTGCGTCGACATCTGCCCGACGGCCTGCATCACCTTCACCGCCAACGCCGAAGAGCCCGAGCTTCGCCCACGCTTAAAGGTGCCCGCCCTCAACCTCACGCAGGATGTTTACGTAGCCGACGGTCTCAAGACGGGCCGCATCATGGCAAAGGACGAGGACGTCTGCCTCCACTGCGGCCTCTCCGCCGAACGCTGCCCGACCGCCGCGTGGGACATGCAGGCTTTCTGGTACAACGTCACCAAGGCCGGCGACGTCAAGTACGGCCCGAGCGTAATCGGGAGTATGGTCCAGATCACAAAGAACGGCAACGGCCAGCCGAACACATGAGTACTAAGATCAACGATTTCGTGGTTAGATTTGCAAACGTCAACGGAACCGGCTCGGCGTCGGCGAATGCTTTGTTTACAAAGGCGGTGTTTCGGATGGGCGTTCCCGTTACGCCGAAGAACATCTTTCCGTCAAATATCCAGGGGCTGCCGACGTGGTACGAGGTGCGTGTCTCGGAAAAGGGCCATCTCGGCCGCCGCGAGGGCGTCGATCTGATGGTGGCTATCAATCCGCAGTCGATGAAAAAGGATTATTCGGACGTTCACGCCGGCGGTTATTTTCTCTACGACTCTTCAAAACCGCTTCCGCCTTCGTACGACCGTACCGACATTACACACATCGGCATCCCGCTGATGGATCTTGTAAACGGAGCATACACTGACTCGCGTCAGCGAATGCTGTTCAAGAATATCGTGTACATCGGTGCGTTGGCGGTTTTGTTCGAAATGGACTTCAAGGTGCTCGAAGGCCTGATCGAGGATCAGTTTAGGAAAAGGAACACCTGGTGAAGATGAATTATCAGGCGCTTCAGCTTGGGATCGATTGGGTGCGGGCGAATTTCAACGAGTCGTTCAGCCTTAAGCTCGAGACGCGTGATCTGCTCGGCGACAAGATCTTGTACAGCGGCAATTCCGCGTGCGGACTCGGCGCGATCTACGCCGGTGCGACCGTTGCCGCGTGGTATCCGATCACGCCTTCGACATCGGTTGTCGACGCGTTTGCAAAATACGCGGCGAAGTACCGCGTCGACCACGAAACGGGCAAGAACAATTACGCGATCGTCCAGGCCGAGGACGAACTCGCCGCGATCGGCATGGTCATCGGCGCATCGTGGAACGGCGCGCGTTCATTTACGGCGACGAGCGGTCCGGGCGTCTCGCTGATGAACGAATTTCTCGGTCTCGGCTATTTTGCCGAGGTGCCGACGGTTCTGATCGACGTCCAGCGAACCGGCCCTTCGACCGGAATGCCGACGCGGACGCAGCAATCCGACATTTTGCTCGCGGCTTACGCTTCGCACGGCGACACCAAACATCCGATGCTTTTCCCGGCGTCGCCGAAAGAGTGTTTTGAAATGACGGCAGACGCCTTCGACCTGGCCGAACGTTTGCAAACGCCCGTCATCGTCATGACCGACCTCGATCTCGGCATGAACGACCACGTCACGGAGCCGCTCGAATGGGACGACTCGCGAGCGTATGATCGCGGTAAAGTGTTGACCGGCGAACAGCTCGATCGGATCGCTGCCGCCTCCGCAATGGGCGCCCGAGCCGCAAGTCTTGACGACGCTGATCTGCCGACGAAGGGCAACGGCCATCACGCGGACCTGCCGGGCCACGACGGCAGCAACGAGACCGCCGGGCAGCCGTTGGAGCAGTTCAAAGGGAAGTTTGGCCGTTATCTCGACATTGACGACGACGGCATTCCGTATCGCACAATTGCGGGCACCCACGCGTCTCGAGGGGCCTTTGTCACCCGCGGTTCATCCCGCGACGAATACGGCGTCTATACCGAGGACGGCGAAGCGTACAAACGCAACGTTGATCGCCTTGCGAAGAAGTGGGAGACGGCGAAGGAACTTGTGCCGCCACCCGAGTTTCACGTACATAGTGAATATCGTACATCGAATATCGAATCGAAAAACTCCGAAGATTCATCATTCGAAATTCGAAATTCGAAATTCGGAGTTATCTACTTCGGCACGTCCACATACGCGGCTATGGAAGCCCTTGAACTGCTTGCTGCCGACGGCATCACACTCGACGCCATGCGTGCCCGCTCGTTCCCGTTCGGTAACTCGTTCCGCGATTTCGTCGACGCACACGAACGCATCTTCGTCATCGAACAAAACCGCGACGCCCAGTTCCGTAGCCTGATGATGATCGAGCTCGGCATCGACGCCGCAAAGCTCGTCTCCGTCCTCAACTACGACGGAATGCCGATCACGGCGGACAATATCTTTAGGCAGATAAAAGGGAAGATGAATACGGGTAGCCCGGCTTCCTCACCCGAAATCAGTGCAATAAAGCGTACCGTCGACCACGCAAGGACACCAAACAAATGAAGCAAGACCACTTAGCCTTCTTCTCATCCTCCCGCTGCTCTCTTCACCGGCTCACTGTTCGAACATCACCGATAACAGTGAAAGCGGATCCAAGCCGCGGTAACGAATAAGCCGGCCAAGCTCGAGAGTTATACGATCAAAGGCGTCAAGTTCGCGTGGTATAAGGTGCCAGTCGGCTTGAAGGGCGACGGTCTGGTCGCAACTGCTCAAAAGCTTCATGACCAGGAACCCGACACACAATTGATCCTTATCGATGACGATTCGGAAATGGCAGATTACATCAAGTACGCCAAGGCTATCAGCGGCCAGGGCGAGATCGATAAGCCTATGCCAGTAGAATGGGCTGACAAACACATCATCGCTAATGTTCAAAAATATATGAGTGGTAAATTCATCCTTTGCGGGGTAATGGATCCAAAGAGATCGCCGAGCGAAATAGCGGTGCGTTCACGATCAGAGAATTTAAAACACATCATGACCTACGTCAGATCAACATTTCGACATCCGGCATTGCCGAAGAACGACCTTGGGTACACGGTCGATTATTACGAGGGCTCGCTTTCGACGCTGTGTGCGGGGTGCGGGCATGATTCGATCAACGCGGCGATCGTCGAGGCGTGCTGGGAGATGAACATCGAGCCGCACAAGGTGGCAAAGCTCTCGGGATCGGCTGCTCTTCAAAATCGCCGGCTTACTTTTTGTCGAATTCGCACGGGTTTAATTCGGTGCACGGGCGAATGCCTTCGGTTGCGACAGGTGCGAATCTGGCAAACCGCGACCTGATCTATTTCGGCGTCTCGGGCGACGGCGACACGGCGTCGATCGGGATGGGGCAGTTCGTCCACGTCGTCAGGCGAAACCTGAACATGGTCTACCTCGTGATGAACAACGGCTGCTACGGCCTGACGAAAGGCCAGGACTCAGCAACCGCCGATGCCGGTTCGAAATCGAAAGCGGGAAGCGTCAACCTTTTTGAAGCGATCGATCTCGCGAGTCTCGCTATCGAGCTTGGAGCAACATTCGTCGGGCAGAGTTTCTCCGGCGACAAAGAGCAACTGGTCCCGCTGATGAAAGCCGCGATGCGGCATCAGGGATTTGCTTTCCTGAATGTCATCTCGCCATGCGTGACGTTTAATAACAACGCTGGCTCGACCAAGTCATATGATTACGTCCGCGAGCATGTCGAGGTGGCCGGCACGTTGGATTTCGTACCGATGATGCGCGAGATCACGACCAACTACGAAGCGGGCGACGTCACCGACATAACGATGCACGACGGTTCGGAGATACGCCTTCACAAGCTCCAGAAGGATTGGGACCCGCTCGATCGCTTCTCCGCGATCAACGCGATGCAGCGAGCGAAACAGAAAGGCGAGATCCTCACGGGGCTGCTCTATATAGACGAGGAGTCAAGCGACTTACATTCGATGATAAATACGAGTGAACAGCCGCTCAATTCGCTCGGTCAGGAACTTCTCTGTCCGGGAAGCGATACCTTGGCAAAGGTAAACGCCTCGCTGCGATGACCTGAAACACGAACAGCACGAACGCCGTCTGGCCATTCGTGCTGCTCGCTGTTTGCTGCCGGGGAACGTCTAGCAGCGAACGATCTCGACCGAACAATGCGCTCTCGCCGCGATCGCGGAAGATACACTGCCGATCAGAAATCTCTCAAAAGAATTTGCCGCCGCATGGGGCCCGGCGAAGATGGTGTCGGCATTCCAATCATCCGCCTCGCGAATGATCTCGTCCTTTGGATTGCCAAAGCGGACCTCGACGGTCGCCTTTATGTCCGCCACCCGCAGCCTCTCGAGCGATGACGCAGCAAGCGATTCAGCCCACTGTACCGCAAATTTTGTCTCGACTGCTGAATCCTTCATCTGGGGCGTAAACCGACCGATCGTACCTAGTACCGACGAATCGGCGACCGCAACCAACCGGACCTCAGTTTCTTTTGGCCATGTGCGGTCAGCGATGACATTGACCGCGCTGATCGATCCCGCCGAACCATCGAACGCGACCAAGAGTCGCTCTGGATGCGGATTCCCATCTAGCGGAGCACGCGCGATCCTCACCGAACACGGCGCGCCTGCCAGTATCTTCTGCGTGGTGTGACCCAGGAATAGATTCGACCGGTCAGCCTGCTCGCGCGGTTCGCCGACGATGATCATGTCGGGCTCGAATTTCGCGGCTTCTGCCAGGATCTCATTCGCCGGCGAACCGGTCGCGACGGCAGTCTTGATCTTCAAGGCAGGGAAGTTCGCGGACAGCTCAGAAGCCGCCTCTCTACCCAATTCGTCTGCCTCTTCCGTTGTCTTGGGTGGAAGCCATGCCTCCGCCACGGATATGATCAGCAACTCGTTCGCGTCCTGCAGGCCCATCAGTGAATAGTCGCCCAAGGCAGCCTTGGAAGCCTCTGATCCGTTGTAACCAATTAAGATCCGCATCGTTTACCCCTTTACACAAAAATGTGTGTCACTGGCGCAGGTTCGTCGAGAGTCTCTGCTCCCTCATCGATAAATCACCTCGCAATCGGTATGCCAGCGGAAAGGCCAAGAAACACCACTGTACTGGCATCGGTTCTGCGTATTTTTCCGCACTGTCTAGTGAAAAGTTCTCAATTAGCGAGCTGTTCGACCCTTCGACTCATAAGAATTGCAGTGAGCACGGCAGGCACGTCGTTTGCCTTAACGTCTAGTTCGGAACGAAAATGACGGGAACAATGTCTTGGAAAACCCTGTCCGCCGATCATCGGGTTCGGTCGCTGGCGGAGATCGAGGCGGGTAAGCACATTATCGGGGCTTATATCGGCCAGCGGAGCGGTCCGACTCTGGTAGCTATTGGAAGCGTACACGGCAACGAGCCGGCTGGCGCTGCGGCACTTGTTCGGATCGCGGCTTGGCTTGAAGAAAACCGTCCAAAGATCAACGGACGGATCTATCTTCTCGCAGGCAACACGAGGGCCATCGCCCGGCGCGTCCGATACATTGATGCCGACCTCAACCGCCATTGGACGAACCGGAACTTGTCCGGAGCGGTAACGGCCCGGCCCGATGATGTGGTCGAGGACAAAGAGCTTTCCGAGTTGCAGGCGATCCTCGATCAGATCCTGGTCACGGCTGAGGACGAGGTTCACGTCCTGGACCTTCACTCAACATCCGCAGAGGGCCAACCGTTCGCTACGGTTGGTGATACGCTGCGAAATCGTACGTTTGCGCGCAAGCTTCCGGTAACGATCTTATTGGGAATCGAAGAGCAGTTGGACGGGACCATGCTTGAGTACCTTAACAACATGGGTGCCGTTACCCTTGGTTTTGAGGGCGGTCAGCACGATTCCGACGAAACGGTCGGGAATCACGAATCGCTAGTCATGCTTGGGCTTGTGAACGCGGGTATTCTGGCAGCAGCTGATGTACCAAACCGTCCTCTCTACCGGGCCGGGCTGGCGCAGCGCACGGGCGGCTCTGCTATCTATGAAGTGCGTTATCGTCACGCGATCAGCGAGATCGATCAATTTGAGATGGACGCCGGGTTTAATAACTTTGACCCAGTGAGCGCCGGGCAGAGACTTGCCTGCGACAGTCAAGGGATCGTAACGGCTCAGGAGTGCGGCGTTGTGTTAATGCCTCTTTATCAAAAGCTCGGTGAGGATGGCTTCTTTATCGGGAGGCGGATCGCGGCGTTTTGGCTGTGGCTCTCCGCCATCCTCCGCCGGCTTGGCGTCCCGAGCCTTATGCCGCTGCTTCCGGGTGTGAGCCGAGACAAGGACGATTTATATACGCTTACCGTAAACACACGCGTTGCTCGCGTTTTTCCGGTGCAGATATTTCACTTGCTCGGGTTTCGCAAGCGTCGCTGGAGCGAGGGCGAACTCGTCGTCAGCCGCCGTAAGCACGACACTAGCAGCCCGTTCCGAGAGCGTAGTGACAAAGCCCATGGGAGATAAAAAGGTTACCGCCGAGTACGATGAGGAACAGATGCGGGCGTTTACGCTCGCCGTGCTGAACGATCTGCAGGCCTTTCAGATGATGCTCGATGCGGATCTCTTTGAAGAAGATGTCAAACGGATCGGGGCGGAGCAGGAGATGTTCCTGGTCGATTCGGCAATGCGTCCGGCAGGTATCGCGGTCGAGGTCATCGAGGAAGCCGGCGACCCGCGTCTAACCACAGAGATCGGGAAGTTCAACCTCGAGGCAAACCTCACGCCCCGAGAGTTTTGTGATGACGCACTCGGGCAAATGGAAGCCGAACTGAAGGAGGTCTGTGACATCGTCCGGACGACGGCCGGGAAATTTAACGCATCCGTCGTTCTTGCCGGCATCCTTCCGACCATACAGGCATCCGACCTGACTCGCGATAATCTGACGCCCCTGCCGCGTTATCACGAGATCGACCGTGTTGTCACAAAACTGCACGGTGAGAATCGCTTCATCCAGATCAAGGGGCTCGACGAGTTGCAGCTCACGCTGCAGAACACCTTTATCGAGTTTTGCAATACGAGTTTTCAGATCCACCTGCAGTTGGGAGCTAAGGAGTTCGTCCGTCACTATAATTGGGCCCAGGCAATCGCGGCACCGGTCTTAGCGTCTGCCGTGAACTCGCCCCTTCTGCTGAATCATCGCCTTTGGCACGAGACCCGGTTGGCGCTTTTTCAGCATGCGATCGATACTCGATCTTTCACCCATAAGGAACGAAATCAACCGCCAAGGGTCCATTTTGGTGAAACGTGGGTCGATAGTTCGATCATCGATGCGTTGCGAGAGGATGCGATTCGCTTCAGGATGCTGTTGACGCAGGCTGTTGAAGAAGACTCGCTCGAATCTCTTTCGAAAGGCAGCATCCCGGCCTTGGCTGCATGGCGACTGCACAACGGTACGATCTGGCGGTGGAATCGCCCATGTTACGGGATCGTCGACGGCAAACCGAGCCTGCGGATCGAAGCGAGATATCTACCCGCAGGTCCTTCCATCCTCGATGAGATGGCGAATGCCGCATTCTTCCTTGGGCTTATGATCGCGATGCCGGAAGAATTCGGCGACATTCGGGACCATATGTCTTTCGACGATGCGAAGAACAACTTTTTCAATGCTGCAAGATACGGATTGAATGGGCAGATACGAGGCCTCGATGGCAAAAGCCGTCGTGTAGGCCGATTGATCCTGGAGGAACTATTGCCTCGTGCTCGGTGCGGACTGGAGCGTGCTGGGATCGCATCAGCGGACCGTGATCGATATCTGGATGTAATTGAGGATCGTGTTACCGCGGAAAAAAGCGGGGCACGCTGGATGCTTGATTCGGTTGCTTCGATGGATCCGCGGGCAAAGTCTAATGTGCGCATGCGTACCCTGACTGCAGCGATGAAAAAGAATCAAGACTCAGGAAAGCCAATGCACCTGTGGCCGCTTGCCGAGATTCCACGGCAATCGGAATGGATCGACAACTATAAGACGATTGAGCAGTTTATGGCAGTCGACCTCTTTACTGTCCGGCCCGAGGATGTACTTGACCTGGCGGCAAGCCTGATGCACTGGCGGCACGTACGGCATGTCCCCGTTGAGGACGATACCGGCCTGTTGATCGGCATCGTCTCCCATAGGGACCTGATCGAACTTCTCGCCGCAGGTCGTTTTGCCGTCGACCGGGCAACGACGGTTAGCGACATCATGAAGACCGATCTGGTAACCGTCAGCCCTGATACGCCCACCCTAGACGCTCTCGAGCTGATGCGCGACCGAAATATCGGGTGCCTGCCCGTAGTCAATGATGGCCGACTTGTCGGTCTGGTTACAGCGCACGATTTCTTGACAGTATCCGCAAAGCTGCTGGAAGAGCGGCTCCGGAAGATCAAGCCAGCATAGTCCCCTGTGAAGGGAGGTAGAACATGGTTGCAACAAAATTAAGAAAGAACTGGACCGAGTTCCTTGCCCCATTCGTGACGCATAACCTCAGTGCGTCCCACACGATTGGGGGTGTTTAAGCCGGATGCTGGTGGTCTGACCGACTATTGGATCGAAAGCGGCCTTCCGTTTAGAGGGATAGACATTGAAGACCGAGACAATGTTGTGACGGCTCTAATAATGCTTCACCAACTAACGCATGAGATCGATAATGTCGCTACAATAGCGATAAGACTATCTGTAAATGGCGACGACGAGGGTATCGATGTGACTGAACGCAATGGCACGGTAACGGTCCTACGGTTCGGAGCATGAGGGGGCAATAAGAATAAGGCGCGCGAACTTTCACGCGCCTTCAGCCCCAATTCGAAGTATTTTTCACGTCTATTACGCGGGTACAGTCTTTTTTTCATTGTAATTGCGACGATTCGCATTACGGTCCCGCGGAATGCGATTTGCATTCTAACGGTTCTAAAGGGAGTTTGACTCCCGGCTTATAACTACAATGGACACCCAGATGAACGCAGGTATTAAGCAAACGTGCAGGACATGTCACGTTGGCACGTCAAATTCATTTTGCGAGATCCGCAGCGCGGATTTGGCTGACCTTGAGAAGATAAGGTTTCGGCGAAGCTACCCTGCTCGAGCGACGCTCTTCGTGCAGGGGCAAACGTGTGACGGCTCATTCATCTTGTGCGAGGGACACGTCAAGCTCTCCACGTCGGCTTCTGACGGGCGAGTCGTCACTTTTGGGATCGTTGGGCCCGGCGAATTGCTCGGGCTGAGCGCCGCTCTGACAAACTCGGATCACGAGACGACGGCTGAGGCACTCGAGGACTGTCACGTCAACTTTCTTAGTAAGCAGGATCTGATCAGTTTCTTGAATGCCCATCCGGACGCGTGCCTGAATGCCGCGCGGCAGTTGAGTCGGGACTATCATGAGGCGTTTAAGCGGGTCTGTTCGCTCGCCTCGTCGGATACGGTTTCCAACAAGCTCGCACGGCTCTTTTTGGATTGGTCAGGAAATGGCAATAGCGACCTAAGCCAGATCCAGCTCAACAGCGTTTTTACACACGAGGCTCTTGGTGAGATGATCGGCGTTTCTCGTGAAACAGTTACGAGGGCTTTAAAGCAGCTGCGTGAGGGCCAGATAGCTTCCTTGAAGGGAGACACGCTGATGATCTATAGCCGGCCCCGACTTCGGGCCCTTGCCGGGACGGTGAATGAGGCCGCCGGTAAATATGTCTCAAGCGTGTGACGCGGCTCACAATGACGACAGTGAACAATGCGATAGTATCGCATTTGTAGGTTCGTTGATCTTTTAGTTTTATAGGTCATTTTTTGTAGGAGGCAATATGATAGTTTCGGCCAGGAATATCAAGCTTGTCCTTCTTGGGCTCTTCTCGCTGATGTTCGTGATCTGGGCATTGCCCGGCCCGACCAGAAGTGCCGCGAGCAGTGAGTCACTCGAAGTACTACCGATGCCTGCGGGTGCGACGGTCGACGATTACGTCGGCACCGAGACCTGTCAGGCGTGTCACGAAGATCAGTTCAAGAACTTCAAGGGCACAAAGCACGCGAAGTTGAAAGAGGTCGGGAGTTGGAAGGACAAAGTCCAAGGTTGCGAGTCCTGTCACGGCCCCGGCAAGGCCCACGTTGAGGATCCGACAAACACGCAGAGCGTCTCGTTTAAGAACAAGAACTCAAAACAGGCCTCTGAGACCTGTCTGGCTTGCCATTCAGGTAAGGAAAGCCATAACAACTTCAGGCGCGGTGAGCACTGGCGTAACGATGTCGGCTGCACCGATTGCCATAGCGCTCACGGGAATGGCCCGTCGAATAAACTGACCGGATCCGGCACATTCGCCGAAGCGGCAGCTACCAGTGCGTCCCACACACTGCCGGCGATGCTTAAGGCAAAGGAACCGAATCTCTGCATCTCATGCCACAACGAGACCAAGTCCCAGTTCAGTAAGCCTTTCCACCACAAGGTCTTGGAGGGCGCTATGGCCTGCAGCGACTGTCATAACCCGCACGGCGGTTTTGAGGCAAAACAGACCAAGCTCGCCGTCGGTGCCGATGCGGCTTGCATCAAGTGCCACACGGACAAGCAGGGACCGTTCGTCTTTGAGCACGCACCGCTGAAGACTGAAGGCTGTTCCTCATGTCATATACCCCACGGGTCCGCCAATCCGAAGTTGCTTCGACGACCTATGGTCAAGCAGCTCTGCATGGAGTGTCACACGACGTTGAGTGACGCCGAGCCGGGTGCTCCACAGGCTCCGCACGATCTTAGGACGGCTCGTTACAATAATTGCACTGTGTGCCATACAAAGATACACGGATCTAACACCCATAAGTTCTTTTTCAGATAAGCGAGTAAGAGGAGGAAATCATGTTTCGAATACGCATCAGTCTAAACATAATCGCCGCTAATCTTCTCGCAGTGATCGTGCTGGCGTCTGGAGCTCTTGGACAGACGCCGTCGCCATCGCCGGCAGAGGAACAAAAATGGGGCGATTTTTCAGTCAAGTCCAGTATTGATTTTGGTTTCCGCGGCCGTAAGGTCGACGGAAGCGAAAATAAGTTCCGCAGTGATTGGAACTACAAGACCGGGCTTCGTGTCTTTAACTCGAGTTTTGCGCTGGAAACCGAGAATGGTAAAGGTAAGTTATTCGATTCTGTCGTGGTCAACTCGTCTGGTTGGGGAGCCGATCCGTCAGGCGTGGCCCGCGTGACGATCGAGAAGACCGGCCTATACCGGTTGGATTCAAATGTTCGACGGATTACCTATTTCAATTCGCTGAACAACCATGCGCTCGGGCAGCATACGCAGAACACCAAGAATAAGCTCGGCGACTTTGACCTGACGATATTTCCGGAAAGTCGGCGGTTCCGCTTTAACCTGGGTTATTCATATGGACGGCATAAAGGCCCGGGCTTTACTAACGCGCGAGCGTACCGTGACGATTTCATGACGGCGATGGACACCGACGCGAGATCGAATGATTTCAGGGGCGGTGCTCAGGGTGAGTTGGCCGGATTCAGATGGTCGTTTACTCAGGGCTATCGCCGCTTTCGAGATCGGTCTGAACTTAATCTCGATGCTCCGACGATCGGAAATAACCCCTCGGACACTACGGTGTTTAACCTCTTTAGCCGTAAGATGCCGGTGAACGGAGAATCCTACTTCTCGATCTTCGATCTGACACGAAATTTTGCGAAGAGGCTCGACTTTACGGCAAGGATCATTTACGCCGACACGAAATCCGGGTCGCGGATCGAGGACCGCTTCAACGGCCGTGATAACAATAACAACTTCATCGATCTCGATCTCTACGAAACGGACGCAACCGCGAAGCGTATCCAGACGAGGGGCGATATCGGCCTGACCTGGAGGGCGACGGACGCATTTACTTTGTCCAATACGTTCTCTTTCGATCAGTTTGAGATCAATGGGTTTGAGGCTCTTACGCAGACACTAACGTCGCGAAACTCATCTGGTGTCGTCCAGCCGGTCAAGCTCACAAAGTCCGAGGCGGCTCGAACGAATCATTTCCGGCGATACTCCAACCTTTTCGAGGGTGATTATCAATTCAACAATCGTGTTTCGTTCCATGCGGGATACCGATACACCCGGCGGATGGTGACTGTTGATGGATATGACCTAAATATCCTGTCGAGCAATAACCCCGCGACGGTAAACAATCCACTCCGTGACTGTCCGTACACGGGCGCTGGCACCCCGAACCCCCGAATTTTTTGCGAGGACGAGGAGAATACAACTCACACGTTCCTGGCCGGGGGCAAGGTAAAGGCACGCCGGCATTGGGCCTTCTTCTGGGACATTGAGAAGGGCGAGGCTGACAACGTGTTTACGCGTATCGAGAATTACTCGTTCACGAACTTCCGGGTGCGTAATCAGCTTAGTTTCAACAAGTTCTCGATGGGCCTTTCGGCGATCGTCAAGAATAATTCGAATCCGGCTCAAACCGATGCCATCCCACCCGAGGGGTTTGGCGCTGATATCAAGAGCAGGATATATTCGGCCAACTTTGACTGGGCTCCGCGAACCGCCATCATCCTGAGCGGCGGTTACACATATACGCACCAGACAGCAACCACCCCGATCTTCATTCGCAGAACGTTTCCGCCTTCAACGACCAGCGTGAGAGTGCTCGGACGCAGTGAGTACTACGTTCGCGATCACTACGCGTTTATCGACGCGTCGGTGAGCCCGCATCGACGAGTCACGCTGTACGGTGCATATCGCATCAGCCGGGACACGGGCCAGGGCGACCGGCCGTTGACGGATCCCTATTCGGCCCTGCTCGCATCGTCGTCGACTGTATCGCTCAATAGTCCCGAGTTGTTTATCCTGTCGTATCCGATGAAGATGCAGTCTCCCGAGGTTAAAGCCGCATTTCGCATTAATAGAAGCGTGGATTGGAATATCGGATATCAGTATTTCAACTACAAGGAACGTTTCCAGTCGCTCCAGGACTATCGGGCACACCTGCCTTATACGTCATTGACTATCTACCTTGGAAGGGGAGCCTTGGATCGATAGCGATCGCTCGGATCGATCAAGTGGCCGGTGGATGTACATTCACCGGCCTTTTTCTATCTTCCCGAAGGCGTAAGCGTTCCGTTCTTGTGACACTCCGCACATTGGAATTGCGAGATATCGCCCAGATTCAGGGGATGCGTGAAGGGCCGGTCCCCGCGCTGGCACGAGGCGGCATTGCCAGGTATTCGTGTCACCTAGGCTGACCGGATAAAGTAAGATTTCGCCGGAGCTACCCTGCGAGAGCGACGCTGTTTGAGACCGTAACACGAGCGCTGAAACAGCTGCGCGAGGGTCAGATAGCTACGTTGAAGGGAAATACACTGACAAGATATAGCCGCCCACGACTAAGAGCCTTGGCCGGGTCGGGAGCCGAGCCCGCAAAAAAATATGTTTCAAGCTTGTGACGCGGCTCACAGTGACAACAGCGGACAGCGCGATAGGATTTGGAAGTCAATCTTTCAGGAGACAATATGATAGTTTCGGTCAGGAATATCAAGCTTGTCCTTCTTGGGCTCTTCTCGCTGATGTTCGTGATCTGGGCATTGCCCGGCCCGACCAGAAGTGCCGCGAGCAGTGAGTCACTCGAAGTACTACCGATGCCTGCGGGTGCGACGGTCGACGATTACGTCGGCACCGAGACCTGTCAGGCGTGTCACGAAGATCAGTTCAAGAACTTCAAGGGCACAAAGCACGCGAAGTTGAAAGAGGTCGCGAGTTGGAAGGACAAAGTCCAAGGTTGCGAGTCCTGTCACGGCCCCGGCAAGGCCCACGTTGAGGATCCGACAAACACGCAGAGCGTCTCATTTAAAAATAAGAACTCGAAGCAGGCATCTGAAACCTGTCTTGCTTGCCATTCAGGTAAGGAAAGCCACAACAACTTCAGGCGCGGTGAACATTGGCGTAACGATGTCGGGTGCACAGACTGCCATAGCTCTCACGGGAACGGCCCTTCCAGCAAAATGACCGGTTCAGGCACATTCACCGAGGCGGCAGCTACCAGTGCGTCCCACACACTGCCGGCGATGCTTAAGGCAAAGGAACCAAATCTGTGCATCTCGTGTCACAACGAGACGAAGTCACAGTTCATGAAGCCGTTCCATCATAAGGTCTTGGAGGGCGCGATGGCCTGCAGCGACTGTCATAACCCGCACGGCGGTTTTGAGGCAAAACAGACCAAGCTCGCCGTCGGTGCTGACGCGGCATGTATCAAGTGCCACACGGACAAGCAGGGACCGTTCGTTTTTGAGCACGCACCGCTGAAGACTGAAGGCTGTTCCTCATGTCATATACCTCACGGGTCAGCGAATCCGAAGTTGCTTCGACGACCTATGGTCAAGCAGCTCTGCATGGAGTGTCACACGACGTTGAGTGACGCCGAGCCGGGTGCTCCACAGGCGCCACACGATCTTAGGACGGCTCGTTACAATAATTGCACTGTGTGCCATACAAAGATACACGGATCTAACACCCATAAGTTCTTTTTCAGATAAGCGAGTAAGAGGAGGAAATCATGTTTCGAATACGCATCAGTCTAAACATAATCGCCGCTAATCTTCTCGCAGTGATCGTGCTGGCGTCTGGAGCTTTTGGACAGACGCCCTCGCCATCGACGGAAGAAAAAGAAAAATGGGGTGTTAAGTCCAGTGTTGATTTTGGTTTCCGCGGCCGTAACGTCGACGGAAGCGAAAATAAGTTCCGCAGTGATTGGAACTACAAGACCGGCTTTCGCGTCTTTAACTCGAGTTTTGCTATGGAGACCGAGAATCGAAAAGGTAAGTTATTCGATTCTGTCGTGGTCAACTCGTCTGGTTGGGGAGCCGATCCGTCAGGCGTGGCTCGCGTGACGATCGAGAAAACCGGCCTGTATCGGTTGGATTCGAATGTCCGGCGAATTACTTATTCTAATGCGCTCAACAACCATGCGCTCGGGCAGCATTCGCGGAACACCAAGAATAAGCTCGGCGACTTTGACCTGACGATATTCCCCGAGGGTCGGCGGCTGCGGTTTAACCTCGGTTATTCATACAGTCGCCATAAAGGCCCGGGATTTACGAACGCGCGAGCGTATGGTGACGATTTCATGACGGCGATGGACACCGACGCGAGATCTAATGATTTCAGGGGCGGTGCGCGGGGTGAGCTGGCCGGATTCAGATGGTCGTTTACGCAGGGCTATAGGCGCTTTCGCGATCGGTCGTTCCTACATCTCGATGCTCCGACGATCGGAAATAACCCGTCTGACACTACGGTGTTTAACCTCTTTAGCCGTAAGATGCCGGTGAACGGTGAATCCTACTTCTCGATCTTCGATCTAACACGAAATTTTGCGAAGAGGCTCGACTTTACCGCAAGGATAATTTACGCCGATACGAAGTCGCATTCGCGGATCGAGGACCGATTTAATGGACGCGACAACATTAATAACTTCATCGATCTCGATCTTTACGAGACGGCCGCGCGGGCGAAACGCATCCAGACGCGGGGCGATGTCGGATTGACTTTTAGAGCGACGGACGCATTCACTTTATCCAACACGTTTTCCTTCGACCAGTTTGAGATCAATGGATTCGAGACCCTCACGCAAACGCTTACATTGCGCAACTCTGCCGGTGTGGCCCAACCGATCAAGCTCACAACATCCGAGGCCGCTCGAACGAATCACTTCCGGCGATACTCCAACCTTTTCGAGGGTGATTATCAATTCAACAATCGTGTTTCGTTCCATGCGGGATACCGATACACCCGGCGGATGCGGACTGTTGGTGGATATGACCTAAATATTCTGTCGAGCAATAACCCCGCGACGGTCAACAATTCGCTCCGTCAATGTCCATACACGGGAACTGGAAACCCGAATCCCCGGATCTTTTGCGAGGACCAGGAGAATACGACTCACACCTTCCTGGCCGGGGGCAAGGTGAAGGCGTGCCGTCACTGGGCGTTCTTCTGGGACATTGAGAGGGGCGAGGCGGACGGCGTCTTTACCCGTATCGAGAACTATTCTTTTACGAACTTCCGCGTGCGTAATCAGATCACTTTTAACAAGTTCTCGATGGGCCTTTCAGCGATCGTCAAGAACAATACGAATCCGGCTCAGACGGACGCCATCCCACCCGAGGGGTTTGGCACCGATGTCAGGAGCAGGATATATTCGGCCAACTTTAACTGGACGCCGCGAACGGCCATCATTCTGAGTGGTGGTTACACATATACGCACCAGACGGCAACGACGCCGATCTTCGTTCGGAGTGGCAACGTGAGAGTGCTCGGACGCAGTGAGTACTACGTTCGCGACCACTTCGCGTTTATCGATGCGTCGGTAAGCCCGCATCGCCGGGTGACGCTCTACGCTGCATATCGCATGAGCAAGGACACGGGCCAGGGCGACCGGCCGCTGACGGACCCCTATTCGGTACTGATAGGATCCTCACCCACGGCAGTCCTCAATAACCCTGAACTGTTTATCCTCTCGTACCCGATGCGGATGCAGTCGCCTGAGGTCAAGGCCGCGTTCCGCATCAACAGAAGCGTGGATTGGAATGTTGGCTATCAGTATTTTAATTATAGCGAACGTTTCCAGACGCTCCAGGACTATCGGGCACACTTGCCTTATACGTCCTTAACTATCTTTCTGGGCAGGGGAGCATTGGATCAATAGCGATCGCTCGGATCGATCATGTGGCCGGTGGATTTATATTCACCGGCCTTTTTCTATTTGCCCTCAAGTGTAAGCGTACCGTTCTTGTGACACTCGGCACATTGGAACTGAGCGATGTCGCCGAGATTCAAGGGATGCGTAAAGGGCCGGTCCCCGCGATGGCATGAGGCGGATTGCCAGGTATTCATATCTCCGAGGCTGACCGGATGCTGAAAGATCCCATCTTTTGGCGTCATGCTGGAACCATTAAACGATTGATCGACGGTCGTGTGACAGATCGAGCACTCATTGCGAATGACCTTGCCGTCCTTCGAAACATGCTGGCCATCGTGGCAGCGAAAACAGCCCTGTGCATTGTAGTGTCCAATGTTGTTAGGATGTGCCCGCCAGTCGGTCTTCATTTCCGGGAAAAAGTATGTCTGATAGATCTGCTGCACCTCGGCGATCGCGGTTTGGATCGACGCGGAGCGCGTCTGAGAAACTTCAGGATATGCCGATCGATAGTATTCGCTCAAGCGTTCGGAAATGGCCGCGACGGCCTGTTCGTTAGTGTCGTACGCGCCGGCCAGGGCCTCGACCGCCTTGGCTTTGATAAACGGTAGTTCGTGGTCGAGACGTCCCGCCTCGAGCGAGCGGTCGACTGCCTGACTTGGCGACAAATAGACATGCGCGGGGCGATTGTGGCAATCGGTACAGTCCATTGTCCGTTTCGGAGCGTCCGCTACCTCGCGGGGCGAAAGAGGCGTATCCTTAGCGGTATATTCGACAACCTTGCCGGTAGAATCCTCCATTCTCACCCACGGTATGATCTGACGCTTATCGTCTGCCGCGACAAAGGTTATTTCGTTGGAAATATTCATGTGCCAGTGGATGCCGCCGCCCGTTTCTGAGTTCGCATTGCCACCACCAACCTTGATGTACATTCGCGTTCGATTCAACGAGTTCGCCTCGTCGTACCCATAGTGATTAAAGGTCTTCAGCACGTCGCCGTGGTCTTTTTCTGACCAGTGACACTTCTGACATGTTTCCACGGCAGATCGCATATTGTGTACGGGCGTCTGGATCGGGCGATTATAATGCCCCGTGATGACACCATACAGCTGCCTGACGCCGGTGAACTTTGAACGTACGTAGGCCTCGGCACCGCCTCCAACATGGCATTCCACGCATCTGATGCGGGCATGCGGAGACGCCTGATACGCCACATACTCAGGCTCCATGACCGAATGGCATGCCTGACCGCAGAAGGTGACGGATTCGGTGTATTCGTAAGCGCGGTAACTCCCGAAGGCGCTCATGAAAAGAAAGATGAATCCCAGGCAGATCATCAGGACAAGTGTTCGCCGGCGTCGCGGATCATTCAGGTCAAGAATGGGATATGGTTTGATATCGCCAGGGGCTCGGCCTAGCCGGCGCCGTCTTTCTACCAAGGCCCCAGCCAGTGTCACCACTAGACCAAAGACGAGCACGGAAGGGATGAATATGAAAATGATCAGGTCAGAATATGGATTTTCTGAGCCCGCGATCATTCCCACCAGAAAGAGCAAGGCAAAGCTAGTGAAGGCCGCGGCCGCGATCGCGAGCCCGACAAAGCTAATGTAATTGTTCAACAATCCCGGCGTGGATTTCCCGGTCAAGTCATCATCTAAAGGTTCGTCTTCGTCCATAAACGTCCTCGCGTAGGCGTCGTCAGTCTCAAATAGACAAGCTGTCAACAGCCCTAAAGCCGATCGACAGGATTGTCTTAACGATTAAAGGTCCGCAAAGCTTCCTCACGCTCAATGTTTCACAGTAAAGAGCGTAACAAAGATCGCTATAACCAGGAACAGACCAATGAAATACGCCGCAAATCCGAACGTGCGGGCAAGTGCTCGAAACGACTTTGACGGCGGCGGGACAATGATCTCCTCCAGTGTTCCGTCAGCGACGTGGCGAGCGTATTCGACCGGACGCTCTTCTTTGAACCAAGAAAGCCGCACTCGCCCGGTGAACATAACAAGGTCCATAGGGAAGTTCTCAGGCCGTAAGTGATTATGGAAGAAATGAAACGCGAAGATGAAGGCCGTCGCAAGAAGTGCCTCCTCGCTATGAATTATCATCGCGATATTCAGTGCCTCGCCCGGTAGAAACATCGTAAAGAAGCTTGGAAACCAAAGCATCAATCCGGACAGCCCGATCACCGGAACACCCCAAAACACGGCGAAATAGTCAAACTTTTCCCAATACGTGAACCTATCCAGTTTCGGCTTTGGACCAAGATAGAAGAACCATCGGAACATCTGAAAGGCATCAAGGAAATCCTGCTTTCTGATCATCATGGTCGTCGGCCCGCGAAAGACCGACCAGTCCCTTTCGACGAAAGCTTTTTTCAATAGGAAAAATAGATGATAGCCGGCATATACAAACGTGATGATCGCGGACGCGCGGTGGATGAACCGCGTAACACCGAGCCCGCCGTGGATCTCAACCAGCCACTTGCCCCAGTCCGTAAATGAGTACATCAGCGGCAAACCCGTCGCCGCGAGGCCAAGAAAGCTGATGATAATGAGCAGATGCGTAAGCCTGTGACGTTTCGGGAACCGCTCGACCCATTGGTCCTCTTCCTCCCGTATGCGTTTGTGCGTCTCGCCCCGCAACATCGCACCGATCGAACGTTGAAGCCACAGAATCGTGTGCAGGCCAAAGAACCCGAAAACGGACATGAGCAGCCACTTCATGAACGTGTTTATCGTATAGGTCCAGAAGCCCTTCTCAGGATTGTTTGGCTCAGGATGGGGATTGAATGACGCAAAACTCGCGTCACGTTCTGATGACATGTAGCGGCAGGTCTGCACGAGATTTGCGGAATTGACAGACGACATCGGGTCCGACGCGGGTAGATTGTGATGCGGCGTATGGCAATCTGCACAGGTGGCAGCGAGCTTGTAGTCGAGCGCCGTAGCCTGACCGTGGAAGGTGTCGCGGTAAGTGGGCTTCTGCTTCTCGTGACACTGCGTGCAGCGATTCACCATTTGAAGCGAAAATTCGCGGATCGACGCCGGTGCTGTCTTATGCGAGACCGCCTCATGACAATCGATGCACATTGGTGCCTTAGGATTTCCGGCCTTGAATGCCATTCCGTGAGAACTCGTTTCCCACTGAGGGACTATCCCCGAATGGCACTTGTTGCAGACCTGTGAGAGATGCGTACGATCCAACCTAAAATTGTTCGCCTTGGTTGACTGGATCGTATGCCGCCCGTGGCAATCCGAACATGATGCAGACCGTGTGTCACCTTCGTCCAACAGACGTCCGTGAATACTGTCGTGAAAGGACATGTACGCCTGCTCGTGGCATTTTCCGCAAGTCTGTTCCTGTTTTGTAGCGTAAACGGTGGAGCGCGGGTCGTCGGGCGGGAAGTCCGTCGCCATGTCACCGCCGACTGTGTGGCAGTCGGTACAGACTGCGGCCGGTTTACCATTCTCCTGCATTTTTGAGTGGATGCTGGATGAATATTGTCGATGTGCGTCCTTGTGAAACTGCTCACCCTCGCCCAGCTTTGGCAACTTCGTTCCGGGGCCGTGGCAGCCCGCGCATTCAAGCTTTACAGGATGGGATGCGGCGGCTCTCATATTGATGGGAGGAGCATCCTGCGCCGCGGAACCAGCCGCGTACTTGAACGCTAGCGATACCAGTGCAAAGAAAAACGTAAAGACTATTACGATCTTCAGGCTGTTTTTCATAACGCCTCCTCGTGCGTCAGCGCCCAAATTGGCCGCCGACATGACAGCGTTTGCAGTTCGCAAAGTCCTCGCCAAACGCAGTTTGATTGTCATGGCACGTCGCACAATTTGTGCCCGAACCTTTCACTTTGTGCATACCGACCGTCGGGGCCGTCATACGGCCCCCGGTTTGGGCGTGGCACGAATCGCATCCAAGGAACTCGTGCTTCGTGTGAGCAAAGTTTCCTGGGATCACCGCACGCGAGGGCTTGATGTCTATCCCGCCGCCGATCTTGTGACATGCAAAGCAGGTGCTCTTTGCGGCAGCTTCTTTCGCCGGAGCGTGACACTGAAAGCACGTGTTGTGGGCTGTTTGCCCGTTGGGAACACTAAAATTGGATGCGCCGGCCTTGTGACACGACGCACAGTCGTTGCGCGAGTGGACCGCGTGACTAAACTGGACACCGAAACGGCCCCCGGACGGCAAGTCCGTGTGGCAGCGGCGACAATCGGACATCCGCGACGGGCCGAACGCCCGTTTTGAGTTGTGACACGTTGAGCAACTGTTAGCAACCCCTTTGTGCTCCGAAACCGTGATCGCCGACATCTTATTACCGCCCAACGGCCGGTGGCAACTGTCGCACGCAACGCGGGCGTGTTTCCCGTGGTTAAAATTAAACCCGATCTGCGCTGTTGAGTCGACGATCCGGTTGGGAGCGCCCGGTTCGTGACAGGTTGAGCAAGAGCCAATGTTCCTGTCGCCTACGACCTTATCGGATGTGTGACATGTGAAACACGTCGCATGTGCGTCGCCGCCGGACGGCACTGTCATGCCGTCACCTTGCCCGGAGTGACACGTGCCGCATGACGTCAGGCGAATATGGGCCGGATGGTCGAATTTCGCTCTGAAGCTCGACATCGCCGGAAATGCCTTTAATTCTGGCGAATCGTTCGCGGTATGGCAGGTGAGGCAGATCGCGTGGTTCTTATCCTCGAACTGAGGAGTGTGACAACCCGCACAAGGGGTATGCGATGCAAACCTCGGCCTAAATCCCTCGTCCTTTTGTTGATGGCACAACAGACAAGGCACATCGCGGTGCCGCTCGCTATCGTGCTTGAACTCCGAGAAATCCACGTCTTCCATCTGGTCCGTGGATACCATGTTCTCTGGCAGCGGTTTGAACGGACTTTCGGTAACTTTTTTCTCGACGACCGAGCTGGTGCATGACACCATTGAATACCCGCCCAGCGCCGCGAGAGCGATGATGACCGTCAATTTTGCACGGATCACAAAGCGCTCTATGGCCTCTTTCTTCATGGTGTCAGCTTTCTTCATTCGCCGTCATTGGCTCGCTTCAACAAGGGCCGACGTATGTGACCGCGGGATTGGCGATCGGCCAAATGTCACGTGGCATTTCGAACATTCAAACCTCGCGTTCTTTTTCTTCTTATCGGTCTCAATATTCAGTATGCCACCATCCGCCGCGCGAGGTGTAACATGACATCCAGCGCACGCCGTCATTGTAACGATCTGTGTTTTTGGGTCGGCCGTATTCATTGTGTCCACGGCGTGACAGGTAGCGCAAGCTAGTGCAGCATGCGTCTCGAGACCATGCCTAAAGGCTCCGACTGAGTATCGTGATCTGGCGATCGCGAGCATAGATCGCTCCTGAATGCCCATTTTAACGGCAAGAGCCGGATCATAGTCGGCTCGCGGCTCGCTCTGCCGCGGCTTATGACACATCGCACAGTCCGCAGGGGCCGGTAACATCCCGCTTTCGGCCGAATGGCAAGTGAAACATCGGCTGTGATCTCGTGGAGAGGTTTTAAACGTACCTTTCTTTAGCCAGTAGCGATCGCCCCAATTCTTAGGCGGCAGGATGACAAATTCGCCCGCATCACCCTGCGGGTCGACCGTCGCATGACAGACGGAGCAAGACTCCTCGCCGCGACGGCCGATGCGAGCATTAACCAGAAAACCGCCGGCGAGCGTGCGGTCCTTTCCGCTGACGATGTCTATATGCTTGTCATGCGGAAATGCCACGTCAAAGGCCGACTCATGACCGGTGGCTTTCTTGCTCTTGTCAAAAAGGTCCGCCGGATTTGGAAAGGGAAATCGTGAGCTGTTGTCTGGCGATGGGCTTACGTGACAGATCGTGCAGATCTGCGGCGGCTTCCCCGAGAAGAATTGTTCACGATGACACGTCACACACGAATCGTGTTTTGGGTATTCCGTCACATCCGGGAAAGCGTCGGCCTGCGACCGAACCTTGTCCCAATTTGCCGGAAGGGAACGAATGGCAGGATGAACACTCTTTGCGATGTGCGTCGATGGAATGAGAGAACTTGGAATATTTTGCTGTAGCTCGCACCATACGTGCCGTTTGAGCATGGCTCGGGACAGGATCTATATGCAGTAGAGGCAAAAGAAAAGCAGGCAATGCTAAGCAGTGCCACAAAAGCAACCCGCATAAATGTGCGTAAGCCCGGAGAAAGAGTTTTCACATTCTGTCTCTTTATTATAGCCGATTAGTGGTTCGTTTGTTGTGATTTCAATCACACAAACAGCAACCGCGGGGAATTCCACGGTCATCGAGGGAAGCGAGTGTCCGTTTTCTGGATCTCTCACGGCACTGCCATACCGCAGACTGATTGAGCAGCCTTTTCTAACCAATTCCCATTCTCGTTTTGTTTGGTACATTCCTTGCCTCATTATCCCATTGCAACGTGGGAGTGAATGGGTGTTATAGGCCTGAAGTCACACACGGGGCCGTCCGATTTAACTCTGCATTTTGGAGGTAAAAGTTGTGCACTCAAAGAAAACGATCATTTTAGCGATCAAGGCGTTCTGCCTTGTCATTTTTGCGACATTATTCTTCGTTTCAGTTCTTCAGCACCGAACGAGCGTCGAGGCCTCAACCGGCGGACCTCCGCCGGGGCGGACCGGCGCACCCGGTGAATCCACCTGCACCAGCTGCCATGCTTCAAACAATGGCCCCGGCACGATGAATATCATTGCTCCTTCGGCCTACACCCCGGGTCAAACTTACTCCATACAGGTACACGCAGCGACAACTGATTCTACTCGACGTGCGTGGGGATTTGAACTAACCACTCTCACACCACAAAACACCGTTGCCGGTACATTTGCTAATACAACGGCCTTCACAGCATTGCGAACCGGGATCCGGACGCAATTACATCGAGCAGAACGAGTCCTGGCTCATTTCAGGGTCAATCGGGGGGAGCCACTTGGACTTTCAATTGGACCGCTCCGGCGACAAACGTTGGAACGGTAACTTTCTATGTCGCAGGACTTCACTGTGACAACGATGGGTCCGACAACGGTGATCAGACCTATACGCAGCAGCGCGGCCGTTCCGATTCGCCCAGCCCGTGGTCATCCGCCACGGATTCTCGGATTTCGATGGTGATGGAAAGGCGGATCCTGCTGTCTTCCGGCCGTCAAGCGGCATCTGGTACGTCAACCGGTCAACCGCCGGTTTTACCGCCTTCGGGTGGGGGATGTCCTCTGACCGCTTAACGCCGGCTGACTTCGATGGAGATGACAAAACGGACTACGCGGTATGGCGTGAGGATCTTCCGGAGAAAGCAGCTTTCTATATCTTTCAAAGTTCATCCAACACCTTCCGCGTCGCTCTCTTTGGTCAAAACGGTGATGATCCGCGGCTCGTCGGGGATTGGGACGGTGATGGGAAGGCCGACCTGGCTGTATTCCGCGATTCAGCTATCGGGGCTCAGAGTTATTTCTTTTATCTTGGTTCCGCAAATAACCCGTCCGGGACGATAACCTACGTGCCTTTTGGCATGACCGGCGATCGTGGATTAAGAGGCGACTTTGACGGTGACGGAAATATGGATGCTTGCGTTTACCGCGCGATCGGACCAAGGTTGGTACATTCGGCTGAGCGGTGGCCCAAGCGTTGTATTTGAGCGTTGGGGACTACCCAGCGATCGTTTCGTACCAGCAGACTACGATGGTGATGGCAAGACCGATCTGGCAGTCTTTCGAGGTGGAAACTGGTATATCAAGCAGAGCTCCAACGGACAAGTGATCGTTCGAAAGTGGGGCAATGACACTGATATCCTCGTCCCGGCTGATTATGACGGGGACGGAAAAGCGGACCCGGCCGTGTACCGCAGCGGTACCTGGTGGTTGAACCGCTCGACGGCAGGGACTACGGCCCTAGCCTTCGGTGTTGGGTCTGACGTGCCAGTTGAAGGTGCGTTCGCAAACTAGTTGGGCCTCGGTGCCTGCATCGTTCAGACCTGCGGGATTTTTCGCGCCTCACTTTCCAGATTCAATGCACTGTGATACCAATTAGGAAAGTGCATTGACACAGTGAACGAGACGAATTCAGCAGCAAAGATAGTAATTGTCGACGACGACCGCTTCGTTAGGATGGCCCTTAGCGAAGCGGTCCGCTCGTGGGACTATCAAGTATTCGAAGCTGACTCGATACGCGCCGCGACCGAGGTCCTAAATACCACAGAACCCGCGTTAGTCCTACTTGACATCGACCTACCTGACGGTTCAGGCCTCGACCTGCTTACGACGATCAAACAAAGCAGTCCCGAAACCGTCGTCATCATGATCACGGGAAATATTGATGTCGAGAATTCGGTAGCCGCCTTGCGGGGCGGGGCTCATGATTTTATCGGAAAGCCCGTACACGCCGAGGAACTCCGAGTCACCCTCAGGAACGCTCTGGAAACACGTGATCTGAGACGTGAGGTCAAAACCTCGCGCGTCGAGCGGGCACGCGGCTTTAGTTTCGATCAAATAATCGGAGATTCCGAAAGCCTTGAGGAGGCTAAGGAGCTTGGACGCCGAGTCGCGGAATCGGAAGTGATGTCCATACTGCTTAATGGCGAAACCGGCACTGGCAAGGACCTGTTTGCCCGCGCGATCCATTTTGCGTCCGATCGGGCCGCCGCTCCTTACCTCGCTATTAACTGCGCGGCACTTCCCGCAACATTGATCGAGTCGGAGCTCTTCGGATATGAAAAGGGTGCCTTCACGGACGCAAAGCAGCGGAAGGAAGGACTCTTAGAGCAAGCTAACGGCGGAACTATATTTCTCGATGAGATCGGCGAAATGGAACTCTCGCTACAGGCCAAACTCCTTCGTGTGCTCGAGGAAAGCTCTTTTCGCCGCGTGGGTGGGCTGAAAGACATAAAGTTTGACACGCGTATTATCGCCGCCTCAAATCGTGATCTTAAGAAGGAAAGCGAGGCCGGTAGGTTTCGCCTTGACCTGTACTTCAGACTCTCTGTGATCCGCGTTGATATTCCGCCACTTAGGGAGAGGGGCGAAGACGTCATCCGCTTGGCGCAGCACTATATCGCAAACTCGAATTTGAAGCGGCGCGGGAAACCATTGAAGGGCCTTTCGCCCGAAGTAGCTTCGATATTTCGCGGCTACAACTGGAGCGGAAACGTACGTGAATTGCGGAATGTTATCGAGCGGGCGTCAATACTCGAGGATGGCGACGTGGTCACAGCCCGTCATCTGCCAGCCGACATGTTGGACCTAGCGGAACAGTCCGGACCTGTGCGGCGTTCAGTTATCAGGCTCCCGGCCGCGGGCGTACCGTTGGACCAGGTCGAGGTTGAACTATCCAAACAGGCTCTGGAACGGATGGGCGGCAATCTTACCCGCGCTGCTAAGCTGCTGAGTATTTCTCGCGATCAGCTTCGATACAAGCTCAAAAAGGCCGGTTACGATTTCGCACGCGTGGAGGACTAGCACCGAATGCCCGAATCACGACGCGTTACGACTGATGTGCCTGTTCCGTCAGACGACGCGTTAAAGGAACTCACCGACCTCAAGCGCGCCCTCGATGAGTCGGCCATTGTGGCGATCACAGATGAGACCGGTAAGATCACATATGTCAACGATAAGTTCTGCGACATCGCTAAGTACAGCCGCGAGGAGTTGATAGGCCAGGACCATCGGATAATAAATTCAGGCTATCATTCGAAAGAGTTCATTCGCGGGATCTGGACGAATATCGCTAATGGAAAGATCTGGCGCGGCGAACTGCGAAACAAAGCAAAGGACGGCTCGATATACTGGGTTGACACGACGATCGTTCCATTCCTTGATGAGCTGGGCAAGCCTGCCCATTATGTGGCAATTCGCTACGAAATAACCGCGCGGAAACTGGGCGAGGAGCGGATTCGACATCAAGCGTCGCTTCTCGACAAGGCGCAGGACGCAATTCTTGTCTGCGACTTGAACTTTCAGGTCATTTATTGGAACAAGGGCGCCGAACGGCTCTACGGCTGGTCGGCCGAGGTATCGTTCGGGCGGCTTGTGACCGATCTACTCTGCGGCGGAAGTCCCGACTTTGTCGCAAAGGCCAGGCATGCCCTGGCAGAGAGCGATGAATGGAAAGCAGAATCGCGCCACCTCACCCGCGAAGGCGAATCTTTAGTCGTCGAAAGCCGATGGACGCTGGTGAGGGACGAGAGCGGGGCACCCGATTATTATCTCGTAACCAATACTGACATCACCGAGAAGAAGCGGACCGAGGAGCACCTGCTCCGCGCCCAGCGGATGGAGTCGATCGGAACGCTTGCCGGAGGGATAGCGCACGACCTCAACAATATCCTCTCGCCCATTCTGATGGCGGTCGATATGCTGCAAATCAATGGTCCTGATCCCGCGACGGCCCGCTGGCTTGGGATGATAAAGGAGAATTCCGAACGCGGCGCCGACCTCGTAAAGCAAGTACTCACTTTCGCTCGAGGCATGGCAGGCGACAGAGTCTCGGTCCGTTTGAAACATATAGTAAAGGACCTGGTGGGCGTTCTGGAGCAAACGCTTCCCAAATCGATCACTGTCAAGCATAATGTCGCGACCGATCTTTGGACGATCTCAGCTGACCCGACCCAGATCCATCAGGTCATAATGAACATCTGCATAAACGCCCGCGACGCAATGCCGACCGGCGGGACCATTTCCATCGATGCCCAAAATGTGTCGATCGACGAAAACTATGCTCGGATGAATGTCGATGCCGAGCCGGGAAATTATGTGCTTCTGACGGTCAGCGACACGGGCATGGGAATGGAAGCTGACGTCATCAAACGGATTTTCGATCCTTTCTTTACGACCAAGGAGATCGGTAAGGGCACCGGGTTAGGACTCGCGACCACCCTGACGATCGTTAAGAGCCACGGCGGTTTTATCAACGTCTACAGTGAAGTCCACCGCGGCACGAGATTCTCGATCTACCTGCCGTCTGCCGAAGAGACTTCAGTCAGCACAGCCTCGACACAAACCGAGGCTCTCCCCCGCGGTGCGGGGCAGACTATCCTCGTGGTCGACGACGAAGAGAACATACGCACGGTCGCGGAAGCTACGCTTGGTCAATTTGGTTATCGCACGCTGACCGCGGTGGATGGTACCGACGCTCTCGCCGTATATTCTCAGAACGCCAAGGATATTGACGCGGTGCTCACTGATATGGCGATGCCCTATATGGATGGAACAGCACTGATCAGGGCCCTCAGAAAACTCGACCCCGCGATCCCGATCATCGTTATGAGCGGCCTGCTGAATGAAGCCCAGCACGCCGACCTCACAATTCTCGGCGTCAAAGCCTGCCTTTCGAAACCATACACCGCCGAAACGCTGCTAAAAACGCTGGCGGAGATATTGCCCTGAAGACACACTCACTTGCGGACCACCAGAACCGAACACGGTGCATGATGCACGACACCGTCCGAAACGGAACCGAGCATGCGCCCCCAAAATCCGCGACCATGGGAGCCCACGACGATAATGTCTGCCTCCCACGTTTTTGCCTTTTCAACGATCTGCTGATCAGCAGCACCTCTTAAAACCTCTGTCGCCAGCGGGAAATCAGCCGTTGGAAAATGTTCACGGATCATTGCCTCGGCTTCATCCACAAACGTTTGACACTGTTCCATTACGGCATCCTCGACCTTTTGATAATACTCAGCCGAGATGGCGAATGGTTCTGCCATGATCGGATACGCGTCCTCGAAGGCCGACACGACCAGAACGTCCGCGGTTTCGGGCCTGATCAGGCTTTCACAGCAGGCTGCAATCGCAGCCTTGCTATAATCCGAACCGTCAGTTGCAATCAGGATCTTCATTGTTATCTCCTTGCCGTCGATCCGGCTCTCAACCAAACTATTCGCAAGTACCGTTCCTAAGCACACTTGATAGTAAACAGTAGTTCCCAGCCGGACACCGTCTAAAATTGTGAAAAAGTTCGCGTCTCGGACAGGCAAGATGCGGAATCTCTCGCATTTTTACCCCGCAAAATCGCCATTTATCGACCAAACTCGCCTAATCGCTCGGCACAACGCTTTCTCTGATAAAAGCCGGGGGCGGTCCCGCGTCCACCGGCGAATCATAAGGTGGAAGTCTTGATATGTCACCAAGATCTTATTTATCCAGGATGTCGGCACCCGCGAGACAAAAGGCCCCGATGACCGGTCTCGCGACGTTCAAGGCTGCCTGATCGCTCCAGCTTCAGTCCGGATCCGTGGTAGCGAGTATCTTTCGAATGTCGTCTTCTGTTGTGTCCGGATTGATAAAGCAGAAGCGTGCGACTGATTCGTCGCCATTCGCGCCGTGCCATTTGGTTGGCGGAACGAGCGCAAGTCCGTCGCGATGATTCTTTAGTGTCCAGGCCACGTAATCTTCGTGCTTCCAGCCTTTGCGCCTGAATAGAACGCACGACAGGCTCGGCTCGCGCACCAGTTCGAGGTGCTCAGTTTCCTCCACGAGCCGACCGGCAATCGTGGCCAACTCGATGCCGCGCTCGACCGCCTGAGCATAACGCTCGGTCCCATGCATTGCTAGAGAGAACCACAGCGGCAGGCCTCGTACACGCCGCGTAAGTTGGATCTGATAGTCGGCCGGATTGAAACCCTGATAGGCCTTGTCATAAAAGATATCCAGATACGAGCCGCTCTGTGCATGAGCCTTTCGGCCAGTTTCAGGGTCACGGTAGATAACGGCACCGCAATCGTAGGGTGAGAATAGCCACTTATGCGGGTCAATCGTAATGCTGTCGGCGAGCTCGATCCCATTGAAAAGCGGCCTGACGCTCGGTGCCGCAAGCGCTCCGCCGCCATACGCCGCATCGACATGGAACCAAAGGCCCTGCTCGCGACAGATCCTTCCGATCCCGTCCAGATCATCAATGATCCCTGCGTTGGTCGTCCCCGCGGTCGCCACGACAGCGAACAAACGAGATCTATCATCGTCGCTCAGGCCGTCAATCGCACCGGCAAGGGAACCTGCCTCAAACCGCCCATCCGTCGGCACCGCGATCAAGTCCACGTCGATAACTCGTGCCATTGCCTTGACCGATGAATGCGTGCCGGATGAGGTGATCACGAGTCCGCGGGCGGGCGACGTTTCGGGTTTGCCTGAGCGCCAGGCTCTCTCGCGCGGCGACCATCGCCGACAGGTTCGCGGCCGTTCCTCCGCTCGTAAAGACCCCGAACGCCCCGGCCGGTAATCCCGTCAGTGACACCAGCCACCGCATCGCTTCATTCTCGGCAAAAATGCAGCCCGCCCCTTCGAGCCAGTACGCTCCGTGAACGCTCGCAGCAGACGTCACCAGGTCGAACATCACGGCTGCCCGCGTGGGCGACGCAGGCACAAATGCCAGGTGCCGCGGATGATCGATCGAGATACTCGCTTTCAGAAGCACATCCCGAAAGAGACGGAACGCCTTTTCTCCGGTGATCCCTTCGGCCGTGATCGTCTCGCCAACCTCGGCCCGCAGGTCTTCTTCGGTTCGCGGCATCCCCAGCGGCGGGTCGGCGTCAGTGAGCCGGTTGATCGCGAACTTCATCACATCCAAGTGTCATCTCGACAATTTCAATATCGACGTTATGCATACCCAGTAAGTGTCGCTCAGAGCCGTAGTTGTGTACAATGATTCACGTCACACCGCGGACAAGAATTAACCACGAAAGGACACGAGCTTACACTAAAAAGTCTTCTCCGACCATTTGTTCCATTTCGTGTATTTTCGCGGTTAAATTGTCTTTTCTCAATGAACTACGGCTTCATTATCGATAACCGAAAGTGTATCGGCTGCCACGCGTGCACGGTCGCGTGCAAATCCGAGCACGAGGTGCCGGTCGGCGTGAATCGCACGTGGGTCAAATACATCGAGAAGGGCGAATTTCCCGATACGCGGCGACTTGTTTAGCGTGATGCGGTGCAATCACTGCGCCGATGCTGCCGTGCGTCGAGATCTGTCCGTGACGGCACTTTTCACACGCAAGGACGGCATCGTCGATTTTGACGACCGCCGCTGCATCGGCTGCAAGGCGTGCACGCAGGCCTGCCCGTACGACGCGATCTACATGCATCCCGACGATCACACGTCGGCCAAATGCAATTACTGTACGCACCGAATCGACATCGGCCTCGAACCCGCGTGCGTCAACGTCTGCCCCGAGCACGCGATCATCTCGGGCGATATGGACAATCCCGAGACCGAGATCTCGCAGCTGCTCGCCCGCGAGATCGTTTCGGTCCGCAAACCCGAAAAGGGAACGAACCCAAAACTCTTTTACATCGACGGCGACAAAGCCTCGCTCGACCCGACCGAGGCGCATCCCGACAGCGATTACATGTGGTCGAGCCAACGCTCGGAGTCGGCCATTACGGCAAGGTCACCATAATGACGTCGGACCGCAGGCAATCCCGCCTGCACAACGCGCCGAAGCAGTCAGTGCGCCGGTGCAGATACAACGCTCGGTCGAACGCCGCGAGATACTCCGAAGATCGAGACCAAAGCGCTTCGGTCCGACAAGACCACGCCGCGTCTACGACGCCCCAAACAAAGGCGTTCTCTGGGGCTGGGAAGTTTCGGCCTACGTCTGGACAAAAGCGATCTCCGCGGGCGCATTTCTGATGGTGAATTTTTTACTGACGTTCACCGAAGTGCCGATCCAGCTGAAGATGTTCGGCAACGCCGTGGCGTTGTTGTTCCTCGCCCTCACCGGCGTTTTGCTGATTAAGGACCTAGGTAGGCCCGAGAGATTTATTTACACTCTGCTTGCGACCGCAGTGGAGATCCTGGCTGACGCGTGGGAGCTACATCATTTCGGCTTACGGAGCCGTGCTAACCGCGTGGTGGGTCGCAGTTTTCTTTAAGCAATTCACTGGCTGAACGTGATCGAATGGCTCGGCCTCGTGCCCGCTCTAATGACGGCGGTTTATACGGCATTCCTTTTCGCGCAGGCCAAAGGCCGCGACTTCTGGCAATCGCCGATGCTCGGGCTCCATATGATCATCCATTCGCTGATGGCGGCTGAGCCGCAATCTGATCTTGGACGTATGTTTTGAGTGGATCACCGCGTGGATGGCCCTGACCAAGGCTCTCACGCGTTCTTCAGATCCTCACCTGATAACCCCGGCGATCGAACTAACGACGACGCATTCAACCGACGACGCCCACAAGGTCGTTAAAATGATCACCAGCGGTCAATTCAGCTGGGCATTCTGGTGGGGAATGATCTTGTGCGGAAACATTCTGCCGCTTGCTTTGTTTTATTCACCGGAAACATCTTTTTGTTGGCTTTCGCGGGAGTGTTGATCTTGGTCGGATTAGGATTTGCGCAGCATATTTGGGTTAAAGCCCCGCAGTTGATTCCTTTGAGTTAGAGAAGATTTGCCCGCGAAATACGCGAAAGGACGCGAAAAAAAGAATGAATGAGAAAGATAAGTAAGAGAATCAGGTAGTAAATTGAGTTATAAGTTGTAGATCACTAATTTCTGAAAGTTATTTGCGTGATTCGATACGTCAGCAGGCAAATAAAAAAATAATGTCTAATTGTTTATAAAGACGAAAGTTACAAAATTATCGGTGCTTGTTTTGAAGTTTATAAACAGAAAGGCTGTGGATTTACGGAACCTGTTTATCAGGAATGTTTGGCGATCGAGTTTGAAATTCGAAGCGATTCTACATTTAGTTGATACAAAGCCGCAAACTTGAACTTGAGTATCAAGGACGAAGAGTCTCAGACAAATGTTTGTCAAGCCTGATTTTATTTGCTTCGACAAAAATATTGCTCGAGATCAAAGCGTTTGACCGGAACTGATCGTGCGAATAAATCGCAAACTATAAATTATCTAAATGCAACAAATTTCGAATTGGCATTGCTCATTAATTTCGGACATTTCCCAAAACTAGAACACAAACGAATCGCCAACAACGCATAAAAACTGACAAATCCAAACTCTTAAAAGGACGAAATAAAAGCTGGCTTTAATCAATTTCTATTTATTTTTTCGCGCCCTTCGCGCGCATTCCGCGGGCAAATATAAAATTCCTATGAAACACAAACCATCATTCATCGAAAACATCGCCGAAAAGCTCGGCTTGATCGAAAATCTTCATTCGACATTTGGAGCCGAAGAAATTCCGCATATGAACGAACCGGGCGAATTGTCTAATTATCCGCCGCCGGAGAAATGGGATGATTGGACGGAATACGAGGCGAAAAGCGGGCAAAAGCGTGAGAAGAAGAATTACACGATCGTGCCGACGACTTGTTTTAACTGCGAATCGGGCTGCGGTTTGCTCAGTTATATCGATAAAGACACGAACAAAGTCCGCAAGTTTGAAGGCAATCCGTATCATCCGGGTTCGCGCGGGCGGAATTGTGCGAAAGGTCCGGCGACGATCAATCAGATCAATGATGTTGACCGCATTTTGTATCCGATGAAGCGTAAAGGGAACGCGCGGCGCAGGGAATGGGAAAGAGTTTCGTGGGATGAGGTTTTGGACGATATTGCGGGAAGAATTCGCAAGGCGTTGATCGAAGAAGACGCAATAACGAAGTCGTTTATCACGTCGGTCGTCCGGGACACGAAGGTTTTATGGACCGCATTCTGCAAGTCTGGGGCGTTGACGGGCATAATTCGCACACGAATATTTGTTCCGCCGGAGCGCGTTTCGGTTACGCGATGTGGCACAATTACGACCGACCTTCGCCCGATCACGCCAATGCGCAATTTATTCTTTTGATCTCCGCGCATCTCGAATCGGGGCATTATTTCAATCCGCACGCGCAGCGCATTATCGAAGGAATGATGAACGGCGCAAAGATCGCGGTGATGGATCCGCGTCTTTCAAACACGGCTTCGATGGCGGATTATTGGATGCCGACCCAACCCGGAAGCGAAGCCGCGGTTTGCTCGCGATTGCGCATACGATGCATTCAACGCCGATACATGAAAAAGGCTCTGTTTCAACGAGAAATTCGTCGTGCCGACTGGGTGAACTGGGCAGGACTCTTCTGAAGGAGCTCAAAGCCACGACCGCCGAGTTCTGACATTCTTGAAAATTTTATCGACGAATTAAAAAAACTTTACGCCGAATACACGCCCGAATTTGCCGAACAAGAATCCGGCGCGAAGGCCGGAAATGATCCGCAGAAGTCGCCCAAAAGATCGGCGAAGCCGGAACTCGTTTTGCATCGCACAACTGGCGCAGCGCCGGAGCGGAAATCTCGGCGGTTGGGCAGTCGCGCGATGTCTGCATTTTTTGAATGTTTTGACCGGAAGCGTCGGCACGGTCGGCGGAACTTCGCCTTCGGCTTGGAACAAATTCAAACCAAAAGGTTTATCAACACCGCCCGCGCAGAAATTTTGGAACGAACTGCATTTTCCGAACGAATATCCGCTGGCGCATTACGAAATGAGTTTTCTGCTTGCCGCATTTTTTAAAGGAAGGGCGCGGAAAATTGGACGTTTATTTCACACGCGTTTTTAATCCGGTTTGGACATATCCCGACGGTTTTACGTGGATCGAAGCCTCTCGGACGAAATCAAAGATCGGAATGCATATCGCGCTCACGCCGACCTGGAACGAAACCGCGTATTTCGCCGATTACGTCTTGCCGATGGGGCACGCTTCGGAACGCCACGACCTTGTTTCCTACGAAACTCATTCGGGAAAGTGGATCGCTTTTCGCCAGCCGATCCTGCGCGAAGCGGCGCGACGACAGGGCAAAGAAGTCGAATATACTTACGAAACAAATCCCGGCGAGGTTGGGAAGAAGACGAATTTTGGATCGAACTTTCGTGGCGAATTGATCCCGACGGAAGCTTGGGAATCCGCAAACATTTCATCTCGCCGTATCGTGAGGGCGAAAAAATTACGATCGACGAATATTACCAATACATTTTTGAAAACACGAAAGGTTTGCCCGAAAAGGCGCGGAAGAAAATCTAACGCCGCTCGAATATATGCGGAAATACGGCGCTTTCGAGGTCGAGGCGGCCGTTTACGAGAAGCATCTCGATCTGACGCCCGAGGCACAGAGCTCGACGGTGCCTATTTACGTGAGTCG
>CAVQUD010000009.1:0-133749 GCA_963716755.1 Blastocatellia bacterium
CTCGGTCAGGTTGATGGTGGCGCGCGGGCTGGCGCCGTAGGTGATGAACCGGCGCAGGTCCTTGAGGCCGTGCTTCTCCGGCGTACGCGTGGCCGACACCAGGCGCACGGCGTACTGGATCAGCGAAGGATCGACATAGACCTTGCGGCAGGTGCCTTGCAGCTGGGCCAGTTGCGCGGTGCTGGCGATCGGGTTGACGCTGACGCCGGGCCCGGTGACGCGCTCGACGATGGCGCACTCCGCCTCGTCACTCGGGTAATCGATGAGCACCTTCATCACGAACCGGTCGACCTGCGCCTCGGGCAGTGGATAGGTGCCTTCGGTTTGTTCCACCGGGTTCTGCGTGGCCAGAATCATGAACGGCTCGCGAGCCTGTGCGTCTCGCCGTCGATCGTGACCTGCCGCTCCTGCATCACTTCTAGCAGCGCGCTCTGGGTTTTGGCCGGCGCCGGTTGATCTCGTCGGCCAGCAGCAGGTTGGTGAATACCGGCCCGACCGAGGTGCCGAAGGTCGCCGCTTTTCATGTTGAAGAAGCGGGAACCGACAGGTCGGCCGGCACCAGGTCGGGCGTGAACTGGATGCGCTTGAAATTGCCGGCGTGATGGTGTTGGCCAGCGTCTTGATGGTCAGCGTCTTGGCCAGGCCGGGAACGCCCTCGACCAGCAGGTGGCCCTGGGCCAGCATCGCGACCATCACGCGTTCGAGGAAGCGGTCCTGGCCGACCACCCGCTTGACCTCGTACAGGATCCGCTCCATCAATTCGGCGGTTTCGGAGTCGGTTGTCATTGGCTGGTCCATGGAAGCTCCTGGTGCGATCGGTGGTTGGGAAACGTGTGGCTGGCGCCGCCTGGCGCGATCAGAACGGATGGAGCCCGGCCGCCGCCGCCGCGTCTCGATCGGCACGGCGAATCCGATGCCGATGAAGGTGCGCTGCTCGCCCGGATTGAGGATGGCGGTGACGATGCCGACCACCTGGCCGTCCATCGTGACCAGCGGACCGCCCGAATTTCCCGGGTTGGCGGCCGCGTCGAACTGGATCAGGTTGGTCATCTCCTGCTTGCCCTCGGGCGATCGGAACGCGCGCTTGAGCCCGGAGACGACGCCGGCCGACGTGGACGGGCCGATGCCGAACGGAAACCCGACCGCGACCACATGGTCGCCGTGCTGCAGGTCGCCGGTCGAGCGCATCGTCGCGGCCATCAGGTCATCCGGGATCTTGTGCGCCTGCAGCACCGCCAGGTCGTCCTCGGCCTGCACCGCCTTGATGGAACTCGTCGACTCCAGGCCGTCGGCAAACACCACCTTGATCGTGTCGGCGCCGGACACCACATGCAGATTGGTCAGGATGATGCCCTTGTCGACGATGACGACGCCAGTGCCGACACCGCGCTCGATGTCCTCGCGTCCGTTGGTTCCGGTCTCGTAGCTCATGACGCGCACGATCGATGGCGCGATCGCCTGGGCCGCCCGGGCCGCGGCCGATGGCAGGCTGGTGGTCTCCAGCGTCTTGAGAACGGCGTTGTCGATGTCTTCCTGGGTCAGCACCCGTGGGGCCGGGCGTACCAGCGTGGTCGTGACCAGCACCAGCGCCAGAGACAGCGCGCCGATCGCCAGCCACAGCAGGAATCGCGGGTCGGCGGCCAGCAGGCGCAGGCGCTGCCTAGCCGGCATGGCGGGTGGCCGGGCGGCGACCGGTTTTGGCGATCTTCGGCGGCCAGGACGTCCGGCGAACGGGAGCGGCTGTAAACGGCAGGCCTGCGCATCGGGACCCCTTGGATGTGGGTGGATCAAGACTTCAAATGACGGTATCACGGTTCCCGGATTCGTGCACGCGCTGCTTGCGCGCCGCAGCGGCCAGAAGGGTGAGGCCCCGCGAAAACTGGCCTTGCACTGGCAACAGTGCCGCTCGCGGGGTCTGACGCGGGTTCAAGCGATTGCGTTTCGCGCTCTCAGGCCTTCGGATCAGGCGCGCGGCGCATCAGCGTGACGGCAATCGCCGCCGAGGCCAGCATCAGGAACAGGCTGACCGCATTGAGAACCGGGGTCGCGCCTTCGCGCATGCGGCCGTACATCATCACCGTCAGCGGTGGGTCGGAGCCGACCAGCATCAGCGTCGTGTTGAAGTTCTCGAACGACATCAGGAACGAGATCGCCGCCGCTCCGATCAGCGCCGGGCGCAGGTAGGGCAGCGTGACCGTCCACAACACCGCCGTGCGCGACGCACCCAGGTTGTAGGCGGCGTCCTCCAGCGTGCGGTCGAAGCGCTTGAGCCGCGCGCTGATGGTCAGCGTCGCGATCGACACGATGTACGAGAACTGGCCCAGCACGACCAGCGCCAGGCCGGGCCGCAGGAACTCCAGTTCCAGGCCCCAGGTGTCATCGGCAAACTGCGCCAGCCGGCTCGCAAACGCCAGGATCGAGATACCCAGGATCACGCCCGGTATGACCAGTGGCGCCAGCATCAGCATCGACAGCGCCGCCTTGCCCCTGAAGCTGGCGCGCTCGAGCAGGAATGCGTTGGCGGTGCCGACCAGCAGCGACAGCAGCGTCACCCACAGCGCCACGACGACGCTGGTCCACAGGCTGGCCAGCATGGGGCCGTCGGCAAACAGACCGGTCCGATCGGAGCTGGTGTCGCCGACGAACCAGTCCAGCGTGAAGCCGCGCCACGGTGGCGCCGGATACGGCGCGTCGTTGAACGCAAACACCGCGACGACGAGCAGCGGCAGGAACAGGAACGCAAAGAACAGTACCGCGTAGGCGACGGTACTGGCGCGCAGCCAGGCGGGTCGGGGCAAGGACGGAATCATGACCGGCGCATCACTTCGCCAAATTTCTGCCCGCTCAGTTTGAGGCCGGCCCAGACGATGGCCGTCGACAGCACCAGCAGCAGGAAGCCGAACGCAGCGCCCTGTTCCCAATTGAACCGGGTGATGAACTGGGTGTAGATCTGCTCGGTGAACCACAGCGAGTTCTTGCCACCGAGCAGCGTGGGCGTCAGGTAGTTGCCCAGCGTCAGCATGAATACCACGATGCAACCGGCGACCATGCCCGGCGCCGCGTGCGGAATGATGATCTGGCGCAGGATCGACCAACCATTGCCGCCCAGGTCGTAGGCGGCCTCGATCAGCGAATCGTCAAGGCTTTCGAGGGCGCTGATCAGCGGTACCACCATGAACAGCATCGATGTGTAGACCAGCCCGACCAGGATCGTGGCGTCACGGTACAGCATCTCGATCGGCACCTCGGTCAAGCCGAACTGCACCAGCAATGCCGGCAGGACGCCCGATTCGCGCAGCAGGATCATCCAGCCCAGCGTGCGCACCGTCTCGGAGACCCAGAACGGGATCAGGCACATCACGAACATCAGCGAGCGGGTGCGCCCGCGCGCGATCTTGGCGATCGTCCAGGCGATCGGAAACGCCAGCGCCAGCGTGATCAGCGTCGCCAGCATCGACATCGTCGCCGTTCGCACGAAGGTGTTCCAGTACAGCGGCTCTTCGATGAAGGTCTGGTACTGGCGCAGGCTCGGCGCATATTCGCCAGGTGCAACACGGGCGCGCAGCGACAGGATCGCCAGGTCCACATGCGGCAGCACGATCAGGCCGAGCAGCCAGATCAATGCCGGCGCCATCAACAGGCCGAGCAGGAGGCGCTTGTGCGTCATGGCCAAGCCCGATCAGGCCCTGGTCGCTGCGGCCGGGAAACACAGCGCTCGCTCGGGATCGAATCCGAACGCGATGGTCTCTCCGACCGCCAGGTCGGCGAACTGCCCGGTCTGGGGCAGTGCGATATGGAATTCGGTCCGGCTGCCTTTCTCGCGCACCAGGACCGCCGAGTTGGCGCCATCGAACAGCAGGCTGGCCACCTGGGCGCCAAACCGGGGCTGGTCGGCGGGCAGGGCGTCGACACTGCGCGCCAGGTGCGCGACTTCCGGGCGCACGAAGGCAACGACGGCGGCGCCGACCTCGACCGCGCCCATCTTGCGGGCGAACAGCTTCAGACCGTTTTCGGTCGTGACTTCGACCAGGTCGCCACTGACCTGGCTGGCGCGCCCCGGAACCCGGTTGTTGGCACCTACGAAGCCCGCGACGAACGGCGTTTTGGGTTCGTAATAGAGCGATTGCGGCGTTCCGACCTGCTCGAAGCGGCCATGGTTCATCACCGCCACATGGTCGGACAACACCAGCGCCTCCGACTGGTCGTGGGTGATGTAGACGAAGGTGGTGCCGAAGTCGGCCTGCAACTGCTTGAGCTCGATCTTCATGTGCTCGCGCAGCTTGAGGTCGAGCGCGCCGAGCGGCTCGTCGAGCAGCAGCAGCGTGGGCTCGAGCACCAGGCTGCGCGCGATCGCGACGCGCTGTTTCTGTCCACCCGAGAGCTGGTCGACCCGCTTGTCCTGCGAACCCGGCAGGCTGACGCGCTCGAGCATGGCGCCGACGCGGCTGGCGATGTCCTTGGCCGGCATGCCGCGCCGGGCCAGACCGTAGCCGACGTTCTGGCCGACCGACATCATCGGAAACAGCGCCAGGTGCTGGAACACCATGTTCACCGGACGCCGGTTTGGCGGCACATCGGCCATCGACTGGCCGCCGATCAGCACGTCGCCCCCGTCCGGCGCCAGGAAACCGGCGATCATGCGCAGCAGCGTCGTCTTGCCGCAGCCCGACGGCCCCAGGATGGAGAAGAAGCTGCCGCGCGCCACCGAAAAAGACAGCTCGTCAACAGCGATCAGCCCGGCGTATCGCTTGGCGACACGCCGGGTTTCGAGGTCAGGTGTTATTGCCCCCGACCCAGGCTGCGCCTGGCCCCCCGAGGGGGTGCTGTCGTCCTTGGGGCGGCCCGGCGAAGGACTGATGCCCCCACCCCAGGCTTCGCCTGGCCCCCCGAGGGGGTGCTGTCGTCCTTGGGGCGGTCCGGCGAACGACCTGATACCTGCATCCGGTCCGGACGTCTAGTTGGCCGCCTTGATGCGGTCGAGCACGCGGCCTTCGATTTCCTCCAGCCCGGCAGGCACGGCGGGATACCACTTGACGTTGTCCAGCGCAGCCTGCGGGAAGCTGGCGGCGAACTGGGCCTTGAGCTTTTCGTCCATCAGCTTGTCGGCGCCCTTGGACGCGGTGAAGTTGCCGGCGCCCCCGGCCACCTTGGCGGCGATCTCGGGGCGCATGTTGAAGTTGATCCAGGCATAGGCGGCCGCGTCGTTCTTGCCCTTGGCCGGAATCGCGAAGGTGTCGATCCAGCCCAATGCGCCGGACTTGGGTGCGATGAACTGGATGTCGGTATTTTCGCTGTTGAGTTTCCAGCCGCCGGTGTCCCACATCATGGCGCCGACGATCTCGTTGGTGCGAATGCCGTTGAGCAGCTGGTCCTTGTTGTCCCAGTAAAACTTGACATTGGCCTTGCACGCGGTCAAGGTCTTGCCCACGTCATCCATCAGCGCGCCGTAGGCCTTGGGGTTGTTGTACAGCGCGAACGGGTCCTTGCCGGCGGCAAACGCAAAGGCGAGCAGCGCCGGTCGCTTCAGGCGCATGGTGATCTTGCCCTTGTACTCGGCCTTGCACAGGTCGGGGTAGTCGCCCATCTTGGCCAGTTTCGTATTGACCACCAGGCCGTCGGTGCCCCAGATGTGCGGCAGGCCGTAGACCTTGCCGGCCAGCGTGGTGTTCTTCTTGGTGGCGGCCAGCATCGAGCCGATGAACAGGTTGGACTTGATCTTGCTCAGGTCCATGGCCTTGTAGATCTTGAACTCCTGCTGCGGGCCGGTGATGCGGTCCTGCGAGGGCTGGACCAGGTCGAAACCGGCACCGGCGGTGGCGCGCAGCTTGGAGATCATCTCCTCGTTGTTGGACAAGGTGACCTCGACCTTGTAGCCGGTCTCCTTTTCGAACTGCGCTTGCACCTCGGCCGGTACGTAGTCGGCCCAGGTCAGCAGGCGTAGCGTCTTTTCCTGTGCCGATGCCGCGCCGGCCAGGCCGAACGCCAAAGCGGCGGCCATCAGGGTGGTTCTTGTTTTCATGTTGCTTCCTTGGTATGGATGAAAATGGGCAGTCTACGCAGTTGTCGCGCGGCGCGCGATGCGGATGAACCCCTGACAATCTAGTGTCAAAGTGCGTTCTGGCTGGAGAGGGTTTTCCCTGTATGGCGGATTGGATCGACACCCACTGTCACCTCGATGCGGCGGAGTTCGGCGCCGGTACGGCGGCGGTGCGCGCGCGGGCCGCTGCGGCCGGTGTCGCGCATTGCGTGATTCCGGCCGTCGCGGTGGACGGTTTCGAGCGGGTATGCGCGCTGGCGCATGCCGGCGGTGACAGTTATGCGCTCGGCATCCACCCCCTGTACGTGCCGCAGGCGCGGGAATGCCGACCTGCAGGACCTGGACCGCGCGCTGGCGGCCCGGATCGACGATCCGCGCCTGGTCGCGGTGGGCGAGATCGGGCTGGACTTTTTCGTGCCGCAGCTGTGCACGGATGCGATGCGCGAGCGCCAGGAGTTCTTCTATATGGAGCAGCTCAGGATGGCTCGCAGCTACGGACTGCCGGTGATCCTGCACGTGCGACGATCGGCGGATCGCCTGTTGCGAGGGTTGCGCCGGGTTGCATCGAGCGGCAGCGACGGCTGGCACGGCATCGCCCATGCGTTCTCGGGCAGCCTGCAGCAGGCGCAGGCCTTCATCGACCTGGGGTTCAGGCTCGGATTCGGCGGCGCCGTCACGTTCGGGCGGGCGCTGCAGTTGCGCCGGCTGGCCGCGCAGCTGCCGTTGTCGGCGCTGGTGCTGGAAACCGACGCGCCCGATATGCCTCCTCACTGGTTGTACGCAACTGCCGGGCAGCGCCGGGCCGGCCAGGCGCAGGTGCCGAACGAGCCGGCCCAGTTGCCGGCTATCGGCGCCGTGGTGGCGCAATTGCGCGGCATTGCCCTGGCCGACCTGATGGCCGCGACGCAGCAAAACGCCTGTGCGGCGCTGCCGAAGCTGCGGGCCTTGCTGGTATAACGCGCCATGGCCCAGACCGACACTGCAACGCTAGCCGACGTGCATTTTTCCGACGAGGGTCCGGTGCGCCATCTGCATCTGGACTCGATCTGGATCCAGGGATCGATGCTGATCGATTCACCGCAGGTGCTGGTGCACCAGTACATCCAGCGCATGATGGCCTGGCTGCTGTTCGTCGATCCGGCAACGGTGCCCGGCCGGCGCGCGATGCAGCTCGGGCTGGGCGCCGGTTCGCTGACCAAATACTGCCACAAGGTGCTGCGCATGCGCACGGTGGCGGTGGAGATCAACCCCAAGGTGCTGGTCGCCTGCCGCGGCTGGTTCAAGCTGCCGCCCGACAACGCCCGCATGCAGGTCGTGCTGGCCGATGCCGCCAAGGAGATCCGCGACCCGAAATGGCGGGGCAGCATCGACGCGCTGCAGATCGACCTGTACGACCATGAGGCCGCCGCGCCGGTGCTCGACAGCGAGGCGTTTTACGCCGATTGCAGACGCCTGCTGACCGAGGACGGGAGCCTGACCGTGAATCTGTTCGGACGCGCGTCGAGCTATCCGCGCAGCCTGCAGAAGATGGTCTCGGTGTTCGGTCGCGAAGCCGTCTGGCCATTCAAGGCCACGCGCGAAGGCAATACCGTGGTTCTGGCACACAATCGTGCCGACCGCCCGGCGCGTTCGGTGTTGTCCGAACGGGCGCGCCAGATCGAGGCCCGGTGGGGCCTGCCCGCCGCGCAATGGGTGCGGGTGCTCAAGCCGCTGGCGGCATGACGACAGCAGGCAGGCCCATGGCAGCCGCGAAGCCGGTGCACGAAGGTCCGCTGGACTGGCGCCGCCTGGTCGAGTGGCTGCGCGACGACGGCATGGTCAGCGCCGAGGAAGCCGCGCGCACCTTCGCACGTTGCTCGCAGGCCGAAAGCTCCCAGCATCCGCTGGTGCGACTGGCCAGCGTGTCGATGCGCAGCGCCGCTGACGGGCGACCGCTGGACATCGAGACCTTGACGCAATGGCTGGCCAAGCGCGCCGGACTGGGATATCTGCGCATCGACCCGCTCAAGGTCGACGTGGGCAAGGTGTCCGACGCCATGAGCGCGCCGTATGCCGAGCGCCATCGCGTGCTGCCGGTGCAGGTCTCGCCGACCGAGGTGGTGGTGGCCACGTCCGAGCCCTTCATCTCGGACTGGGTCGCCGAGGTCGAGCGCCAGGCCAGGCGCAGCGTGCGCCGGGTCATGGCAAGCCCACAGGAGATCGCCCGCTACACGGCGGAGTTCTATGCGCTGGCCAAGTCGATCCGCTCGGCCATCAAGTCCGGCGGCACCAGCGTCGGCGCAAGTTTCGAGCAACTGGTCGAACTGGGCAAGACCAACAAGCAGCTCGACGCCAACGACCAGGGCGTCGTACAGGTGGTCGACTGGTTGTGGCAATACGCATTCGACCAGCGCGCCAGCGACATCCACCTGGAGCCGCGGCGCGAGCAGGGCGTGATCCGGTTCCGCATCGACGGCGTGCTCCATCCGGTGTACCAGATGCCGATGGGTGTGCTCAATGCGATGACGGCGCGCATCAAGCTGCTCGGGCGCATGGACGTGGTCGAGAAACGCCGTCCGCAGGACGGGCGCATCAAGACGCGCAACCCGCGCGGCGACGAGATCGAGATGCGGATCTCGACGTTGCCCACGGCCTTCGGCGAAAAGATGGTGATGCGCATCTTCGATCCGGACAACGCCGTCAAGGACCTGGACGCGCTGGGTTTTGCGCCCGACGAGGCGCAGCGCTGGGAGGCGCTGGTCAAGCGGGCGCACGGCATCATCCTGGTGACAGGGCCGACCGGCTCGGGCAAGACCACCACGCTGTATTCGACGCTCAAGCGGGTTGCCACCGAGGAGGTCAACGTCAGCACGATCGAAGATCCGATCGAGATGATCGAGCCCGCGTTCAACCAGACCCAGGTCCAGCCACATCTCGACTTCAGTTTCCCCGAGGGCCTGCGCGCGCTGATGCGCCAGGATCCCGACATCATCATGGTCGGCGAGATCCGCGACCTGCAGACGGCGGAGATGGCGGTGCAGGCCGCGCTGACCGGGCATCTGGTGTTCTCGACGCTGCACACCAACGACGCGCCGTCGGCGGTGAGCCGGTTGCTCGAACTGGGGATACCGGCCTATCTGATCAACGCGACCTTGCTCGGTGTGCTGGCGCAGCGGCTGGTGCGCACGTTGTGCGACAAGTGCCGCGCGCGCGACGCCGAGGCGAACCGGGCCGACCTGACGGAATTCGTCAAGCCGTGGCAGATCAACGGTGCCTACCGGCCCTACAAGCCGGTGGGCTGTGTCGAGTGCCGCATGACCGGTTTTCGTGGCCGCATGGGCTTGTATGAGCTGCTGGTGGTGACCGAGGCGTTCAAGGCCACCGTGACCCGCGAACCCAATATCGACGCCTTGCGGCGCCAGGCCGTCAAGGACGGCATGCGGCCATTGCGCATGGGTGGCGCGATGCAGGTCGCACTGGGCACGACCGTCATCGCCGAAGTGCTGGCGTCCACGCCGCCGCTGACCTGACAGGCTGCCAGCGGATTGCGCCGTGTACTGGCGCAGCCGCCCCGTCGCGTTCTGCGTCACCGTGTAGGTGATATCCACATTCCTGCGGCCGTGTTTCGCCCACACAATATGCCGGTATCGGACTGTCTGAGGAGACATGCAATGGCAATCAAGAGTGAGAAGGACTTCTTTTCCGGCCTGTTGTTCATCGCCGTGGGCGTGGCCTTCGCCTGGGGTGCGACCAACTACAAGGTGGGAGACGCAGCGCGCATGGGGCCGGGTTATTTCCCGTTGATGCTGGGTGTGCTGCTGGCGATTTTCGGCATCGTCGTCACGTTCACGGCGCTGACGGTCGAGACCGAGGACGGCGACAAGATCGGTGCGATTGCCTGGAAGCCATTGATCTTCATCATCCTGTCCAACCTGACATTCGGCGTCCTGCTTGGCGGCCTGCCGAGCATCGGTCTGCCATACATGGGGCTCATCGCCGCGATCGTCGTGTTGACCTTCATCGCCGCTCTGGCGGGTGACGAGTTCGTCTTCAAGGAGGTGCTGATCCTGTCGATCATCCTTGCGCTGGGGTGTTACCTCACTTTCATCCTCGCGCTCAAGCTCCAGTTCCCGGCATGGCCGGCTTTCATCGCCGGATAAGGGTATCACCATGGAATTGCTTTCCCACCTCTCGATCGGATTTGGCGTTGCCTTCACGCCGATCAACTTGTTGTATGCATTCGTCGGTTGCCTGCTGGGCACGCTGATCGGGGTCCTGCCCGGCATCGGGCCGCTGGCGACGATCGCCATGTTGCTGCCGGCCACCTACGCGTTGCCGCCGGTGTCGGCGCTGATCATGCTGGCGGGCATCTTCTATGGCGCGCAGTATGGCGGCTCGACCACGGCCATCCTGGTCAACCTACCGGGCGAGGCTTCCTCGGTCGTTACGGTGATCGACGGCTACCAGATGGCGCGCCAGGGCAGGGCCGGTCCGGCGCTGGCGGCAGCCGGCATCGGGTCGTTCTTCGCGGGTTGTGTCGGAACGCTGGTGCTGGCGGCTTTTGCGATACCGCTGACCGAGGTGGCATTCAAGTTTGGCCCGGCCGAGTATTTCTCGCTGATGATCCTTGGCCTGATCGGCGCCGTGGTGCTGGCGTCGGGCTCCTTGCTCAAGGCATTCAGCATGGTGTTGCTGGGCCTGTTGCTCGGTCTGGTCGGCACCGACGTCAACTCAGGGGTTGCGCGCTTCAGCTTCGACATTCCGGAGTTGACCGATGGCATTGGCATCATTGCCGTCGCCATGGGCCTGTTCGGATATGGCGAGATCATCAGCAACCTGGGCAAGCACGCCAGTGAACGCCAGGTGTTCGCCGAGAAGGTGGGCGGGTTGATGCCGTCGGCCGAGGATTTCAAACGCATGATCCCCGCGATCCTGCGCGGCACCTTGATGGGCTCGGCGCTCGGCATCCTGCCTGGTGGTGGTGCCACGATGGCCGCGTTCGCGGCCTATACGATCGAGAAGAAGACCAAACTGCAACCGGGCGAGGTTCCGTTCGGCAAGGGGAACATCCGTGGTGTTGCCGCGCCCGAGGCGGCCAACAACGCAGGCGCGCAGACCTCGTTCATCCCGCTGTTGACGCTGGGAATTCCGCCCAACGCCGTGATGGCGTTGATGGTCGGAGCCATGACGATCCACAACATCCAGCCCGGGCCGCAGGTCATGACCAGCAATCCGGAGCTTTTCTGGGGCTTGATTGCATCCATGTGGATCGGCAATGCGATGCTGGTGATCCTGAACCTGCCAATGATCGGCATCTGGATAAAGCTGTTGACGGTGCCTTACCGCTGGCTGTTTCCCGCCATCGTGCTGTTCTGCGCAATCGGCGTGTATTCGACCAACAACAATACTTTCGACATCTGGATGGTCGGTCTGTTCGGCGTCCTGGGTTATGCCTTCATCAAGATGGGCATCGAGCCGGCACCGTTGATCCTGGGTTTCATACTGGGCCCCATGATGGAAGAAAACCTGCGCCGTGCATTGCTGCTGTCGCGCGGCGACTGGAGCGTATTCGTGACGCGTGGCCTTTCAGCCAGTTTGCTGGCGGTGGCGGTGCTGTTGCTGGTGATCGTCCTGTTGCCGTCGGTCAAGCTCAAACGCGAGGAAGCCTTCGTCGACGAGTGACGCCGCGCGACGAGCATTCGAACGGCACCCTCGGGTGCCGTTTTCGCATGGGTCCCGCCCGAGGCGATGGGCGCATCGCAGTCAATCTCGCGTCTCAGGCGCGTGGACGCTCAGGGCTTCTTGCGTGTGGCGGCTGGCGCGGCAGGTTTGATCGGGACTCTCGTCGCAGCCGGTGGTTTGGCGCTCGCTGCATTCGACGTGGCGCCGCCCGCCGCGGCTGCAGCTGCGGCGGCCATCGCGTTCTGGTTCTGCTGCGCGGTCGCGAGATTGGCGAGCCGCTGCGCCACGCTTACGCCCGGTTTTCCGGTCAGTGCGTCGAGCCGATTGCCCATGGCCAACTCGATCTGGTCCAGCCGCAGCTGCGCCGGTGGGTGGGTGCTGAGCGACAGGGCGAATGCCGGGTTGTCAGGCGCGGCGGCGCGCAGTTGCTGGAGCACCGCGGGCAGGCCGTAGGGGTCGAAGCCCGATCCGGCGGCGAGCGCGACACCGAGGCGATCGGCTTCGTACTCGTCCTCCTGGTCCAGGCCCTTGGAATACAGATCGCGTCCCAGGCCGATCAACTGGGCCGACAACGCGCCGCCCAGGTTGTTGTTCAGCTGGGAGGCGATCAGTTGCGTGAGAATGCCGGCACGCGCACTCTTGCGTATGGCTTCGAGATGGTGTTTTTGCACCACGTGGCTGATCTCATGCGCCAGAATTGCGGCGAGTTCGGACTCGTCGGCGACCCGGTCCACCAGGCCCTTGGTGACGAACACATATCCACCGGGCGCGGCAAAGGCGTTGAAGCCGTTGTCATCGAGAACGGCAAACGTCCAGGGCAGGTCGGGTCGGGCCGATTGCAGGCTGATCCAGCGGCCAATCTGGTTGACATAGTGTTGCAGTTGCGTGTCGGGATGCAGCGGCTTGCTGCCAAGCAGCACCGCGGACAGTTGGCGGCCGATCTCGATTTCCTGGGGCTGGTCGATCTGGTTCGTGGCCTGGGACAGCAGTCCGACCAGGTCGACCGCCATCGCCGCGTTGGCGCCGCTCTTTGCGCCGTTGCCGCCACTCAGCGCATTGCCCAGAAGGCCGGCCGGGTTGGCCGGCTGCGCGGGATTGGCCGGAATCGGCGACAGGTGCCGCGTTCTGATTCGGCCGCAGCAGTTGCTGGAACAGGTTCAGTGCGCGCGTGGCGTCCTGGGCAAACGCAGGCATCGGCAGGCTCGCCCATGTGGCCAGACCCAGCACCATCGCGCCAAGCGCCGGCCAGCGCGCGCCTGCCAGGCGCGGGGGAAGTGCGGTTGTCAATTTCTGCCCCCTGGCTGGCCCTGGTCGGCAGGGGTGGTCGATGGGGGTCTGGGTGGGACGGGAAGCGGGTCGACCGGTTGCGCCAGCAGTGCGGCGTCATTGCCGAACTGGCGGGCCTGCGCCGCGTCCAGGCGCAGTGTTTCGACCAGGGCGACCGCTGTCGGGTCGGGCTGCGCACTGGCGATATCTTCGGCACCCAGGCCGCGGATGCCGATCGTGGAGGTGGCATTGCGTGTGCCCGGCGCCAGCGCGTTGCCTCTGCCGAAGAAGCTGGTCAGGCCACGCAGCGCGCCGGTGGCAATATTGCCGCCCTGCGCCGCCGGTGCGGTGCCGATATCGAAGAGGTGAACCCATCCCGTGACGCCCTGTGCGTTGCGCACTTCGACCCATGCGCCTTGACGTGCGGCAAGGCGGGTCAACTGCGTCTGTACCGGCAGCGCAGCCAAGCTGGGCGCCGACTCGCTCGGTGCTTCGCGCAATTGCGCGTCGCGCTTGACGGTCACGGTGTCCGACTGCGCCGATGCGGCCTGGCCGATCAGCAATGCCAGCAATGCGACCGGGATCAAATGGCGTTTTCCCTGTTTCATGGCCCACTCCCGTCCAGGCCCGATGTTAGCGGATTGCGGGAATTCCGACACCATGTTTGCGCGCTTCATGGTCGCGCGCTTCATGCATATCGCCACCCGCCGGAGCGCGCACGGCCAATGGCCGGAGCGCGCTGCCCCGGCACGCGCCGGCGCGAGATCGCGTTCAGTCCTGCGCTTCGAGCACCGACTTCTTGAGCCGGTTTGGCGCCAGTGCGCCGGCCGAGTCGAGGATCGGGTAGGCGATGGAGCAGATGTGCGAGTTGATGCGCTTGAGGTCGCTGATCAGGTCGATGTGCAGCGAGCTGGTCTCGATGCTCTGCACGGTGTTGACCGCCAGGCGGCCAAGGTGGGTCGACGCGTACTCGCGCTCGAGATCGCGGAACCGGGTTTTTTCTTCGAGCAGCTTCTGCGCATCGCGCAGATTGCCGTGCAGGAAGACGCTCATGCCAAGCCGCAGGTTTTCGATCAGGCGCGAGTGCAGGTCGGTGATCTCCTTGATGCCGGCTTCGGAGAACTCGCGTCCGGTCTTGATCTTCTTGTCCTCGATATCGATCAGCACGCGCTCGACGATGTCGCCGATCTGTTCCATGTTGATGGTGAAGCTGATGATGTCGGTCCAGCGCTGCCCTTCGCTGTCGCTGAGCGCCTCGCGCGAGATCTTGGTCAGGTAGTACTTGATGTCCGAATACAACTCATCGACCGTGTCGTCCATCTTGCGCAGATCCTGCGACAGCTTGCTGTCGTTGTTGGTGATCACGCGCAGCATGCCGGTGAGCATGGTCTCGACGACATCGGCCTGGTGCATCGCCTCGCGCACCGCGCAGGAGATGGCCAGCGATGGCGTGGCCAGCGCGGTGGCATCGAGGTGGCGCTGGCGACCGGCCACGGTCGTGGTGACCGGCACCGGCAGCAAGGCGCGCACCCAGCGCGCGACAAGGGGCGTGAGTCCGATGAAGATGGCGCACACCAGCATGTTGAAGCTCAGGTGGTACAACACCACCAGCGTGGCCTCGTGCGACACCCATTCGTGCACGTAGGTGATCCACAGGCCGACGAACGGCGCGGCCATCGCGATGCCGAATATCTTGAACACCAGGTTGCCCAGCGGCACCTGGCGCGTCTGGATGTTGGTGCCCAGCGTCGTCAGCACGCCCAGCAGGCCGCTGCCCAGGTTGGCGCCCAGCACCAGGCCCAGCGCCACGTCGAGCGGGATCACGCCGGTCGTGGCCAGCGTGGCGGTCAGCAGCACCATCGCCAGGCTCGAATAACACAGCACGGTCAGCACCGCGCCGGCGAAGATTTCCAGCAGCAGGTCGCTGGTCAGCGAAGCCAGCAGCGCCTTGACGGCGGGCGCCTGGGTCAGCACGGTGGCCGACTGCGAAACCAGGCTCAAGCGCCAGCAGCATCAGGCCCAGCCCGATCAGGATGCGGCCGATGCGCCCGACGGTCGTCGACTGGCGGGCGATGAAAAGCACCACGCCGATAAAGATGAACAGCGGTGACAACCACGACAGGTCGCGCGAGAACACCACCGCCATCAGGCTGGTGCCGACGTCCGCGCCCAGCATCACGGCCAGCGCCGAGGGCAGCACCATGAGCCCCTGGCCGACGAAGGACGCGACGATCAATGCGGTGGCGGTGCTCGATTGCACCAGGGCCGTGACACCCAGGCCCGACATGACGGCGTTGAGCCGGTTGCTGACGCTCTTGGCCAGGATGTTGCGCAGGTTGGCGCCGAATACCCGCAGTATGCCCGGTGCGGACCAGTTGCGTTCCCCACACCAGCAGGGCGATCGCAGCGAGTAGATTGAGCAGGTGGGTCAAGGCGTGTTGTTTACCGGGCGCGGCGGACTCTGCGTATTTCGTCCAGGATCATGGCTATGGCCCCAATGGTAATCGCGCTGTCGGCTACGTTGAAAGAGGGGAAATACCAGCCGGCATAGTGAAACTGTAGAAAATCGACCACGTAGCCGTATGCACAGGCGGTCGATCACGTTGCCGACGGCGCCCGCCAGTATGCAGGACATGGCAAATGCGAACAGGCGCTGGCCCGGGTGCGACTTGAGCATCCAGAGGATGAACACGGCCGCACCGATGCCGATCGCGCTGAAGAACCAGCGCTGCCAGCCGGAGGCGCCGGCCAGGAACGAAAAGGCCGCGCCTTCGTTGTGCACCCGCACCAGGTTGAAGAAGCTGGTGACCCGTGGTGCTGTCGCCCAGGCGGTAGTAGCCCAGCACCATCAGCTTGCTGAACTGGTCGGCGATCAGGAGCAGCAGCGACAGGCCCAGCCACGGCAACATGGCGCTCGCGCCAGCGCGCATATCGCGCGACGTCACGCGAAGCTTCTCGTTTCGCCCGCGCCGAACAGGTTGCTGGTGCAGCGCCCGCATAGGCCCGGATGCGCGGCGTCAACGCCGACGTCGTCGCGGTAGTGCCAGCAGCGCTCGCATTTGGCGTCGGTCACCGGCGTGGGCGTTGCGCGCAACTCGGCGCCCGGCAAGACGCTGGCTTTCGACGTGATGAACACGAAACGCAGGTCGTCGCCCAGGCTTTGCAGCGCGGCCAGCAACTCGCCGTGGCGTATCCGCGGGCACTTCGATCCGGACCTGGGCCTGCAGCGACGAGCCCACCTTGTTGTCCGCGCGCAGGGCCTCGATCTCCTTGTTCGCGAGCTCGCGCATCGCACGGATGCGCGACCACTTGTCCAGCAACGCGGTGTCACGGGCAGGCAGTTCGGCGAAGACGCTGGTAAAGATCGATACCCGTCGTTGCGGCGGGAGTCTTGCCGGCCGCGGACAACACGCTCCAGGCTTCCTCGGCGGTGAAGCTCAGGAATGGCGCCATCCAGCGCAGCATGGCCTGGGTGATCTGCCACAGGGCGGTCTGGGCCGAGCGCCGCGCCAGCGAGTCCGGCTGCGGTCGTGTACAGCCGGTCCTTGAGGATGTCGAGGTAGAACGCGCCCAGGTCTTCGCTGCAGTAGATCTGCAGCTTGGCCACCACCGGGTGGAACTCGTACACCTCGTAGTGCGCCAGGATGTCGGCCTGCAACTGCGCCGCGCGCGACAGCGCGTAGCGGTCGATCTCCAGCATGTCGCCAGCGGCACGGCGTGCCTGGCCGGATCGAAGTCGCTGGTGTTGGCGAGCAGGAACTTGAGCGTGTTGCGGATGCGCCGGTAGGTGTCGACCACCCGCGCCAGGATCTTGTCGTCGCCGGCGATGTCGCCCGAGTAGTCGCTGGCGGCGACCCACAGGCGGATGATTTCGGCGCCGAGCTTCTTCGCAGGTTTCCTGTGGGTCCACGCCGTTGCCCAGGCTCTTGCTCATCTTGCGGCCCTGGCTGTCGACCGTGAAGCCATGGGTCAGCAAGCCGCGGTAGGGTGCGCGCCCGACCATGGCGCAGGCGGTCAGCAGCGAGGAGTGGAACCAGCCGCGGTGCTGGTCGTGGCCTTCCAGGTACAGGTCGGCCTCGGGTCCCTCGGCATGGCCGCTGCCGGGGTGCGAGCCCTTGAGCACCGTGGTGTGCGTGGTGCCGGAGTCGAACCAGACCTCCAGGATGTCGTTGCTCTTGGTGTAGAGCGCCGCGTCCTGCGTCGCCGATGACCGATTCGGCGCTGGCCTTGCTCCAGGCCTCGATGCCACCTTGCTCGACCATGTCGGCGGCCAGGTCCAGGATCTCCATCGTGCGGGGATGCAGTTCGCCGGAGTCGCGGTGGATGAAGAACGGCAGCGGCACGCCCCAGCTGCGCTGGCGGCTGATGCACCAGTCCGGCCGGCCGGCGATCATGTCGCGCAGGCGGGTGCGGCCGTTCTCGGGGTAGAACGCGGTCTGTTCGATCGCGTCCAGCGCCAGCTGGCGCAGGGTCCTTGGGCGCCTTGTCGCGGGTGAATACGCCTTCGCCTTCGTCCATGCGGATGAACCACTGCGCCGCTGCGCGGTAGATCACCGGCGTCTTGTGGCGCCAGCAATGCGGGTAGCTGTGCGAGATGTGGGTGGTGGCGAACAGGCGGTCCGACTCGGCCAGCACCTCGATGATGCGCGGGCAGGCCTTCCAGATGTTGAGGCCGCCAAACAGCGGCAGCTCGGCGGCATATTGGCCGTTGCCCTGGACCGGGTTGAGGATGTCGTCTAGCGCCATGCCGTGGGCGACGCAGCTGTTGAAGTCGTCCACGCCATAGGCCGGCGACGAGTGCACCAGGCCGGTGCCGTCGTCGGCGGTGGCGTAGTCGGCCAGGTAGATCGGCGCGAGGCGGTCGTAACCCTGCGTCGACATGGGCCAGCGGATGGTGGAACTCGATGCCGGCCAGGGCCTTGCCGAGGGTCGTGGCGACGACCGTGCCGGTCAGGCCGTAGCGCTCCAGGCAGGTTTCGACCAGGCTGGCGGCCAGCAGCAGCAGGCCGCGCTGGCGTGTCGACCAGGGCGTATTCCAGCTCGGGGTTGAGGTTCAGCGCCTGGTTGGCGGGAATGGTCCAGGCGGTGGTGGTCCAGATCACCGCGAAGGCGGGTTTGGCCAGCGCGTCCAGGCCGAAGGCCGTGGCCAGTTGCTGCGGCTCGGCGCACAGAAAACCGACGTCCAGCGTCTGCGATTTCTTGTCGGCGTATTCGATCTCGAACTCGGCCAGCGACGAGCCGCAGTCAAAACACCAGTAGACCGGCTTGAGCCCGCGGTAGACGAAGCCGCGTTCGACCACGCGCTTGAAGGCGCGGATTTCCTCGGCTTCGTTCTTGAAGTCCATGGTGCGGTAGGGGTGGTCCCATTCGCCCAGCACGCCCAGGCGCTTGAAGTCGGCCATCTGCAGCGCGATCTGCTCGGTGGCGAAGGCGCGGCTCTTGGCCTGCATTTCGTCGCGCGGCAGGTTGCGGCCGTATTTCTTCTCGATCGCGTTCTCGATCGGCAGGCCGTGGCAGTCCCAGCCCGGGATGTAGCGCGCGTCGAAGCCTTCGAGCTGGCGCGCCTTGACGATCATGTCCTTGAGGATCTTGTTGACCGCGTGGCCCATGTGGATCTGGCCGTTGGCATAGGGCGGGCCGTCGTGCAGGATGAACTTGGGCGCGCCCGCGCGCGCGTCGCGCAATTGCTTGTAGATGCCTTCGTCGTCCCACTCCCTGGCCCAGACCGGTTCGCGCTTGGGCAGGTCGCCGCGCATCGGGAACGGCGTCTCGGGCAGGTTGAGGGTGCTGCGGTAGTCGGTTTTCTCGGTCATCGTGGTTGCAGCCGCCATGTGCGGCGCGTGTCGCTGAAGCTGGGGAGATCGGGACGGCCGGGAATGCCGGACGCCAGGGTCACTGGATTGTTAGCGTCCGGCGAAACACCTCGGGCCGGGTCGCCTGGTCGGCGGCCGGCTGAGGCCTTTCGCCCGCTAAATTCGGTCGCGTGTGGTTTGCCGATGGGTCTGCGCGTGCATCGACGCGAAATACGCGCGTGCTGCCGTCGCGGTCCCTGGCGATGCCGCGCTCGAGCGCGTCCAGGCCATCGTACTTGAGTTCGTCGTGCAGTTTGTGCAGCAGTTCCACGCGGATGATTTTACCGTAGCCGCTGTCGTGTCCCCAGCCCGTCGGGCCAGTCCAGGCAATGGGTCTCGAGCAGTACGCGGCCGCCGTTGACGTCGGCCGGGTCGAGCGATGGGCGGATGCCCAGATTGGCCACGCCCTGCAAGCGGGGCGTCTGCCAGCCCATGCACCAGCACGACGAAGATGCCGCTGGCGGCCGGTTTCCAGTGCGCAAAGCGCAGGTTGAGCGTCGGAAAACCCAGTTCGCGGCCCAGTTTGCGGCCGTGCACCACATGGCCGGAGATGCGGTACGGGCGGCCCAGCAGGCGTTCCGCGTCCGCCATCCGGCCTTGCGGCCAGCGCCTCGCCTGACCGTCGGAGCTCGACACCCGCAGTCCGTGCACCTCGTAGCTGTTCATGCGCGCCACGTCGAAGCCCGTGGCGGTCGCCTGCAGCGTCCAGCATGGCGTAGTCGCCCGACGCGCCGGGCACCAAAGCGGAAGTCGTCGCCGACCAGCACGTAGCGGGCCCGCAGCCCGTGCACCAGCACCGTGTCGATGAACGCTCTGCGGCGCCTGGCCGGCCAGGCGTGCGTTGAACGGCATCACCACCGCCTGGTCGACGCCGCAATGCGGCCAGGTCGATCAGCTTGTCGCGCAGGCTGCCGATGCGCGCCGGCGCCAGATCCTGTTTGCCGGTGACGGCCGCGAAATAGTCGCGCGGATGCGGCTCGAACGTCAGCACGCAGCTGGGCACGCCGCGCTGCGCCGCTTCGGCGCGCAGCAGCGCCAGCATGGCCTGATGTCCACGGTGCACGCCGTCGAAGTTGCCGATCGTGAGGGCGCACGCCGGCGCCAGGGTGGAGTGCTGCAGGCCGCGGAAGACTTTCATTCGGTCCGTATTTTTTTGATAGCAGGCGGTTGCGCCAGCGTCGGCGATTTGCCGGCGGCTGTCATGGAAAGCAGGTATATTGTGGCCCACCGCCGGTCGGCAACCGGACTGTCCGGCCGCAGCCGACCGACGCGATCGGTGTTGGCAACATCGTTCACCATTTCAGGAGGCGTAGTGTTGAAGGTCTTGAAGCTGTCAGCCCAGGGGCTGCCCCAGTCCTGGATATCGCTCGAACAGGCCGTGATCCACTATGCGGCCGGAGGAGGTGCGCTGGGAGTCGGGCGGCGAGATCGCCGTGTTTCACGGCGGGCACAACGCGCGCACCGGGGCGCAGTCGATCATCGCGGTCAACAGCATCATCGGCACCAAGGGCGTGCCCAACATCAATCCGTTCAACCTCAAGCCGGGTCTGACCAACAGCAAGCTGTTCGCGCGGGATCGCAACATCTGCGCCTACTGCGGCCAGCAGCACCCCGAAGAAAGCCTGACGCGCGAACACATCGTTCCGTTTGCGCAAAACGGCGTCGACGTCTGGATGAACGTCGTGACCGCCTGCCGCCCCTGCAACCATCGCAAGAGCAGCCGCACGCCGGAGCAGGCCAACATGCCGCTGCTGTACGCGCCCTATGTTCCCAGCCTGTGGGAGGACTTCATTCTGCGCAATCGGCGCATCCTGGCCGACCAGATGGAGTTCCTGATGACCCATCTGCCCAAGTCATCGCGCCTGATGTCCTGAGGCGCGATCAGGCGGCGACGCGCTGGTGCGGGCCGCGCCACGCGTTCGGCATCGGCGCACGACCGCGCGGCGCGGTGCCATCGGTCGCGGGCCGAGCAGGAAAAAAGTGCGCATGGCCCCCTTGCCCTTGATCGCGACGCTGCCGCGGGACTCGAAATGGAATTCGTCCTGCAGCGCCTGGCGCATATGCTCGCTGACCTGGATCACGGCCGGCGTGCCCGGTCGACTCCATGCGGCTGGCGGTGTTGACGGCGTCGCCCCAGACGTCGTAGAGGAAGCGCTTGAGCCCGATGACCCCGGCGATGGTGGGACCGACATGCATGCCGGCGCGTATGTCGAGCGGGTAGCCGTGGCGCATGCCGGTAGGCTGTCATGGCGTCGAGCATGTCCAGCGCCAGATCGCGCGACCGCCGCCGCATTGCCCTTGCCGATCACCATGTAGGCGTCGCCGATGGTCTTGATTTTTTCGACGTCGTGGCGGTCGACCAGCGTGTCGAACTCGGTGAATATGTCGTTGAGAATCCGCACCACCGCGTCGGGTGACCGGCTCGGCGGAAAAACGGGTGAAGCCGACGATGTCGACGAACAGGACCGCCATGCGCTGGTATTTTTCGGCCTTGACGGCGTTGTTGCTCTTGAGTTCGTCGGCGATCGACATCGGCAGCGCGTTGTACAACACCGTGTCGGCGCGGGCGCGTTCGTGCTCGACCAGTCGTTTTTCCCGGTAGAGCGCCTGGCTCAGGCGCATCAGGTGCCCGTCGAGCAGCAGCGCGACGATCGCCAGTGCGACCAGGTTGATGGCCGCGCCGCTGGTATAGAAGCTGCCGCCTGCCGTCGAACCAGTAGATGGCCAGCACCAGTGCCGCCGTGCTGGCGACGTTGAGCACCCTGCGCAAACGGCCGGGATAGCTGAATACACACACCATCGTCAGCAGGAACATGGCATAGGTCGACAGGTCGCCACTGAGCGTCCAGGAGATGAAGGCGAACCACGGAGAACAGCGCCGCGCCAAGACTCAGGAACAGCACCAGGCCGCCTGGTGCGCTGTGCGTGGCCGGTGCCGGATCGGGCCCAGACCAGGAACGCCAGGAAATACAGCGCCGCGCATCCGTGCCAGGCGACCAGGCTGGCGTGTTGGGGGTTGGCGCCCCAGATGCCGTTGCGGTACAGGATGGGATCGACCACCAGCAACATCAGCGCGACGACGACCAGGCCGATGCGGCACATCGGCGCCAGCATAGAGAACGAGCGCTGGATCAGCCAATGGTCGAATCCATCTCCATCGGTGTCGTGGAGATCCTGGGCAATGGAGCCGAGAACGCCAGCCATGCAGCCTCCCTGCAGGCCGTGCGGCGAACCCGGGGGCCGGGTTGCATCAGTCGCAGGCCAGTGCCGATGGTGGCGCGGATTTCCCGTTCGTGCCGGTCAGCGCCGGCGAACCATGCTCAATATGGGTGAGCTATGCCAGGCTGGGCAATACGGCCTGTTCAGGCGAAGACGCCGGCGTTATCCTGCATCCTGGCGGACACTTCGCCCAGGTGGTGCAGGCTGTCGCCGAATGCCATTTCCAGCTGCGTCAGTTTCTTGAAATAGTGGCTGACGATGTATTCGTCGGTGACGCCGATGCCACCATGCAACTGCACCGCCTGCTGGCCGACGAAGCGCATCGACTGGCCCAACTGGTATTTGGCGCGCGCCATTGCGGCGCGGCGTTCGGGAGCCGGAGCATTGAGCTTGAGCGAGGCGTAATAACTCATGGACCGCGCCAGCTCCAGTTGCATCTTCATGTCGGCAACCCGGTGGCGCAGTGCCTGGAAGCTGCTGATCACGACGCCGAACTGCTTGCGCGTGTTCATGTACTCCACCGTGATCGCCAAGGTCTTGTCCATGACGCCGACGGCCTCGGCACAGGTCGCCGCGATACCGATGTCCACGCCATGTTCGAGCGCCGCCAGCCCGTCCTTGCTGATCAATTGCGCCGGCGCCTGTGTCAGATGCAGTTCGGCCGCTCGCGCGCCGTCCAGTGTGCCGTAGGCACGGACCTCGACACCTGAGCGCCGCTTTCTCGACCAGGAACAGCGCGATCGCGCCGTCGATCATGGCGCTGACCAGGAACGCATCGGCCTGGTCGCCCGCCGCGACCAGGCTCTTGGAGCCGGTCAACGCCCAGCCGCCATCACGTGGCACCGCCTGGGTCACGCATTTGTCGAGCCGGTAACGCGAGGCGCGCTCCAGATAGGCCAGAACCACCAGATGCTCGCCGCTGGCGACGCGCGGCGCCCATTCGGCGGCCAGCGCCTTGGGCGCGTATCCGCTCAAGATGGCCCCGCAAATCAGGGCCTGGGCCAGTGGCTCGAGCACGATGCCGCGGCCGAGTTCCTCCATGACCACCATGCCTTCCACCGGGCCCATGCCCATGCCACCCAGCGATTCCGGCACGAACAGGCCGCACAGGCCCAGTTCCGCCAGTTCGCGGTAGGCGTCGGGGGAATATCCCCCTTCGTTGGCGATGGCGCGTCGGCGCTCGAAGGCATAGGCCTTGTCCACCCATTTGCGGACCGCGTCGCGCAATTGTTCCTGGTCGTCGCTGAAATCAAAGTCCATGTCTGTCACCTGGTTGTGTTGATGTTCGTCCTGGTCGCGTCGTACCGGGCATCCCGGCCTCTGGCAAGGGCAGGCGTCCCTCGGCAGGTACTATCCCAGCACGAACTGGGACACGATGTTGCGCTGCACTTCGTTGGAGCCGCCATAGATGGTGGTCTTGCGCAGGTTGAGGTAGGTCGACGCCAGCGGCGCGCAATGCAGCGCACCGACGGCGTCGCCCTGCCAGCCGGCCTCCATGGCTTCGTGGATCAGCGGCAAGGCATAGGGTCCGGCCGCCAGCATCATCAGTTCGCTGTAGCGCTGCTGGATTTCGCTGCCGCGGATCTTCAGCAGTCCGGCGATGTCCAGCGACTGTTTGCCCGATTTTTCGGCCGCCAGCACCCGCAGGACCATCATCTCGAGTGCGACGACGTCGACCTCGAGCCTGGCGATCTCGTCGCGGAAACGTGCGTCGTCGTAGACGCCTTCGGCCTTGGCAATGCGCTTGAGGCGTTCGAGTTCGCGTTTGGCCCGATTGACGTCGGCGATGTTGGTGCGTTCGTGGCTCAGCAGGTGCTTGGCGTAGGTCCAGCCCTTGTTCTCTTCGCCGATCAGGTTCTCGGCCGGTACCTCGACGTTGTCGAAAAACACCTCGTTGACTTCGACACTGCCGTCGAGCAGCTCGATCGGGCGCACGGTCACGCCGGGCGACTTCATGTCGATCAGCAGGAAGCTGATACCGGTTTGCGGCTTGCCTTCGGTGCTGGTGCGCACCAGGCAGAAAATCCATTCGCCGTACTGGCCCAGCGTGGTCCAGGTTTTCTGGCCATTGACGATGTACTTGTCGCCGCTGGCGTTCGGCACGTGTCTTGAGCGATGCCAGGTCGCTGCCGGCGCCCGGTTCGCTGTAGCCCTGGCTCCACCACACCTCGCCGCTGGCGATGCCGGGCAGGAAGCGCGCCTGTTGCTCGGCGCTGCCGAACGCCATGATGACCGGCGCGACCATCACCGGGCCGAACGGCACGACGCGGGGTGCGCCGGCAAGCGCGCATTCCTCCTCGAACAGGTGTTTCTGCACCGAGTTCCAGCCCGGACCGCCGAACTCCTTGGGCCAGCCATGGCCGAGCCAGCCTTTCTTGCCCAGTATTTTTGCCCAGCGCTGCATGTCGTCGCGGGTCAGGTGCAAGGCGTTGTGCACCTTGTGCGAAATGTCGGCGGGCAGGTTCGCGGCAACCCAGGCGCGAATGTCATCGCGAAACGTCTGTTCTTCCGGTGTAAAGGCCAAATCCATAATGCGATCTCCAATCAGGCAGAAGGAGGTTGTAGCACGGGATACGCTTTGATTCCTGTCCGAACCGCGACAAACCGCGCGGGACGCGTGGCGTGGCGAGCGATAATTTTCGGATCCATGAAGAATATCGTGATCCTGATCTCCGGCGCCGGCTCCAATATGGCGGCGATCGTGCGGGCGGCGCGCCGTGAGGACTGGGGCACGACGCTGCAGCGCCCGCGTCACTGCCGTGATCAGCAATCGCCCCGACGCGGGTGGTCTCGCGACAGCGCGGGAGCAGGGCATCGCCACCGAGGTGGTCGACCACCGTGGCTTTGCGAGCCGCGGCGAGTTCGACCGCGCGCTGGCAACGGCGATCGATCGGCATGATCCGCATGGGCGCCCTGCGCTGGTGGTGCTGGCCGGATTCATGCGGGTCCTGACGGGGGAGTTCGTCGGGCATTACGCAGGGCGTCTGGTCAACATCCATCCTTCGCTGCTGCCGGCGTTCACCGGCCTGCACACCCACCAGCGTGCGCTGGATGCGGGCTGCCGCCTGGCCGGCGCGACCGTGCATCTGGTGACGACCGAACTCGACGACGGTCCGATTCTGGCGCAGGCCGCGGTTCCGGTATTGCCCGGCGACACCGCAGCGACGCTGGCTGCGCGGGTCGTCACGCAGGAGCATCGGATGTATCCACAGGCGATCGCGGACCTGCTCAGGCGCTGATCGGCCGGTAGACGGGTCGGATTGGCGCCAGGTCACGCGCGGCATGGCCTTGCTTGCCGGTCGATCCGGGCCTGTGTTGCACGAATACCCCATGGGACAATGCCGGCCATGCATCCCAAACCCCTGCTGGACGCCTGCGCCGACCTTGTCGCGCTGGTGCTGAAGTTCGAACATCCGGCCGATGCTGTCGTTGCGCGGTTTTTTCGCGACCACCGGTCGCTGGGGCCGCGCGAGCGTGCGACGCTGTCGGAAACCGTCTACGCGGTGCTGCGCAAGAAGCAGTTGTTCGAGCATCTCGCGCCATCGGGCAGTGGCTCCAGGGCACGCCGACTGGCGATCCTGGGTTTTCACGGATCGCGCGACTTCCTCGATGCGGCGCTCGAGCGAGCAGGAAAAAAGCTGGCTGACCGCGTGTGGCGAGGTCCGGGTCGACGAGCTCGATGGAGCGCCATCGCCACAATCTGCCGGAATGGCTGGCCCAGTTGCTCAAGGCCGAACGCAAGCAGGACTTCTGGCCGTTGGTCGACAGCCTCAATACACCGGTCGGTACGCTGGATTTGCGGGTCAACACGTTCAAGGCCAAGCGCGCCGAGGTGCAGAAGGCCCTGTCGAAGGCGGGCATCCGTGTCGATGCCGACGCCTTATTCTCCCTGGGGCCTGCGTATCGACGGGAAACCGGTGCTGAGCCGGCTGGACGGGTACTTGAACGGCGACAATGAGCGGGAGGGCTCCTACGACGAACGTCACAAGACCGAGAATAAAACCTATCGCGATATCGAATCCATGGCCTAAGGATTCCGACAGGCGATAGAAGAGCCCGGAAGAGTTCGCTGAAAAAGCCGCCGGTGTCTGCAGACGAATCTTGATCGTCGAGAGACTTGCTTGATTTTCCAGGAATCGCTTTCGGCCTTCGACCTTCTCGATCTCGCCTCGCACCTCGGCCAATTGCCGCTGAACGTTCAAAGCGTCTTCAACGTTGTTCGCCCGTTTCATTATCTCCATGAACTGCTGTTCCAGGGCTCTTTTAGCTCCCAGACGAGCTTCGATATCGATAAATTCCTCGGTTACATCCTCGCCTTTGACGGTTTCCATGATCACCCGGCTCGCCGTCGCCCTGATCTCATCGATCGCTTCGGTAAATTTGTCGGCGGGCACGCGCACCGTCATCTGAACAGTGTCGCGTGTGTTCACCTTCACGTTGCTGCTGCTCTGTTGCGACTCGACAACGAATCCGCCCTTGCTTTGCGCTATGGTGGCGATCCGTTTTTGAGATTCTTCCGGTTGTTCGGATTCGAGGTTGAGGTCGGCATTCCGAACGATCTTTCGCTCGAGCGGTATCGGAGCTGTTTGCGAGAGTTGAGCTTGTGTGAGGGAGACCTTTTCTGCGAGTACACCTTCTGTGGTTTGGGTGTCGCCCTCTTTCCGTCCACCACCACCGCCGCCCGTCCCGCGATCAGCTAAGGATGGGAAAGTGTCAGTAGATGTCGAAAGCTGATCTGTCCTGTCAGAGCTTGTATTGGCTGATTTCGCTCCGCCGCAAGAAGCGGACACGGCGACGAGACTCACGATCGTTAAAAGAATGATGCGATGCATATTGCCCTCCGATGTATTAGACGTCCTAAAGGGAAAGAACGATCCAAATCAGCCCGCCTTGCGTGCAACATCGGCAAAGCTATCGCCGCGGAAGAAGGCGGCGACGGCGCGGAAGAGCTTTCGCACGGCCCGCATAACCTTTGGAAAGAACCAGATAAAGAACAGCAGGAAGATGATCAGCACCGCCGCGATGACCATCGGTGCGAACACCGCGAGCACCACGCCGATCAGGACGATGCCGTCCTCGACGAACGAAAGAGCCCAATTTGATACCGGCTCGGGCGAGAAATTCGCTCCGACGCGTGCCGCCGCCTTTGTGCCATGCGATGCAAATGCCAGAGAGCCGCCGACCAACGTCGCCGGTATCGTTATACTCGGATCGAGTTGATTCGTCGCCGCATAAGCAACTATCGCCCCGGCCGGTACGCGGATGAAGGTGTGAACGACATCCCAAACGCTGTCGACATACGGTATCTTGTCGGCGAAAAACTCGACCAGATACAGCCCGCCCGCAAAACCGATGATCCACCAATTATCGAGCACGTCGAGGCCGCCGGGCAGTTTGGTCGCGCCGAACTTTTGCAGCAGGCCGAGGACGCTGACTGTCGCATACAGGTTGATCCCGCTGGTCCAGGCGGTGCCGAGGGCTAAACTAATTGTTGAGAACCATTCCATAGCGTTCTAAGGGGCGAGGGACAAGGGACGAGGGCTAGTTGCTTCCCGCGGCGCGGGACATCAGCGACCTTCTCAATGCGTTAAGCATCTTCCTTACCTCTGTCATCAATTCGAAACAGGGAATCATTTCCTCGCGATTACAATACCCCAGTTCAACCGAAATGATTACTTGAGTGTCGAGCTCGGCAAGGGAACCTTCAGCGTTCGAAACGAAACGGACATAGTCGCCTGTCGTCCGACGCGCCTGCCCTTCGGCAATGTTCGACGGGACTGAGACAGCGGCACGGCGCATTTGCGAAGTGAGACCGAATTTTTCTTCGGATGGAAACGTGGCCGTAAGGCGGTAAGTGAGCTTCACGAGCGCAATGCTTTTTTGCCAAACAACCAGGTCCTTATAGCTCCCACCTTCAGCCATGAAAACTAGCCCTCGTCCCTTGTCCCTTGCCCCTCAAGATCGTCTTTCTTGAAACCGAACTTCTCCAATCGATATTGTAGCGTTCTAAACGTCAATCCTAACAGTTTTGCGGACTTTGTGATGTTGTTATCAGTGCGTTCCATCGCCTGCATTATCAGGCTGCGTTCGACGTCCTCGAAGTTTACGCCGTCGGGCGGCAGGGTGAATAGATCGCCTTCGCCTGATGAGGCAGAGCGGGCGGTGCCGTTGGTCATCTCGGGCGGCAGGTCGTCCATGGTTACCTTGTCGTCCTCGCAAAGGAGGATCGCGCGTTCGAGGGCAGACTCAAGCTGGCGGACGTTGCCCGGATAAGAATAATCGTCGAGCAGCCGGCGAGCGTCGGGCGAGAAACTGATCTTTCGGCTCGTGCCGCGTGTGTGCTTTTTGACGAAATATTCGATCAGCACGGGCACGTCAGTGCGGCGTTCGCGCAGGGCGGGAAGCTCGATCGACAGGACGTTGAGTCGATAGTAGAGATCCTCGCGAAAGCGCTTCTCGCCGACCATGTGCAGCAGGTCGCGATTTGTCGCGGCAACGACGCGGACGTCAACATTCAGCTCGCGAGTACCGCCGACGCGGCGGATCTGTTTCTCCTGTAACGCACGCAATATCTTTGCCTGCAGCGAGATGTCTAGCTCTCCGATCTCGTCGAGAAAAAGCGTACCCTTATCGGCGATCTCAAACAGCCCCTTTTTGTCGGAAACCGCACCGGTGAACGAGCCTTTTTCATGACCGAACAGCTCGCTTTCGAGCAGGTTTTCATTGATCGCCGCACAGTTGACGGCCTGAAACGCCTCGTTCGAACGCGGGCTGTTGGCGTGGATCGAGCGGGCGATCAGTTCCTTTCCCGTGCCCGATTCGCCGCGGATGAGGACGGTCGAATTTGATTTCGCGATCTTGAGGATCAGCTTCTTGATCTTGTCCATCTCCGGCGAGACCGAGATGATCTCAGCGTCGAGCGTGGTGAGCTTCTTTAACGCTCGCGAAACGGTATCGAGCAGCTTTGAGCTGTCGTAGGGTTTTTGGAGATACTCAAATGCCCCGAGCCGCATCGCGTCCACTGCCGAATCGACCGAACCGTGAGCGGTGAGCAGGATGACGATGATCGATTTGTCGTAATCGGTGAGGGACTTTAGCAGATCGAGGCCGCTCATGCCCGTCATCTTGAGGTCGGTCAGTACGAGGTCGAAGTGCCGGTCGGCGACAAATTTCATCGCCGCTTCGCCCGACGAAGCGGTCGTCACATCGTAACCTTCGCCCGACAGGATCGTCTCGAGTATCTCTCGCTGATTCTTCTCGTCATCGACGACGAGGATTGATTTTCTTGCCATAAAAAGAGTAACCACGAAATGACACGAAATAGCACAAAATACCAAATCACGGTTTAGTGGATTTTCGTGTTATTTCGTGGTTTCTGCTTCCGCCTTCGGTAATTTTACCGTAAATTTCGTCCCCTCACCTTGCGTAGATTCCACTTCGATCGTGCCGTGATGCACCTCGACGATCTTTTGGACGATGGCGAGGCCCAGGCCGGTGCCTGTTTCTTTTGTCGAGAAGTAAGGCTCGAATATCTTTGAGAGGCTTTCTTCGTTAATGCCGTTGCCTGTGTCGGCGACCTCGAACACGACGGCCTGTCCGTCATCGGACGGAGAGATCTTGACATTTAGGTGACCGCCGCCCGACTCCATCGCCTGGATGGCGTTGATGAAGAGGTTATTGAAGACGGATCGCAGGAACTCACCGTCGGCCAGGATCTGCGGCACATTCTCGTGCTCGATGATACTTATCTTGATGTTCTTCTCAGCCGCTTGAGGCTCCGCAATCCTGAGGCTGTCGTCGATCACCTTGCGGGCGTCTGTCGGCTGAAGGTTTGCCTTTGCGGGCCGGGAGTAGTTGAGAAAATCTGATATCTGCTGATCGATCCGCGCGACCTCGGCCTTTAACTGCGAGGTCAGCTTTTCAAACACAGCCTTGTCCTTCTCGTCGCCCGGGGCGAACTTGAGCCGCATGTGGTCGAGCGTCAGGTTGATGTAGTTCAGCGGATTGCGTATCTCGTGGGCGATCGCGGAGCCGAGCCGACCGACGACAGCGCTCTTCTCGGCCTGTTGGAGTTGGGCTTCGAGGTCGCGTTTCTTCTCGAGTTCACTGGTCATCTCGTTGAACCGCTGCGCGAGCCGCCCGATCTCATCGTTGCGGTCGGCGTCGGGCACGCGAACGTGCAGATCGCCGCCCGCGACCTGACGCGCGGCATCGGCGAGGTTCGAGATCGGCCGTCCAAACCGCCAAACGAGAAGGAACGTGATGATCGACGACACCAGCAGCACGCCGAGCGTATAAACGAGCGGACGAGCGGCTCGCCAGCGGGCCAGCGTTTTGTCATTTTTGAGCAGGACCATCACGTACCAGCGGCCCTGGCTGGTCTCGATGGGAATGGCGTGGGCCTCATCGGTCTGGTTTTTATTGTCGCCGGTCAGCGGATTTGGGAAATTCTTCAGGTCATCGCCGATGCGCGAGCTTTCCATGAGCGGCGGCAGGCCCTGGATGTCGCCGATCTTTTTCAAGACGATCTCGTCGTTCTCGCCGGTCTCGGGCAGATAGTTGGGATTCAGGCTGTCGGTGATCCGGAATTCATTATCGATGATGATTATGTCCTTGATCCGTTCCTTTGTGGCCGCGTCAAAATATGTCTGGTCGGTCTCATCGACGAGATCCTGGATACGCTTGTCCTTCATCGGTATCGACGTAAATCCGAGCGTAATGCCTGCGACCAGGGCCTGTTCCTGAGCTTCGCGCAGCTCGTTGTTCTCGTCCTGCGTCAGCAGGTTGAGGTAATACTGCACGCCGAGCGTCGCCATCAGCAGAACGGCGAGAATGAGCAGTAATCGACCGCGAAACGTGTTGAAGAAGGTCATTCAGTTCAGTAAGCGTTGATTATGGCATCTATAAAAAGAGCTTGCCTCGCCCTAACTTGGATGCTATAGTTTACGATAGTTTTTCTGTAAAACGCCTGAGACGGCTAACTTATCGGTTCCCGGCCGCCTCGCTCAATAACGATAAATCTCTTCCGACCTGAGGTAAAGCATGAAATTTATGTTCCCGAGAGTGTCTTTTGCCGCATTTTTGATCGCGGTCGTCAGCCTTTTGTTCGTCGCGTCCGGCTCGGCATCGGCCCAGGCCCGAAAGTCGGCTAAGGACAATAAGAAGAAGGCGATAGCCGCAAAGAACGACAAAAAGGTAAAGGACACTAAGAAGGAACGGGCCAAACAGACGGCCAAGAATGCCCGGGACAAGAAGAGCAAGAAAGAGACCACGAAAGAGAAAGAACGCGGTCGCTTGGCAGATGCTAAGGCGAAGAAGGACACGAAAGGAAAGGACTCGAAGTCCAAGGTCTCGCGAGCTGAGCAACGCAAGGCCGAGGCCGAACGCCGTCGTAAAGATGCCGAGCGCCGTGCCGCCATCGAGGCCGAACGCCGTCGTAGAGAACAAGCTCGCCGTGAGGCAATTGCGAGAGCTATCGCTTTTGAACGCGGCCTGAGGACCGAGACTGTCGCAAACATTTCAAAAGACGCGACCGAGGGCGAAGACCTGAACATTCGCGCGGCGGCGGTCAATGCACTTGGTGAGAATGCGGGATCTGTCGTCGTGATGGAGGCCCAGACCGGCAAGGTCGTCACGATCGTGAATCAGGATTGGGCCGTGCGCAGCGGTATCAAACCGTGTTCGACGATAAAGCTCGTGACCGGTGTGGCGGGATTGAGCGAGGGCTCGATCAATAAAGAGGACGGCTCGCTAAAGACGCCGTCGCGGCTTGCCGCTTGACGACGCTCTCGCATTCTCAAACAACGGTTACTTTCAGCATGCGGGCGTGAAATTTGGCAGCGATAAGATGATCGGCTATGCCAAAAAGCTTGGCCTTGGCGAGCCCACGGGCATCAATCTAGAGGGCGAATACGCGGGCAAATTGCCCTACGGCAACAACAATCCGCGGATCTATTCGCACGGTGACGATTTTGAGGTCACGGGCGTGCAGCTTGCGGTCATGGTCTCGGCGATCTCTAACGGCGGCAAGCGTGTGCTGCCGCGCGTGCCGCGTAACACGGTCGAAAAAGCCAATTTCCAGACCTTTTATCGAGCAAATGTTGAACTGCCGTCGCCTAATGTTCGTCGAGTGATCCCCGGAATGATGGGTGCGGCCTCATACGGCACGGCCCGACGCGGAATGGACCAGAACTTTGGCGTCGCCGGCAAGACTGGTTCGTGCATTAGTAAAGGAACGTGGGTCGGCCTGTTTGCCTCGGTCGCTCCGATCGAGCAGCCGAAATACGCCGTCGTTGTTATCACGCGCGGCCAGCGTCAGCGCGGGCGGATCGCCGCAGGTGTTGCGGCCCGGATCTATCAGGCACTGAGCGGCAACATTATTCGCACTAACCGCAATCTCGCCCAGACCGAATTCAACATCCAACCGAAACGCACACTCGATGTGACCACGGCCAAGATCGCCGACGAAGAAGATGACGACACGGCTGAAGGGCAGAATGTCGATATAGTGAATGGCGGCGTTATCATTGTACCGAGCGTTCCGCGCGAGACGGTGCCGAAAAAGCTCATCACCAAGACCGGCAGCTCGAAGCCCATTTTTTCGCCGGTCGTGATCACATACGACAAAGGGGGCAAAGAAACGACGCAGTCCGGTCCGCAGAAACCATAGTCGCGGAACATAAGCGAAAGTTCATCTCAGCGTCCTCGGCGTGGCAGGTCCATGCCGAGGACGTGTGGTTTAAATTTGCCTCAAGGACTTCGTGTTTCGGCTTGACAGGATAGTGGCCTTACGGGATTATATTAGCTTTTCAAAAGTTTTCTTTTGATTGCAAATTTTATTAAATGATCGGAGCTTGCCCTGCCGAACTTTTAGCAACTTTTTCGATGGGGTTAACATCTGATTTGCTGCGGAATCGGGAAGCCAGTCTCCCCCGCGATCGAGTTTGAAATATTGGGATCCACCCGAGGAAGGAAGTAGATGAAAACGATCTATAGATACGCGAATGTTGGCCTGTTAGTGGCCGTAATACTTGCACTGGGAGCTGTGGCGGGTATCGCACAGGACGCGTGCGGCGACGATGAAGCGACCGCCACGGCGCGAAACGCAGCAGGCGATAAGGTCCGCGCTGATTTTGCTGTGTACGGTACGACCAAAAGCCTTGATGAGAAAGGCAAGATGATCGACAATGCGAAAGCATTTCTTGACAAATATCAGGCCTGCGCTCAGACGAAGGATCTCCTGGATTACCTCAAGCAGTACGTTCCGGGAATGGAGACCGCGCTTAAGGCAGCCCGACTTCAGGCGGAAAAAGATGCCGTGGTAAAGCCATTTACTGGAGCACTTGACGCCAAGAAATGGGATGAAGCAATGGCCGCGGGCAAGAAAGTTCTTGAGAAATATCCTGAGGATTACCGCTCGGTCGAGATCGCCCTCGCTGCCCTCGCAGGTGAAGAAGCGACGATGAAGAGTAACTTCAAGTATGCCGAGGACGGGATCCGTTACGGTAAACTTTCGATTGCGGACATCGAGGCAGGAAAGTCTTTTGTAGTGGATAAAAAGACGCTGTATGGCCTTATCAAACCGGGCGTCTATAACTTCGGTTTCGCGACGAAAGAGGACGCTCTAGGGTGGCTAAATTACTATATTGGCTACATCATGGCTGTCGGTCAGAAGAATAAGGCGGGAGCTTTGCCGTATCTCTACAAGGCCAGCCAGGCAGTCGGTTCCGAAACGTCGAAGAGGTCGTTTCCGTACGACGTGATTGGCGGCTTCTACTTTGAGCAGCTTGAAAAGGCCTTTGCCGAGAACAAGGCATTGATCGATTCCCAGAGCGATACCGATACTGAAGAAGTTCGAAAACAGAAGATCGACGCGATTCAGGCTAACGTAGCAATGACAAAAGGGATCGCCGAACGTGCAATTGACGCGTTTGCCCGGGCCCACAATATGGAGAAGGATCCGGCCGTCAAGAAACTACTGAAGGCGAATGTCGAAAAGGCGTTCACCGTGCGGTTCGGTAAAACCGATGGGGTCGATGCGTGGATGGCAAGTGCTATCGCTAAACCATTCGTGAATCCGACGACACCGGTTACTCCGATCATCGAGGCTGCTCCGGCGGCAACGACACCGGCGACAACGACACCGGCGTCGACAACTGCGGGTCCAAAGACGACATCGACGGGCCCGGCGACGACGAAGCCAGCCGTGAGCCCGGCGACGAAGCCGGCGGCTTCGCCCGCGGGCAAGCCTGCCAGCGGCACCAAGCCCTCGGCGACGGTCAAAAAGGTGGTCAAGCGGAAGGCTGCGTAACTCGACGGATCGCGTATCAAGTTAAAGCCGGACGGCCAAAATGGCGTCCGGCTTTCTTTTTCGCTAGAATTAGCACTCGATGGAGGCGCGGCTCGCACGACTCGAAAGCAAGATCGGATACTCGTTCACGGACATCCGGCTGCTTGAACGGGCCCTGACGCACCGGTCATGGGCCTTTGAGAGTTTGCCGGGGGCCGATGACGATCAGGTACGCGAGATCGAGAACGAGCCCATTGAGTTTTTGGGTGACTCGGTTCTGGGCCTCGCGGTCGCCGAGCATCTCTACAAATCGCGGCCTAACGCGAGCGAGGGCGACCTGACGCTGATGAAGCATGCCCTCGTCAGTACCGCGACGCTGGCGATCGTTGCCGACAGATTGAAATTGGGCGACTTTGTCCGCTTTGGCCGCGGCGAAGAGAAGACCGGCGGGCGCAAGAAGCAAGCGTTGCTCGCGAATACGCTTGAGGCGGTGATCGGCGCGATATTTATTGACGGCGGTTACGTGCCTGCGAGGCATTTTATCGCAACGCTCTTTGCCGAGGAATTGAAAACAGCGTCGCCAAAGACGTCGATGGATTTTAAGACGCTGCTGCAGGAGGTGCTGCAGTCGACCGGCGGCTCGACGCCGAGCTACAGCGTCGTAAAGACCGACGGGCCGCCGCACTCGCGCACCTTCTATGTCGAGGCCGTCTGGGATGGCGGCAAGGCCGACGGGTACGGCCCATCGATCAAGGCCGCCGAGATGATGGCCGCGTCGGAAGCGCTCGAAATGCTCAAAAAAGGTGGTAAACCAGAACGTGAGACCTAAGCCTTGCGTATCAGACATTAGGACCTATGACAGAAGGCAACATTGAAGCACCGACAGTAAAAGAGGTCGCACCAAAAGGGCCGCCAAAATCGACGATCCGCGAATATTTCGAATCGTTTGTGATCACGCTGATCATGGCGATCTTTGGGATGACCTTTATCCTGCAAGCCGTGACGGTGCCGACCGGATCGATGCAGAATACGATCCTCGTCGGCGATTATCTGTTGGTGAATAAGTTCATCTTTACGCCGGGCGGCTATGAGTTGCCGTTCCTGCCGCAGCGTGAGATCCAGCGGGGCGACATCATTGTTTTTAAGTATCCGGGCAACAATGTCCACCCGGAAAATGACCGTTCGCGAAATCTGGTGCCGTATCAGATCAATTACGTAAAACGCGTGATCGGTCTGCCGGGCGAGACGGTCGAGTTTCGCGACAATCAGGTTTTTATCAACGGCGAACTGCTGCCTGAACAACGGTTGATAGGCGATGCTGACGACAATCTGTCGGCACTCGAGACGTCGGAGTTTGAGCCGGCTCGTGCCGACGCAAAGTACTCGGTTTACTATTCAAAAATGACGATGGATGCGATCAAATCGGGCCAGAGTCTCTCGCGGCGCGGTTATGAATTCGGCGTTGCCGGCAAGACGATGCAGGTGCCGCCCAACAGCTTCTTTGTGATGGGCGACAGCCGTGACAACAGCGAGGACAGCCGTTATTGGGGCTTTGTGCCTCGCGAGCTGATCATCGGCCGGGCAATGTTCGTCTATTGGTCATGCGACCGCGGTGCGTCGAACGGCGATTTCTTCGGCTGTGTCACGCATCCGCGGATCAACCGCATCGGAAAACTCGTTAAGTAGCCGGTTGATGAATTGCCTCCACCTTCAGGTGGAGGTTGGCCAGCCTAAGAAACCCGGGCTTTAGCCCAATTTTTGGCTAAAGCCGGGACTGTTGAGTGGTCTGAACCCCCGGCTGAAGCCGGGGGCAATTTATTTTTGCGATCCAAATGAAGCTCACTTTCAACGACGAAGTGAATAACGCTCTGCGAGATAACAAGCCACTCGTCGCGCTCGAATCGACCGTCATCTCCCACGGCCTGCCATTCCCCAAAAATATCGAGACAGCTATGGCGTGCGAGGCTGCGGTTCGCGCGGGCGGTGCCATTCCGGCGACGATCGCGGTGTTTGATGGCGATTTTCATGTCGGGTTGTCGTCCGATCAGATCGAGCGTCTGGCAAACGACAAAGACGTTAGAAAGATATCCCGCCGTGACCTGGCGATCGCAGTGGCGGGGAAACTGACGTGTGCAACGACGGTCGCTACGACCGCGTTTATTGCTCATCGAGCGGGCATTCGCGTTTTTACGACCGGCGGCATTGGCGGAGTGCATCGGGGTTTTTCGGCGGACGTGTCAGCCGACCTGCCCGAACTTGCGCAGACGCCGATAACGGTCGTGTGCTCGGGTGCGAAGGCGATCCTCGATCTGCCCGCGACGCGCGAATGGCTTGAGACGCATGGCGTGACGGTGCTCGGGTGGCAATGCGACAGTATGCCAGCGTTCTATAGCCGCGAGAGCGGGCTCGAGATCGACCAGCGGGTCGATTTAGCCGAACAGGCGGCGGCGGTGGTACAGGCTCGGGATGAGCTTGGGCTCGATCAAGCGGTGCTGGTGACCGTGCCGGTGCCGAGCGATGTCGAGATTCCCTGGGCCGAGGTCGAGTCAATGCTCGCCGCGGTTCTCGAACGGGCTCGCGTCGAACAAATTAGCGGCAAGGCGATCACGCCCTTTCTTCTCTCAAAAATGTCCGAAATGAGCGGCGGACGCACGTTGGCGGCAAATATCGCTTTGCTTGAAAACAACGCCAACGTTGCGGCCTCGATCGCGGCCGCGCTCTGAAAAAATGGAGATCCGGCTCGACGACATTACCGATCCGCAGGTGCTGCGGTTGCTCAATGAGCACCGCGAAAGCATGTTCGATCATTCCCCGCCCGAGAGCGTGCATGCTCTTGATATTGAAGGACTTAGACAGTCCGACGTGACGTTCTGGACGGCGTGGGAAGGCGAAGATCTGCTCGGCTGCGGTGCATTGAAAGAGATCGACACGCGGCACGGTGAGGTCAAATCAATGCGGACCGCGACCGCGCATCTGCGAAAGGGCGTTGCGCTCTGCATTTTAGAACGCATCACGGACGAGGCTCGGGCGCGAGGTTACGAGCGGTTGAGCCTTGAGACAGGTTCGGCCGACGCGTTTGAAGCGGCGAGGCGTTTGTATGCGGCGGCGGGATTCAAGGATTGCGGGCCTTTTGAGGGCTATGTTGAGGACCCGTATAGCGTTTTCATGACAAAAAGGCTGGTGCAGTAACTTTCTACTTCGTAGCCGTCTTTTCCATCCTGACCTTCAGACTTTCAAGCCGCTTTTTCGCTTCCTGAGCCTCGGGCGAGGCGGCAAACCTCGATTCGATCTCTTTCCACGCGGCTCCGTCGTAGTGAAACTGGCGCGTTGACGGATTGAACAGAAAAACGATCCCAAGTTTTCGATATCGGTCGAGGTAGCTGAAATTCAGGTAATAGCTGTGCATCGGCGCGGCGGAGGCGGCCATTTCGCGTCGGCTGAGGCGGCTTGCGGCGTCTTTTGAGAGCCTTGCGGCTATTTCCTCAAGCAGGTCGCCGTAGAGCAGCAGCAATGCCGGCCGCAGTTTAGAGTCTGGATAGAGAGCAAAGAATTGCTGGGCGATCTCGATCTGGTCAAAGCTGTCGGTGGCCTGAACGAGCTTTGAGAGCCGCTCCTGGTCCCCGACGCGAAACCGGCCAAAAACGGCATCGGCCTGCACCCAGCCAAAGTTCTTTGGCGGCACCGTTACCTTGTAAAACTTTACTCCGTCGGCCTCGGTGACGCCGAGGATCTGCACCTTTCGGCCGCGGCTCATGCGGTGGACGGACTCGGAAAAGAGGCTGGGATTCTTCCGCAGCACCGAGAGCGTTTCGTCGATCACGACGGCGGTTTGGCCGATCTCGGGCGCTCTCGTGGACGCTGTCGGGCGCGTTTTCGCACCGGCCGGCGGCCGCCTTTGTGCGACTGCCGCCACGCTAAGTGCTGCTATCAGAATAAATACGAGTCCCAGCTTTCTCATTTATCTTGATGCTGTTAGGCGGCCTATCGGGCCGCAGTGGTGAAAATGACAGATCGCTATCGCCAACGCGTCGGCCGCATCGTGCGGCTTTGGCACCTCTTTCATGGCTAGCAGAGCCTTGACCATCTGCTGGACCTGAACCTTTTCGGCGTTGCCATAGCCGACGACCGTTTGTTTTACGAGCCGCGGGGCGTACTCGGCGATCTCAATGCCCCACTGCTCGGCGAGCAGCAGCATCGTGCCACGGACCTGGCCGAGTTTTAGCGCAACGCCGACGTTTACTGCATAAAATGTGTCCTCGACCGACAGCACATCGGGCGAATGGCGTTCGATGACGTCGGCCACGCCGTTGTAAATATTCAACAGGCGTTTTGAGAATGCGTGCTTCGGGTTCGACTTTACGGTGCCAAAATCGACGAGCGCATACTTCGTGCCGCTGCCGTCAACGACGCCCCAGCCGAGCGTTTCGCTGCCCGGATCGATACCTAAAACGCGCATTCTCTCTTAAAATACTGCCCGAGATTTTATCCAAGATACTCCACAGTCGCGTTTTAAGGCAAACCCGCGATCGGGTGTGCCCTGTCGACCTTTGGCTTTGTCGGGCGAGGTTACCCCGTTTGGTAGAGGTAAACCGGCGATTGGTAAGGTCCTGAGCGGAATCAAACGAATCGTTTGAATCTCACCGGCAATACTCTTATCATCGATGCGTATTGCCGCGTTGATGGACATATCCCAACCAGATGTCCTTACCTCGGTAGCGCGTTGATGGCGGCGTCGATCGACTATGCTGGCCTGTTTCCACCGTCGTCTGTATCGATGCCTGAGGCGGTCATCAATTACGCGACCTATCGCAACAGTAATTACGCGTGGATGCTCGGGCGGTTTGTCGTGACGGCGGCGAGGCTGGATGAGTTTTACGAGAGCGCGAGGGATTTTATCTCGCGGGACGGCGGCAATGCGTGGCGAGTAGCGGTCGTTGTCGGCGACGACGTGACGAAGACGATCGATCAGGTGAAGAATTTTAATGCGGCCAATGGTCCGGGCATCGTTTGCGACGTGCTTGAGATCAGGGCCGACTCGGCGGGGGCGATCGAGAATGCAGCTGCTTCAGTTCCGGACGATGTGACGGCGTATTTTGAATTGCCGCTCGATCAGACGCTGCCTGATCTGGTCTCAACGCTCGCCATCCGCGGCCAGCGTGCCAAGATACGCACCGGCGGCGTGACGCCTGAGGCGTTCCCCTCGACGCAGGCGATCATTCGGTTTGTAAAGACGTGCCTCGCGGCGAATGTGCCGTTCAAGGCCACCGCCGGGCTGCATCATCCGATACGGTGCTTTCGGCCGCTGACATACGAGGCCGACAGTGTAAAAGGCACTATGCACGGGTTTCTCAACCTGTTCCTGATGACCGGCTTCGCCCGCGAAGGCTTTAGAGCGTCGCTGCTCGAGGACTTGATGGAAGAGGAATTTGACGAGGTCTTCGCATTCGAAGACCAAGCCGCCGTCTGGCGTGACGAATACATCCTGAGCACCTGGCAGATCGAGAACTTGCGAAAGTTCGGCATACAGTCCTTCGGGTCATGCTCGTTCGACGAGCCGGTGGCGGATCTGCAAAAACTCGGAATCTTATAACCGCGAAATACGCGAAAGATGCGAAAGAATCAAGATCCTTCTGTTTAGTCATTTTCGCCTTTTTCGCGGTTAATTCTCTTATGTACGAGATAAACGAAACACACGACCCGAACCTGAAAAGCTGGGTCGAGAGCGCCAACGATCCGGGGACGGATTTTCCGATACAGAATTTGCCGTTTTGCGAGTTTGAAATCCTCGACAGGGAATTCCGAGCCATTGAAGGCGGCGTCGTCATCGGGAACAAGGTAATCGTCCTTGATAGGGCTAATGCGTCAGGAGTTTTTCCGCATGATCCCTGGGTCGTGGATCGCGTACGATATCAAGCTGACCTTACCCTGGAGTCTAGAACGAAGATCAGACGCTGGTTGGTCGAAGCGTTAAGGGAAGACGCCACAAGCGAACTAAAAGAAGTTGTCGAGCAAAGCTGGGTTGACATATCGAAGTGTCAATTCTATGTCCCCTTAGTCATCGGCGACTACACCGATTTCTACTGCTCGATCTATCACGCTACTAATGTTGGGTCGATGTTTCGGCCGGACAATCCGTTGCTGCCGAATTATAAGTATGTGCCGATCGGGTATCACGGGCGGGCTTCGTCGATCGTGGTGTCCGGGACCGACATCAAGCGGCCGCATGGGCAGAATCGGAGCGATGCGGAGAAGCCGCCGGTGTTTATTCCGGCAAGAGTCTCGATTACGAGATGGAGCTTGGGTTTTTTGTCGGGCAGGGAAATGAGCTGGGCACGCCGATACCGATCGGCGAGGCTGAGGAGCATATCTTTGGGATGTGTCTGGTCAACGACTGGTCGGCGCGGGACATACAGGCCTGGGAATATCAGCCGCTCGGGCCGTTTTTGGCGAAGAATTTCGCGACGACGATCTCGCCGTTTGTCGTGACGATGGAGGCACTTGCACCGTTTCGGACAAAGGCGTTCGAGCGCGAGGCGGACGATCCGCAGCCGCTCGATTATCTGAGCGACGAACAGAACCAAAAATTCGGCGGGCTGGACATCAATCTTGAGGTCTATATCCAGACCGAGAAGATGCGGAACGAAAATATCGAGCCGCACCTGCTTTCGCGTTCCAACACCAAAGACCTCTACTGGACCGTCGGCCAGATGCTGACGCATCACGCGTCGAACGGCTGCAACCTGCAGACCGGCGACCTGATCGCGACGGGCACGGTCAGCGGTCCGACCAGGGAGGAACGCGGGTCGATGCTTGAGCTAAGCTGGCGCGGAACGGAGCCGATCGATCTGCCGTCGGGCGAGCAGCGACGGTTTCTCGAGGACGGCGACGAAGTGATCATGAAAGGCTTTTGCGAACGCGAGGGCTTTCGCCGCATCGGTTTTGGCGAGTGCCGCGGCCGCGTCCTGCCCGCGGATGACGGCAAATGATATAAGTTTGAATACAAACTAATGAACGCAGAGCGATTGATCGACAAGATCTATGCAGAAGGTAAAGTGACTGGTCTGAGCGGGGCGATTCACTTGAAGTGGGGGGCGCTTATGGGCTCTCGACGTTGAGTATCTGCTGCGCCCTGCAAGGCCGCGAAGGCACGCTCCATACGATCGTCGATCCCCATCAGATGACGGATTGGGACGGGGTTGCGATAACATCTCCGGGTTGGCACCATGATCGTTTTTAGGAGGTCGTGTCTATAGACGCCTGCGTCCCTGGGTTGGATATGCTGTCAAAAAGTTTTATCGATGCGCACGACGCGGTCTTCGTTGTCACGGCGCCGCGCTATTACCAGCGGCAGCGTAATGTCGTCGAACAGCTCGGCGAGGGCAATTTCGAATTTGTCTATGGCGTGAATAAGGACGATGTTTCACTCGAGGAGCTGATCGCATCCGGAGCTTACGACGAGACAAGGGCGAGGGAACTGGCCAGGAGCGGCAAGCCGATGTCGCTCGGCCAAGTCTGCTGCTCAGTGGGGCACAATAGGGTATACCAGACAATGGTGGAGCGGGGCACCGCGCGGGCTCTCATTTTCGAAGACGACGTTTACATTACTATCTCGGATGACAAGGAGATATCGCTGGTGTTGGCAGATCTGCCGGACGGAGCCGAGTACATCTATTGGGACTGGGCCGGCGACGAATATCGTCCGTGGTTTGCCGCGATCAAGGAGCGGTTGTATATCATCGAACATCGGCTCGGCGTTTTAAACTGGAATCCGACTATGGTGGGCAACATGTATCCGCGTGACGTTAACAGGTCGTTCATGCTTGCCGGACGACATCACTACGCGAATGCGTATTCCCTTACCCTGAGCGGCGCCCGCAAACTGTTGGAGTTTAATACGCCGATCGCATTGGTCGCCGATGATGCTGTCAGATACCTGAGGATGAATGGTCGGTTCAATGCCTATCTCTCGAAGACGCGGTTCTTTGGCCAGCATAGTCAAGGCGAGACCCGGGCAATGGAATCGTTGTTGTCCGATCGTGGGAATTGAAATAGAGACGATCTCGACATAAGAATCCGTCTAGCGCAAGTATTTATAGTGATCCATATGTTGTCACCTGCCTTACGTTCCTTTCACGACAAGGTCTATGTCCTCACCACGCCCGCCGCTGCGGATCGCCATCAGAATTGCATAGACCAACTGGGTGAAGGAAACTTTGAGTTCGTCTATAGCCTCGACAAGAACACGGTAACCATAGACGAACTGATACGCGACGGCGTTTACGATGATGAGGCGGCTATACAGGTCGACCGATGGGACCGTTCAATGACTCTCGGTCATATCTGCTGTGCGTTCGGACACAGGAAGATCTACCAGCAATTGCTCGAGTCCGGTCATGAGCGCGTCCTGGTCTTTGAAGATGACGTCGTTGATCTGGATGTTCCTGAGGACGAGATCGCCGCGGCAATAGCAGCAGTCCCCGAAGACGGTGACATCATCTATTGGGGATGGTCACACGGCAAACTCTGGTCAGTGTTCGGCGAGCTACAGAATTGGGTGTTTCATGTGCGACGCGCTTTCGGCAGCTACAGATATACTCATCGTCAGATCAGAAACCTGTACATGCGGCCGTATAACGACCATTTTGATGTCTCCGCCGGGAATTATCTGCTACATTCCTACAGCATTACGCGTCGGGGAGCGGGCGTCTTAATAGACGCGAATACGCCGATCACGCGCGACGCCGACAACGTACCGATATGGTCCATCCTGAACCGCGACATGAACGGCTACGTTACACGCAAGCAGTTCTTCGGGCAGCGGAGCAGGGATCCCAAGGATCCAATGGAATCAAGCACGGAGATACTAAGCTCAGCAACCTGAGCCGCGCCCGGCCGTTCTCCAGAATATCGATCAGTTATGTTATCACCTGCATTACGCTCATTTCACGATAAGGTCTATGTTCTGACGACGCCGGACGCTGCCGAACGCCAGCGGGGTGTAGTAGAGCAGCTCGGTGAAGGCAATTTTGAGTTCGTTTACGGTCCCGACAAGAATCAGTTGAGTATCGATGAACTGATACGCTCCGGCGCGTACGATCCAGTTGAGGCTGCCGGTGTCGACCGCGTGTGGCCGGAAATGACGCTGGGACACATATGCTGCTCGATCGGCCATAGAAATGTATATGACAGATTTCGTGAGTCCGGCGCCGAACGTGCGCTGATATTCGAGGACGATGTCGTAGCCTATGACATTAACGAGAAGAATATTGCCGCCGCAGTACGGAGAGTTCCGTACGACGCCGAGATAATTTACTGGGGATGGTGGTTGGGCAGATTTCGCCCGTGGTCGCGTATCGCGCAGCAGGGCATCGACGAGGTGCGCGCGTCGCTCGGGCTCTATCACCTGACCCGGCAGCAGGTACGGAGTAAATGGATGCGGAGATACAACCGGTACTTTCACACTTCAGCATGGAATTACCTGCTGCATGCGTACACGATCACACGATCCGCCGCAGACACGATGATAGAGATGAACACTCCGATCATAATGAACTCTGACCACGTGCCTATCAAAGCGATCGAGAGCGGACGGATACGCGGTTATGTCGCGGTCACGCAGCTCTTCTGGCAGCGCAGCCATGACACACGTGACCCGGAAAAATCGATGACCAAGGAGGATTGACACAGGTTTGGTAGAATCCAAGTTGTGAAACCAGCCGCAGCAAGTTCGCGAGTCCTTGAGCATCAGGTCATAACGACCGACGGCGGCGAGGTCACCGACCTGTTGGCCGTCGAAGAGCCGCTCGAGATACGCCTCGGCCTGCCCGACAAAACTCATCGAGCCATATCGATCACCATGCGAACGCCGGGCGATGACGGCGAACTAGCGGCGGGATTTTTGTTTACGGAGGGCATTCTCTCATCGCCAGAGCAGATCACGCAGATCCGCCATTGCGGGCTGAAGATCCGTACGGGCAGAGGTGTGATCGACCGCACGTCGGCGCTCAATTCGAATACGATTCGCGTCGACCTCACTGACGGTGTCGAACTCGACCTGAAGCGGCTGGAGCGGCATTTCTATACCTCGTCAAGCTGCGGCGTTTGCGGCAAATCCTCGATCGAGGCTCTGCGGACGGGCGTTAAATCATTGCCGGAGAATGGTTTATCGATCAACGGTGAGGTGGTCCACAGCCTACCGGCGAGGCTGCGCGAGACGCAATCGGTGTTTGACGAGACCGGCGGGCTGCACGCGTCGGCGCTGTTTACCGCCGACGGCGGCCTTGAGATCGTGCGTGAGGACGTTGGCCGGCACAACGCGGTGGACAAGGTCATTGGGCGGAAGTTTTTGGATGGGGAACTGCCTTTGTCCGACCGCATCTTGCTCGTCAGCGGCCGTGCGAGTTTTGAGCTTGTTCAAAAGGCCTTAATGGCGGGCATTCCCGTACTGGCCGCCGTCGGTGCGCCGTCGAGCCTCGCGGTAGAACTAGCGAATGCATATGGCATGACGCTGATCGGATTTGTGCGGGACGGGCGGTTCAATGTTTATTGTCGCGGGGAACGGATTCGGAATAACTGAGAACTGATAGCTGGGAACTGATAACTGATCTATCAGTTATTAGTTATCAGTTATTCCGAAATAGAAAACGTGAAGGATCCAGAACTCAAAGTTACTCCGCCGCCGCAGGTCTCGGCCGGCATTCACGCTGTAACGAATGCGCTCCGGCACGTCTTCGGTAAGATGGGCGTCGTCCGCGGGACACGTGGAATGCTCAAGCTCAACCAGAAGGGCGGCGTCGATTGCCAGTCGTGCGCGTGGCCCGATCCGGACCGGCGGACGATCAATGAGTTTTGCGAGAATGGGGCAAAGGCTCTGGCCGATGAGGGGACGACGAGGCGTATTGGACGGGAGTTTTTTGCGGAGTATTCTGTTGCAGACCTCGCATCGCGTACTGACTTTTGGCTCAATCAGCAGGGCCGTCTGACCGAGCCGCTGGTACTCCGTGAGAGCGGCACTCATTATGAGCCGGTGTCGTGGGAGGACGCTTTCGCTCTCACCGCGGAGAAGCTCAATTCGCTCGCGTCATCCGATGAGGCCATCTTTTACACCTCGGGCCGTACGTCGAACGAGGCGGCGTTTCTCTATCAGCTTTTCGTGCGGCAGTTCGGGACGAACAACCTGCCCGACTGCTCGAACATGTGCCACGAATCGACTAGTGTCGCGCTCGCCGAGTCGATCGGCCTGGGCAAGGCGACGATAAGGCTTGAGGATTTTGAAAAGACCGACCTAGTCATCGTCATCGGCCAAAACCCGGGCACTAATGCGCCGCGAATGCTCTCTTCGCTCACCGCCGCCAAGAACGCGGGTGCGAAGATGATCGCGATCAATCCGTTGGCTGAGGTCGGGCTGACAAGCTTTGTCGATCCTAATCCGCAACATGGCAATCCATTGTCGGTGTTGGGTTTACGTCCGGCGAAACTTGCGGACTTGCACTTACCGGTAAGGATCGGCGGCGACATGGCGGTGCTCAAGGGGCTGATGAAATCGCTGCTCGAACGCGAGCGTGCGGCCCCGGGGACGGTGTTCGATCACGAGTTCATCGCCGCCAAAACCGATGGTTACGGCGAGCTGATCGCGACTTTCGATGCGACTTCGTGGGACGACATAATCGCTGGCTCCGGCATCGGCCGCGCGCAGATCGATGGGGCGGCGGCAATGATCGCCGAGGCTCGATCGTTCATCACCTGCTGGGCCATGGGCGTGACGCAGCACACCGAGGCGGTAGCCACCATTCAAGATATCGTCAATCTGCATCTGCTGAGCGGCGCCATCGGTCGTCCTGGAGCCGGATTGTGTCCCGTCCGCGGTCATTCGAATGTGCAGGGCGACAGGACGATGGGCATTTGGGAGTCGATGGACCAGACATTCCGCGAGAACCTGGAACGCGAATTCGCATTTAAGACGCCCGAGCATGACGGCCTCGATACAGTGAAGTCCATCGCGGCGATGCGTGACGGGCGGGCGAAGGTCTTCTTCACGATGGGCGGCAATTTTGTCGCAGCCTCGCCCGATACCGAAGCGGTCGCGGCGGCAGTCGCAAATTGCGACCTCACCGTTCAGGTCATAACAAAGCTAAACCGCACGGCCCTGACACCGGGCAAAGTGTCGCTGATCCTGCCCTGCCTCGGCCGGACCGAGATCGACAGGCAAGCGTCGGGCGTGCAGTTCGTCTCCACAGAGAGCACCATGCTGAATGTTCAGATGTCGCGCGGGATATTCGAGCCCGGCTCGCCGTACCTCAGAAGTGAGGTTTGGATCGTCGCACAGATGGCTAAGGCCGTGCTCGGTTCTCGCTTCGGAGTCGATTGGGAAGCGATGGGCGGTGATTATGATCTGATCCGCGACGCGATCTCGCGCGTCGTGCCGAGTTGTGAGGATTACAACGAGCGGATCCGTGTGCCGGGCGGCTTTTATATGCCGAACCCGCCGCGTGAGGGGCGATTCACGACGCTGTCGGGCAAGGCACTTTTTCGCTCAAGTAAATTGTCGAAAGTCGACCTGCCGCCGGGCCGCCTTCTGCTGACGACGATACGCTCACATGACCAATTCAACACCACGATCTACGGCCTCGACGATCGGTATCGCGGCATCGACGGCGACCGGCATGTGCTCTTTATCGGCGAGGCTGATATTCTCAAACACGGGCTGACGGCGGGCCGGAAGGTTGATATTACGAGCCATTTTGACGACGGTGAGCGACAGATTTTCGGTTTCACGGTCGTGCCGTACCTGATGCCGCCCGATTGCGTGGCGGCGTATTTTCCCGAGGCAAATCCGCTTGTTCCGCTCGGCAGCACGGCCAAACGCAGCGGCACGCCGACGTCGAAATGCGTGATCGTGTCGGTCACGCCCTCGCCCGTATGACTTCTATAGACATCGAAGCCTTTGTCCTCATCGGCGGCCGCTCGTCGCGGCTCGGCGAGGACAAGGCGTTCATCGAGTTGGGCGGCATGACACTCGCCGAGCGTTCGGCCCGGATCATTGAGGCGGCGTTTGCGAATGTTCCAGTCAGGTTTGTCGCAGGTGCGGACGGGCAGTTTCCGGTAGATGTGCTCGCGGGGCTTGCTCGGCCGATGATCGCCGACCTCCGGCCCGGCTTCGGTGCATGGAGCGGCCTGCATACGGCACTCGCATATACACGCGGTGAATGGGTGTTGGTGCTGGCGTGCGATTATCCGTTCGTACCGCCTGAACTCATCAGGTTGCTCGCTGGTTTTGCGACTGATGATAACAATGCCGTCCTGCCCGTACAGCCTGACGGACGGCTGCAGCCGCTGTGCGCGCTGTATCGCGTAAAGCCCTTTATTGGTGAGATCGAGGGCCTGATGGAACGCGCTGAAGCAATGCCGCCGCTCAGAGTCTTTCTCGATCGCCCACTGACGCGACGTGTCGAGGCGCACGAGTATGCCGCGATCGGCGATCCGGAGAGGCTTTTTCTTAATATCAACACGCCCGCCGATCTGGCCAAACTCGGCCACGAATCACAAGAATCATAGTTCTACTAATTCGTGTAATTCGTGTAATTCGTGGCTAATTTCTTTTTGTGGCAAAATAGCAACGGATGCATATGGCGGACGACAAATTTCGCGAAGAATGCGGCATATTCGGCATTTTTGGCCATGCCGAGGCGTCGACGTTGACGCAGCTTGGGCTTTTTGCGTTGCAGCATCGCGGACAGGAAGCGTGCGGCATCGTTTCGGCGGACGGGGACGATCTGATACAGCAACGCGGGATCGGTCTGATCGCGGATGTGCTGAATCCTGAGGTCCTTGCCAAACTGCCCGGGACGGCGGCGATCGGTCACACGCGGTATTCGACGGCGGGCAAGAACACGATCAAGGAAGTGCAGCCGCTTCGCGTAAAGTGCCAGCACGGCCTGATCGCGGTCTGCCATAACGGAAATCTGCCGTTCGCCGAGGCTCGTCGTCAGGAGCTTGAACGCGACGGTGCCATCTTCTCGTCCACATCCGACACAGAAACGATCCTGCACGGCATCGCTCGAACGAAGGCCCCGAATGCGGTCGAGGCGATCAAGCAAGTCCTTGCCGACACGGAGGGAGCATTTTCGCTGCTTTTCCTGACGACTGACGCACTGATCGCCGTACGTGACGCACGCGGATTCAGGCCGCTGGTGTTGGGGAAATTCAAAGATGCGTGGTGCGTTGCCAGCGGAACGTGCCGCGTTTGACCTGATCGACGCCGAATATATCCGCGAGGTCGAGCCGGGCGAGATGATCATTATTGACAAGAACGGACTACGGCCTGAACGCCCGCTCGAAGAGAAACCTCACGCCGTGTGCACCTTTGAGCACGTCTATTTCTCGCGGCCCGATTCGATCATTTTTGGCCGATCGGTCAACCAGTCGCGGCACATGATGGGCCGGCACCTAGCTCTAGAACACCCCGCGGATGCCGACCTCGTGGTGCCGGTGCCAGACTCGGGCGTGGCAGCGGCGATCGGTTACGCGGCGCAATCGGAGATACCGTTTCGGCAGGCGATCATTCGCAATCACTACGTCGGGCGCACATTCATCGAACCTACGCAGAACATCCGCTCGTTCGGCGTCCGGCTCAAGCTCAATCCGATCAAGGACCTCATCAAAGGCCGCCGCGTCGTGCTAGTCGACGATTCGATCGTCCGCGGCACAACCTCGAAAAAGATCGTTCAGATGGTCCGCGAGGCGGGTGCTGCCGAGGTGCACATGCGCATCTCGTGCCCGCCGACCACGCATTCGTGTTACTACGGCGTCGATACTCCTGACCGTGATCAACTGATCGCGTCGCAGATGTCTGTTGACGAGATCTCCCGCCAGATCGGCACCGATAGCCTCGGCTACCTCTCGCACGCGGGCATGCTCGATTCCATCGGCCTCGACGCAGCTTCAACTTGCTCGGCTTGCTGGACGGGCACCTATCCCACACTCATCGCCAACAGCCAAAGCGCCAAGCAGTAAGTCGACTATTTAATGATGTAAGGGTCAAGCAGCTTGAGCCATGAGCGTTCGGCGCGTTTGTATTCTTCACCACAACGCACGGCACGATCCTTTGGCAGGATATCGGGTGCGACCATCCACGCATTTTTCTTTTCGTTGCTGCCGTAAACGAGACAGATCATGTCGTAGAATCGCGTCTTGCTGAAAGAATGCTCATCCCAGTAGGCCATGTCATTCGGGTCCTGGTCGCGGCTCGCGATGTCGAATTCAAGGGCTGCATTGATCGTGCTAACGGTCCCCTCGTCCGACCCGTCCAGCATCAGGATCGTCGCCAATTGATCGACAGCGTCCTCTTCGCGGCCCGTCACCGGCAGGTCCCAGACGTCGATCAGGCAGTGGCCCAGCTCGTGAAACAGAGTCTGCACGAGCGTGTCCTCGACCATCGAGTCGACCTTCTCCTGGTTCTTTTCGATCGTTTTGAATTCTGCTTCGTACTGAGCGATCAGCTCGTAGCAAAAGGTTATCTCCGACGTTTCAGGACTGTAATATGCATTTGGCTCGCCGCAGGCATCCATATTGATGTAGATGTCCCTGGGCATGGCGAGAAACGCATTCAGCTCGTCCGCAATTCCCTGAAAGATCTCCTTCTCTTCCTTTGGCATGTCCTTTTTCGGGTTCTTTGCCTTTGTCTTTGGCGAGAAACCGACCTTGAAATCGCCCTTGTCCAGCGGGTGTTTTGAAGGCGGCTTGGTCGGGGATGCTGTTGAGCCCGGCTGGCCCGCAGCCGTGCCGATGCCGAGAATCGAGAAAAAAGCAATGGTAGAGAATATGCGAGTGATCGTCGTCCTCATTTTGTTGGGGAAGACTCCTTAGTTGAATGGTTATTTCCGAGCGAGTATAGCCAACTTGACCCACGAGTGCAATTACCGCGGGCCCCGAACGCGGTCAACGCGATCCTTCCAATTCTCATCTTAATAACGTAGACTTACGGTCTGCGATGGCGGGCGTTGGATGCTCGCTGTTTTCGCCTTGGGGGCGACAGGCTTCGACAGGGGCTTGTATAGATCTTTGAGTGCACGTCGGGCTTGTATGGTTAGCTCGTTAAAACAACTATACAAAACACAAATGCTAATCAAGAATTAGCTCTCGCTGCCTAATTAAACCTAGGTTAAGCGATGTCTCACCGGAAGTCTGTCTCTTGCGACCGGCCGAGGCATAACACAGTAGAGGCTCGGGCGCGTCCACCACCTGCGGGCGCGGCTTAAAGTCAGCCAGGTTAGCTGCCGATGAGGTCTTGTCGATTCATCTGCTCATCAGTGGCGAAATTCAAGTGAATCGACTAAACGTGTAGATCTCACTGGTCGCAACCTTTGGATGCGGGTTCGATTCCCGCCGCCTCCACCATTTTTCCCTTACCTTGGACTTGCTCTAACAAGGCGGTATCCTCATTATTTCTGTAGTGGGGAACGCTGAACTACCAATAGGCATTTTTGACAGCGGCGTGGGCGGGCTGACGGTTTATCGCGCTTTGCATGACCGGCTGCCGAATGAGCATTTCATTTATCTCGGCGATACCGCGCGGGTGCCGTATGGGACGAAATCGCTGGCGACGGTCGAGCGGTATGCGATCGAGAATTCGCAGTTTCTCGCGTCTCGCGGCATCAAGATGCTGGTCGTGGCTTGTAACACGGCGTCGGCGCTCGCTTTGCCGGCGATCAGAGAAAAGATCGGCCTTGATGTGGCTGGCGTGATCGGGCCGGGCGGGCGAAAGGCGGTCGAGATGACGCGGGACAAAGAAGCTCCGCGGATCGGTGTGATCGCGACCGAGGCGACGGTCGCGAGCGACGCGTATCTCGAAGCGATACGGCGAGCGTCGGAAAGTGCTGAAGTGCTGCAGGCGGGCTGCCCGCTGTTTGTTCCGCTGGCCGAGGAGAACTGGACGCGCGAGCCTGAGACCTTCTCGATCGCCGCAAAATATCTCGAAGGGATGAAACGGTTTGCACCTGACGCACTCGTGCTCGGCTGCACGCATTATCCGATCCTTCGCGACGTGATCCAGCAGACCGTCGGCGAGAATGTTAGACTCGTAGATTCGGGTGAGGCGACAGCGGATGAGGTCGCGGCGTTATTGAAGGAAAAAGGCCTCGAGAATCCGAACCAGATTACCGGCCGCCGGGAACTGTGCGATGACCTCGACCATTTTTACGTGACCGACGCGGCCGACAGATTCGCCCGCGTGGCCGAACGATTTTTAGGTGTCAAACCGGCAAAGCTCGAGGCGATCGAGGTTTACGGCGGCGACCGAATACAAAGTGAAAACGTGAAAAAGTGAAAAGGTGAAAAAGTCCCGTCCGCCGGCACAGCTTTTTGACACCTTCACTTTTTCACCTTTTCACCTTTCACTATGACTTATACAAGATCAGACAATCGAACTCACGACCAGATCCGTCCGACTAAGATCACGCCCAACATCTCACCGTATGCCGAGGGGTCGGCGCTGATCGAGGTTGGCGGAACCAAGGTCATTTGCACGGCGAGTGTCGAGGACCGCGTGCCGATGTTTATGCGCAACAAAGGGCTCGGTTGGGTCACGGCCGAGTACGCGATGCTGCCGCGGGCGACAAATACTCGCACGCAGCGTGAGACACAGCGTCCGTCGGGCCGGACGGCCGAGATCCAACGCCTGATCGGCCGCAGTATGCGGGCAATTGTGGATACAAAGCTGCTCGGAGAGCGACAGATCTATCTCGATTGCGACGTTATTCAGGCGGACGGGAGCACGAGGTGCGCTTCGATAACGGGAGCGTACGTCGCGCTTGCCCTGGCCTGCCGCAAGCTCGTCAAAACGGGCGTCATCAAGACGAATCCGATCCTTAGCGAGGTCGCTGCCGTCAGCGTCGGCATCATCGAAGGCACGCCGATACTCGACCTCGCATACGTTGAGGACAGCGCGGCCGACGTCGATATGAACATCGTCTGCACCGGCGAGGGTAAATTCATCGAACTCCAAGGCACCGCCGAGCGAGAACCGTTTTCACGCGATCAGATGGACGAGATGCTCGTGATGGCGGAGAAGGGGATTCATGAACTGTTCACCATTCAGCGTTACGCTCTGAATGGATGACTATTGAGAAACGCGGGATGACAGCGTAAAATCGACCTATGACAGAGACTGTGCAGGAAATCCTCGCGACGTTTGACCATCTGCCGCTTAACGAACAAAGGGAAGTGACGAAGGTAATTCTTCGGAGATCGCTCGACACCGAAACTCCAAGTCTCACGGACGTTGAACTGATTCTACAAGCAGAAGAGTTATTCCTCGAGCTCGAAAAACAAGAGGCTGAAGATGGCCGAGCCTGAACGCGGTGAGGTCTGGCTGGTTGACCTCGGTTACGCAGCGAAAGTTCGCCCGTGTCTTGTGCTGAGCATTCCTGCGGAGATCGTCGACAGGGCTTTAGTCACCCTTGTACCGCACACTACCAGCACGAGGGGTTCTCGCCTCGAAGTGAACTTACGGGTCCGCTATCTGCGTGAGGGCGCGATTCGATGTTCAGAACCTGGTCACGATCCCGCATGCAAGGCTAATTAGAAAGCTGGGCTCGTTGATGCCAGGACAACTAGCAGAAGTTGAAGACCGAGTCAGATTTTGGCTCGGTCTATGACCTTTTTGGAGGGATAGTGACGAAGGATTTTAATGCAAAGGCAGCAATCGTAACTGGCGGCACACGTGGAATAGGAAAAGCGATCGTGCTTGAACTAGCGAGGCGCGGGGCGAATATCGCGTTCAACTATTCAAAGAGTGCGGACGAGGCCGAGGCTTTAAAAGCTGAGATCGAGAAGCTCGGCGTGCAGGCGATCGCTGCGCAGTGTGATGTTGCGAATACTGAGGCAGCGGCGGAGTTTGTCGGGCAGGTAAAGGAAGCGTTTGGGACGGTCGACTATCTGATCAACAACGCGGGGATAACGCGCGACACGTTGATACTGCGGATGAAGGAAGAGGATTGGGACGCGGTGATCGATACGAATCTGAAAGGTGCGTGGAATTTCAGCAAAGCGGTACTCAGGCCGATGATGCGTAATGAGAATGGCGGATCGATACTGAATATCACGTCGATCTCCGGCGTGGTTGGAATGCTCGGGCAATCGAATTATTCGGCTTCGAAGGCCGGCATGATCGGCCTGACGAAATCTCTCGCCAAAGAGGTCGCGAGCCGCAAGATAACCGTCAACGCGCTCGCCCTCGGTCTGGTCGAGACCGATATGGCCGCGGAGATGAACGAGGAATACCGCGAAAAATTTCTCTCGATGATCCCGCTCGGACGGCTGGGTCAGACCGACGAGGTTGCCCAGATCGCGTGCTTTATGCTCTCTCCCGCCGCCGCATACATCACCGGTCAGGTTGTGCAGGCCGATGGCGGTCTGGCAATGTAGGCATTCAATGTCATTCACTTATCAATCAGAAGAAGAACAGCCCTCGCAGCCGCTGGACGAGGACGTAGTCGAGGCGTATCAGCCGACGCCGTTCTATACGATCATACTGGTCGCAGCGATCGTCATAGTGGCGTTGACGCAGTTCGCGACGGGACTTGAGTTGTCGATAATGGCGGCGGGATTTGATAAACCCGCGTTCCTTATCGGTCACGAATATTGGCGCATCCTGACCGGGGCGACCGTACACGGCGGCCTGATGCACGTGGCGATGAACTGCTACGCCTTCTACAGCTTCGGCCGCATCGTCGAGATGCTCTCAAATCGCGCTCATTTAGCGATAGTCTTTTTGCTTTCGGCTCTCGGCGGCGGCGTACTGAGCCTTATGTTCGTTCCCGACGGTCTTTCGGTCGGGGCGTCGGGTGGTGTTGTCGGACTGGTCAGTTATCTGCTGGTTTACGCTTTTCGTCGCAGGCGGTTCATCTCGCCGGAGTTTCGTAAGAGCCTGCTCATCAACATTGGCTTCATCCTCGTCTTTGGCCTCGTTCTGTTCCAGGTGATCGATAATTTCGGTCACATCGGCGGACTTATCACCGGCGCGATCTATGGGCTTATCCAGATACCAACTGACGAATATGCCGACCCGCGAAACGCAGGTCCGATCACGACCGTTGCAGGACTGGCGGCGATGGGCATTTATCTTGCGGGCTGCGCGATGAGCATTCTCCTCATTCTCCGAATTATCTAGTTTCAATGGGCCGCGTCAGAGTTCACCAACACGTAAATCCGCTTGCGCCGCATTTTCGCCGCTCGCCTGAGCCGGTCGATCTGGCCCGTGTTTTTGCCGATCCGTTGCGGCCTCTGCATCTCGATATCGGATGTCGCACGCGGGCGGTTTTTGCTGCGGATGGCCGGCGTGCAGCCCGAATGGAACTATCTCGGCGTCGAGATCCGCGAAGCTCTCGTAACCGAGGGCAACAGGCTCGCGGCCGAGGCGAATTTATCGAACCTTCACTACGCATTTTGCAATGCCATGATCTGGCTCGAGAGGCTCATCGAGGGAGTCCCGCCCGGCCTGCTGCAGATGGTCACGATCCAGTTTCCCGACCCGTGGTTCAAGAAGAAACACGCGAAGCGGCGAATGGTGAATCAGGAAATGGTTGCCGCGATCGCCCGAAACCTCACGTCCGAGGGCCGCGTGTTCCTGCAAACCGACATCGAGTTTCTCGCAGAAGAGATGTTCGACCTGTTTAGGGCTGACGGGCGATATAAAGAGCTCGGCACTCGCCCGAATCCGTTCCCGGTCAAGACGGAACGCGAAAAGGCCGTTGAGGACAAGGGATTATTGGTGTTTCGGACCGTGTTTGAGAAGAAATGAGAAGGGCCGGCGTTTCGGTCGGCCCTTCTGCGCGATTTACCATTCAAGGTCGAATACGTACCTATCACCACCGGCCTCCACGTCATAGACCTGGACGACTGCGGTAAAATTGTTCATCACCGAAGGCTGTTGGATCAAGGTTATCTGACCGCGCCCTTCGCGGCGACGCAGTGTCACGTTGACCGCACGACGCGGAAGCTGGCCATTAAGTCTGAAGTCCACGTTGTCGAGGCCCAAGTTCGACGTATCGCGGCTCTGGACGTCGCGGCCGCTGATACTGATCTCGGCCATGTGCTCGACCGTTCCGCTCCAACGCAGGCTGTTCGAACGGATGTTAGGATCAATAGTCGAACCGCCCGCCCAACTGATCTCGACGCGATAGATATCCGTGCCGCCACGCGCGTCATAGACCTGAACGATCGCAGTAAAATCGTTGCCTTGATTGGGCTGTTGGATGACGTTGACCTGGCCGCGTCCGTCGAGTTTCCTCGCGGAAACGGTCGTCGCTCGTCGGGGCAGATCACTGTTCATTGTCTGCGAACTGACGATCGTTGTGTTGCCGCTAATCGTTTGCGTTTGCATCGTGTTGCCGCGAATGATGATATTCGTCCGGTCGTCCACGCGTGCGGTCCAAACAGCAGTGCCGACCGAGCCGCCCGTTCCCGGGTAGGTCGGAGCGTTGCCGACCGCTACGTTGTATTGACGCGGGCGGTTGTTAAATCCGTCGTCGTAGCCTTGCTGATAAAACGCTCCGATGCCCGGATCGTAACGGCCGCTGATGACGCCTTCGATCCCGCGGCCGGCGGTCCGTCGATCGCTCTGTCCCTGCGAATAGCCGGCGTCGTAGGCATTACGCTGAGCAGTGGTCCACCGAACGGTCGGCCTTACACTCTGATAACCAGCGTCATACCCGCGGCTGTAGAAATTTTCGTACTGGTTGGTGCTCGAATATTTGCTTCGATAACGCTTGTAGTCATTGCTGCGATTGGACTTAGCGTCCTGAATGCCGTCCTGATAGCCCTCATCATAAAACCCGCACTTGATCGGCGAAGCCGTATTGATGTCGCATTGGGCCGAGGCAGTGATGGTGCCAAAGCCCACAAAGCATAGAACTAATACGCTGATAATAAATAGTTTTTTCATTTTTCCTCCTGGCGGCGGCCGAATGCAGCTGGTGACCGGATCGGCCCGTGGCACGATCCGCGCTCTAAGATGAGCACATGATCGCCGCCGATGCCATAAATCATTCCCAACGTTTCTCTTTCTTAAACCTTTTCACTACCATGTCTCGCCGTAATTTTGGCAAGTGGTCGATAAATAACTTACCGTCGCAATGGTCTGTCTCATGCAGGAACGCGCGGGCCGCGTAGCCCTCGGCTTCGCTCTCGAACCATTGCCCATTCTCGTCCTGTGCCCTAAGCGTTGCGCGCTGCGGACGAACTACAACAGCCGGCACTTTGCCGACCGAGAGGCAGCCTTCCTGACCGGATTGCTCGCCCTCGGTCGCGATGATCTCGGGGTTTGCGGCGACCAGCTTGACGCCTTCGCAGTCCATAACGAAGAGGCGGCAGATCCAGCCCGATCTGCGGCGCGGCCAGCCCGACGCCTTCGGCTTCGTACATCGTGTCAAACATATCGCGGCAAAGCTCAGCAAGTGCGGCATCGAACTCCGTCACCGGGCGGCCACGCGTTGCCAATACCTCGGCCGGATATTCCGTTATATCCCTTACGGCCATCGCTATCGCGGGATCACGCCGCGGCGCGAAGCGCGGTGGAAATCGGGCTTTGCATTAAAGCCTTTTTCCTCACGCGCGAGGCATTGCCAACAGACGACGCTCGTCTCACTGGCCGGCGACATGAACGTATTGTAATGCTCGACCTCAGTATCACATTCCGAGCACCGGGCCGTCGGCTTATTCATGGTTTTAGGGTCGAGTGGCATCATGGGTCTTTTTCCTTAGCAGGTATAGCGTCCCGAAATAGAATTCTCTTTCGATAACAACAGTGTAATTCGCCCGTGTAAAATTTTCCAACGGCACGGGGCGTCGGTCAGGTAAAGTAGTTAAGGCTCTGTATAATCTTTCGTTGATGAAGCGTCCATCCCTATTGTTCACCTGGCCGCGGGTTTTGCTGTTCACGGCGGCCTTTGTGGCGGTGACCGTTATCGCGCAAAGAAGCCTGCGATACGTGTGCAATAACTGGATCGCGTTCGACTGTACGTACTACTGGCCGGTCAGTGTCTTTAATTTTCGCTTGCCATCGATCACAAACGTGCTCGTCGCGGTCGCCGTGTTGATCGCGTTCTATCTGCTGATGCGTGTTCTTGAGGCGAGGCTGTATGACGTGCGGATTGTTGCGCTTTCGGGCGTTATCCTGATCTGCGGTCTTACGTTGACGCAAGGAGTCGATGTAGGGTTCGTTGCACCGATCGCCGGGGACGCTCAAACGGGCATCCTTGTTCCGAATTCTCCCGACGGCCAGGAGTACTACCACGACGCGCTCAAGGTCACCGATCCGTTGGATTTCTTTCAGCGCTATAACGAGCTCCAGCCGACGCTCAACCGGCACACGCACACGCACCCGCCGGGAGCGGTTCTTGTCTTCTACTTTTTGCAGAAACTGTTTCAGAGCCCGGCCATCATCGCGTTGTTCATCATGGTCGTTTCGACGGTCACGACAGTCTTCTTTTTCCAGCGGCTGATCAGAACGGAGCTAAGCGAAGCGACGGCGAACTATGTCGCTTTTTTGCTGGTTTTGCTGCCCGCGATCCAGGTCTATTATCTCGCCACGCTCGATGCGATGATCGTCGCCCTGCTGACCGGAACGCTCTATCTGTGCTGCTTTGGCAAGGGCCGAAGCTCGCTCGCTGGGGCGATCGTCATGCTGTCCTCGTCGTTTCTGCTTACCTTTGTCAGCCTCTTTATCTTGCCTGTTTTGGTGGGCTTTGATCTGCTCGTAAGGCGCAGTATAAAGCGATCGCTCATTGTGATCGCAGGGGTCGCCGCCGTCCATCTGCTGCTATTCGCGTTTACCGGTTACGACGCCTGGCACTCATTCCGTACGGCCTCGTTGTACGAGAATCCGAATGGCTTCATGCTGCTGGTCGACCCGGTGAATTACCTCTTTACGCGTCTAGAAGACGTGGCAGAGATCATTTTCTTTTTCGGGCCGTTCCTGTTGGTTCTTTTGATCCGCGGGCTTAGGTCGAATGTTCGACTTCGTCCGCTCAAGGCTTTGGGCGAATTGACCGCGCGGCCGCTGCTTGTGCTGACCATTCTCGGGTGCGTATCGCTGTTGGGCATGTACGCGGTTGGAGCATGGCGGACGGGCGAGACGGCCCGGGCGTGTGCCTGGATCTACCCTTATCTCTTGTTCCCTGTCGCGTATTATTTGGAAGATTCAAACGTTGGGGCCGGCGAACGTATCCAACTCGCCTCGCTCGTGTTTGCCCAATCAGTGGGAATGCAGCTATTCGGTAATTACTTCTGGTGATCGTTGCCGGTCACGGCAGTTGATAGACCTTGTAGGTCTCCGTTCGAAACAGTACGGGGAACGGGTAGTCTGTTCGCGTGACGAGGTGAGTCGTCGAGTAGGTTCGACGCAAATCCTCGATCTGAGTCGTCGAAAGCTGAGCGAATGCCGCATCGATCTCGCGCCTCGAACTGGCACGGTCAGTGATCTGCACGTCGGAGGTCAGGTCGCCAATTCGGCTTCGCCATTCAGAGAGGCGGTCATACCGCGGATACATATATGAGACGATCTGCGAACGCTGTGAATGATGCCAAAATTCGCGGCCGAGCGGAGCGGTGAGTATGACGGCATCCTCGGGCGTATTCTCCGCGACCCACTTCAACGAGACCTCGCGGTCATCAGCCTTGGCGACCCAACTCGCCTTAAGTTCACGCAACCGTCCGATGCCCGCATCAAATGGCTGCAGCAGGCCGAGAATGACCAGCACGTAGGCGGCGGCGAGAGCCTTTTTCGGCCAACGCTCCAATTTCTCGACAAAGTAGAACGCCGAGAAGACGAAAAACAGCGGCGTCAGTATCGGAAACAGCCGCATCGGCATAAAACGCAGCAGCGGGTAGAGTTCGAACGCCCTCAATACGATCCCAAGGACGAAGAAGCCGGCGATCGCGATCTGAAAATTGCGAAGAAAACGCAGTGCAGAACTCTCCGCTCTTTCGTAACGCAATGAGTTGAAGATCAGCATCAACCCCAACAGCACCATCCCGAGGGTCGAGAAGTAGAACGGATCGAAATGAAAGGGCATGTGCTTCGTGACGATGAATTGCCAGTCGTCATACGACGCAGGCTGTGCGCTGAGTTGATCACCGATCAGTGGAATAATTCCGGGCAATGAGAATAAGAGCGTCAGGCCGGCAACCTTTGCCAGGTCGCGAACCGCGACGCGTTCCGCAAGAAGAGCCAGGCCGACGGCGGGAATGGCCCACAGGCCGACCGCCGGATGAAAACTAAACGCGAGGCCGAGCAATATCGACTCCGCGAGCGAACCTTTCATTTGCAAAGTCGCTAAGGGCGAACAGCAGGCAAAAGTATGCGACGGTCTTTGCTTCAAAGGTGCCGATCATCCATTCGGCATTGACCACCGCTTGGCCGATGGCCAGCCAGAATCCGATCGAGAAGGCGATCGCCCAGTACGGGATCTTCCAGTTTTTGCCCAGCTTGATGAGGCCGGCCAGGCAGAGGATCCAAACGAGGACCCTTCCGCCCCAGCCCATAACTTCGATCGAGACGAAGTACGCAGGTAGGCTGAAGATGAAATTGAAGAGCCAATGCTCGTTGGCAGTACCGGCGAATGACCAGTCGTTTAGCGGGACGTAGGGCCCGAGGCGCAACAGGTAAATAAACTCGTTGCCAAACGGGACGGGCTTCGCGTGAAACGCCAGAACTACAAGAAACAGAAAGCCGAGACAGAGCAGGAAGCCGGTCGTTGAGTCCCGGTCGCGAAGAAAGTTTGCAACGTGCTCCGTTTTAAACACAACGGGAACCTTACAGCAGAACCTCGGTTTGCGGAACCGCGGCCGGTGCATTTTGGCGAAAGCGCTTCGCATGCTCGCGGATATTGACTATTTCAAACTTCGCCCCATAGGAGCCTATCACACTGTCCATGAGTTCGAGTTTCTTTTCCGTAGGTACGTTCATACCGGGAAAGAACTTCAATTCGGGTATGTCCTCACCGCTCAGGAAATCGAGCGGATGCAGCAGCATCGAGGGCTGAACACCAGTCACTGAACATGCCGCAATAGCTGACCGCCAGTATGCCTTTGCCAGCGGAGCCGAAAAGGCCGACAGGTAATGCAGATAGGTCGCGTGTATCGGTATTTTTATGATGGGGAATGTCGTTACCGGTATCTCGACCAGATGTCGCCCCCCAGCTTCGACAAGATGCGGACTAAGTGTCTGAAAACCGTCTGCGAATTTGCCGAACAGTTTCTTGAGCTTCTCGCGTTCGTCGGCACTCATCGCAGGCGATCTGAGAAAATAGACCGCGCGTGCGATCGGCGCGAAATAGGTCGGCAGCGTCGAGCAGTCATACTCGTATCCGCGGACCCCGAGAACGTCGATGACCGTTGGCGAAAGGCTGAAGCCGGGCCCGCGAAATCCGACCGGCCGCGTTCCGCATACAGTCTCCAGTGCGGCCTCGGTCTTCTCGAATTCCTCGACCAGTTGTTCTCGCGAATAGAGGTGCAGCCACGGTTCGTGGTTAAAGCTGTGGTTCGCGATCTCGTGCCCTGCGTCGGCGATCGAACGGATCGCTTCGCGGTTCTTTTCGAGAGCCACGTCCTGGCCAATTATGAAGAACGTGATCTTAAGGCCGCGTTCGCGCAAAAAATCCAAGATACGCGGCACCGCGACATCGAGATAGCTGGGAAAATCTTCCCATCCCGCATCGCCATGCGTTTTCATGTAAGACCACTGATTATCGAGGTCTAATGACAGACTTGCGATTTTCATTTTGCTCCTGCGGCGTCCTCGCGGAAGAAACGCTCGGCTAGCTGCACCGTTTCATTTATGTTGAGCGTGCCGTTAACAATATGTGAGGAGTTAACGACATGCACGCCGTCGACAGACGACTTCATGCCGGATAACTCGGTCGAATAATCTACTACCGGGATCGGAAATACCTGACGCACCCGCGAGATCTTGAAGGTCACGACGTCTGACCGCTTGAAGTGCGGATACATCTGCTCAAGCGCGTCCAAAAAGATCTTCTCGATCTCATCGTCCGTTTTATCGAACAGCTCATCGTCGGGGGCTACGTATCTCGGAAGGTAAACCAGCGCGTTATTGTTAAATTCTTCCTTATCGACGATCGCCGACATCTCGATGATGCCGGTGAATGGCGTGTCGTCCGTAATATTCGTGACGTAATAGTCGGACAGTGAACATTTGAGCATCACCGACGCACAGACGATTCCCTGATAGCGGATGCCGCGGAGCAATTTGCGTTCTGTCGGGTCGAGGTCAGTGAGCATCTTCTCCGCCGCGTTCGAGGGGCAAGTGAGGATCACTCGGTCAAACTGTGTTACGGCCTTGTCCTCAGGGAACTGCACGACCGATCCGAGCTTGATCTGCGGTTCCGATATAAAGGCCCCTGAGAACCCAGGAGCAACGGCAGCCGCTGCCTGGAACGTCGCGTACTTCGTCTGTTGGCGGACGACGTTGGGTTTAACGTCTCTATTTCTCCGGGCCACCACCGTCGATACGCAGACCTTGCCGTTCGCGAGTTTTTCGATCGACTCGACACGCGAATTCAACCTGATCTCGACGCCTTTATCGATGAGGACATCGCTAAAGCGTTCGAGCACGCGGGCATAGCCGCCGCGTACGTAGCCAAACATCTCGCGCTTCATTCCTGAGTTGCGTGCCGAGTACATTCGCTGGATCGAGGCCCAGATGAACGATGCCGCCGTCTCTTTGTACGCGTCGCCGAGCTTCGCTTTGAGGAGCGGCTTCCAGATCTTTTCAAATGTCTTGCGGCCCGACCAACGTGTCAGCCATTTCTCGACCGTCAGCTTTTCCAGCCGCCGCCAGTTCTTTACCTTTGACGCGTAGAAGATCGTGGCCCCGAGGCGAAGCCTGCTGATCAGGCCGATCGCGGGGAAGGTGAGAAACTCCGTCGTGTTCGACATCGACAGCAGCTTCGCCGTCGGTATAGAAGCCTGTTTTCGTCTCGACCCATCGAAATTCGTCGCCGAGGCCGATCTCCTCGATCAGGTTCCGTGTGTGCCGGTCGGACGCGAGGATCACGTGATAGTGCTTGTCCCAAACGATGTCGCCGATCTCCCAGACCGAGGCGAGCCCGCCGATCTCGGGGGCCGACTCAAAAAGCGTTACGTCCGCGCCCGCGTCGGCGTAACGCATGGCGAGCGTCATGCCGAGAAAGCCTGAACCGACGATCGCGATCTTTTGCTGCATCTTGTTATTGGCCGGATGGATGAGGTCGGTCGCGAGTGACGCTCGCATATCGGATATGCGGCATTACTCCGTTCGATCGGCACATCTGCCGGAGTTTTTATTTGCGGAATTCTTCCGATGCCGGCGTGAGCTCCGCTGGTGATAAAGAAGGTTGAATTGTGCGGGATTTCCCAAAGAAACGCAGCATTGCGAGGTGAGAGAGAAGCTTGACGGTGCCGACGATCGTTTTGAGCGTGTTCATCTTCGAGGCACCGAAGAGACGGACAGCGAGGACGGTCGGAAATTCGACGATCTTGCCGCCATCGAGATCGAGCAAGCCGAGCATTTCCGGTACGCCGTGGAAGCCGGGAGCCGTCGGGTTGATATTTACCATCGAGCTTCGGCGAAAGACGCGGAAGCAGCTCGTGTACGACGCGATCTTGGTCCGCAGCACCCGCCGATACAGCACAGATGCACCCTTTGAGAGCAAAAGCCGCCATCCGGGCACGTTCTGCACGCCGCCGTCCTTGTGATAAGGCGACGCGGTGACCATGTCCACGTCCGGCTTCATCAGCGGGATCATTTTGGCCAGTTCGTGCGGGTCAAACGTGCAGTCGCAGTCGATCGAGCAGACCAACTCGGTCCTCGCCGCCCTGATGCCGGTCATAATACCGCCGGCCACGCCCTTATTGACCTCGTGCTGCAGGATCTGGATGTTCTTTCGGTCGCCGAAGAGTGAATGCATCACGTTCAACGTGTCGTCCTGGCTCCTGTCGTCAACAAAGATAAGCTCGGACGTGAATCCGATGTCGTTTAGCCGTGATTCGACCGAGGTGAGCGTTTTAGCGAGATATGGCAGAGATTCCTGTTCGTTGTAACAGGGAATGACGATCGATACCGGAGTCAGATCTTTAGATGGTTTCGCTGCGACCTCGGTAACCTGTTCGCGGGCCGCAAGTTGAGGCACGGCAGGGCGGATCTCCTGACTTAGGCCGAGGTGCGACGCTATGCCGTCACAATCGTACAGGGCGAGATTCTCGTTGAGGATCCACTCCATCTTGTCGAGCTTGCGATAGTGGCGGATGCGATTGATCCTCGACGCCGCAGAGATGCGCGGCTGTTCCGGGTCGAGTTCCCAGACGTGAAAGTAAAACACGAACGGGTCGTCCTGACGTTTGTGCCAATTTCTGACCGCTTTTCGCAGCAGCGTGTAGGGAAGTTGGCGAACATAATTGCCGCCCGATATCGGCAGCAGACCGACGCCGAGATCCGTTGTTGAATAGGGAAATTCCCAAATCGTTCTTCCGCCCGTGCTTATCTCATGTGCGACGCGTTTAGATTTCTCCGTCTTTGAATTCGGCAAAAATGAGGCATCGTACGTGAAGCCTTCATCTGCAAGCGTGTCGAGCACCCAGCCGCTTTGATCGAACGCCAGCTTTTCTGCGGCACGATAACCGATGACCTTTTGTCCGCAGGCTTCCTCGATAACGTCGTTGGTTCGCCGCAGGTCCTCGCGAAATTCGTTGGGCGTCAGATTCCGTGGGCTGCGGTGGTAGAACCCGCGGCTTGCCACCTCGTGTCCGCGTGCGATGATCTCGCGGATCAGGTCAGGACTGCGTTCGGCGATCCAGCCGAGCACAAAGAATGTCGCGGTGGCATTGTAGCGGTCAAGTAGGTCAAGTGTCTTGAGCGTGTTTTGTTCGTAACGCGGCTCAAAATTAGACCAATTTCGCTGCTGTATCAGGCTCTCGAACGCGCCGACATGGAAATAGTCCTCCACCAAAATGGTGAGAAGGTGCTTATTGGCTTGTGTCGGCGGAGTCATTAACAGGTTAGAAAAGTTTGCCTTGGGCGGCTCGTTCTCGCAGCGATTTAGACGCGAGCTTTTCCTCAATGATCTTAACTATACGGGCTGCGGATCGACCGTCGCCGAATGGATTGGCGACTTCCTTGACCGATCTGATCCAAGTGTCGACCGAGTAGTTTTCCTCGAGCATTTTCTTGAGCGAGCCGGGACTTGTGCCGACCAGTTTTGAAACTCCCGCTCTTATCGCCTCGGGCCGTTCGGTGTTCTCTCGCAGAACCAGAAGCGGTTTGCCGAGGCTCGGTGCTTCCTCCTGAACGCCGCCTGAATCTGACACGATCAGCCAGGAGGCCTTCATTATTGCTAGAAAGTCCGAATAGTCGAGCGGCTCCAGTAGATGTATGCGCTCGCGGCCGCCGAGTATCTCGTTCGCGATGCCTTTGACGTTAGGATTAGGGTGAACAGGGAAGAACAGGCAAACATCCGGCCGTTGTTCGACAAAATCGCGGATCACCTTGAGATTTGAGGTCATCGTTTCGCCAAAGCTCTCGCGCCGGTGCGTGGTCAGCAGGAGCCGTTTCTTGCCCTTTGTCGATTCGATCAGCTCTGTGATCGCGGGCGAGACGGTCAGATTCTTGAGCATGAACTTCATCGCGTCGACGACAGGGTTGCCGGTGACGAATATCCGCTCGCTCGGCACGTCCTCGGCGAGCAGATTGCGGCGGTTCTTTTCGGTCGCGGCGAAGTGGAATGAAGCGACCTGTGATGCGACGCGGCGGTTCATTTCCTCGGGAAACGGGCTCATCATATTACCGGACCTCAGGCCCGCCTCGACGTGGCCCACGGGAACCTGTCGGTAGAAGCCGGCTAGAGCGCCGGCAAGCGTTGTCGTCGTATCTCCCTGAACGAGAATGAGATCTGGTTTTTCTCGGGCGATTATCTTGTCGAGCTTCGCCATTACACGCGAACAGACCTCGGCCGGTGCTTGATTCGGCTTCATCACACCGAGGTCGAAGTCGATATCGATCCCGAGGCTGTCGAGAAAGGGCAGCAACAGCCCCTTGTGCTGGCTTGAGCAGACGACGACCGTCTGGAAGGATTTCTTCCTCAGTTCGTGTATCACGAGTGCCAGCTTAATGGCCTCGGGCCGGGTACCGAATAGAACGAGCACCTTCATCCGCCGCTCGACGATGGATCGCAGTTCGGTGTCGTTGCCGTTAGTTGTCGTATCGAACATAGACATTCCGACGAAAAATACCCGCTTGTTGTGACGTGATACTATACATCTAAACATTCTCACGTTCCGTTTTGCAACGTTTTTTATGCGTCCGACTGCCTTGATATTCGCGTGTTTTTGCCTATTTCAGGCGGTTCGCGGCCAGCAGCCGTCGCCTCCGCCGTCGATCCATGAAGAGGTCACCGTGACCGCTGCGGGCACCGAGACACGCGTCGGTGAAACGCCCGCAAGCGTTGCCTCGCTGTCACGAGCGGACATTGAGGCATCTGCCGCACCTGTTCTGGATGATGTGCTGCGGCAGGCGGTCGGATTCTCAATATTCCGCCGCTCATCTAGCCGCAACGCTAACCCGACGACACAGGGCGTTTCGCTTCGCGGCGTCGGTTCGAGCGGGGCGAGCCGCAGCACGGTGCTGTTCGATGGCGTGCCGCTCAACGACCCGTTCGGCGGCTGGGTGCAATGGAACCGAGTATCGTCCGTCGAGATCGGCTCGGCCGAGGTCTTTCGCGGCGGTGCGTCGGCCCTCTACGGTGACAGTGGACTGAGCGGTGCGGTCAATCTCTTGCGGCGAACTGAAATGGGAGAACATCTTGCTTTTGAGGTATTTGGCGGCGGCCAGCGGACATACTCCGGCTCAGTATTTGCCGGGTTCGGGGCAAAACGATGGCAAGCGGACGTTGCGGCCGCAAGGTTCAGCACACGCGGCTTTGTGCCGGTCGAGTCCGCGTCGGCAGGCCTCGTCGATACGCCTGCGGGCGTACAAAGCTGGCTCATCCGACCGAGATTCGGCTACTTCGTTGGTAAACGAGGCTCGATCTTTGCCGAGCCGTCATACTTTACCGAGGCCCGGACGAATGGCACGCCGCTGCAAACGAATCGCACGCACATCAACGGTCTCGTGATCGGTGGCGACATCGCCGGAAGGGTAAATACTCGGTGGCGCTTGTTCGGAGGCCGACAGGTGTACGACCAGGCCTTCTCGGCGGTCGACGCATTACGAACTACCGAAGCTCTAATCCGCATCCAGCGTGTTCCGGTGCGAAGTATCGGCACCTCGTTCCATTTGGACGCAGTCGTCGGGCGGCACACGCTTGTCACTGGATTTGATGCGCGGAATGTTCGTGGTGAGAGCGACGAGACGGCTTATTCGGCGGGCGTTCCATCGGCGATAACAAATTCTGGCGGGCGGCAGACCACCTTTGGCTTGTATGCTCAGGATATGTTGACGGTTGGAAAGCGGGTCGTGCTGATCGGTGGTGTGCGGTTTGATAAATGGAGCAACTATCGCGGGTTTTCTGCGACAACAATTCTCGCCTCTGGCCAGACGGCGGCAACGGCGTTCCCCGATCGCGGCGACTCGGCCGTCAGTCCGCGTGGCTCGGCACTTGTGCGTCTCGACGATCGCATCTCGCTATACGCGGCCGCGTCGGGCAGTTTTCGTTCGCCGACGCTGAACGAGTTATATCGCGGCTTTCGCGTCGGTAATGTTGTCACGCAGGCAAACGTTGATCTGGCCGCGGAAACGGCGGTGAACCTCGAAGGCGGTGTGTTGTTTGGCCGAGGGCAGACATTCTTGAGGGCAAATGTTTTTACCGCCAATGTCCGAAATGCCGTCGCAAACGTGACGCTCAGCGTCACGCCGTCGCTCATAACGCGGCAGCGGAGAAATGCCGCCGAGACGCGCTCGTCAGGTGCCGAGATCGAGGCCGAGAGGCGCTTTTCGCGCGTCACGGTCACGGGCGGGTACCTGTTTGCCGATTCTACAATCACGGAGTTTCCGTCAGATCCAACGCTCGTAGGGCGGATGGTGCCACAGGTCCCTCGGCATCAGTTCACGCTGCAGGCACGCTATTCACGCGGCAGATGGCTGGCCTCGGGACAGTTTCGCGCTTCAAGCAGCCAATTTGACGACGACCTTAATCAGTTTCGTCTGGAGCCGTATGGTCAGCTCGACGTGTTTGTCTTACGCAGCATCGGCGAACGACTCCGCGTCTTCGCCGCGGTCGAGAACGTGTTCAACTCGCGCTACTCGGTCGGGAAAACGCCGATCCGAACGGTCAGCTCGCCTGCCCTGATGAGGGTTGGGATAAGGTGGAATTGATCGGATGAAAGCGCAAAAAAAAGACGGCCGCAGCCGTCTTCTTGGATCATTCAGGTGGTCCCTGACATTTTGGCCCCATTAGGGCTGGGACCTTGGTTGAGATGATCGGATAATTTTCCGCCTCGGCATTCTTCTCCATCCACTCGGCGTATTCCGGTGGGTATGACATATCGGAATAGATCGCCTCGACGGGGCACTCAGGCAGGCACGCGTCGCAATCGATGCAGGCGTCCGGATTGATCAGCAGCCGGTCGGGCGTTTCGTGAAAGGCCTCGACCGGACAGACAGCGGCGCAGTCAGTGTATTTGCAGTCGATGCAAGGCGTTGTGACGATATAGGTCATTGATTCAGGTCCTCGCGCGTCGGATCAAAGTTCGCGACAAACTAAAACCGTAATATCCGCAAGAGTATATTGTCAAATCAGAGTTAACAAGTGGTAAAATGCCCCTTGCTAGCTCGAAAATCCCGAGATCATTTAACGAACGGAGTCTGATGAAAACCATCAAAGCTGAACGAGACCTTTCGCTCGATTTTCTGCGTGTCACCGAGGCCGCGGCCATTGAATCGGCCAAGACCATGGGCCAGGGCGACCGTAAATATTCCGACCACGTCGCCGTCGAGGCGATGCGCGAGGTAATGGACACCGTGCCCATGCGCGGGCGCATCGTCATCGGCGAAGGCGAACGCGACGAGGCGCCGATGCTCTACATCGGCGAAGAGGTCGGCGGCGGCATCTTCTCTGATGATGCCAGAACCGAGTTTCCTGAGGTAGATATCGCGGTCGATCCGCTCGAGGGCACGAATCTATGTGCGCTCGGTGCCAACAACGCCATAGCGGTGCTTGCGGCCGCGGAACGCGGCGGTTTGCTCTACGCGCCGGATGTTTATATGGACAAGATCGTTGTCGGTCCGTCGTGTCGCGGCTCCGTCGATATCGATGCTCCGGTGGAAGACAATCTCAAGAATATTGCCCGTCGTCTGGGCCGCGACATAGAAGACCTGACCGTGATGTGCCTCGAGCGGGCGCGGCACAAGGCTTTGGTTGACGAGGTCCGAGCCGCAGGTGCCCGCATCCGACTGATCTCTGACGGTGACCTTTCGGCGGGTATCTCGGCGGCAGTTGCAGGAACAAATATTCATGCCCTGATGGGAATCGGCGGTGCTCCCGAAGGCGTAATCACGGCCGCCGCGATGAAATGCCTGAACGGCGAGATACAGACGAAGTTTGTTTTTGATCCCGAGCGTCTCGGCGTCGATAAGTCGAAGGTGCCGCCTCTTGACGAGCTGATGAAACGCCTCGGCGAAATGGGCATCACAGATCCATACAAGACTTTCGACACGAACGACCTGGCACCGGGCAAGAAGATCATATTCGCCGCGACAGGCGTGACTGACGGCTCGCTGCTCCGCGGCGTCAGGTTCTTTGGTGCGGGCAAACGCACACATTCGGTGGTTATGACGACCGACAGCAAGAGCATCCGATTTGTCGATACCGTTCATGTCGATGGCGGGCCCGACGCGGTTATCCGTTTCTAACAAGGTTTTTTGGGGAGGCTAGTTATGAGCGACAATGGCAACGTCGCAGGTAACGGTTCGGCCAATGGTAACGGGGCTGCCGCCGATGGCGGAAAGCTCATCGTCCTGACGGCCCCGCTTACCGAGGCGATAGATCACGCAGGCTATTTTATCCAGATGGCGATGGCGTCACTGCCCATCTGGATGGAAGGTGTAATAAATCGCAAGTATCCAAAGTGGCGCGAAGTAGAACGTTACGACGACGGCTCGGCAAAGTACATGCCTGCAGGCGTACGCCTTGTCGAAAAGTCGATAGAGCGCGTCTATTCAAAGGACGACGTTGTCTCTTGCTATCCTGACGATCTCGATAAATTCATCGGCCCTAACACGCGTATCGTCGCGGTCTCGACGCATAATCCGCTTGGGGTGACGTTTGCGGCGGGCGTTTATACGTCGATATTCGGCTCGTCAAAGATGCCGATAAATTCGCATTATTCGCGAGAGCTTTTCGCACAAGATCAAATCGAGCCCGTACCGCGATAATTTCAAGGTCATTGTCGGCGGTTCCGGCGGCTGGCAGATCATCCAGACTGACACGTACGACGAGCTTGTCGGTCGACTGCGTCGTCGAGGGCCGCAGCGAATCGCAGGACACGCTCGATCTGTTTGCAAAAGCTATTAAGGGTGAGGACCTGCCGAAAGAAGTTACCGTTGTCCATCCGAAAGAGCGTGACGCGATCCTGTTTCCTGACACACGCACCACATTTGGCGTCGTCGAGATGACCACGGGCTGCGGCCGGCGGTGCAAGTTCTGCCTGCCCGACCTCAATCCGCAGATCGATCTGCCAAAAGACAAGATCATGGACGCGGTGCGCGCGAATGTCCGCGAGGGCAACAAGCAGATCAGCCTGGCGACCGAGGATATGTTCATCTGGGGACAGGTGCATACGGACACGCCGTTCTATTTTCCCAATCGCGAGGCGTTGCTCGATCTGTACGGCGATATTGTAAACACGCCAGGCGTCGAGCAGCACGTGTTGAGCCATGCAACGATCGCACCGGCAGTTGTCGATCCGGTCCTGATCAAAGAGCTTTCACGCATTCTGCTCCAGAAGAGCCCGATACATTTCCCGTATCTCAGCACGCACCCGGAGAAAAAGGCCCTTGCCCCGCTCATCGGCCTTGAGACCGGCTCGGTGACAATGGCAAAGAAGGTGATGGCCAGCAAGGGCGTGCCATTTGCCATCGACGATTGGCCAAGCGTCGTTCTTGAAGGCCTGCGTGTGCTCAACGAGAACAACTGGTTCCCCGCGATGACGCTCATCGTCGGCAATCCTGACGAGACGGACGAGGACAACATGGCCACGCTCGACCTGATCTACGAAATGGAACGCCGCGGCCTTTTCGCGTTTCTAATACCGTCCATTTTTACGCCGCTGCACGATACACGGATGGAGATGGAGAAAGGCGTGACGCAGACCAAGCAGCTTACGCCGCTGCAATGGCAGCTAATGATGAAGTGCTGGAAGATGAACCTACGGCCCGGCCAATATAGCTGGTGGGGCCCGACGGCGTGGCGGGTCGGTTCGATCGGTATGTGGCTATACAAACTCCGCAGGCTGAATGGGCCAAATTTCACATATCCGCTGATGATGTTCTCGGGCCTGATGAGCGAGCAACGGCTCGCAAAAATGGGCAAGATCTACATGGGCCAGCCGATCGAGACCAAGAACCGCAAGGAACTGCTCGCAACGCTCAAGCCAAAGGCCATGCGGTTCATTCGCGAAGATACGGGCGACATGCCCGACGAATACTATGCCGCAAAAGCCGAATCTACCGCAGTCGCAGCTTGAAAGTATGACGGCCGAGACACCTTATGTCCTGGACCTCTCACAAGTCAGTGCGGACGATGTCGCGCTCGTCGGCGGCAAGTGCGCGAGTCTGGGCGAACTGTTTCGCGAGCTTACAACGCAGGGCGTGCGTGCGGTTGACGGTTTTTCGACGACAAGCCACGCCTACCATTTACTTCTCGACACCGACGATCTGCGCAAGCGGCTAAAGGCATTACTTAAAGGCCTCGATATCAACGACCTCGACGAGCTCGCTCGCGTCGGAGCGGAAGCTCGGCGGCTGATGCTCGAGACGCCGTTTCCCAAAGATGTCGAGACGGCAATAATCGAGTCGTATCATCGGCTCGGCGAACGCTTTGGAAAGAAGAATCCCGAAGTTGCCGTGCGTTCATCCGCCACAGCCGAGGACCTGCCTGATGCATCGTTTGCGGGCCAGCAGGACACTATCCTAAACGTCCGCGGCGAATCACGGCTTATTGAGGCCTGTCATCAATGCTACGCGAGCCTCTGGACCGACCGCGCGATCTCTTACCGCACGGCTAAAGGATTTGACCACTTTGACGTCGCTCTCTCGATCGGTATCCAGCCGATGGTGCGCTCCGATATGGCGTGTTCGGGCGTGATGTTTACGCTCGATACGGAGAGCGGATTCCGCGACGCGGTCGTGATCAACGGTGCGTGGGGCCTGGGCGAGGCCGTCGTGCAGGGAATGGCCACGCCGGACGAGTGGATCGTCTTTAAACCGACGCTCAAACTCGGTTTTCGGCCGATCGTCACACGAAAACTCGGCGTCAAAGAGGTCAAGATGGTCTTTAACGACGACGGCGTAGGCACGGTCGTGCGCGACGTTGTTGAAACGCAGCGTAACCGCATGTGCCTTGCGGGCTTCGAGGTCCTGCAGCTTGCCCAGTGGGCGTGCGCGATCGAGGACCACTATTCGATCGCTCGCCGGAAAAGAGCAGCCGATGGACATCGAGTGGGCCAAGGACGGCATTACCGGGGAACTGTTCATCCTGCAGGCCCGGCCTGAGACCGTTCACGCACAGCGTACAGAGAATTTCATCGAGAAGTACAAATTGACAGGCACGCATGGAGCACCGCTTGTTTCCGGCGTCGCCGTCGGCGAAAAGATCGGTCACGGCACGGCCCACGTCATGCTCGATTCGGCGAAGCTCAATACGTTCAAGGAAGGCGAGATTCTCGTGACCTCGATGACCGATCCGGCGTGGGAGCCGATCATGAAACGCGCGTCGGCTATCGTTACCGACCGCGGCGGCCGTACGTGCCACAGCGCGATTATCAGCCGCGAGCTTGGAATTCCATGCATCGTCGGAGCAGGCAATGCGACCGAACAGATCAAGAACGGTGCGCCGATCACAGTCTCGTGTGCCGAGGGCGAGCGCGGCAACATCTATTACGGCAAGATCGATTTTAAGGTCGAGAAACAGAAGATCACCGACAACGACCGGCCGCAGACACAGATAATGATGAATGTCGGCGACCCTGACCACGCGTTCGACGTATCGCGGCTGCCGAACGACGGCGTCGGGCTCGCTCGGCTCGAGTTCATCATCAACAACCACATCGGCATTCACCCGATGGCGTTGGTGAATTACCCGAACCTCAAGAACCGCAAGACGATCGACTTTATCGCGGCGCGCATTCTCGAGGAGGATCCGAAAGAGTTTTTTGTCCGCAGCCTGTCAGAAGGCGTCGGCCGCATCGCGGCGGCGTTTTATCCAAAACCCGTGATCGTTCGCATGTCCGATTTCAAATCGAACGAATACGCGATGCTCGTCGGCGGAAAGGAATTTGAGCCTGTCGAAGAGAATCCGATGATCGGCTTTCGCGGGGCGTCACGATATTACGACGACCGCTATCGCGCCGGCTTTAAGCTCGAATGTCAGGCGATGCTTCGTGCCCGTGAGGACATGGGCCTGACCAACATCAAGCCGATGATCCCGTTTTGCCGTACCGTTGAGGAAGGTGAAAAAGTTATCGCCCTGATGGCCGAATACGGCCTCGTCCAGGGCGAAAACGACCTCGAGATCTACGCGATGTGCGAACTGCCGGCTAACGTAGTTTTCGCCGACGAGTTTCTCAAGGTCTTTGACGGCTATTCGATCGGTTCCAACGACCTGACGCAGCTTGCCCTCGGCCTCGACCGCGACAGCGAGATGGTCGCGCATCTCTTTGACGAGCGTAACGGCGCGGTCGAAAAGATGGTCGCGATGGCAATCGAAGCGGCACAGCGCAGCGGCAAAAAGATCGGCATCTGCGGCCAGGCACCGTCGGATTATCCCGAATTCGCGGATTTCTCGTGCAGAAGGGCATCAATTCCATTTCGCTCAATCCCGACACCGTCCTCCAAACCACCGCCCACATTCTCGCGACCGAACGCTCGCTTGGCATCGGTAGCGAAACGGCCAGCCCAAAACTACGCGCGGTGAAGTAAAGAGCGATCGCTTGTATTCACTTGGGGAGCAGGTTTTCTCGCCGAGACGGAAAAGCTGTCTTTTCCGTCTCGTCTGTATTACGATTCGCGGCTATGCCGTTATCACGGCCGTAACCGACGGCGGCCCAGCCGCGACCTCAATTGAAAAGCTTACGGAAAAGCACAGCATTTCCGCTCGGCGAAAAGAAGACTTTTTATTGCATAATGTGGACTGAACAGAATGGATCGGTGGAAATTCGATTTTTCTAAGTTGGATAGTGGTTAGTCGTGGAGAACACTCAGGAGTACATTCCAGTATCGATCTCGGCCCGCTTTCGTCGTCAGGCGTGGAAGGCTTGGGCCATTGGCCTCGCCGTTGTTGCGGTTTGGGTATTTGCTTATCGTCCTGGCCCCGCTTGCAAAGGCCAATGGCATGACGGGCTTATCTTCGCCGCTATACACATTCTTCAGGTTTCTCTGTCATCAGCAGTCTGAGCGTTCCTTTCACCTATTGGCCGAGCAGTTTGGGGTTTGTTCGAGGTGTTTTGGCGTCTATTTCGGCATTTTGACTGGGTTTCGCGATTTATCCGTTCTGGCGGCGGATCGACGAGATCGAGCCGTTATCAAAGGTCTGGCTTTTTCTTTCGCTGATACCGATCGGTATCGACTGGTCGCTGACTTTTTTTGGGTATTTGGGAGAATACTCAGCTATCGCGGTTTCGTTACCGGCCTGATCCTCGGCGTTGCGTGTGCGACGTTCATTGTTCCGGCGATCGTTGAAATTACTCGTAATCTGACGCGCAGGCGAACTTTCGTTGACTCGTAAGCGTAAAACATCCAAGATTAGAAAATACAAACGGCCATGAGCTTTACCCGTGAATCTGCTGTCGAACGTGCAAAAAACGACCTCGCCGCACGTTTAGGTATTGAGGCCGGCGACGTGACGGTGAACGGCGTCACTGACAGGGAATTTCCCGACGCCTCACTCGGGGCACCGACGAAAGGCGAGATGTCGGCGATGATGATATCGAGCGGTTGGCAGATCGATCTGGACGCGAAGGGCAAAAAGTTTGAGTATCGCGGCGATAAATATCAGCTTCGGCTGGTCGGATTTGAAAGCGGCAATCACATAGTTAATTAGGTTCGGAGCAGTACCATGAATCGCAGTAATATTTGGATACACGTCACGTTGGCAGTGGTTTTGATCGCGTTTGCGGCTGTGCTCGGGCAGATCGACCGCTGGCGAGCGGCGCTAACGGTGCCGACGACTCAGCCGCAGATTCGCGCCGTTCGCACGGGTGCGGACGATCCGATCGTCAAGACGGGCGTGCCCGAAGTCTTAGTGCGATTCAAGCCCGGTGTTACGCTCGACAAGATCCGCGAGATCGCCGCGAAGAATAACGACAAGCTTGCAGATGAGATCGAGGCTGTAAAAGGCCTGACCAGCATCGACGATCTCGACAACGCCGATGCGACGACGGTCGCGGCCCAGTATGCCGCGATGAGCGACATAGTCGCCTACGCCGAGCCTAATTTCGAGATCAAACTCAACGATCCCGTGCAGAACGAGACGCCGCGTGACCTGGTCCATCGTGAGACGGCAACGGACGGCCCGAACGACCCGATGTTTGCCGATCAGTGGGCACTCAACAATTTAGGCCAGGATGGCGGCACTCGCCGTGCAGATATCGATGCACTCGAAGCCTGGCAAACGACGACCGGCAGTGAAGAAGTAGTTGTCGCCGTGCTCGACACGGGCGTCGATTACACGCATGAAGACCTTCGCGAGAATATGTGGATGAGACCGTCGAATGTTCCGGCCTACAGTGACGACGAACTCGGCGAGTTCAACGATCTGCGCGGCTACAACGGGACGGACGCGGCGGCCGATCCGATGGACGACAACGGCCACGGAACGCATTGCGCGGGCATTATCGGCGCGGAAGGTGATAATAACATCGGTGTCACAGGCATCAATTGGAAGGTCAAGATCATGCCGCTCAAGTTCTTGGGTCGCGGCGGTTTTGGTTCGACCGACGATGCGATTGCGGCGATCAATTACGCCATCGACCGCAAAAAGGCCGGCGTAAACCTCCGCGTCATCAGTGCGAGCTGGGGCTCGCGTTCGCGGTCAAAAGCGCTTGAAGATGCTATCCGTGCAGCCGGCGAAGCGGGCATTTTATTTATCGCCGCTGCCGGCAACGACGGAACTGACAACGACAAGCGACCACATTTCCCCTCAAATTATGATCTCCCGAATGTGCTGAGTGTCGCTGCACTCGACCGAAGTGACGCACTTGCATCATTCTCCAATTTCGGCGGCAAGACCGTTCACGTTGCCGCTCCGGGCAAGGATATTCTTTCGACGTGGCTTAACAACGGTTATCGCGAAGCGTCAGGCACCTCGATGGCCACGCCGTACGTCTCCGGCGTCGCTGCGTTGATCATCGCCAACGACCCGAACATCTCGGTAAAGGACCTTCGCAAGCGTGTGCTAGAGACGGGTGACAAGCTCGCCGTTCTGAACGGTCGCACCGCCTCCGCCGGCCGCATCTGCGCCGCTAACGCATTGGCGGGACGCACTCAGAACCATCTGGCACACTAACTTACCATTTGGTCTAATCGGGACAGAAAACGTCGAGAACGGCCGTTCTGACCGCAATCTTCATTTCTCTTAACACATTCTAAATACTAGACTTAGCTGCTCTGCGACGTCTCCGCATCCGGTTTGGCACACGTTTTGCCCTTACCCGTAGTGAGCAATGGCCAGAATCATTGCCTAGTACTACCAATGGGAGAAAACAATGAACAGAGTTAAGAGAATTATAGGATTGATGGCATTTTCCTTGATGATCCTGGGCTTGCCGGCCATCGCTTCGGCCCAGTGGCGTAATGATGACGATTACAACCGGAATGGCCGCAACGGCGGCTACGGGAACGGCCAGTACGGCGGATACGGTAACACGAGTTCGACGGTCCGGAACCTGAAGCGCAAGTCGAACCAGTTTGAACGGACTGTCGATCGCGAACTCGACCGCAGCCGTTACAACGGGACAAACCGTGAGGACCAATTCATGGACCTCGTGCGTAGCTTTGACAACGCGGTTGACGACCTCAGCACCAGTAACAATAGACAGAATGCGAACGAAGTTCAGAATGTGCTTCGGATCGGTTCGCAGATCGACAGGTCGATGGCTCGGCTTCGCCTCAGCGGCCATTCGGTCCAGCTGTGGAACGCGATCGAGTATGACCTGAACGCCCTCTCGAACGCTTACGGCTACAACAACGGTCGCCGCAATCGAGGTTGGGGCAACGGACGGGGCAACGGCAATACGGGCAACAACCTGCCGAGCTGGTGGCCCTTCTAAGAGAAACCTGCTCCACAATTTCCTAGGCCCGCATCCATTCAGGATGCGGGCTATTTTTGTTTAGAGTGCAGGCTTCAAGCTTGTATACTCTGAACACATGCCTGGAACGCTCTACCTCGTCGCAACGCCGATCGGCAACTTGCAGGACATCAGCCTGCGGTCGCTCGACGTGCTGCGCGCCGTAGACCTGATCGCGTGCGAGGACACGCGGCACACACGGAACCTGTTGAACTACTTCCGCATATCGAACCGCACGATCAGTTATCACGAGCACAATGAACAGGAACGGGCCGAAGAGCTTGCCGACCGTTTGGTCGCGGGTGAATCGATCGCGATCGTCTCAGACGCGGGAACGCCTGGGATCTGTGACCCGGGCTTTAGGATAATTAAACGTGCGGTCGAGATTGGCGCTCAGGTCGTTGCTGTGCCAGGTCCGGTTGCGTTCGTCGTCGCGGCCGTGGCATCAGGTTTGGCAACAGACTCCGTATTTTTTGGCGGGTTTTTGCCGTCAAAAAAGGGTGAACGCCGACGGCGTCTCGAAGACGTCCGGGACATTCCGGCGACGCTCATTTTTTATGAGGCACCACATAGGCTCGCTAAGTCGCTCGACGACTGTGTCGACGTTCTGGGTGATCGAGGGGCTGTCGTGGCAAGAGAACTCACCAAACTCCATGAAGAGGTCGCTCGCGGCACATTGCAGGAACTGGCCGACCGCTATAGGGGCCAAAAGGTCAAGGGTGAGCTGGTGCTCATCATCGGTCGTAGCACAAATGACGCACAGAGGCATCCTCCGGACCTGACGCTTGCGGAGCGCATCGAGCAGTTAGAAGCGGACGGCCTTGATCACAAAGCCGCTCTGAAGAAGGCTGCCAAGGAATTCGGCCTCAGAAAGTCCGAGGCCTACCGTCGCGTTAACGATCTCTAACGTTGCGTCAGATCAGGCGGCAATTTCTTATCGACTGCCGGCCGCTTTTTCAGGTTTGTCAGTTCCCACAAAGTAAGCATGATCGTCCGCGTCACTTTTTCCATCTTTTGGTAATCGATCTTGTCAGCGTGGTCGCCGGCCCCGTGATAATCCTCATGCACACCGTCGAACCAGAATGCGACGGGAATTCCGTTCATTGCATAGTTAAAGTGATCTGAGCGGAAAAAGAAGCGATTCGTGTCCTTCGGATCGTCGTACATGGTGTTGTAGCCAAGGCCAAGGTAGGCCTTGTTCGTGCCGTCAACGATCGAGCCGAGCGTTGAGCTCATCATGTCCTTACCGATGACATAGATGTCGTTCTCGCCGGTGAGGTCTTTGTTTTTGGGATTCGTATCGTCCGCCTTTCGGCTGCGGCCGATCATGTCGATGTTCAACTGCACGATGACGTTTTTGATGTCGACAGTTGGGAACTTATTAAAGTACTCGCTGCCCCACAGCCCCTTCTCCTCGCCGCAATGCCATACAAATAGTACCGAGCGTTTCGGCCTGATCGACGACCGGGCGAGGGCCTCGGCGATGCCAAGCACCGCGACCGTACCGGAACCGTCGTCATCGGCCCCATTGAATATTTTATCGTCTCCCGGCGCATTAGGATTGATCCCGACGTGGTCGTAGTGTGCACCGACGGCGACCATCTCTTGCTTCAGAACAGGATCGCTGCCTTCCCAGATGGCAACGACATTCTGCGACCACTTTGTATCCTCGACGCCTGCACTGTTCATCCGGGCGGTTTTGGTCAGCGCAAACGCTGTAGCCGAACCTTTATCTCCCGCCTCACCGGCAAGGATCGCATCACCGGCAGATGCTGAGATCAGCATCATAGGGAAGTCGCCTACTTCCTGTCCACGAAGCTTCGTTGGCACAGTGCTTCCGCGACCCATAAAATTACCCAACTGGGGCCAAAAGCCCTGCACCTGAGGCGAGGCGATGACCAGCATTCCGACCGCGCCGTTCTGGCGGGCGTATGCTACAGGATCGGCCCAATCAAGGCCCTTGGTGCCTTTGACGTCGTCGTCGGTGACCCCGGCCGGCCGGCCGGTAGGGCTCGCCGGCCGCGGCAATCCGTCCCCGTACACGACGACTATTTTGCCTTTCACATCGACGCCGCGATGAGCGTCAATGTTCTTAGAACGGACCATCCACCCGTCACGGACGAAAACGAGCGGCGCGTCGAGCCGCGCGTTACCCGAGAGGCGAAAGAAATCCGCGATCATCGAAAAACTTCGTTCGCCGACCGCAAGTGACGTATTTTCCGCATCAACCTTGCCCGAACTGATTGCGATCTTTTGAAAAAAAGTACCGTTGTCGCCGGCGGGCTTAAAGCCCCAACGTGACAGGTTCATTGCGATGAACTTGGCGGTCAGGTCGAGGCCTCGGGATGGTGTGTCGCGGCCTTCCATTTCGTCGGATGCGACGAAATGCAGGTAATCGCTAAGTTGTTTTGCCGTGACACCCTCGGCCATTTTGCGTTCAGCATGACTTAGGCGGACGACCGGGGCGGACTGGGCAAAAAACGTTTGAATTAACAAGGTCCCTGTCAGCAGGACCGCGATTGTGAACTTTCTCATTGCTTCTCCAAAAAAAAAGATGTGCTCAATAATAGCCGACGATTCTACGCGTTTTGCGGGGATTTTGTTTCGTCAGGGCTGCCGACGATCGCGATTTTGTTCCGACGTGCAAATGACAGCATCTCGTCACGGTCAAACATCAATGTCTTGCCGGCCGTGACAGAGAGGCAGGTAGCACCGGCCTCGACCATAGTCCTGATAGTTGGGACGCCGACGACGGGAACGTCAAATCGCATATCCTGGTTGGGTTTTGCGACCTTGACGACCGTTAGCTTCCCCTTTGCGAGCTCGCCCGCCCGCCGGATCGTTGCGTCGGTTCCCTCCATTGCCTCGATCGCAACACACGCGCGACCCCTAATAACGACCGTCTGGCCCACATCGAGCCGAGCGATCCCGCTGGCGATAACGAGGCCGTAATCGATGTTCTTCTGCTCGTCGGCGTTCGGCCCCCGCGATGACATGACACCATCCGAGGCGAGCATCTCGGGCACAAAGAATGTTGAATCGATGAGTTCTATACCTTCTTTCTCAAATTCTGCGGCTACACCTCCGAGAAGTGCGTCGGTGTTTCGCTCCGGCAGGCTCCATAGCAATTTCAATCCGCGTGCATCGGGTATTGCATTCGAAAATATACGGGTGTGCGTAACGCGGCCCGCCATGATCACCTTTTCGACACGCTGTTGCTTAAAAAACGACAGGCATTTGCCAAGTTGTGCGAAGCCGATCCATGTTACGACATCTGCGGCCTGCTCTATCCGCGGGTCGGCTTCTTCCTTGATCGCTGCGATCGTTAACGAAACGCCGACCCGGCAGCGCACCCTCGGCAACCAGAAAAGGGAACTGGCCGTTACCGGCTATCAGGCCATATCTCATTGGATACTATTTTATCAGGAATCGGTCGTTCTCAGGTCGATGTGAAAGAGGTTCAGTTGTTCGCCGTCCTGTTCAATGACCTGTTGTAACCGCAGGCCGAGTTTTCCCAGCAGTTTTACCGAGGCATCATTATCCAGCGAAGTAATGGCAAAAATCTCAGAAAATCCGAGCGTTTCCTTGCCGTAATTCATCATCGCACGTGCCGATTCGATGCCGTAACCTTGCCCCTCGTATTCCGGCAGGAACGCAAATCCGATATCAGGATCAGGGAGCGTATCACGACGCACAAAGCCGCAGTTTCCGATCGGCGTGCCGTCCCGCAGGCACACCGCGAACATCGAAAAGCCGTGCTCGCGGTAATTGGCGAGGAACCGATCTTCTATGTATTCTTCGGCCTCGGCTACCGTGCGGACACCGCGGTCGGCGATGTATCGGTGGAACTTCGGCGTGTTGATCAACTCAAGGACAAAAGCGGCGTCATCCGTGGTCATTTCACGAATGATCAGCCGCTCGGTTTCCGTGATCATGCGACCGTTACTCATGGAACGGCGCGATCTCGCCGGGCTTTCTGAGCATCTTGTTGACCTCGTCGAGGTGCAGTTCCTCAAGCAGGATCATCTCGCGGGCATATTCCTCGAGCGAGACGGATTTGCCCTCGCTCAGGCTCAGCAGCTCGTAATAGGCGGCGAGCGTCGATCTTTCTTGCTCAAGGCTTTCACGCAGGATGTCACCGATGTCGTGCTTCTCGGTCTCAAGCAGCGGCCCGATCTTTAACGACGGATGCCCGCCCAGCATCGTGACGAACTCGCCCGCCTTGCGTGCATGCATCAAACTCTCATCGCCATTGCCCTGTAGCCAGGACACGATCGGTATTCGGTTATACCCGAAAACCATCAAGGCGTAATGGGTATAACGCACCACGCCGGCGAGTTCCAGTTCGAGGATCTTGTTCAGGACCTCGATAGCATTTTGTTTGTCGGTTTCGTTCATATTTTCTACTTTATCTCAACAAATAGCCGAAACGGTAACGTTCGCTTCTGCCTGCTACTGCTTACAGCGGGACGGCGGATCCAAACTTCATAGACATCATCGTTCGGCAATGACCCTTCCCAGTCGGTGATGCCGTTCTTATGAATGCCCTCGAGGACGAATGAATAGGTGGGTGCAGGAAGAAACTTTGTTCCTTGAATTAAAAACACGACATCGTTACTCTCAGGGCGTAACCTGACCCGCATCGTTTGTCCTGACCGAGCCCTGAACCGATAGATTAGATAACGACACGGTTCAAGTTGTCGTTTTATCGAGATCGCGGATCTACCCTCTTCGAAGACCACATTTCGAGCTTTGCAGGTTTGCCCATGCGTACTGGATACAAATACGCCGGAAATAAAAAAGAGAATCGCGACGAGAACAAGTTTCATGGATGCTTCTTTCACCGATCGGGCACGAGGTCGATCAATCCATGAAGGGCTTTGTTTACAGCCTTCGAGGTTTTAAATACACCTTGTAGCTCACGGTCCAGGATGATGGGGCGAGTGACAAAGGTCTCCGATGCCGCCGTCCTTCCGGGTTACGACTGTAGTATGACCAGTCTTGAGCCTTTCTGCGTGCTTTCCCCTCACGCCCGACGAGAAGTCGTATTCGGCCCTCATTTCTTTGTCTTTCTTACTCATACATCTTTCGTTCCTTCTTCGAGGCCCGCCTCGCGCTGATCAGCCGGATCCGCTGCTCACGCTCGGTATACACAACAACGAGTATTCTATCGTAATTTGACATTCCGATATCAATAAATCGAAGCTCGGTTTCTGAATGGTCTGGATCTAGTACTGTGACTGAACGTGGGTCATAGAAAATCGACTCGGCTTCCTCGAATGAGATGCCGTGTTTCTGCTCATTCTTCTCGGCCTTATTCTCGTCCCACTCAAAGATCATCGTCATTCCGCCTGCTCGCGTGCGTGATACGAACTCCGCGTCAGCGGTGACGATTCAACGTGTTTGAAGCCCATCGCCTCGCCGATCTGTTTCCACTCGGCAAATTCCTCGGGGGTGACGTAGCGTTCGACGGGCAGGCGTTTTTCGTAGGGCTGCAGGTATTGGCCGATGGTCATGATGTCGCAGGATGCTTTGCGAAGGTCACGCATCAGGTCGACGACTTCGTCAAATGTCTCGCCGAGACCAGCCATGATGCCGCTCTTGGTTTTCATCGTCGGCATTTGGGTGTCGCGAAAATCCGCGGCGCGAGTCAGCAGTTCCATCGATTGCTCGTAGATCGCGTCGGGCCGGACCCGGCGGTAGAGGCGGGCAATGGTCTCAGTGTTGTGATTGAGGACGTCAGGCCGCGCCCGCAATACGTTGTTCAGGGCGGTTTCGTCGCCGTTGAAATCAGGGATAAGCACCTCGACCTTGCAGTCGGGGCTCATTTCGCGAACGCGAAAGATCGTCTCTGCCCAGTGCATCGAGCCGCCGTCGGGCAGGTCGTCGCGATTGACCGATGTAATAACCGCGTGAGCGAGATCAAGATGCTTTACGGCCTCGGCGACGTGCGTCGGTTCCAGCGGGTCGAGGTCCATCGGCTTGCCTTTGTTGACCGCGCAGAATCCGCAGTGCCGCGTGCACGTGTCGCCGCCGAGCATGAAGGTCGCGGTTTTATCGGTCCAGCACTCGAAGATGTTCGGGCATTTGGCCTCCTGGCAGACGGTGTGCAGATTGAGGCCTGAGATCAGGTCGAGAACGGCGTTCTGATTTCGCGGGTCGCCGAGCTTGATCTTTAGCCACTCGGGCTTACGCAGCCGCTCACGCTGCTTGCGGTTGAGGAATTTCTGAACTAAAACGCCTTCTTCGATCATAGCAAATTCAATAGCCGGAAAATGCACAAAAGACGCAAAGATACATTATCTCCTTTTGCGTATTCTGTGCCTTTTTGGGCAATATTAACTCTAGTTTACCCGAGCCGCGAATTTACGACCGTCCAGTTGATATTCGAGAAGAACGCCTCGATGTATTTCGGGCGGTCGACCGGTGCGTAGTCCTTAATAAACGCGTGCTCCCAGACGTCCATGATCAGGATCGGCTTATAGCCGGCGACGTTGCCGGTCTCGTGGAGGTTGATCCAGTGGTTCGAGATCGCACCGTTTGACGGGTCCTGATAACATGCGGCCCAGCCGACGCCGCGCATTTTGCCGGTGTTGACGAAATCGGCCTTCCACACGTCATAGCTGCCAAAGCTCGCCTCGGCGGCGGTGATGAACGCGTCGCTGGTCGAACGGGTCGCCCGTGCCGTGCTTCTGCATGTTCTCAAAGTAATACTCATGCAGCACCATGCCGTTGTATTCGAATCCGAACCGGCGTTTGATCTCGCTGAACGCCGCAATCTGCGTCGCGTCAAGCTCGCCCGAACCGATCATGTCGGCGATACGCTGGTTATAGGTGTTGGTGTTCGTAACATAGCCCTCATAGAGCTTAAAGTGCATCGCCAGCGTCTCGTTCGAGATGCCGGTCAGATCGCTCAGATCGAATGTCTTTGCCGTATAAGTGGTATTTGTTCCCATCTCCTTGTCTCCCTCTCCTTTTCTCCCTTTCTAGTCTTCCGGTCGTGTTCCCGGATCGATGCCCGCGACGCTGGCCTGGTTGATGACGCGGACATGAATGTCTTCGCTCAGCCGGATCTGGCACGACAGCCGCGTGTTGTCGCTGATGCCGTCTTTAGTCGACAATATCGCCTGCTCGTCCTCGGTTCGCTCGCCGATATGTCCGACAGAGACCTCGACGCGGCAAGTCGTACAGCGTGCATTTCCACCGCAGCGATGCAGTATGTCGATCCCGTTGTCCTCGATCGCGAGGACGAGCTTTTTGCCGGCATCGGCGCTCAAATTAAACAGTTCCCGTTGCGGTCTCCGCAATCATATGTGGCATTTAAATATCTCTACTCCGTATCTCGACTTTGGCTATTCGTAAAGATTGTAGCCCGCAGTCGAAGGGCGGCCTTCGACGCTCAGTGTATCGCCCTTGCGCGCGATCATCCGCACGATTTCCATCTGACCTTCTCCTGTTTTTCGTCGATCGCGACAAAAACGACCTCGGCTTCGGTGACTTTAACGACGACTCCCGGCGTGCCAAACCGCTCCGCCTCGACATCGACGTGGATTGTGATCGAGGTATTGCCGACCTTCGATCGTCTTTGCGTAAAAGCTGACGAGATCGCCGATGAACACCGGCTCGTGAAAGATCACCTCTTTCATCGCGACCGTCACAAAGCGGTTATGCCGCGTATGCCTGATCGCCTCGACGCCGCCGGCGACGTCGATATAGCTCAAAATAATGCCGCCAAACACGGTGCCGTGGGCATTCGTGTCCCTCGGCATCATGGTCAGGCGTATCGCTGCGTCTCGATTGTTTCTTGTCCATAATAGATTTCAACGCAAAGACGCGAAGACCGCAAAGCCGCGAAGCAACGAAATAGAATATCCTTGCGTCTTTGCAACTTAGCGACTTTGCGTTAGATCTGTTTCGCGACCCAATCTGCGTACTGTGTCGCGCAATTCGATTCAAGTGCTCGTCAAAAAAGTGTCCGCAGTTCTCAAAAATTACGACCTCGGCGTGCGGTATGCGACTCGTGAGAGCCCGCAGGCTTGCTACCGAGCAGAACTCGTCCTGGTCACCGTGGACGAATAGAATCGGCTTGGTGACGCCGACAAGGAAGTCGTAATCCACGTACTTCTCGACCGGCGTGCCGATCGAGATGAGGCGTTTGACGCGGTCATCGGCCACGCCGACTTCCATTCCGGTTCGTGATCCGAATGAAAAGCCCGCCAGCGTGACGTCTTCGCCCGGAAACTCGCCCGCTAAGTAATTCAAAGCATCGAGCACGTCCTCAACACCGCCAGCTCGACCTCGTTGTGAACACCGGTTGACGCTCCAACACCGCGAAAATTGAACCTCAACGTCGTCAGCCCCGCATCGACGAGCGCCGACATCACCCGAAATACCACCTTGTTGTGCATCGTCCCGCCGCCCAGCGGATGCGGGTGGCAGACGAGGCCGAGGCCGCGACGTTCGCTGCTCGGCTCTTTCAATATCGCCTCAAGATGGCCGTGCGAGGCGGGGATTAACAGGTTGCCTTTCGGATACATAAAAAACTAGGTTACCAGAGGCTTGCCCGTCTGCGCCGCAGCGTGCTACTTTTTCCATTGGTTCACAGCACACGCCGGCCTTTAATCTAAATGGACGAAAACGTGATCGAAACGGCAGACGCGCCGCCGCCTGAAACGCCGAAGAAGCAGACTTGGGCTGAATTTCTCGAAACCGAGCAGGCCGTTCGCGTCATTTATCTGATCTTCGGGTTTCTCGCGATCCTGATGGTGATGACGTTTCTCCAGACGCGGACCGACGCGATCTGCTGCGGCGATTGGGACGGTTATTATCACATCAAATGGTCGTCGATGCTGTGGGAGAATTTTAAGCAGTTCAAGTGGCTGCCGACGTTCGAATGGCTTCCGCTGACGGTGCTCAACCCGCACGGATTACGCCGATCATCATTTCCTGTTTCACCTGCTGCAGATACCGTTTCTCTGGTTCTTTGAGCCGGTCACGGCGGCCAAGGTGGCGACGATCACGTTTGCGACGCTCGCGATCTTTTCGGTCTATTGGCTGATCTATCGATACGAGATCAAGCACCAATTGATCTGGCTGGCGGCGATCCTGCGTCTGCGGCAACGCATTTTATTACCGGATGAACATGGCCAAGGCCCCGCCGCTGACCATCATCATCACGGTGCTCGGCGTTCATCTGCTGTTCCAGCGAAATTACAAATGGCTGCTGCCGCTGATGTTCGCGTTCGTGTGGACGTACAGCCTGTTCCCGCTGCTGCTGTTCGCGGCGATCATCTGGACGTTCATCATCGCGTGGAATGAGCGTGTATTCGAATGGCGGCCGCTCGCCTATACCGGTGCCGGAATGGTGTTGGGCAACATCATCAATCCGTATTTTCCGAACAATCTCTATCTCTTTACCGAACATTTCTGGACAAAACTCAAGGTCGGCAGCGACTTTGCCGTGGCCGTGGGCGGCGAGTGGTATCCGTATACGGGAATGGAACTGCTGATGAACTTTCCGATCGCGATGCTCGCGATGCTGGTCGGTTACATCCTGTTCGTTCCGCGGGGAAGCAAGCTCCCCGAGAAGGCGGCATTCTTCCTGATGTTCACGACGATATTGTTCACCGCTCAGTTTCGGTCCAAGCGGTTTGCCGAGTACTTTCCGCCGTTCGCCATTCTCTTTCTCGCGTTTGCCTGGAACGCATTTACTAAGCCAAAGGTCCCCGAGCTGCCTGCGGAATTCCAGCGCGACATCGACCCGTATCTCGACGCTGAAAAGCCAACCGAGCGGGAGGAATGGATCTATTCGGCAAAGCGGGCCGCACCGTGGGTTATCGGAATTGTGCTGTGTGTGTTCTGGTTTTATAACCTGACGGGCCTGCATAGTCTCGGGTTTGACGAGGCTGGGATGATCGACAACATCACCTCGAACGAGCCCGCAGACAAATACGAGCGTGCGATGCAATGGGCGACCGCGCTTGATGAGACGGGGGCCGAAAACATTCCGGCGGGCGAGATCATCTTCAACTGCACGTGGGACGATTTCCCGAAGCTGTTCTTTTACAACACCAAGCACCGTTATGTTTATGGCCTCGACCCAAATTACCTTTACACGGAGAATCCCGACCTCTACAAGCTCCTCAAGGACCTGACCGAGGGCAAGGTCGACGATCCGGCGCCACAGATACGCGAAAAATTCGGGGCGAATTATGTGTTTGCCGACGCCAAAGAGAATACCGACATGATCGCGAAAATGCTCGAGAGCGGTTGGGCAGAAACGATCTATGAAGACGCGGACGCTCGGCTTTTCCGCATTCGCGCAGAAAAAGGTGTAGCGCCGGACGACGCAAAGGACCAGCCGGCTGAGACAGAGGAAGAAAAGCGCATTCTCGACGAGGAGGACGCAAACGCTCCAGCCGCGAACGTCGAAGAAGATGAGGAAAACTAGCCTCATAACTGCAGCATTGGCCTTGTTGACCGCTGCGTGCGGTGCGAATGAAGGCGTGCTAAAGTCGGGCCGCGAGACGCCCGCACAGTCGAATGTCGAGTCGGCGAAGGCACCGATCGAGACTGACATCGAAGCGATGCGGACCGCAGGGTTCACATTCATCTATCTTGTGAGGCGTAAAGACGGGCAGCCGCTCGATGCGGAGGACGTAGGAGTGATCAGGCTACAGACAGCCGAGGCCAATCGCCGCGTGAAGTCCGACGATGACAAGGCCGTCGTGATCGGGTCGAATTACGCGATCCCGCCAAAGAATATGTTCGTTCTCTTCGACCGCTTTGCCGTCGAGAACTATTCGCCGCCGGCGACGCCCGAGAACACAAATACGGTCGCGAACGCCGCGAATTAGCGTATATTAAACAGAGCTTATGCCCAGGCTAAAAGAGCCCGAATCGGAACCGCTGTCGAAACGCGAGCTTCGCGAGCGTCAGCAAACGGCCCGGCGCGTCTATCTCGACGCAGCTACGCCGACTATACGGTCGATCGTCCGCGTCGTGGTCATCACTTTGCTGCTGCTGCTGCTCGCCGGCTGGCTGCAGGCGGTCATCGGCGCGCTGACCTACCTGTTCTTCATCATTGTGCTGTCGGTGTTCTTTGCCTACCTGATCGACCCCATCGTTAAGATCATTCGGCGGCCGTTCAAGGACCGTAATCTTGAACGCATGATGCCGCGTTCGTTGGCGATCGTTCTCGCATACGCCTTTGTGTTTATTGTTCTCGGCATCGCGATCGCTAACATAGCGCCGAAAGTCGTTGAACAGGCAAAGGAGTTTGGCACTAATCTTCCGACCTACGGCCAGTCATTCCGCCGAAGCGCCGAGGACCTCAGCCGTCGCTACGACAGGCTGCGGATCCCCGATGAGGTGCAGACAAAGATCAACGAGAAAGTAACCGAGCTTGGCGGGAGCATTACCAGTTCGCTCGGCGGCTTTGTGTTAGCTATGGTCACTTACCTGCCGTGGTTCATCCTCATCCCGGTACTTGCGTTCTTTTTCCTAAAGGATGTTAACCAATTCAGGCTCGCCGTCCTGCGACTGTTTCCGGCCGGACGCTGGCGGGCCCGGGCCGAGTCTGTCCTCGCCGATGTCAACACGACGTTGGCGGCCTACACGCGTGCCGCAGATAATTTCGTGTATCCTGATCGGCTTCATTTGTACGCTTGGTTTTTACGTCCTTGATCTGAAGTATGCCCTCCTTCTCGGCATTCTTGCGGGCATCTTTGAATTCGTTCCTCTTATCGGCCCGCTTACCATTGCGATCATCGTCGTGACCACTGCGGCATTGGGCGACGATCCATGGAAGGCCCTCTATGCGGCTATTTTCCTCATTGTGCTGCGACTGATCCACGATTACGTTACCTATCCGCGCATCGTTCGCGGCGGCATCCATCTGCATCCGCTTGCGATCATATTGTCGGTGCTTGCAGGTGAGCAGATCGCGGGCATTCCGGGCGTCTTTCTATCGATCCCATTGGTCGCGGTCGGGACGGTCATTTACCGTCATGTCGTCGAGCACCGCGGACGCCGCGGCCTTATGACAGACCTGATCGACGAAGCCGACGCCCCGACGGAGGAGACTGCCTAAATGTCATCTATCGGCTGGCTTATCTTCTTTTTCTTTCTGCTGCTGGCGATCTGCCTGCTGGTGTATGTTCTCGTTGTTCGTGCGTTCTACTGGGGCGGCAAAGATAAGCCGCCGGAAGACGACCGATAGCGAGTCCGCGTTACAGCAGCGAGGCGAATTCTTCAGGCCAATCAATTTCGACCGTGATCTCAACCACTTCACACGGCATATCGATTCTGAGATCTGAGAATCTCACAGCATCCTTTGCTGTCGTCAAGAGTTTTTCAGCCCCGGAATTTCTCCGCGGAGCACGACCCCGTCGATGTCCTTCTGCGAATACCTATGATGGTCGGCAAAGGTCGTCGTTCCGGTAAGCTGTACATCTGCTCGCCTGATTTGCTCAAAGAAGCTTTCGGGATTGCCGAGTCCGCAGAAAGCGAACACCGGCTCATCTTGGAATTCCGCTTCCGTTCCTTCAAGCGTTGAAAGGCCGGGGATGACGGTCCGGCACTCAAAGATAGGCGTGCCAAAGGCATAATTTGAGATCTCCGATCTCAGATCCGAAATATCCTCAACAAGATCGCTCCGAGTGATGACGATAAGATCCGCGCGGTTGAGATTTTCGAGCGGTTCCCGCAGTCGGCCTGCCGGGAGCATCTGACCGCCGCCGAACGGATCGGTTGCGTCGATGCAGACGATATCGACATTGCGTTTTGCTCGGCGATGCTGAAAGCCGTCGTCCAAGACAAACGCGGTCACTCCGAACTTTTGTTTTGCCCACTCGGCCGCCCGGACGCGGTCGGCGTCGGCTACAACTATTACGTGCTTGCCGCACAGTTTTTGCGCAAGTTCGACCGGTTCGTCGCCGCCGGTCGCGGCATCGACGAGCACGTTTTCGCCGTCGGACACGAGCACACGCTTCTTCGGATCGGTTCGCCCATAGCCGCGTGTCAGGATGCACACCTTTTCACCGCAATCCGCAAGCAAGGCGGCCACATGGGCGACGAGCGGCGTCTTTCCCGTTCCGCCGGTAGTGATATTCCCGATGCTGATCGTCCGCGCACCCAGATCGAACGTGTCGAGCGCGCCTGTATCGTAGAGGCGATTCCGCAGTCCGACGATCTTACCGTACATATATGCGAGCAACGCCAGCATCGCCTAATTATTAACTAACCACTATCAACTAACCACTATTCACTCAAGAAAATAGATCGATTCAGTGGGTAGTGGTTAGTGATAAGGGGATAGTTACTTTTTATTTGTGACCGGAATAAGTCGGTCGAGCTTGTTCTGCGCCATGCCGCTGTCGATAGAGCGTTCGGCAAGGCGGGCGGCGTGCATCGGGTCGGGAGCAAGGCCGCCAACGACAAGCGCGGCGGCGGCATTAAGGACGACCAGCGAACGCGCCTCGTCGCGGCGACGGCCTGCGAGAACGTCGCGAATGATCGCGGCACTTTCTTTCGCGTTCGCGACCTTAAGATGGTCGATCTTGCCGGGTTTCAGGCCAAAGTCCGCGGGTGAGATCGTGTACGCGCGGATCTCGTCGCCCTTGACCGCACCAACGAACGTCTTACCGGTGAGCGTGACCTCGTCGAGCCCGTCCTGCCCATGGACGACCCATGCCATTTCGCTCTTTAGCATCGACAGCGCACGCGTCATCGGTTCGATCAGCGACTGATGCCAGACGCCGAGAAGCTGGCGATTGACGCCCGCGGGATTTGCCATCAGGCCCAGGATGTTCAGGCACGTCCGAATGCCGAGAGCGTGCTGCGAACGTCGGCCATTCGCCTTAGTGCCGGATAGAACTTTGGCGCGAACATAAAGCAAAGTCCGGCCCCGCTCAAGCTGGTTTGAGCGACCTCAGGCTCGCCGGTCATCTTGACGCCTAGCTCGCCGAGTACGTCTGTGCTGCCGGCTTTTGTGGCGATGCCGCGGTTGCTCTGCTTGGCGACGACGAGTCCGGCACCGGCCGCAACGAATGCGGCGGCGGTCGAGACGCTGAATGTCCGTGCCGGCGACGATCCGGTACCGGCGATGTCTACGGCGGTTTTCGGTCCGCGGATCTTGACCGCCAGCGAGCGCATCACGCTTGCCATGCCGGCGAGTTCCTCGTGAGTTTCGCCTTTTGCCGTCAACGCCGTAAGGGCCGCCGCTATCTGGTTAGAACCGCACTGCCCGCTGGTCATGGCGGCGAAAAACTTCGCAGCATCGCTCTCGGACAGGTCTTCGCCGCGAACGAGCCGCGCTAGATACGGGAACAGCGGCGTGTCCGCCTTTGGATTTGTGGCGGCCATCGGAGCGGCCTTGAGCCAAACTGATCTTGAAGCGACCATAAGGAGATTTAACCACGAAAAGGCACGAAAAGGCACGAATGAACACGTGTCCTATTTTGTGATCTTTCGTGTTTTTTCGCGGTTCCTTCTTACAAATTCAAAAAGTTCTGCAAGAGCAGTTTGCCGTGCTCGGTCAGGATCGATTCGGGATGAAACTGCACGCCCTCGATCGGCAAAGTCTTGTGTCGCAGGCCCATCACGAGGCCATCCGGCGATTCGGCCGAGACTGCGAGCACGTCGGGCCATTCGTCACGGTCGACGATCAACGAGTGATAACGGCCGGCCGGAAAATCATTTGGAATGTCTTTGAAGATCGTCCGCCCGTCGTGCTTGATAGTGGTGGGCTTGCCATGCACAGGCACAGGTGCACGCACGACACGCCCGCCAAAATTCTGCCCGATCGCCTGATGGCCGAGGCAAACACCGAGTATCGGCAGTCGTCCGGCAAACCGCTCAATAACGCCTAGTGTGATTCCGGCCGTATCCGGTGTTCCAGGCCCAGGCGAGATCAGTATCCGTTCCGGCTTGATGACCCCATCGATCTCATCGACCGATACTTCGTCATTCATCACGACCCGCATCTCAGCCCCAAGCTCGCCAAGATATTGGACCAGGTTGTATGTGAACGAATCGTAATTGTCGACGATGAGCAGCATCGGTGAAGATTTAACCACATAGACACATAGAGCACATAGAAAACAATCTAGTTCCCCCTATGTGTTCTATGTGTCTATGTGGTTAGAAATTGACGATTAGGTCAAGCTCGTCCCGAGCAGCCAGCTCCCGCCGTCAACGACAAGAGTGACCCCGTTAACATAGCTTGCGGCGTCGGAGGCGAGGAACAATGCGGCGTTCTCGATGTCGGCGATACGGCCGAAGCGGCCGATCGGAATTTTCCGCACTAATTTCTCTTTCAGCTCCGGCATCAGCAGACGCTTCATACCCTCGGTATCCTCGATCGGGCCGGGGGCGATGCCGTTGACGCGGATGCCGTGACGGCCCCATTCGACAGACAGGTTTCGCGTGATCGCATCGACGCCGGCCTTGGCGGCCGAGACGTGTATCTGCATCGGTGTCGCGAGATAGTGCAGCGTCGCCGAGATGTTAATGATCTGGCCCTTGGAGTCTTTTAAGGCCTCGAAAGCCGCACGCGACACGTTGAACGTGCCCTTAGTGTCGATATCCACGACCGTGCCAAAGCCGTTGGCCGACAACTGGTCCGCGGCGGCATAGAAAGTTACCCGCGGCGCCATTCACCACTATGTCAATCTTGCCGTAATACTCGATGGTCGCCGCTATGGCCCGTTCGACGGCTTCGTAATCACGCACATCGGCCGCGACCGAAAAACACTCGTCGCCGAACGCCTCGACCGCCTCTTTCATCGCCGCGAGGTTCTCTTCCTTGCGGCTCGTTATGGCGAGCTTTGCGCCATGCTCGGCAAACGCCCTGGCCACTCCGCCCGTTATCCCCGTCCCGCCGCCTGTGACGAACGCAACTTTGCCCTGTAAGATGTCTTTACTGAATACTTGGCTCATATCGAAGAGATGTTAGCACACATATTTCAACGCAAAGACGCCAAGGTGCAAAGACGCAGAGGTGGCCGAACTAGGCCATTTGCCTATGCCGCCTTTGCGTCTCTGCATCTTTGCGTCTTTGCGTTAAGTCTCTTCCTTTCGTCTTGCTCGACCAAGCCGACGGACATGCGCGCGCTGGTGCCGGCTGAGACGCTCGTTTATCTCGAGACGAACGACCTCGCCGCCGCGCTGCAGCCGATCGTTGATAGCAAGCCATTTACGGAGGTCGCAAAGTCAAAGCCTGACTTTTCCGCCTTAAAGGGCGTCCAACTCGCCGTCGCCATCACCGGTTTTGAGACAAGCGAAGAAAAGGTCAACGACGAACAGAGCATCGGCAAGGTGCAGCCGCGATTTGTCGCCGTGGCCTACACGCACGCTTGGAACTATCAGGCCGTCGCGTTCGCCGAGCACAAGCTAGGCAGCTTTGTGGCTGACATCTACAACAGCGAGCCGAAACTCGAAAAGAGTGATAAACACGGGGGCAAATACTTTACTTGGACGGCCGCCGACGGCCGCACGGCCCACGCTCTCGTAATCGACAGCCTTGTCTGGTTCGGAAACGACGCGTCAGCCATCGACAAATGCCTAGCTGTCCGCCGCGGCGAATCCGACAGCATCATCAACCCCGGCAAAGTCCAGGCAGCCGAACCCGGCACGCTGGCCCGCAGCTACGTTTCGACCGACGGCATCGCCCAGATCGCCAACATCGCCGCGGTCAAGATCGCTGCCGAGTCGAGTGACGACGGGGAACTCCGCTCAACCGTCGCCGCGGTCCTGCCAGAACTTATACGATCCTCGGCGAACGATCTTAGTTGGATCGCAATTGCCGCGAAGCCGGGCGTCGAGGACAGATTCTCCGTTTCGAGACCGCAGCAACCGTCGGAAAACGGCAGCGAACTTCTCGCGGAACTCGTCGATTCGTTCTTCGAGGATATCGAGGAGACGACGGCCGAGGAGATCGCCGCCGTCATCGCCGAACGCAAATCGGACACTGCAACCGCTCCAAATACCGTCCATCGCCGCGAGGACCATTTCACAGCGACCACTGCCGAACGCCGGGTCACGACCGATCTTGGCTTCCTCGGGTGGATCATCGCTCAGCTTAATGATGATTGATCAACGTGTCAGTACCACCTGCGGTAGCGGGTGGTTGACGATACGGAAATTACAACTATGGCCAAATGGAACAACTCGGATTTTCCGCTCGGCTATCTGATCACGTTTCGAACCCGCGGTACTTGGCTTCACGGCGACGAACGGGGCTCGATCAGTCGGCACCACAATATCTACGGCACACCAAAACTGAGACATGAACCAAAATGGCTCAAGACCAATCAGGCGAGATTGAGAGGTGAGCCATTGATTCTCAGCCCTCGACAGCACGCATGCATTCGCAAAGCGATCATTGAAACTTGTTCTATTCGCGGCTGGAAGCTATACGCCCTGAACATCAGGACCAACCATATCCATATCGTTGTGTGGGCCGACGACATGAGGCCTGAATTGGTGTTGAACGCTCTTAAGGCCAATGCGACAAGGATAATGCGGGAGCTAGGCCAGTGGGACGAGGCATACAGCCCTTGGGCAGATAAGGGGAGCAATCGATATCTTTGGACCCGTGCGAGTCGCGCTACAGCTATCAATTACGTGCGGGATCATCAGGGAGGTGAGTTGCCGGAGTTCGACTGAGGTTGTGTGCTAGGTGAGATCAACCACCCGCTACCGCAGGTGGTACTGACACGGGGGCGTTACTTCGCGCTTTGCCGCTTTCTTTAGTTTGCGCACGTTCTGTTCTATCCACCGCTCAGACGCCTCGTAATGTACAAACTTGCGTTCATCCCGCCGGAATGCGGGTGTGTGATTGTATCGGCGGCCGTTGACGTGTTTGGTCGGGTGGGCGATGTGGAGCATTTCGTGGAATACGACGTATTCGACGATGTATCGCGGCACGTCGCGACTGTCTAGCGAACGGCTGATCGCGACGTGGTCGTGGGTGGCGTCGTGGTGGCCGAGGATGCGATAGGTCTTGCGGGCGGACCAGGTTAGGACGGGACGCGGGATCGATCCGGCGAAATATTTATCATTCACGTCGTCAAAGATCTCGTCGAGGTCGTAGACCACTCCTTTTGAACTGGTCACGACCTTACGGCCGCGGGCTCGTTTGCTGTCGGCGGCGCGTTCGCGCAGTGCGTCCGACTTGCTGTAGGCCGCATAGACCTCACGTGCCCCGGCGGGGATGCGCTTTCTCAGCAGCTTACCGACCAGCACATATGCGAGGCCGCGATGACAGGGCAGAGGCATATCGCGGCAGATCTCGCCGATACGCACAAACACCTCGCCGCTGCGTATCCTGATCGTATGATTTATGCCGATATACGGGTAAAATGAAACAGAGAGAGGCGGCACGGCCCGTTTTGGGTCGTAAAAACGGTAGGCTTCCTCGTAAAATACTCGTATCTGGTCGAGATCGTCGGTCAAAACAATGTTGTTGTTAGTTTAACTTTTACTTGACACTTTGGCCGGCTAAATGCTATCCCTTTATATGGGAACAGCATACGCCCCATAAGGCCTATGCATCAAACCCACCGAAATCGGAACCCTGCCCGCGACGGCAACCCAGGCACTGAGGACGCCGTCAGGCACCTCGACAGTCGCGGACAGATCATTCTGACAGCCATTATCAACGAACATTTCGTCACCGGTGAACCGGTCGGTTCAAAGGTGCTCGCTGAAAGATTCGCCCGGCAATCGGGGATGAGTTCGGCGACCATCCGCAACGTGATGGGTGAGCTAGAGGAGCTCGGGCTGGTCGAACAGCCTCACACCTCGGCAGGGCGCGTTCCCACAGATACGGGCTATCGGTTCTACGTTGACAATCTGCTGGGCGTACTGAGCATTTCGAACGAAGACCTTTTTCGCATAGATGAGGAATTCGGCCTGAATGCACTGGACGCGGGCGAAACACCCGACCGGCTGATGGAACGTACCTCTCACTTGCTTTCGGCTCTTTCTAATAATGTGGGCATCGTGGTATCGCCTAGTTTGGCGAGTGATCGTCTGCAGCATATTGAGTTTGTCAGCCTTTCTGACAATCGCGTCCTCGTCGTACTGGTTTCGCCGCCGAATATCGTTCACAACAAGATAATTCGGGCCGGCGTGAACTTTACAAAAGAGGAACTCGAACGCACCGCGAACTATCTCAACGCGGAGTTTGCCGGAAAGAGCCTTGCTGAGATCCGTGCCGAGATCATGCGTCTCATGCACGAGGAAAAGGCATTGTTTGACAACCTGCTTCAGACGGCGGTGATCCTTTGCTCCGAGAGCATCGAGGACGATGCCGCCGGCGAGGTCTATGTCGAGGGCACGTCGAATATCCTTTCGAAGAGCGACTTTGCCGACCTCGAACGCTTACGTGAGCTTCTGCACACGATAGGCGAACGCTCGCGGCTGATGCAGATACTCACCGAGTGCATTGAGCGTGACCCCGGAGCAAAGGGCGATGTACAGATCGTCATCGGCACCGAGAACCGCACGCCGTCAATGCAGCATTGCTCGCTCGTCTCGGCCCCATATCGGATCGGGAACGGTTCAGCGGTCGGCACCTTGACGGTGCTTGGGCCAACGCGGATCGAATACGCACGGATGATCTCGATCGTCAGCTATGTCGCCCGCACGCTTGAAAGGATGATGTCCACGGACGTCTCAAAAAACTAAACCCCGCGGTTGAACTCTCCCGCCTCCGCCTGCAAATGAACAACCATAATATCCCCAAGCCTGAAGAGACTCTCGAAGAGTTGGACCTGGATTCCAGCCCTTCGGTAGACGACTTCATCAAGGAACTTGAGGCCAAGGAAAAGGACCTGCATATAACGGCCGACCTTGAGATAGAGATCGAGGACTCGGACCTTGACTCGATGAGCCTCCCCGAGTTTGTGCAGGCGGAACTGAAAGGCGGCACCGCAGCGGTCGCGGAGGCACCGACGCAGCAATCGGTCGGTCTCAAGACACGCGTTTACGAACTGCAGCAAGAGGTCGAATCGCTTCAGGCGAAGGTCCTCGAGCTTAGGACCGAGCGCAAGGATATTCAGGAAAAGAGCGACCTGCGGCTCAAGGATTTTCAGAATTACAAGTATCGGATGGACCGCGAACGTCGCGGTTCGCACATCGATCAGGTCGCGGTCGTCACTGAAAAGCTCCTGCCGGCGATCGACAACCTCGATCGTGCGCTTGAATCCGCCGAGAAGTTCGACGGGAAGAGGAGCGATGACTTTCAGCAGTTCTTTGACGGAATTGTCCTGGTAAACAAACAGGTCCGCGAGATGTTCGCCGGAATGGGCGTGGAGCCGATCAAGACGGTAGGCGAGACGTTCGACCCGAACTTTCACGAGGCCGTCGCGGCCGAGGAACGCGACGACCTGCCGGCAAACACGATCCTCGACGAGATGCTTCGCGGCTATCGCATCGGCAACCGTGTCATCCGCCATTCGATGGTAAGGGTGACCACGTCGCCGATCCCGGCAAAGAGAATCGACGATAGTGAGGCCACGCGGTCGGATGAACAAATGGTCGATCTCGGCCTCGATCTTGAACTCCCGACTCCCGCCGCAGAATAGAATTCTCACTCCCAAATAACACAAGGAACATACAACGTTATGGGCAAAGTAATCGGCATTGATCTCGGCACGACAAACTGCTGCGTCTCGGTTCTCGAGGGCGGCACCGTCCAGATCATCTCGAACAAGGAGGGCGGACGCACGACGCCGTCGGTCGTCGGCTTTACGGACAAAGACGAACGCCTCGTCGGGCAGATCGCCAAACGTCAGGCCGTGACCAACTCGGCCAACACGCTCTACGCGGTAAAGCGCCTGATCGGCCGTAAATTCGACTCGCCCGAAGTCGAAAAGATGTGCGAGAACGTGCCCTTCGAGATCGTCAAAGCGCCCAACGGCGACGCCCATATTCGCGTATTCGACCGCATCTACAGCCCGCCCGAGATATCCGCCATCGTGCTGCAGCGATTGAAGTCAGCGGCTGAAGAGTTCCTTGGCGACAAGATCACCGAGGCGATAATCACCGTCCCCGCCTACTTCGACGATATGCAGCGTCAGGCCACGCGTGACGCCGGAAAGATCGCCGGCCTAGAGGTTGAACGTATCATCAACGAGCCGACGGCCGCGGCCCTGGCCTACGGATTTGGCAAGAGCAAGACCGAGAAGGTCGCTGTCTATGACCTCGGCGGCGGAACGTTCGACATATCGATCCTCGAGATCAACGACGGCGTTTTTGAGGTGCTCTCGACGTCGGGTAACACGTTTCTCGGCGGTGAGGATTTTGACCAGCGGATCATCGAATGGCTGGTCGAGGAATTTAAGAAAGAAAACGGCATCGACCTCAAGGGCGACCGACTTGCCCTGCAGCGTCTCAAGGAAGCCGCCGAGCGTGCCAAGTGCGAGCTCTCAAGCGTCGCCGAGACAAATATCAGCCTGCCCTTCATCGCTGCCGACGCGTCCGGGCCGAAGCACATCAACATGATGCTGAGCCGCGACAAATTCGAAGAGCTTGTCCGCGACCTCGTGGAATCGTCGGTCGAGCCGTGCCAAAAGGCGCTCTGGGACGCAAAACTTCAGCCCAGTGATGTCGACAAGGTAATCCTCGTCGGGGGCCAGACGCGTTCGCCTATTATCACCCGCACGGTGACCGAGGTTTTCGGCAAGGAGCCGTCCGCTGAGATCAACCCCGACGAAGTGGTCGCGATGGGCGCGGCGATCCAGGGCGGCGTGCTTACGGGCGACGTTAAAGACATCGTCCTGCTCGACGTGCTGCCGCTGTCGTTGGGACTGGAGACGCGCGGCGGGCTGTTCGTTAAGCTCATCTCGCGCAACTCGACGATCCCGCTCAAGAATACGATGACCTTCACCACGGTCGTCGATAATCAGCAGTCGGTCGAGATCCACATTCTTCAGGGCGAACGCGAGATATCGTCCGCAAACCGCAGCCTTGCGAAATTCGAGCTCGTCGGCATTCCGCCCAGCCCTCGCGGCGTGCCGCAGATCGACGTTTCGTTCGAGATCGACGCAAACGGTATCGTCAGCGTGTCGGCCAAGGACAAGATGACGGGTCTCGAACAGGCCATGCAGATCACGCCGTCCAGCGGCCTGTCGCCCGACGAGATCGAAAAACTCATCATCGAGGCTGAGACATCGATCGAAAAGGACCGCGACGAAAGAGATCTGATCGTCGAAAGGAATAAGCTCGACACGCTCATCAAGAATGCCCGTCGTGCGATGACCGAGATCGGCCGTTCGTTCGAGCTCGAAGAGCAGCAATCGATCAACGGCATCCTAAACGAGGCTGAGGAAGCCCTTTCGACCAACAGCATCGACGAGATCAAGATCCAACTCAGCAAGGTCGAGGCCGCCGCCAACCGCATTACAGCAGCAATGCTCGCAATGGCGTAATGGCTGGACCGCAGGCGCCTCGCCTGCCCGGCAATCCTTATGAGGTTCCGTCGATCTCTCCACGACCGCGAGACTCTTGAGAATTCCGCCGCAATATCGCAAAATAGACCTAGCGTCAGTTCGATCTCGATCGTCTGACGCTTTTGAGATTTAAGATCTGTAACGGCAGATGAGCAAACGCGACTATTACGAGGTCCTTGGAGTTTCAAAAACGGCGACCGACGCCGAGATCAAACGCGCCTACCGGGCGCTCGCGGTCCAATATCATCCGGACAAGAATCCGGGCGATCATACGGCTGAAGAGAAATTCAAAGAGGCCGCCGAGGCCTATGCCGTGCTTTCCGATCCGCAAAAACGTGCCGCATTCGATCGTTTCGGGCATCAAGCTGCCGGTGCGGGTGCGGGAGGATTTGGGTTCGATCCGGGATTTTCTAATATCGAGGACATCTTTGAGATGTTCGGATTTGGCAGCGACGTCTTTGGTAGCCGCGGCGGCCGCCGGACGACCGTCCAGCGGGGCTCCGACCTTAGATACGACCTTGAGATCACGCTCGAAGAGGCGGCGACGGGCAAGGACGAGAAGCTTCGCATCCCGCGGCTCGAAACCTGCGAGGAATGCGCCGGCAGCGGTGCCGAGAAGGGAACGCATCCCGAGAACTGCGTGACATGCGGCGGCAGCGGCCAGACGCGGTATCAGCAGGGCTTTTTCAGCGTGATGCGCACGTGTGCAAACTGTCGCGGCAAAGGGCAGATCATTAAATCACCCTGCCCGAAATGCTCAGGCCAGGGCCGCATTGAGAAAGAAAAGACGATCGAGATCAAGATACCTGCCGGCGTCGAGACCGGCAGCCGCCTGCGGGTCACGGGTGAGGGCGAAGCGGGCGTCGGCGGCGGGCCGTCGGGCGATTTGTTCATCGTGCTGCACGTTAAGGAGCACGAACAGTTCGAACGGCAGGGCTCTGACCTATATTCGGCCGTTCCCGTGACATTTGCCCAAGCCGCTCTTGGTGCCGAGATACAGGTCCGAACGCTTGACGGCGAAGAGGAACTGAAAGTTCCGGCCGGCACGCAGACGGGCACCGTCTTTCGCATCAAAGGCAAGGGAATGCCCAACCTCAGCGGCCGCGGCCACGGCGATCTCTTTGTCGCAGTCACGCTCGTCACGCCAAAGACACTTACCAAAGAGCAACGCAAATTGCTGGAACAGCTTGCCGAGATCGAGGACGCGGATTTCTCAGACCAGTCATTTATCGACAAGGTCCGGAATATCTTTGGATAGTAAATAACTAAAAACTAATAGCTAAAAACTAAAAGTGAAGAATAGGTAGTCCCTGTTCTTCACTTTTAGTTTTTCGTTGTTAGTTCTTAATTAAGCCTTGCTTTCACGGCTTCGCTGACGGCCTTGCCGTCGACGGTCTTGCCGGCGAGCAGCTGCATCGCGGCTTTCATTACGGTGCCCATGTCTTTCATCGACGAGGCACCTGTGTCGGCGACTGCGGCATCGACCGCAGCGGTGATCTCGTCAGCGGTAGCGGCCTGAGGCAGATAGACCTCGATCACGGCGATCTCGGCGGCCTCTTTTTCTGCAAGGGCACCACGTCCCGCATTTTCGTACTGCTCGATCGAATCGCGCCGTTGTTTGACGAGCGTTTGCAGCGTCTTTGCGACCTCTTCGTCAGTCAATTCCTGCCCCGCATCGATCTGGCGGTTCATCAGCGCCGGCCTTGACCATTCGTAAAGTGTCTCGTTTACCGGCTTCCTGAGCCTTCATCGCCGCCGTCAGGTCGGCGATTATCTGTTCTTTTAATCCCATGCTCCAAGTCTAGATTCAGTTCGCGCGTTTGCGCAAATGCCATTGGGAGTCGGGTACGACGGTGGAGTGGCTGACCTTGTCTTGAGCCTCGAAGCCGTATATGATTCCCGATCATGCAGAGAAGGATATCGTCGCTGTCGACTGTTTATACCAAAATCATTTCGCCGCTGTTGTTTCCGGTTTGGGTGCTGGTTTTGTTTTATCTGCAGCCGGGCGACGGTTTGGCCGGGACGGTTGTCATGGGCGTATTTTTCATCGCGGTCGCGGGCGGGTTCTTTTGGCTGCACTTTCCGCTGAAACGTGTGAAGGTAGATGACGATAACCTCTACATTTCTAATTACCTCAAAGAGATCACAGTGCCGCTGGGCGAGATCGAGAATGTGACGGAGTTCATATTGTCGGAGCCGCGGCGTGTGACGATACATTTTCGTAATGAGACCGAGTTTGGGCGAAAGATCGTTTTTCTCGCGACGTACCGCAGCTTTCGCCTTTCTCGACGCCCCATCCGATCGTGGATGAGCTGATCGATATGTCGGTCCGCAAAACGCTCGCAATAAATAAGACTTTGGCCGAGGATAACACGGATAAAAACGGATCTGAACAAACCGGCAGGACGGGCTAGATGGTTCTCTCACTGGTTTTTTTCTTATCCGTCCTATCCGTGTGATCCGCGGCTAAATATGCCCGCGCACCGTGAGTATGTAAAATGGAGAATTGCTTTAGCATTTTCCGTTGTCCGCTTTCCACCGTCCGTTATGAAGATTCGCTGGCGTTTTGGCATTATCGCGGGGCTGTTTCTCGCTGTATTCTCGCTGTATCCGCAGATGAAGATGGTCTATCTTCGCGGGGCGGAGTGGAACGGGCATTACGCGTACAACGACATCGACGAGGTCGCGTACGCGGCGTATCTGAAGGCCCTGATCGACGGGCGGCCGCGAAAGAACGACCCTTATACGGGGCGTGACGATTCGGCCGAGAACCCGCAGCCGGAGTCGTTGTTTTCGATACAATTCGCCGCGCCGTATTCGATAGCATTGCCCGCGAGGCTGTTCGGCGTGCCCGCGACTTGGGCGATGACGATCTCAGGGGCCGTGGCGGCGTTCCTGACGGCGTTGGCGATCTTTTGGCTCATCAGGAAGATCACCGGCGATGATTGGTTCGCGATGGCCGGCAGCCTCGTGACGCTGGCCGGCGGGGCGATATTCGCCGGCGAAGGCGCGATCGGCGAGATCCTAGATACGAGCTACGCGTACCCGTATTTTCCGGGCTTCCGACGATACGTCCCCGCGATGGCGTTCCCGGCGTTCTTTTTGCTGGTCGGGTTGGTGTGGAAACTGGTCGGTGATGACCGCGAAAATGGCGAAACGGGCGAAAGGAAGGGCGGAATTATCTCCTCTTCTCCTTATCTCCTCGTGTCCATGTCTTCCCTGGCGTTTGCCTACACCGTCTTTTCGTACTTCTACGTCTGGACGACTGCGGTCGCGTGGCTGGGCTGTGTCGGGCTTCTATGGCTCATCGTCAGGCCTGACGGCGTTTGGAGAGACGTTAAGTCGCTTGCCATCCTGGCGGTCGGCTGTGTTGCGGCGTTGGTTCCGTATGCGTACCTGCTGTCGCGTCGTTCGCATACGATGGACGACGTTCAGATGGTCGTCAAAACTCGCGCCCTCGACCTGACGCGGCCGCCGGAGATCATCGCGATCTTTGTCCTCGTGGTGTTGGCCGGCTGCGTTTTGGTTCGGACACTGGACCTGCGAGACCGAGCGGTGCTGTTCACGGCCTCGCTCGCGTTGATCGGTGGTCGTCGTCTTTAACCAACAGGTCATCACCGGCCAGTCGCTGCAGCCGATCCACTATCAGGTCTTTATCGGCAATTACGTCGCGGGTCTCGCTTTGGCGCTGCTTATCGGCCTGTTGTGGCGTCGGGCCGATATTGCCGGCAGCGTCGCGGCTCGTCTGGCCGCGTGTGTGCTGACGCTCGTGGCGGGTGCGTGGGGCTTTGTAGAATGTCATTACACGGTTCGCATTCTCGATGACGTCAACGTCATGAGGGACGAAGCCGCTGCCGGTCGGACGCCGACTTGACTGAGATCGACGCCAACGATCCCGATCGATATAAGAAGGTCGTTCTACACCTTGGTATCGCCGAGGCCGACGACCTGCCGACGATCGCACCGCAATCCGTTCTTTGGGCGCGGCATCAGCACGTTTTTGCGGGTGTGACGACCGAGGAGAACAAAGAGCGGTATTTTCAGTTGCTGTATTATCAGGGCGTTCGCGGACGACAGCTCGCCGACGCTATGAAGCACGGCAACGATTTTGTCTCGATGATCGCGTTGTTCGGATGGGGCAGGCACACGGACCGGCTGAATTCACAGTATAAGCCGCTCACATTCGGCGAGATCGAAGCGGAGGCGATGCGATATGACAAATATGCCCGCGGATTCGATGGCTCTCGGGTAGGCATTATTCGGCTAGAATATCTCGTCGCACCTAACGAGCCGGGCGCGTTTTACGACAATATCGACCAGTGGTACCAACGCGACGCAGGGGAAGTGTATGGGAAATACATCCTGTACCGGCTGACGCCGCGTTCCCCGTGACAAAAAAAGACCGCCTTGTCGGCGGTCAATGGTATTACTAAGAAAATATAAGTACTGCTTCAGGCGGCCAAAAGGTCGTTTGAGGTTTCGGCAAAAACTCGTCTGCCGTTGAGGGCATCGTCGATTATCTCGCGAACTGCCGATGCGTCGGGATTCACGTCCATTCGGGCACAGGCCCTAAGATGCCTGATAATGCCCTCGGCCGCGATCTCCATTGCATCGCCGGCCAATTTTGAGAACCGTCGTGCCTGAATGTGATCGATCTGCAGGACTCTATCCTGCAAGGTCATGGGTCTAGCTGCTGCCACTTTGTGTTTTTCTCCTTCGTCTGAATTCGTTCCTCTCCGGAACGCCCATATAAGTTGAAAATCTCAGCCTACTAAGGTCTGCTGAAAACATCACTCTTCCGGCCCGATCTCAACTGTATTTTGATGTTATCAAAGTGTTAGCCCTTTTGTCACCATTTTTTTTCGAACGCAGAACGACCGGCAAAAAATACAATATTTGCCGGTCGTCTCACGAGTTATAACACTATCTGGTGGGCTTACGCCACAGCATCCTTCATGGCCTTGCCAATGCTGAACTTGACCGTTGTCTTGGCCGGAATGCGAATAACGGCACCGGTTGCGGGGTTGCGTCCGTCACGCGCTTTGCGGAACGTCTTCTTGAGCTTGCCGAATCCAGGAACGGTAAATTCTCCGTTCGTCTGGACCTCCTTGGTTGCGAGCGAGGCAAGGGCATCGAACATCGCCTTGACGTCTGTTTTCTTGCATCCGCACGAATCCGCCAAGCTGCTAATGATTTCCGATTGTGTCATACGAGCCATAGTTGAATAACCTCCAGTTTGGTTGTGAATATTGAAACTTCCTCAGTGAATTTTGAGTCGGAAAAGAGCTCCGACCGCCGGGGGAAAAGAGCACCAGCCGCCAACATCCTGACTGGTCGGGGCGGCAAGATTCGAACTTGCGGCCTCACGGTCCCAAACCGTGCGCACTACCAGGCTGTGCTACGCCCCGTTTGTTTCACTCTGGAAACGGCTTCCAGTGTCGGATTCTAAGCCTGAAAAACGCGGACGTCAAGTCAAATTGCGAAAAAATCCCGTAAAAACGGTATAATCTCACGAAAAGCGCGCGCTCGATGGCTGATTTTGGATTTTTCGCGCTCAGTGAGCTGCCCAAAGGTTCGGTCAGACCCAACGGGAATAAACAACGGATCGTATCCAAAACCCCCGATTCCGCGCGGGTCGCTCGCGATCATTCCAACGCAATAGCTGTCTACAGTATGTATCAGCGATCCATCCGGTGCCGCAAGGACAAGCGAACACACGAACCGTGCCCGACGGTCGCTGCGTCCCGACTGTTCGATCTCACGAAGCAGTAATGAGATCTTCTCATCGAAAGTCGTCCCTTCGCCGCCATAGCGTGCCGACAGAACGCCGGGCCTGCCGTCGAGGGCCGCGACCTCAAGTCCCGAATCGTCAGCAAGCACATATGTTTCTGTCTGTCGCGCGTATTCTGACGCCTTGATCGCTGCATTAGCGGCGAACGTCGAGCCCGTTTCTTCGACCTCGCGGACGTCGTCTCCCAGACATTGCAGTTCAACGCGAACGTCAGCTAATAGTCCCGAGATTTCCACCAGCTTGGCGGGATTGCGCGTGCCGATCGTGAGGATATTTCGCATTTCACCTTAGAATAAGGCACGCTCCGATCGGCAGCAAGACGATTTTTTCGTTGCCACTATGCGGCAAATCGCGGTATAAATAATATAGCGGACGATTTCCCTCGCCTCTCGTCCGCGATCTTCTCTTGTGAGGAAAACGCGCATTGGCCTCGCTCATCATTGATGAATCCGTAACCGTCCGTCCCGTTCGTCCCGTTGAGCACGGGCGTCGCCGCAATTCCGCGCCCCGACTCAATGTAGACCAGGAGATCGAGACGACGGTCGACTTGGGCATATGGCTATCAGGAATAGAGAGTTTTTGGGCCACCGGTGGCTCCATCGCGGATGGTAGAGCAGGCGTCGATGGTTCAGCGCAGAAGGATATTGAGGTCATCAATGCTGCTTTGCAGCGCTGCTCTCTGCTGGTCGCCCGCACGCTAAGCCAGGCGGTTGCCGCAGGAGCCCTGCCGGTCGGGGCTCATTCGGACCTCAAAAAACTGCACGGAGTGCTCAAAGAAGCATTGGAACTTACCACGAGCGTTCACGCGTCTCACGGATCTCAGCTCATCTCGGCTCGAAGAATGATCCTCGAGCGATTGCGGCGCGAGCCGGCCTTCCATTCACTGAGTCTTTTTGCTGAGCGTGAAGGCGAGACCTTTCTCCCCGAACCATTGCGAACCGCTGCCGTCAGTTCCGTTCACCTGACGGTCGAACTTTCCGACCTTGCGGGCATACTGCCCAGATTTGGGCGTATCCTTCGATCGCTCAGGGTGATCGAACGGATGCTGGCTGCGGATGAGCCCCTCAAATCGGCCCTGGTCATTTTCGCACGTGTGAACGAACAAGTCCTCGACCTGACGCTGAGCATTCAGCGACGACTGGCAAAATGCCAGAACGAAGAAGCCGACATCTTTGTGACGCTTGATGCTGCGGCATACACGGCATCGATAGAGCTCAAAAAAGTTTATTCGCAGGAACTCGCCGGACTTGCGGGACTGCGGCCCCCGACATCGATATACGCCCGGATCGAAACCGCCCATTCGCTGCTTACAGATGGCTTTCAACAACTGCTTGCGGGATTTGCAAAGGAGTTCGACCCGGCTACTGATGTTTACGAGATGTTTCCCGGGTTTCGCGAGAAACAGGAGCGATCGGTCAAACTCCGCAGTCAACTCCTGACGATCATCAAGGTCGTTCAGGCGGCGGAGAAGACCCCTGAGAAACGAGAGATCGACGCGATGAGGAGCGAACTTCGCGAATTTGTCGACTCGACCGTCAGGTTTCTATTTTACAAAGACATCGAGACATTTGAACGTTTTGCCGAAGAGGTGTTCGCCGCCCGACAGTCGAGCGACCTCGTCCCGATCTTGCATCGATTCGGGGCATATCTCGAAACGCTTTACGGGCAGGTGAATTTGAGATTTGTGCTGAATGACGGCCCGGCAGATGTTAGCTAGCTACTGTGACCGGAGCGTCGCTAGCGGTTTGCGAAACAGAACATCGAAACTTGCTGCGGTGCCGACGAGCGTGACCAGAAATGCTGTTGCGAAAACCCCGGCAACGACGAGCATTAGATCGATCTCCCACTCAATATTCATTAAGTACCGCGTTACGGCGTAGGACAGCGTAACGGCAAAACTCGTGGCAATTAGGCCCGCGAGCGTGCCGAGCAAGCCGTACTCAGCGAGCAGGATGGCCGTGAGCATCCGCCGGTTCGCCCCGAGTGTCTTCAGGATGGCGTGCTCGTAAATGCGTTGTGATTTGGTTAGGGCGACCGAACCGATAAGGATCAGGATGCCGCTCAGAAGAACGAAACTGCCGACAAACGAGATCGCGATCACAAAGTTGCTAACCAGCCGATTGACCGCCGCCAAGATGTCGGCCACATCGACGATCTGGACATTCGGGAAGGCATCGACGATCTCGCGTTGCAGACGCTGACGATCCGTAGCGGGGACATGCTTGAGTACTGTCGCGGCAAAGCTCTGCGGAGCTTTGTCGAGCGGGCCGGGGCGGAAAACGAAAACGAACGCCGTCCTCGCATTTCGCACGTCGATCTTTCGAATGTTGCGCACGCGGGCGGTTATCTTTCGGCCCGAAACGTCGAAGGTGATCGAGTCGTCCGGCGACAGGCCAAGCGTCGCGGCCATTCGTTCGTCGACCGAGACCTGCGGCTCTGTCGTTTTCGTCGCTCTTTGTCCACCAATCACCAGCGATCACGGATTCGTTCTCTTCCAGATCATCGCGATACGTCAGGGCGAACTCGCGGCCGATCTGGCCCTGCTGCTGGCGTATCTCGGTCTGCTGATAATCGATCGGCTCGCCGTTGACCGCGGCAATGCGGGCCCGGACGGTCGGGACTTGTTCGGGCTTTTCGCCGGTTCGCTCCTCGATCATACGCGTCACGTCCGCGACCTGACTTTTTTGAAGGTCGACAAAAATGAGGCTTGGCAGGCGGCGATTTCGGGTGAAGTCGAATTCGCGGACGAGATTCGTTTGCATTATCTGGACGGTCAATACAACAAACGCTCCGAGGCCGACAGCGAGCAGGATCACGCGCGTTTGATTGCCCGGCCGGTACAGCGAGTTGACGGCTTGCCGGAACGAAAATGAGTGAATGACGCGGAGTTTCCGCAGCAGCCATACGAGAACGGCCGCGGATAAGTAAAGAACGGCTCCGGTCGCGCCGAGCCCGCCGAGAAAGAACGCACCGACCCGTACCGAGCCGGCCTGCCAGATGGCGAGAGCAAGCAATCCGGCCAGAAAGAACGCGGCGAACGCCCATTTTGACCAGTCGAGACGAGTCAGCGAGACGTTGTTTTCGTCGCGCAGCAGCAATTTTGGCTTGATCGTGCGGATCTGGAGCAACGGGAGGGCCGAAAAGAGTACCGAGATCAACAGGCCGAGAAGTACTCCTTGCCACGATGTTGAGAACGTCACGAGATAGCTCATTTTCGCGGGCAGAGCGTCGTTGAACTGCCACCTAGCGAGCCACAGGCCGCACTGCGCTAGGAAGACACCAAAGACGCTGCCAACAAGGCCGAGCGTCACGATCTGAAGCAAATAAACGGTGATGATACGCGTTCCCGAAGCCGCCCAGACATTTGAGCACGGCAACGGTCTTTCGTTTTTGTTCGACAAAGGCCCGCGACACATTCCACACGCCGACGCCGCCGAGGACGAGGATCAGCAGGCCTGTCAGCGACAAATAGTTCTCTGTCCGGACGAACTGCTCGTCCATGTTTTCCTGCTGCTCCCGGTATGAATTTGCCTGTACGGTTGTACCTTTCAGCGCATCGCGCAGCGACGTGACCAGAGCTGTGGGATTGTCCGACGTCCGATAGAGTATCCGCCGGCGGACGCGGCTTGTGGTCCGTGTGATGCCAGCGGCGTCTAAAGCCTTTTTGTCCACAAAAACACGAGAACCGAGCCTAAAACCGCTCGTCCCGCCCGGCTCTTCGTCAAATGTTGCACGTACCTCGAATTCGCCCTCGCCGATCCGCAGCTTATCGCCAATATTGACCTTCAATTCCTCGAGCAGCACGCGGCCGACGACGGCTCCGTCGTTCTCGACGAGACCGAAATCGAATGCTGAGCCGTCTGACATCCGAAAATCGCCAACCAGCGGGAACTGCGGCTCAATGCCCTTTAGCTCGACGAATTCGAGCGTCTGATTCGCAGGATCGGCCGGCCGGGCCATTGAGGCCGTTGTGATGACCTCTGTACGTGCCTCGATAATTGGGAATCCCGCGATCGCGGCCTCGATAGTTGCTATCTCGGTCGGCGAGAAATCATTTGTCGAGGTGACCTCGAGATCAGCCGTCATCAGGGCCCGGGCATCGCTTCCCACGACCTTGGTGATGTTCTGGATCAGTGAGCGTAATGCGACGACCGACCCGACGCCGACCGCGATGCAGAGGAAGAAAAAGAGCAGCCTGCGCCACGATGAGCGTATCTCGCGTCGGGTAAGGTTGAGAACGAATCGCATCTAGTTCAGTTCATCCGATATGACCCGGCCGTCTGCGAGGACGATTCGGCGTTCCGAGCGGCTCGCCAATGCGGCATCATGAGTTACGAGAACCAGCGTGATCTGGTGCTGGTCGTGAAGCTGTTTCATCAACTCGAAGATATGCTCGCCGTTCTTAGAATCGAGATTGCCGGTCGGTTCGTCGGCGAGCAGTATTTTAGGGCTGTTGGCGAACGCACGGGCGATCGCGACACGCTGCTGCTCGCCGCCCGAGAGTTCGTTCGGATAGTGATGACCGCGGTTGGTGAGATCGACTGCCTCAAGCAGCCGTGCTGCCCGATCCTGAACGTTATCGAGACCGAGGATTTCCATCGGTATCAGTACATTCTCATAGGCGGTCAGGCTCGGGATCAGGTGAAACGACTGGAAGATAAACCCTATTTTGCGGCTTCGGATAGCGGCGAGCGCGTCGTCGCCGAGCGATGTTATCTCATCGCCGTCGACGATAATGCTGCCCGACGTCGGTGCGTCGAGGCCTGCTATCAGGCCGAGCAGCGTTGATTTACCGCTGCCCGAGGCTCCGGTCACGGCAACGAACTGCCCGCCCTCGATATCGATCGAGACGTCGGATAGAATGGTCAGGTCCTCGGTGCCCGAGCGGACGGTTTTTGTTATGTTTTCGAGTTTGATCATATTCGGTTGCAGAAGCCCGCACGAAGTAAGGGCACCGATTGCTAAATGCCCTTACTACGTGCGGGTTCTGCATACTAGCTTGCCAAATCTACTGTAACAAGTTCCAATGTTTTTGCATCAAAATCGGTGCGTCGGCCGTAAAAGCAAAGATGAACATGCGTTCAGTTATTCGAAAATTGGTCCTGATAAGTTCCGTCGTTCTCGCATTGTCGCTTGCGGCCTGTACTGTACCGCAGCCGTCTAGCGGCAACGTGGCAAACAAACCGCTCAAGCAGCCGCCGTCCCAGACCGACCGGCCAAAGATCATCGCGCTCGGCGACAGCCTGACGGCGGGCTTTGGCCTGACCGAAAAAGAATCGTATCCCTATCTGCTTCAGGAAAGACTCAAAGCCGACGGTCACAACTATGAGGTAATAAACGCGGGCGTCTCGGGCGATACGACGCTTGGCGGACTCGAGCGCGTCGATTGGGTGCTGGAGCAAGAAAACGCAAAGATACTGATCCTCTCACTAGGCGGAAACGACCTGCTCCGCGGGATTCCCGTCGAGAAAATGAGGGCGAATCTCGATCAGATAATCCGAAAAGCAAAGGCCAAGAATCTCAAAGTGCTGCTGTGCGGGATGCTCGCTCCGCCGACGATGGGGGCCGAATATCAGCGGGACTTTACCATGGCATTTCCTGACCTCGCCACAGAGCACAAGGTCCAATACCTTCCTTTCCTGCTCGAGAATATCGCCCTAAAAAAAGAATTCAACCAGGCCGACGGCATTCACCCAAATCCGGCCGGCACGAAACTGATGACCGACAACATTTACAGGGCGCTCAGGCCGATGTTGTAGGGTTGGACGCGCTAGAATCGTTCTCAATGAACGTCACTCATCTCGAATGTGGTCTATGCGGTCAACGGCATGAGGCCGGATATTCTGCAGGGTTTATGCGTCGAATGCGGTAAACCACTTCTTGTGCGTTATGACCTCGAACGCGCTCAAACAGTCGCTAACACGTGAATCACTTCAATCGCGTGAATCATCGCTATGGCGTTACCGTGAGGTTATGCCGGTGAATGACGCGAACAACATCGTCAGCCTCGGCGAGGGCTGGACACCGCTGTTCAAGGTCGATCGGCTCGCTACGAGCTTGCCGATCAAACTTGACCTCTACATCAAGGATGAGGGCCAGAATCCGACGCAGTCGTTCAAGGCCCGCGGCATGACTGCGGCGATCTCTATGGCAAAGGAACTCGGCGTCACCAAGGTTGCGGTGCCGTCCGCCGGCAACGCCGCCGGGGCGATGGCCGCTTACGCAGCAAAGGCCGGAATGGAGGCACACATCTTCATGCCGCCGACACGCCTCGGGCGAACATCGTCGAATGCGAACAGACCGGTGCCCACGTCACCCTCGTCGACGGCCTGATCACCGATTGCGGCAAGATCGTCGCCGAGCGAAAGGACGCCGAAGGCTGGTTCGATGTTTCGACGCTCAAAGAGCCGTATCGCGTCGAAGGCAAAAAGACGATGGGCTATGAGCTGTTCGAGCAGTGCTCGAGAGTCCAAAGTCCAAGGTCCAAAGTCCAAGGTCTCCCTGACGTTATCGTTTACCCCACCGGCGGCGGCACGGGGCTGATCGGGATGTGGAAGGCCTTTGACGAGATGGAGCAGATGGGCTGGATCGACGGCAAGCGGCCGCGAATGGTCAGCGTTCAATCGTCAACGTGTGCTCCCATTGTGCGGGCGTTTGAAAAAGGCGAGCGGTTCGCAGACGAATTTGAGAATGCCGCCACAGTCGCCTCGGGCCTTCGCGTGCCAAAGGCGATCGGCGATTTCCTGATCCTCGACGCGATCCGCGCCTCAGGCGGCACCGCCATCGCCGTCGATGACGAAGAACTCATCGCCGCCGTCGCCGAGATAGGCGCCGCCACCGGCATCTTCCCCGCCCCCGAAGGCGCCGCCTGCCTGCCCGCTCTGCGTAAATTAATAGACCGCGGCGACATCGCCGAGGGCGAATCAGTCGTGCTATTCAACACCGGCTCGGGCATCAAATATCTCGAGGCGTTTCAATAAAACGGTGCTAAGATTTTTGCTGAGGCAGCTTATGACAACGCAAACAATGGAAATAATGGACGTGGTCGACTCACTTCCGATCGATATGAAATTGGAACTGGTAGACCGGCTGCTAGAAAGCATCACGCCCAGCCGAAAAGAGATCGACGAGGCTTGGAGTGAGGAAGTCGAGCGTCGTATCGATGAGGTCGAATCCGGTAAGGTCGAGCTTATACCGGGCGAAGAAGTCTTCGCGAGAATGCGGGAACGCTACAACAAATGACATTTTCCTTTCATCCCGAAGCTGAAAGTGAGTTTGTCGCGGCCCAAGATTTCTACGACGGTCGAGAATTCGGTCTAGGCAAGGAGTTTCTTGACGAGGTTCATCAAACTATCGGTCGCATAGTGAGGTTTCCAAACTCTTGGCCGCCGGCGTCACATCGTACACGCCGATGCCTGTGCAATCGCTTTCCGTATTCGGTAATTTACCGGCACACTGAAACAGAGTTGACGATCTACGCCGTCGCTCACCAAAAGCGAAAGCCCGGATATTGGAAGAAGCGTCTTAGATAGAACCGACCGCCGGCTGGGACATGCAAAAGTCCTGGTACGACGGCACCCAAGCCGGGTAGGTCAAGTACGGCAGTGGCGCGGGAAATCTGGTACAGATCGAGGTCGACGAGATCATTCGGTGGCTGACGGGATATACGAAGGCGGGACTGCCAAAACAGATCGAGAAGCGGACGACTCTTAGGGACTTTTACGAAAAGGCCCCGAACTTCAATCCGAACGCCTCTCTGATCACGGGCGTTGTCTGCGGCATCCGCGTCGAGAACATCGAAGACCCCCTAATGCAAAAGATCCGCCGGCTCGACAAACTCATCGATGAACTCGCCAAAGGCAAGAAGATGGAGAAGATCTTGCGGAGTGCAGAATAGGTCACATTAGGCGTGAAAGTAACATCATAAATTCGTTAGTGATAAAATATCGTCGAGGTTAAACAGATGTCAGTACTAGCCGAAGCTGAAGAGATTGCCTCTAAATTGTCCGATGCAGAGAGAGGCAAACTTGCTGAAAAGTTGATTGCGTCGCTGCCCGGGCCGTTTATTGAGGACGATGACGACGGTATCGAAGAGGCAATTCGACGTAGTCGCGAAATGGACGAGAATCCTGAGATGGCCATCACAATGGAACAATTGGATGAAATGATACGGAAGCGGTTTCCCCAATGCGTGTCAGATTAGTCAGTAGGGTCTATTCGGACATCGAGTCTGCAATGGACTATTATGTTCGAGAGGCAGGGAACCAGATCGCCACGGAATTCTATGACGAGTTCAGGCGTTGCCGCTGGCTCATAGCCAACTATCCTCAGGCATATCCGACGGTCCGAGAGGATATTCGCCGGATCAATTTTCGTCGATTTCCGTATCATATGCTGTATCAGGTCGTTGATGAGGGAGATGTTAAGGTCCTCGTCGTTAAACACGATCGCCGCAACCCGGATTTCGGCCTGGATCGTTAAAACTGGAAATGGGCATACATCACTTCGTAAATTTTTGCAGCAGATGCTATTTGACGGCGCTGTTTATACTGCCGGTCGTTGCCCTACAGGTCAATAGTCAGCAGCCTGTTATCGTCCAGCCCGGTGCGCCCGGGCAACCTACGAAAATACTGCCGGCCACGACGCGAGCGGTTCTGACGCCGGTTGCCGCGAAGGATGTTGAGTTCATGCAGGGGATGATCCATCATCATGCGCAGGCGGTGGAGATGACGGCGTTGATCGAGGCAAGGACGGCTAATAAAGAACTTAAACTGCTGGGTGCGCGAATCAGTCATTCGCAGGCTGAGGAAATGCGCTTTATGGAACGGTGGCTTGCGATGCAGGGCAAACCGACGGTGATGAGTATGCCGAAGGCCGCCGGGCACGACCATCATATGCCCGGAATGGGAATGCCGAGTGAGCCGATGCTAATGCCGGGAATGCTGACGCCCAAGCAGATGGAGAAGCTGAGAAACGCTAAGGGTAAAGAGTTTGACCGCCTGTTTCTCACCGGCATGATCCAGCATCACGAGGGCGCGCTTGTGATGGTCAAGGAGCTGTTTGATACGGCCGGAGCCGGGCAGGAAGCTGAAATTTTCAACTTTGCGACCGATGTCGACAGCGGCCAGCGTGCCGAGATCGGCAGAATGAGAACGATATTGGGCGAGAAACCGTAATAGAGGATATGAACCGAATAAAGACCTTTACCATAGCGTTTTGTTTGTCGTTATTGATAGCCGCGGGTGTTGTGGGCCAGGAACCGTCGCCTTCGCCGGCCGCACAGCCGCAGAATCCTTTCGCGCTCCAAAAGGCGCCGCCGCTGCCGACGGGAATGAAAGGGTCCGACGCCAACGATCCACGTGCGACGCTGTCGCCCGGGCTATTTGACGCGGGCGTAACATCGTTTGGCATCAAGCACTTGCAACTGATGAAAAAGCCGGATGCATTTGAGCTTGGCGTCGATCCGGACGGCCCGAAGATGGGTCCGGCCCTGAAAGTATTTGGCATTCCGGATCCCAAGATGGTCCCGCCGGGGCTGCGAATGCTGTTGGGCGGGCTGGCCTTTGGTAATTCGGACCTGGCGTTTAAGGGAAAACACGTGTTCATGGGGAATTTTTACGGCATCAACATCTATGACGTCGGCGATCCGGCCAATGCCAGACTCGTGACGTCGATGATCTGCCCAGGCGGGCAGGGCGACGTTACGGTTCACGGCAACCTGCTGTTCATGTCGGTCGAGATGCAGAACGGCCGGTTGGATTGCGGCGAGCAGGGCTTTCCCGTCCCACCGCCGCCGGCGGCCGGGCAGCAGCCGGTGACGCCCGCGGACAAGGAAAGGTTCCGCGGCGTGAGGATCTTCGATATCTCTGACATCCGCAGTCCGAAGCAGCTCGGCGCCGTGCAGACGTGCCGCGGTTCGCACACGCACACGCTGGTCGTCGATCCTAAGGACAACGAGAACGTTTACATCTACGTTTCCGGCACATCGACGGTCCGTCCGAACGAGGAATTGGCGGGCTGCTCGGGCGGCCCTCCTGATACCGATCCCAACACGGCCCTGTTCCGCATCGACGTCATAAAGGTGCCCCTGGCGGCCCCGCAGGACGCTAAGATCGTGTCGCGGCCTCGTATCTTCATGGATTCGCGCACCGGCGTTATCGCCGGTCTAAAGAGCGCGGCCACCCACGGAACGGGCGAACCTTCTCCGACCGACCAGTGCCACGACATCACCGTTTATCCGGAGCTTGGGCTGGCCGCGGGAGCCTGTTCTGGCAACGGCATTTTGCTCGATATCAAGGACCCCGCGAACCCGAAGCGGCTCGACGCGGTTAACGATCCAAACTACGCTTATTGGCACTCGGCCGCGTTCTCAAATGACGGTACGAAGGTCGTCTTTACGGATGAATGGGGCGGCGGAATGGGAGCTCGGTGCCGTGCAAATGATCCGAACGTCTGGGGTGCGAACGCGCTGTTCAACCTCAAGGACAACAAGCTGAGCTTCGCGAGCTATTACAAGCTGCCCGCCGCGCAGGCCGACAGCGAGAACTGTGTCGCTCACAACGGTTCGCTCGTTCCCGTGCCTGGCCGCGACCTTAAGATACAGGCGTGGTACCAGGGCGGCATCTCGCTGATGGACTTTACCGATCCTGCAAAGCCGGTCGAGATCGCATATTTTGACCGCGGGCCGATCGACGACAAGGTGCTGGTGATGGGCGGCTCGTGGTCGGCATATTGGTACAACGGCCGTATCTACTCGTCTGAGATTGCCCGCGGACTGGACATTTTCGAGCTGACGGCGACAAAACACCTGTCGCAAAACGAGATCGACGCAGCAAGGGCGGTCCACGTCGATGTACTCAACGTGCAGAGCCAGCAACGCTTCAAATGGCCAAACAAGCTGGTCGTGGCTAAGGCCTATCTCGATCAGCTAGAGCGTTCGGGCACGATGACGGCGGCCAACGTGTTGGCGGTTCGTGCCGCCATCGCCAAGAACGACAAGAAGCAGATGCACAAGTTGGGCAAAAAGATCGAGAAGCTCTATAACGCCTCTTTCGGCCTGAACGGCGTCCGAATGCGTGCCATCGCTGAGGTACTGAAAAACCCGGCGGACTAGGCAGCGGGCTGGCAAGTTAGCCCTGCGTCGCAGGATTTGTTAACATCACACCTGGAGCGGAAGGGACTGGTCTTCAGTTCCTTTCGCTTTTTTGTGGTTGAGTGATGATGGACAGTCTTGTTGTCTCAAATATGATGCACCGTCCGGCGCGCACACTTGTGAGCGTGTTGGGCATTGGCGTGGGCATCCTGCTGATCGTTTTTACGATCGGGCTGTCGAACGGCAGCCTGCGCGAGCGTGCGCGGCGCGAATCGAACGTCGGGGCTGAGATCATGTTTCGCGCCGCCGGCAGCATGGGCCTGACCGGTGCCGACGTGCTTCGGCTGCCGGCGTCGCTCGGGGCCGACCTTGAGAAGGTTGATGGTGTCGCGGCCGTAGTGCCGATCGGGCAGAACAGCGTGGTAGCAAACGAGACGACGGTCGGCAACCGCCTGATCGACGGCGTGCCGTTCGACAAATACGCCGAGATCGCGGGGCTGCAGGTCGTCGCCGGGCGAAAATTCGTTGACGGCAGCGACGAGATGATGACCGACCCGTCGTGGCTCGAACGGCGGAATAAGAAGATCGGCGACAAATTCCCGATCTACGAACGCGATTTCGAGATCGTTGGAACATATGCCCCGAGCGCGGAGCGCGGGTCAAGATACCGCTTGCGACGATGCAGGCACAGCTTGGGACTGACGATCTCGTCTCGGCGTTCCTGATCAAGATCAAACCCGGCCGCACGCCAAATGAGGTCGGCGACCTGCTGCACGCACGGTTCCCGGACAACCAGATCATCCTGACGAGCGAGCTTGAGGAACTCTATATGCAGGGCGTGCCGGCGTTGAACGTATTCCTCGACGTCGTTATCGGCGTCGCGGGCGGCATTAGTGCTCTTATCATTCTGCTGACGATGTACACGACCGTCACCGAACGTACGCGTCAGATCGGCGTGCTGAAGAGTCTGGGAATGTCGCGGTTTGCGATAGCAATGACGATCGTCAAGGAGGCGATCCTTATCAGCATCGGCGGGATGATATTCGGCGTTGCCGCGACGTTTGTACTGCAAGCCGCAATGGCAAAGTGGACGACGCTCACCGTATCGATCGAGCCGCAGGTAGTGGCGACGATCGTTGTGGTCGGCCTCGTTAGCGGCGTTCTGGGTGCGTTATATCCGGGGCTGCGGGCCGCCCAGATTGGATGCGGTCGAGGCGTTGAATTACGAATAGCGGCCAAACTGGCGGCTGCGGGCGTGCATCAAATCTCCTGATCATTCTCGAAAAACTGCAGGCTTTGCCCTACAATAATCGAATCCGAAATAGATAAGTTCGTGAGGCGATCATTCAAAGGTTTATTTTTGGTCGGTCTGTCAGCGGTGATGTTGGCGGCGGGCGTTGCCGCGCAAGATGCTGGCGCCAGCGGCTTTCGTGTCGAGAAGGTTCCTGTCGCCGGCGGGGCCGAGATCATCACGATATTTGCGAAGAGCGGGCTGCTTACGGGCGAGGACGGCGCCGTTAAGGAAGTGCCAATGGTCAGTGTGCTTCGCGATACGCTGGGCGACGACGTGATGGAGAACAATCAACTCCGCTACGTTTGGATGCACACGTACGCAAAACCGACATTCTGGCAGAGCGCGGCTAGCATGGTCCCGTTTAATTACAATAGAGTCGGGGGACGGTCAAAGGTCTCGGGGCCACCACCGTCGATCGCCGACATGCAGACGTCGGACCGGGCGATGTGGAACCAGGTGATCTGGACCGTCCTTAAACGCGTCGTCCGCAGCGAAGCGGGCCTTGGCGGAAAGGCGACTTTGTCGCAGTTTCGCAGGAACTCAAAGGACCATCGCCGGACGGCAGTCGCAAGTGCCCTGACTGTTCTCGCCCTGTACGAATCGGTCGAAGGTGAAAGCCTGCTCAGCCGCTCTGAACTCAAAGACATCCAGGCCCGTCTCTGGCTGATGGACAGGCCGCTCGGTTGGCACATGAAGGACGAGACCCTGCATCGTGTCTATGAGCGTGAGATCACCGGGATCAAGTTCAAGAGGGGTATCAACTGGGAACTGCTGCGTCAGTATTCCGAGGCACAGGGCCTGTACTTTGACCCGCTCGAGATGCCTGACGGCGAGGCCCGCCACGCGATGCTGTGGGTCGCGGCCGAGGACCTTGTGGAGAAGTCGGGGCGCAAGTTCAATTCGCGATTCCTCAATATCAAGAACCCGTGGAACGACTTTAGGCTAAAGCGATGGGATGGTTACACGCAGACGCGCGTGGTTCGACGCCGACAACCGTGTCGTCGCTGAAGGCACGCCCGGGGCCAAGGTCGCGGACGATGATCCCGCTGGCTCTTTACGGACTGGACTATCCAAAGATCCCGGCGATACTTGTCGATTTTCGTGATACCGACAATCCAAAAAGCCGTGAGATGTCGCGCCGGTTACTCAATGACGTGACAAAAAACGTGCTGGAGATATCCAAATTCAGCAGCCTCGCGTACTTCGCCGGGCGGTATGTTTACGATCACGTGACGAAGAAGAGCGGAACGGACCTCAATCAACTCTCGCGGCAGAATTCGTATGCTCAGGCGAAGATGCTGCTCGCGCTCGAGAATGACCTGGACGATGGCCTTGAGCACGAACTCGTCAAGCGAATCGACGGCGTTTCGCTTAATCCGCTCGAGATCGACGCCGTTTCGCAGGTCAGGATCGCATCGCAGCAATACGCCAATCTGCTGGAGTATGCCCGGCGGCCAGATGGGCTGCCTGCCAAGCTGACGCGTGAACGGCGTAAGGAGATGGAAAAGCTCGCCCACGGCGGCCGCGAAAGGTTTATGTTCGGCCTTGCGAATGTGCTCACGCTTGGCATTTACAAGCATCGCGAAAAGGCAACGCCCGAGATGCTCGCCAAGATGGACACGCGGCGCCAGCTTGACCATCATGAGCGGACGATTCGCGAGACGGCATTCAATTCGTCCGGTCCCGAGATCGACAGCGATATCGATGCGGTCCGCCGCGCGTCTGCAATTTGTCGCCGCGAACGGCTCAGCCGCAAAGACCAAGACGAGTCGCGCCTTGGCGCGAATATTCAGGATCGCTCCTGACGATGAGATGCGGTCGATGTGTCTTGCGGGGCTGTTTCGCATCAATAACGCGTCAGCCAAGCAGGAACTCCTCGCCATCTATAACGACCCCAAACTCGACGGCAGTTGGCGCGAATCCAGTGCCCGATATCTGCGACGTGCACTCGACGAGAAGCAGCGAATATCCAAACGCGACGCCGCAACGATCGCGACCATCGAGGCGAACTGATAATGGACAATCGAAGCATGATCCGTTCGCACGCGAAAAACGCCCTTTTTACGATACTGCTCGCAGTTCTCGTGTTCTCGCCTGTCGCCGCGCAGGGCGTCAAACGGGTCGTGATGGTCAAGATCGACGGGCTGCCCGGCTTCCTGGTCGATAAACACGTCAAAGAGATCGATCCGGTGACTGGTAAGTCCCAATTGCCATGGATCGAGGAGGTGTTTTACAAGAACGGGACGCGGCTCGACAATTTTTACACTCGCGGGATGAGCCTTTCGGGCCCTTCGTGGGGCACGATCGATACCGGCCAGCACCTGCAGATCAAAGGCAACGTTGAATACGACCGCTACACCCAGCACGCATACGATTACCTCAATTTTGTTCCGTTCTACATCAATTTTGGCCTTAAAAAGGTCGCCGACATGCCGGCGGTCGAGGTAATGGACCAGATCCGGATGCCGCTGCTTGTGGACATGTTCGCCTACAACCGGCGGTATCTGTCGCCGCAGCTGTATCAACGCAGCAACCGGTGGCAGGTGGTCGGCAGCGGGTTTATCAACATGTATCCCGGCAGTCCGTCGGACATGGTCGATGAGTGGACGATGGGACTGGACTTTTTCGGCATGACCATGCGGCAGAACGAACGGGACATCGTCGATAGGCTCGTGAACCAGCCGGACTTTGATTATCTGGATTACTACGAGGTCTCATTCGACCACATTGCCCACGGCAACAACGATCCGAAGGCACAGTACGCCGATCTAAAGAAGCTCGACAGGACGATCGGCCGTTTTTGGACGGCGATCAAGCAGTCGTCACGCGCAGATGAGACGGCGATGGTGCTGATCTCGGACCACGGCTTCAATTCTGAGGACAAGGTCTACAGCCAGGGCTTTAACCTCGTGAAACTGCTCAACCGGCGCAACGCGGGCGGCCACCACGTCGTGACCAAGCGGCGACTGATGGCCGATTATTCTGTCAACCTTGTGTATCCGCTCCCGACCGTGATCGGCTCTGCGTCTGACGAATCTCTGTATCTGAAAGGCCAGATGAAGGAGTATCCGACCGCCCTGTTCGATTTTGACGGCAACGAACGCTCGTCCGTGCAGTTGCGGAACAGCGACCTTAACGTGCTGCACATCCTGTTGGGACAGTTGCAGCGAAAGGGCCTTAGTGCCGACATTCGACGGGCCGCAACGAACGAGTTCTTCCGGACCATCGACGCGAATCGCTCAGGCTGGCAGGCGACCGTAACGGGACTGACCGAGGAACTCGGTGCCCTGCAGCGAAGTATGGCGGTGCAGGAAAAAGAGGTCGCCGAGTATATTGCGAAACTGAAACCTGAGGACGACGGTTCGGGAATGATCGTTCACGGTCGCCGTCTGACCGCGCATCTGAATACGGCCCGGCAGCAGGAGATAGAGTATCGACAGTATGTCGCGACGCTCCAAAACCTGCTCGGGCTGCGACGCGACGGTTTTGATCCCAAAAAGGTCAAGATCCAGGACGTGATCGCTCCCGGAGCAATGGGCGACCATAATACGCTTTACGACCTGCAAAACTACGTCGCGGGCCCGTCGGCCCAGGGGTTGGTCGTCGGGCCGGACGGCGAGCTCGACACGGACAGGAGCTTCTTGCGTGTCAATTACTTCGACGTGCTGACATCGCCAAGGGTACGGAATAACGTTCAGCCGCAGGTGTCGAATGCACCGGTGGATTTTGTCGCCGTCCGCATTCCGGCCGCGTCGTTTGGTTCCGCGCTCGATGGCGATCTGCAAACCTACGGCCGACCCGATCCTGCTGCACAAGGACACGGAACGTCAGACGCTGATCCTTGATCCGTCAGGATGCCAAACGGAATGTCGATCCGCTACCTGCCGGTCTCCGGCTTGCGGGCGGCCGCCGATGGATCAATCACCTTTACGCGTCGTGAGTGGTCGGCCGGCCTGCCGCTGAAGATGTTTGAGGACGCCGGAACTTAGAGTGGCCGCGGCGGACAGGGCCGCGTGGCTCAGCGAATGGCACACCGAGGTCGAATGGCTCAGGGCCGTTCACCTGACAAAATACTCAAACGGCATCATCGGGCTGACCGAGCAGTTGAGCAGTCACCGGTTGTTTGACGACGATGCCGGCCTGACGGCCGACGAGCGGCTTATGCGGCGTTTTCGCGAGCGGCAGCGACGTCTGGCCGAGGCCGACATGCTGATAATGGCTGACGACAAGTGGAATTTTGACGTCAAGGGCTTTAATCCCGGCGGCAATCACGGATCGTTCTTTAGGAAAGCGACGAACTCGACGTTCATGATCGCCGGTGGCAACACGACCGGCATCCCACGTGGTCTCCGCGTCGACGAGCCGTACGATAATCTCAGCTTCGCACCAACGCTGCTCAGACTCATGGGCCGCATCGACACCGAAAACCGCCCTGATCCCGCACTGGCCGCTCTTGGCTTTCGCCGGCTTCCCGGCCGCTGTCGTAAAAGAGATCACATCACGCGACCAGACACCGCGGTCGGCCCGCTGAGACTTTCCATTTCCTCCGTTCAGAAAAACTTCGCTTAGCTGCTACAATAACCTTCGGCCGCGGTGTGAGTTCCCTGATCGAGTCGACCCTTTGCGCGGCTGGTTTTTTGCGCGTTGAGGTTTACGCGTCAATTGGATGGCAAGAGTTCTTAAGCACATAAAGGCCCTGCAGATACTGTTTCTGATCCTCGGGCTGATCCTTTTCTACTACGTCGTATCGTCGGTCGGACTGGAACAGATCGCGGCATCGCTGCGGTTGATGGGCTTTGGGTTTGTGATCGTGATGGCGATCTCGGCCGTGCGGCATTGGCTGAGGTCGATCGCGTGGCTGCATTGTATCGAGCAGGACCACCGTAATATCAAGATCTTCGATCTGTTCAATGTACGGCTCGCGGGCGACGCGGTCGGCTGTTGAGCTTTACGGGGCCGTTCCTCGGCGAGACCAGCAAGGCCGTCCTGATCCGCAAACGGCTGCCGATGGTCCACGGCATGTCGTCGATCATCATCGAGAATCTGGCCTATACCGTCAGCGTTATTCTCGTCGTCATCAGTGGTCTCGCACTGCTGCTTGCCAATTACTCGACAAAGACCAGCGTCAAGATAATGTCTGCGTCACTGGCCGTCGGGATGATCCTGTCGATCATTGCTGTGCAGGTCGTTCTCGTGAAAGCGCATCAAGGCATTTACGCGGCTCGGCAACTGGCTCGCACGTACGGACCGACATCCAGTGGTTCAAGGACCGCACGCATAGTATCGGCCACACGGAGGACAAGGTCCACGATTTTTACGCCAAGAAGAGCGGGGCGTTTTACATCGTATTTTTGCTCGAGATCGCGGCGAATTTGGTAAATGTGGTCGAGGTTTACCTGATACTCTATTTTATCGGGACCGCCGTCACGCCGCTGACCGCCTACATCGTCGAAGCGATGATGAAGGTCGTCAATATCCTGTTCTTTTTTGTTCCCGGACAGGTCGGCGTCATGGAAGGCGGCAACGCTATTTTGCTCAAAATGCTTGGCATGGGGGCATCCGCGGGCGTGACACTGGCGCTGATCGAAAAGGTGAGGTCGATATTCTGGGCTGCTTACGGACTGTTCATCTGGATGCACGCATTTCAAAAGGGAAGATCCGACGCAAAAAAGTCCGGCGCGGTCAGCGATCTGACCACGGAGGAGGCGTTGAATAAATAGATGACGACGACCGCAGTCCTATTTGTCGATTCAAAAGAGCAGTTCGAGGGCCAAACGCTCGCCGCCCTGCGGATCACCGACGTTCCACTGGTCAAGCGCAATATCATCGACCTGCGGCGAGCAGGATTTGCGAATATCTTCGTCGTGATGGACGAGCGGACGGACTGAGCTTGAGACCATTCTCGACGATATCCGCCGCACTAAGTTCGAGCGTTGCGTTTTCGCTGACAACGACTGGCGTAACGCGATCAAGGCGACCGGCGATGGCCATGTGGTCGTTTTTACGTCCGACCGCCTGAGCGATCATCGCCTTTTGCACAATCTCAGCGAGCTAAAGCCCGCGAATCCCAAAGACGCTACTATTGCGGTCGACCTGAAGGACATCGACGCGCCGTCACCGGCCGAGCAGCGTTTTCGTCTCAACGACGGACGTGTGGTCACGGCGGAGGAATTCGCCGACGCACCGATAGCAAGGAAGCTGGGCCTGTATCTGATGCCTACGGCAAAGGTTGCCGAGTTTACGGCCGGGAGCCCAGCATATTTGGCCGAAGAGGCCGAGGCCGTCGAAAATGCCGAACTCTTTGAGGTCGGCAATGGTTTTGTCGAGACGATCGTTTCGCGAGAGGCTGTAAAACGGGCCGAACGCCGCCTGATCCGCTACATCTACAAATCGACGGACGGCATGTATGCGCGGCGGAATAAGCGCATATTAAAGCCGATCTTGCCTTACATCTTTAAGACACCGATCACGCCCAATATGGTGTCGCTGATCGGCGTTATCGTCAGCATCTACTCCGGCTACCTGTTTGCTAAGGGCGGCTATTGGTACGGTGTTGCGGCGGCACTGATCACGTACGTTTCGGCGTTACTCGATCACATTGATGGGGCGATCGCCCGGATCAAGTCCAAAGAATCCGACTTTGGGGCCCATTTCGATACGCTTTGCGACTACATATTCTACATATCATTCGGCCTCGGCATGACTGCCGGTTTGTATCGCGGAACGGGAAATCCATTTTACATTTGGCTTGGCGTTGCCGCTGTGTTCGGGATACTCGTGAGCTTGATCCTGATCAGCTACGCCAGGAACACCCGTGCGACCACTGCCAGTACCTATGCCGCCGAGGTTCACAAACAATTCGAGACACGCTCACAGGTGACCCGCATCGCCCGAAGGATCTATTTCGTGATCCGCCGCCCAGTCGTCCCGTATTTCATTATCTTCTTTTCCATCGCGAATCTGCTGCCGTTCATCCTGTTTATGACGGCCTTGAGCGCAAACCTCTTCTGGATGTTCCACATTTATACGAACATCCTCATCAGCCCAGTGAAGAAGCTGAACTCCGACCAAAAATGACCACTTATAAGAATTTTATCAATGGGGCCTGGGAAGAATCGGCCTCGGTCAAAACTGTTGACAATATCAATCCCGCCGATACGTCCGACGTGTTCGGCACCGTTCCTCTCGCGACTCGCGACGAGGCGAGGGCAGCGGTCGAGGCCGCATACAACGCTCGACACGCCTGGAAGGCCACTCCGCCGCCGGTGCGGGGAAAGATGCTTTTCCGTGCCGCACGCATCCTTGACGAGCAGCTCGACGATATCGCTGCGATAATGACGCGCGAAGAAGGTAAGACGCTGACCGAGGCTAAGGGCGAGGTGCGGCGTGCGGTCAACATCATGGAGTACATCGCCGGCGAGGGCCGCCGCATCAATGGCGAAACGATCTATTCTGAACTTGCATCAAACTTTGCCTACACGCTCAAACAGCCGCTGGGCGTCGTTGCCTGCATCACGCCGTGGAACTTTCCCGTCGCGATCCCGGTGTGGAAGATCGCTCCGGCCCTGGTAGCGGGCAACACCGTCGTGTTCAAACCGGCAACCGCTCTGCCGGCGACTTCGACAAAACTGATGGAGATATTCGCTGAGGCTGGCATACCGCCCGGTGTGCTCAACATGGTGATCGGCTCCGGCTCTGAGGTCGGCGACGAGATCGTGGACCATCCGGCCGTGCGCGGCGTTTCGTTCACGGGCTCTAACCCCGTCGGCGTTAGACTCTATGAGCAGGTCGCTCGACGTGGTGCGAAAGCCTTGTGCGAGATGGGCGGCAAGAACCCGATGCTCGTGATGGAGGACGCCGATATCGATCTCGCTGTGGATGCGACAGCAAAGGGAGCATTCGGTGCGACCGGACAGCGTTGCTCGGCGACGAGCCGCGCGATCGTTGTAGATTCGGTCGCGGACGAATTTGTGAGAAAGCTCGTGGACAAGGCAAATTCCATCACCGTCGGCAATGGCGCAGACGATGCGGTCCAGATGGGCCCCGTGGTCGACAAGCACCAGTACGACAGCGTGCTTGGCTATATCGAGGCGGGTCGTGAGGACGGCGCCGAGATGCTCTGCGGCGGAGCGGTAAATGGTGACGGCGGGACAAACGGCTATTTTGTACGTCCGACGGTCTTTGACCGCGTGACGCCCGAGATGCGGATCGCGCGTGAAGAGATATTCGGCCCTGTGCTCGCGGTCATGCGCGTACGCGACTTTGACGAAGCCATGGCGATCGCGAATGACAGCGAGTACGGCCTGACGTCGGCGATCTTTACAAAAGATAACTCGCGCGTCTTTCGCTTTGTCGAAGAGATCGAAACGGGCGTTACGCATGTCAACTCCGCGACCGGTCGGCGGCGAGGCTCATATCCCGTTTGGCGGCATCAAGGCCACCGGCGTCGGCGGCCGCGAACTCGGCTCGACGGCCCTCGATTTCTACCTCGATGTAAAGATCGTTTACGTTGACTATACCGGCGAGAAACGCACCGCTACGTTCTACTAGTCCCACGCGGCGATTGGATTTGACGGCCCGAATAGGTTATCCTCGAAAGTTTGAAGTTCCCGTGATCCGCCCGTCCTTGACGGGCATATTTCATTAGTTCGGTAATTATAATGACTAAAGCAAAACAACTGCGTGAATTGTTGGCCTCGCGTGAACCGGTCCTTGTGATCGGAGCCCACAACGGCCTGACCGCAAAAATAGGCGAAGAGGCCGGATTCGATGCGATCTGGGCGAGCGGATTCGAGATCTCGGCTTCGCACGCGATGCCCGACGCCAACATCCTGACGATGGCCGAGAATTTGACCATTGCCCGCACGATGAACGACAGCGTGACGGCCCCGATCATCGCCGACTGCGACAACGGCTATGGCAACGCTATCAATGTAATGCGCATGGTCGAGGAATACGAAAAGGCCGGTATCGCAGCCGTTTGTATCGAGGACAACGTGTTCCCGAAACGCTGCAGCTTTTACGACAGCGTTAAGCGCGAACTCGAATCGGTTGAGGAATTCGCCGGCAAGATCCGTGCGGCGAAACAGACGCAAAAGGACCCGGATTTCGTCGTCATTGCCCGTACCGAGGCTCTGATCGCCGGCTGGGGCATGGAAGAAGCTCTCAAACGCGGCCGTGCTTACGCCGATGCGGGAGCCGACCTCGTGCTGATCCACTCGAAAGCCAAGATACCCGACGAGATCATCGAATTCGCCAAGCAGTGGGACCGCGACACGCCTCTCGTCGCCGTTCCGACGACATACAACACCATCAGCGCGCCGGAGCTTGCCGAGGCTGGTTACAAGGCCGTTATTTTCGCGAATCACGGGCTCCGTTCCGCGATCAAGAGTACGCAGGCGACGCTGTCGAAACTTCGCGAAACGCAGCGGCTCTCGACCATCGACGATATGATCGTGCCGATGAAGGACGTGTATCGCCTGATGGGCGTGGATGATCTGCAGGCGAATGAGGCCGAATTCCTGCCCACGACGACGAAGAACGTATCGGCGGTCATCGTCGCGGCCGGCCAGGGCTTTAAAGAGCACCTTAGGCAGCTCATTGCGGACCGTCCAAAATCGATGCTTGAGGTCAAGGGCAAGACCATTCTCCAGCGGCAGATCGACTCGCTCCTCTCATACGGCGTTCGCAAGATATCGGTCGTCCGCGGGTATAAAAAGGAAATGGTCCATGTTACCGACGTTCGCTACTTCGATAACGATCGATTTGCTGATACGACGGCTTTGGGGTCGTTCCTTTGTGCCGAAGAGGTGCTAAATGGCCGCACGCTGATGCTCTACGGCGACATCGTGTTCGATCGCGGCATTCTCGAACGCCTCTTGAGGTCCGAGGCCGACATCACGATCGTCGTCGATCACGCGCCGTCAGGTGCTCATGCAAACGTCAATGGCAGCAGCCCGAGCTATCCGGAGATGGTGCAGACGCAGCGACAATTGAATGTCGATACATCGTTCATTCCCGACGACAGCCTGAACGTCGCCCTGAAAGCCGGACGTAAGCTGCCGAAAGATGAGGCTAACGCTGAGTTCATCGGCATGGCGATGTTCTCAGAAGAGGGGATCGAGAAGTTCAAGGCGGCGTACTACGACGCTAAGACAAAGCACGAGAGCGGGCCCTTTCACGAGGGGGAAACGTTCGATAAAGCATCGTTCAGTGATATTTTCCAGGAACTGATCGACCGCGGTATCACCGTTTCGTGCGTTGATATCTATAAGGGTTGGGTCGAGGTCGATACTTTTGACGACTATCGGAACATGTGGGTGGAGGTCGCAAATTGAGCCACGGCGAAGACACGGGTCACCTTTACCACGATTTTAAGGCGCAAGGTTACGACTTCTTTGTAGGCGTGCCTTGCTCGTTTCTTAAGGGCTTTATCAAAGAGATGGAGGCCGACGAGACGACGGAATTCATCCCGGCCACACGTGAGGATATCGCGATGAGTATCGCAGTCGGGGCGTGGATGGCGGGCAAGAAGCCGCTCGTCTATATTCAAAGCTCCGGCCTCGGCCATCTGGTCAACGTGATCACGTCGCTGCTAACTCCGTACGAGATCCCTATCCACGTTCTGGTCAGCCTGCGTCGTGCGCCGTTCGAACATTTTGAGATGTACCGCATCTCGCGCGACCTGCTCAAACTGATGAACTACGATAACTTCACCATCGTCGAGGAGGCGGAACCGAAATGAAAAGGATGGACGCGATCCGACAGATAATGGACGGTGTGACAGATGAACTTGTCATTGCCACGACCGGCATGATCGCCCGCGAGGTCTTCGTCGCAAAAGACCGCGAGGCCAACTTTTACATGTGCGGCTCGATGGGCTGCGCGCTGTCGATCGGCATCGGCCTGGCGATGAATACCGATAAAAAGGTGATCGTCATCGACGGTGACGGTGCGGCCCTGATGTCGCTCGGCAGTCTTGCGGTGTCAAAGTATCACAAGCTCGAAAATCTCAAACATTACGTCATCGACAATGGTACATACGCCTCGACCGGCGACCAGCCGACGTGTTCGAACGCGGTCGATTTTGCGGCGATCGGCCACAATGTCGAGGTCATTCACGTCGAGCCGGGCAATGAAAAGGGCACGCCGCGGATCCCTTACGAGCCCGAAGAAATGACCCGCCGGTTCCTCTCGGCCGCGAGAAACTAACGTGAAAGCCATCCTGCTCGCGGCCGGGCGATCGACCCGGCTTTATCCGATAACGCTCGCCACGCCAAAATGCCTCCTCGAGGTCGGCGGCCGCACCTTACTCGAATATCAGCTCGACGCCCTCGAAAAGTGCGGCGTTGACGAGGTGATCGTCGTAACCGGTTACTTTCGCGAGATGATCGAGGCGAAATTTGCGGAGGTCGAGGAACGGTATTCGTTTACGACGACCTTCGTTTACAATCCGCTATTTGCCGAGACTAACAACATCTACTCGCTCTGGACGGCAAAGGACGCGGCCCGCGGCAGTGAATTTCTCGTCATGCACGCCGATGTGTTGTTTCACCCCGGAATTCTCGAGACCTGCTGCAAACAGCCGGGCGACATAGTGCTCGTTGCCGACGAGCACCTTCACGAAGAAACGATGAAGCTCGTTGCCTCGAACGGCCGCGTGACGAGCGTTGGTAAGCACGTCAAGTTTGACGAGGCCTCGGGCACATTTCTCGGCATAGCAAAATTCTCGCCAGACGGCGGGACGCGTATATTCGACGAGCTCGACCGCGTGATCGAGACTGGCGATACAAATGCTTATTTCACGCTTGCCCTGATGGGCCTGATCGCGAACGGGGAGGATATCGACGTTAGCTGGACCAGCGGCCTCGCATGGATCGAGGTCGACTTTCCCGAGGAACTCGAGCAAGCCGAAAAGGTCCTGCCGCTGCTCGGCTAGATCGGCCAAGTTGGAAAAACCCTCCCTTTTTCCGTTTAATAGTCCGGGTCTCTCTGTCTCCGGATGATAAAACTGCGGAAATTTACCACGTATTCCGTCCTCGCTGTCGTTCTGGCGACCTTGCTCTCGACGAACGTGTTCGCGCAGAAAAGGTTCTATATCTCGCCGGACGATCACACCGATTATTTCTGGATCGCTGACGACGTCGCCTATCGCCAGGCGTTCCTGACGATGATCGACTATTACCTCAATAAGATGGACCAGACGGCGGCGAACCCGCCGGACACGCAGATGCGCTGGAACTGCGACGGCAGCCTGTGGATGTGGGAGTACGAGAAGAATCGAACGCCGCAGCAATTCGAACGGATGATGTCGCGGGTTCGGGACGGACATATTAGCGTCCCGCTCAATGCTCTCGTGCTGGTCCAGGGCGGTTCGCCGGCTGAGGCTGTTATTCGGGGGATGTATTATCCGGGGCTGATCGAGCGGCGGCACAATGTGCGATTCCCGCTCGCGATCGCGATGGAGAACCAGACGATGTCGTATGGATTGCCCTCGCTGTGGGCCGGCTCGGGTGCGAAATATAGCTGGAAAGGCGTCTGCAACTGTGCCACACAAGTTCCGCAGCTCAACAACCGCGACCGCGAGATCTATTACTGCGGCGGACGCGACGGCAGCAAGGTGCTGATGAAGTGGAATTCGCTATTTGTCGGCAACCAGCATATTGGCGGCTATGCCGAGGCGTTTGACCCGATGTCGTCGATCTTGTTTGCTGAGACGAATGCGAATTTTCAGTCTCGATATCCGTTTCCGGTGATCGGGGCGTTCGGCCGCGGCTGGGATGACCTGCAGTATACAAGCGACGAATTCGTGACCGTCGCCCAGCAGAATTCAAATGCGAATCGCCGCATTATCGTCTCGAACCAGGAAGATTTCTTTCGCGATTTTGAACAGAACCACGGGGCCGGTCTCGAGACCCACGCCGCCGCATACGGCAACGAATGGGATGCCCTGACGGCGTCGCTCGCGGAGGTCTCGGCCCGCGTTAAGCGGAGCACAGAGAAGCTCCGCTCGGCAGAGGCAATGGCAACGCTCGTTTCGCTGAATCAGCCGTCATTCATGACGCCTCGGATCGCTCAGCGAGACAAGGCGATGCTCAATCTGGGGCTGTACTTCGAGCACGACTGGACCGCCGACGGACAGATACCACGCACGACCCGGGCCAATTGGAGCCGCCAGGTCGAGGGCGAAGTGACGAGTTATGTCGAGTAAACTCTACGAGGACGCACGCAGTGAATTAGGCAAACAGATCTCGGCTCGGGCCCGAATCAGCGGTTTTTTGTATTCAACCCGTTGAGCTGGACCCGAACCGACTTTACCGATCTGCCGCTCAAATGGAACAGCACGGTCCATGTCGTCGACGTCGCAACGGGGCTGGAGGTGCAGAGCCAGATCGTGCGTTCCGGCAATCAAAGGTTCCTTCGCGTGCTCGCGTCAAACGTGCCGTCCGTCGGCTATAAGGCCTTTGAGATCAGGCCCGGTGCCGGGCCGGGGTATCCTAACGCCGCGACGGTCACCGCGACCACGATCGAAAACGGTTTTTATCGCGTCACGGTCGCGGGCGACGGAGCGATCACAAGCCTGATCGATAAGACATGGGGCGATCGCGAGGTGGTCCGCAATATCGGCGGCCGCGTCGCAAACGACCTCGGCGGCAACCGCACGGGCACGATCGTTGTCGAGAACGCCGGTGCCGTTAGCGTTACGCTCCGTGCGACCTCGGTGAGTCCCATCCCGCATATCACACGCATCACGCTGCATCACAATATCAAACGCGTGGATGTGCAGAATGAGATAACAGCCAACTTTGGCGATGTAAAGACCTGGAGCTACTCGTTCAATATCGACACGCCAAACGTTTGGCACGAGGAAGTCGGGGCCGTGATCGGTGCCAGACTCCTGGCCAATGGCGGCCACTACAGTCCGCGAAATGCCCGCTACGACTGGCTGACATTGAACCATTTTGTGGATATTAGAGACGGCGTTTCGGGTAACTACGGCGTCACGCTGTCTAACTGGGACAACCAGTTTATGCCGGCCTCGGTGCGAGCAGTATTTCAACGCTCGACACCGCCACACCGCAGATCAATGTCCTCGCCGGCGGCCAAACGGACGGCAGCAGCCTCGGCATCCCCGATCAGGGCGGCGACCGGTACTTTTTGCAGCGATTCGCTCTCTGGACGCACGGGGAATTTGACCAGGCGGCCTCGATGCGCCTCTCACTCGAGCATCAAAACCCGCTCGTCGCCACAATGATCGACGGCGTCGGCACACAGACAAGACCATATCCGGCGACGCAGTTTTTCCTTCGTAAATATCTCCGATCCCAACGTTCTGCTCTGGGCCCTAAAGCCCGCCGAAGACGGCATCAACCGCGGCGTCGTCGCCCGCGTCTGGAACCAGGGCAATACGCCGTCAAACTATTTGCTTTCGCTGTCCCAGCCGATCACATCCGCCGAACGACTTACGCATATCGAGACCACGATCGCTCCCGCAACTATTTCGGCGGGCCAGCTTAATGTCGCCATCAACCAACAGCAGCTTCAGACACATTTGCTTAAACTGTCTGGGTCACGGCCCTTAAATCAAACCCGCTAGCAACTTGAGACCGCTTTTCACATCCGCCCCAAGGTGGACCCTTAGGGCCCGTCGTCCGCGATCAACCAGAACCTGAAAATCGCCGCGCGCCTGAGCGGCCTTGACCACGCCAAAGGTGTACTTTTGACCGGGCACCGGCAGGTCGAATGCGTTGTCGGACGTGATCTGCAGAAACACACCGTTGTTCGCACCGCCCTTGTACGCCTGGCCAGTCGAGTGCAGGAATCGCGGGCCGAAGCCGAGGCAGGTGGCGACAGCGTGTGATGTCGAGGACTTTTTCGCGGATCGCTTGGAGTGTGTTTCGTTTTCGGCGTTCATTTCGATGTAGGCGAGCAGCGCGAAGTAGTCGTCGGCGGTGATCTGGGCGAGGTGCGGTGGCGATGATCTCGGCGGGACCGACGCTCGGTGACCGGTTGAGGTGAGCTTAGCCGCGTATTCTTCGGACTGCAAAAGAACTTGATGCCGTCGGACTCGAAGAACGGTGTTTCGGCCGGCAGTTAGCCGGTCTGTTCATATTCATCGGTGATCTTGCGGGCCTCGATCTTAGCTGATTCGACGTCGGGCTGGTTGAACGGGTTGATCCGCATGATCGCACCGGCGACGGCCGTCGCAAATTCCCAGCGGAAGAATTCCTGGCCGAGGTTGTCGATACTTTCCAGTCCGATCTCGACGGCACAGGGTGGCCCGCGGCGGACATCTCGCGGGCGTGTTCGGCCAAGCCGTTGTCGCCAGTCAAAGTTAGATAGGCAAAAACGCGGTCGCTCCCGTATTTTGCGGTCCGGCTGTGGCGGCTCGCGGTCAACAGGAATGATCGCGACGCCGTTCTTGCCGGTCGATTCGGCGACGAGCTGTTCCATCCACGCGCCGCCAAATCGTAGATCTCAGGCGAGGTGAAGATCGTCAGTTTGTCGCGGCCCGCTCGATGGCAAACGCCGAGGATGAGCCCCAGCGATCCGCCGAGTTCTCTCGCAGATCGGCGTTCCGACAAGCATCGACCATTGGTTTGGTATTTTGCAGCAACTGCTCGACATCGAGCCCCATCGAGGCCGCAGCCGTCATTCCAAACGCTGATAAGGCAGAGAATCGTCCGCCGATTATAGCCTTACCGTAGAAGATGTGTCGAAAACGGTCATCGCGCGCGACCTGTTCCATCCTTGAGCCGGGATCGGTGATGGCGATAAACTGGCGGCCCGCATTTTCACGTCCGACGCACTCGGCGAGACGTTCAAAAAAATACTGCTTGAAACAATTTGGTTCCAATGTCGAGCCGGACTTGCTGGCGACGACAAAGAGCGTTTTTTCGAGATCGAGCTTGTTCTCAAGCGCCTTCACCTGTGCAGGAACGGTCGAATCTAGGATATGGAACTGATGCTTGCTAAACGTGATCGCCAGGACCTCAGGACACAACGACGAGCCGCCCATGCCCATCAGCAGGACGTGGGTGAATCCGGCGGCCTCAATATCCGCCTGCAGGTTGCGATACTTTTCGAGGTCCGCCAGTTCCTCATCAACGATATCCAGCCAGCCGAGCCATTTGGCCTCGTCGTCGCCGGTCCAGACCGAGGCGTCTTTGTTCCAGATACCGGGGCGGTCTTGTCATTGCCGCTCCAGTCGGCGATCCCAGCGTGCCAGCGCAGCTTCCAGTTCCG
>CAVQUD010000010.1:0-3928 GCA_963716755.1 Blastocatellia bacterium
CCGGCAGACGGTCGGCAGCCGGACAGCCGTGGTCCGCTTGCGAGACGCTTGTCCGTGGAATTTCGTCTGACGACACGTCGAACATTTACACGATTTCGAACCTCAATGCTTATCAGGCGTGGTTTGTCACGCGTGACGGCGGCAGGCGTGTTTTCAAACTTGAAATGCCGGACGTCGCTGAGGACCGGGCGTTCTTTTCTGCCGCGCGGGTTCAATACGGTTGATCGCATCGCATTCACTGAGATCACTGACCGTCGCTTTTGGATAATATTTGGTGAAGATATTGGAGCACAGACGCCCGAAGATGCTCTCGAAAGATCGGGATATCGCGTGACGCGGATACGATCGGTTCACGATCATGCTGTTTCGACGGTGCTCGCACTCGTCGAGAAGAACGGCCGCAACCCCCAGACCATGGCCACTGAATTCGCCGTACGGAAACGCCGGACGGACTAGCTATCTTCGCTTCCACCTGACGCCGTCTTTGTGTCTTCGAGGATGATTCCGTGTCGGCTAGGTCGTCGCGGATCTCGTCGGAGCGGGCGAAGTCGCGGTCGCGGCGGGCTTGTTGGCGTTCCTCGATGAGGGCTTCGATGTCGGCGTCGAGCAGTTGGTCGTCTTCGGGGCCGAAGATTCCGAGGACGGAATCGAATTTGGCGATCGCGTCTAGAACTGCATTGCGTCCGCGGCAGGCCATCTGCGGCCATGACGGTGTTGATCTCGCGGACCATGTCGTGGACCGCGGCGAGCGCGGCGGCGGTGTTGAAATCGTCGTCCATCGCGGCTTCAAAATCCGCAAGAGCTTTTGCGACTGCTTCGCGGCTACGGCGTCTTCGCGGACTTCCGTCAATCTTTGCATCCGACACGAGCGATCGAAAATTTCGCAGCCGTTCGACCGTCGATTCCGCTCCCTGCAGCCCTTCGAAGGTAAAATTCAACTGCTTCCGCGTAGGCACCGACAGGAGCAGATATCTGATCGCCAGGGCCGAATACCCTTGCTCGCGTAGATCGCGGAACGTGAAGAAATTTCCCTTCGATTTCGACATCGTTACGTCGTCGATCTTCAGAAACTCGCTGTGGATCCAGTATTTTGCGAACAGCTTTCCGGTCGCACCTTCGACTGTGCGATCTCGTTCTCGTGATGCGGGAACTGCAGGTCCTGTCCGCCGGCGTGCAGGTCGAAGGTTTCGCCGAGATATTTCATCGACATCGCCGAGCACTCGATATGCCAGCCCGGCCGTCCGCGTCCGAACGGTGCGTCCCAACCGGGTCCTCGTCCTCGCCGACGAGCTTCCAAAGAGCGAAATCGCGGGCGTCTTCCTTGTCGTATTTGTCGGTGTCGATCACGCTCGCGCGCCGCCGGCGATGTTGCCGTCGAAACTTGATCCGCGAGAGCTTGCCGTAATCGGGAAATGCGGTGATCCGATAATAGATCGAGCCGTCGGACTCGTACGCGTGGCCGTTCTCGAGGAGCTTCGCGATGATGTCGATCATCTCCGGAATGTGATGCGTCGCACGCGGCGTCACCTCCGGCCGCTCGTTGCCGAGCGCGTCAAAATCTTCCCAAAAATACTGAATGAAAGGCGCCGTGAATTCGTCGATCGTGATGCCCCGTGCATTCGCCTCGTTGATGATGCGGTCGTCGATGTCGGTCAGGTTAAAGACGTGCGTGACCTCGTAGCCCTTGAATTTCAAATACCGCCGCAGAACATCGCCAAAAATAAACGTGCGAAAATTGCCGATATGCGCAAAATTCCAGACCGTCGGCCCGCAGATGTACATCCGCACCTTGCCGTCCTCAAGCGGCTGAAACTCCTCGACCTGCCGCGATAATGTGTTAAAAAATCTGAGCATAAAAGCTATCAGTTATAAGCTATCAGTTATCAGTTATTCCGAAAAGGTCGCTGCAGATCACCGTCAACAAACTCGCCCGCGCCTCGTCCGAGAACAAGAATTCCCGGCTGTAGAACCTCAGCGGATAATCCTTATCATAATTCGCGACCAGCTCGTTCGCCTTATCCAGCAGGGAACGTGCCGTTCTTCGATGCGTTAAAGTCCGCGACGGTCCGCATCCAGAAGACGGTCAAGTGTCTCGTGATACGGCATCTCTTTGGTCAGGTCGACCTCGAAGCCGCGAGCAGCTTGAAAATGCCGCTCCGCATTTTTTCGGTCGCGGTCTCGATGTCGTGCACGTTAGGTAATGGAGTGCGACGGTCAGGTGCTCGGCGTGTTTCCACTCGTCCCGACTGATCGTTGCGTCTTCAAAGCCGAGCACTACTTCGGCTATTTCCTCTTCATCCTTAAATCTCATCTTATTCATCCTCACTTTATCAAAGCCAATAAAAAGCGATCGCGGGTTTTGGCCGCGATCGCGTTTGTTCAATAACTTGTCAGCTATTATGCTGCCATGACGTTTGCCTTCGGGGCAATGTCGTCCATGAACAAATACTTTCGCCACTCGGGCCGGTTCTCGGCGTAATGACAGAGCAGAACGTGGTCGAGGCCGAGGCGAAGCAGTTTTTGCGACGTCAGCAGCGGCATTCGCGCCTGTTCGGGCGTACGGTTGCCTTTGCGTTGGTTACACTTGACGCACGCGGTCACAAGATTGTGCGGGGTGTTTCGCCGCCCTGTGCACGCGGGAAGATGTGATCAAGCGTCAGGTCCTTTGCGTGCCCGGTGCTCACCGCAGTACTGGCAGCGATAACGGTCGCGGATGTAGATTCGTGCCCGTTTCATCGTAGTTTCGCGTTTGTTGCGGCGTACGTGCACATAATGACGCAGACGCACTACCGAGGGCACCGGGAATGTCGTCGAGGGCGAATGGAGGACATTGTCGCCGTCATTCTCTTCAACGAACATCGCGCCGCGAAACCACAGGCACACAGCGCGAGCCACGCCCACCGTGCCGAGCGGCTCGTATGAAAAATTCAGCAGCAATACGCGTGCGGTCAGTACAGACATTACTGTTTTTCTCAGATGTAATTTAATACCAAATACGCGTAAACGCAAGTGGAATCTATGCACTAGGCACGCATTGTAGGGACAACAGCAAATAGTCTAGCGAAGAAAACAAATTTGTTGAACAACTAATGACCTATCGTCTAAACTCAGATGTAGGGCCCGCATTGGTGTCCGACAAGGTCTTAAGGCAATGAGCCATCCGAACTTCCAAAACTTTTCTCCTGGCGCGGTCTCCTATAAGGTTAACTATTCCGCGCAGGACGACTACGATCACCCGCTTTTGTGCGTAAGATGCAACAGTGACGGATTAGTCGAGTCACACTCATTTTCATACTCGCACATTCCTATCTACGCTTACCTAGTTTGTATCTTGAATCCACTACTTGGCCTTATTGTAATCGCGTTGTCCGCCGGCCAACACCGGATCGATCTGCCATTCTGTAACTCATGCTGGGGGCGATACCGGCTCGCGGCCATCCTCGCAGGAATCAGCATTCTGGTATTTCTGCTGTCCGTAATTGGGGGCGTCGCGATGATGCTTAACTTTGATTCGGGATACGCGTTCTTTCCTCTACCGGTACTTGGTCTTGGTGGTATATCGCGCCTCTGGTTGTTATGAAGCGAAAGCGCGGGCCGTTGATATCGCATTCCACTAAAGATGAGGTCGTAGTGAATGCAGGTCAATACGGTTTGGTTACATTCTCTAAAGCGACCATTGCCAAGTTAAGCCCATCCATTTAATTGGTCGAGAATATTACCTGCCGGCAAAACCACATCTAACCCCACCATGACGCCCTAGAAGTGGCGATAACCCCGAGGTTTGAGCGATCGGACCTGACCCTCACCGACCAGTTCGAGGCGTCCCGCATTATTGGTGATCTCACCTATTTGATGGAAGCCGAGATCGAGGGCGACCGCGGTTTTCTCAGCTTTGGCGGTGAAGAGCATCTCAAAGTCTTCTCCGCCG
>CAVQUD010000011.1:0-140076 GCA_963716755.1 Blastocatellia bacterium
AAAACTGTCGATCGCGAAGTCGAGGTCTTCTTTTGAGTGGGCAGCGGAAACCTGCGTCCTAATTCTCGCCTTACCTTTCGGCACGACCGGAAATGAGAATGGGATCACGTATACGCCCTTCTCCAGCAGCTTTTCCGCCATTCTAACGGCTGGTCCCGCTTCGCCAAACATGACCGGCACGATCGGATGCTCGCCGGGAAGGACGTCGAGGCCGATGGAGGCGATCTTTTCGCGGAAGTAGCGGGTGTTGTCCATCAGTTTGTCGCGGAGTTCTGTCGATGAAGACAGCATGTCGATAGCCGCGATCGAGGCAGTGACAATAGGCGGGGCGACCGAGTTTGAAAACAGGTATGGACGCGATCGCTGCCGCAGCAGATCGATGATCTCTTTGCGGCCGCTCGTGTAGCCGCCGCTTGCACCGCCAAGGGCTTTACCGAGCGTTCCGGTGATGACGTCGACACGTCCCATCACGTCGCAGTGCTCGTGAGTTCCGCGACCCGTCTTTCCCATAAAGCCGACGGCGTGCGAATCATCTACCATCACCATCGCGTCGTACTTCTCGGCCAGGTCGCAAATCTCTTTGAGCGGAGCGATGTAGCCGTCCATTGAAAAAACGCCGTCTGTCGCGATCATCTTGAACCGGGCCGACGATGCCTCCTGCAGCTTCGCCTCCAGATCGGCCATGTCGCAGTTCTTGTATCTGTACCTCTGCGGCTTGCTGAGGCGAATGCCATCGATGACGCTGGCGTGATTCAGTTCGTCCGAAATGACTGCGTCCTCTTCACCGAGCACCGTCTCAAACAGTCCGCCGTTTGCGTCAAAACACGACGTGTAAAGTATCGTGTCCTCGGTCCCAAGGAATCGCGCTGATCTTCGCCTCAAGAACCTTGTGTATCGTCTGCGTTCCGCAGATAAATCGCACCGACGACAGCCCAAAGCCCCACTCGTCCAACCCCAGATGGGCTGCGGCAACGATATCTGGATGATCCGACAACCCGAGATAATTATTGGCGCACATATTGAGCACCTCGCGGCCGCCAACGCTGATGCGGGCTTCCTGCGGGCTCTCGATAACGCGCTCGTTCTTGAACAAACCCGCTTCTTGTATCTCTGAAAGCGTCGCTTCCAAATGGTTCTTTACCCTGCCGTACATAGCTTTCGTCCTTTTCGTGTATTTCGCGGTTGACCTCTTAGATCTCGCTCCAATCAAGTATCACCTTGCCCGAATTCCCTTCACGCATCACCTCAAATCCCTTCTCAAATTCCTTGTACGAGAACCGATGCGTTATCACGGGCGAGATGTCGAGGCCGCCTTCGAGCAGCACGCTCATTTGGTACCAGGTCTCGTACATCTCACGGCCGTAGATGCCCTTGATGGTGAGCATGTTAAAGATGACGGTCTTCCAGTTGATGGCGAATTCTTCGGACGGAATACCGAGAAATGCAACATTGCCGCCGTGCGTCATATTCGCCAGCATGTCGCGAAACGCCTGCGGATTGCCCGACATCTCCATACCGACGTCGAAACCCTCTTTCATGCCGAGTTCTTTTTGCACATCCTCGATCGACCGTTCGCGGACATCGACCGCAAGCGTAATGTCGAATTTCTTCGCAAGCTCAAGCCGCTTCGGATTTACGTCCGTAATAACTATGTTCCGCGCTCCTGCGTGCCGCGCGACCGCCGCAGCCATGATGCCGATCGGGCCGGCTCCGGTGATCAGCACGTCCTCGCCAAACACCTCAAACGCCAACGCCGTGTGCACCGCGTTCCCAAACGGATCGAATATCGCCGCGACATCGAGGTCGATACCTTTTTGTGCTTCCAGATATTGGTCATCGGAACGGCGATGTATTCCGCAAAGCCGCCGTCCGTGTTCACCCCAAACCCGAGCGTACGGGCGCATTTAAAACGTCGCCCTGCCAGACAATTGCGGCAGCGACCGCAGACCAGATGGCCTTCGACGCTGACGATGTCGCCAACGGCGAAATCGTTAACATTCGACCCGACCTCGACGATCTCGCCGACCAGCTCGTGACCCAGGATCGTCGGCACCTTGATCGTGCTCTGTGCCCATGCGTCCCAATTCCAGATGTGGACGTCGGTGCCGCAAATGCCCGTCCGCTTGATGCGGATCAGCACGTCGTTGATGGTGATGGTCGGCTCGGGAACGTCCTCAAGCCACAGTCCCGGCTCAGCTTTGCTCTTGACCAGTGCTTTCATGGTTTTCCTACAGTAATGATATCAAGGCGGCACCGGCTAAGCTAACCTCGCGGCGGAGCGTAAAAGTTTGACCCGGTCACTTACTTCCAACCCACGGAATCAGGTATTCTTATGGTTTATGTCGGACGGACTCGGACAGATCCAGGACCTGCGGACGCGGCTTGATGGCGAGCTCGGGGCGCTATCGGCGATCTCGGCCGATGGCCTTAGTCTCGCTGACGCTGAGACGCGACTTCGTGAGGTCGGTGAGATCAAGGTAAGACTGACAGGGAAGAAATCCGAGCTCGCCGCGACCAAGAAGAGGATAGGCAGCGTAGCCGCCGACGAACGTGCCGAATTCGCTCAGGCCGTTCAGTCGCTCGAACGCGAGATCACCGAGGCCATAGAATCGGCTGAAGCGGCCCTTTCTGCCCATGTCGCAAAACTGCGCGTCGAACTCGAACGCCTCGACGTTACCATTCCCGGCCGCCGGCCGCGTACCGGCCATCTGCATCCGATCACGATCCTGCGGCAGCGGATCGAGGACATTTTTGTGTCGATGGGCTACGCGATCGAGGACGACCGCGAGATCGAGACGGACTATTACAACTTTGACGCGTTGAACATCCCCGACGGCCACCCGCACGCGAATCGCAGGACACGTTCTACACGACCGAGGGCTTTGCTCTAAGGTCGCAGACATCGACCGTGCAGATCCGTGCGATGGAACGCCGCGGCGTGCCCATCCGCATCCTCGCCCCCGGCAAGGTCTATCGCCGCGACACGCCCGACATGACGCACACGCCGATGTTTCACCAGCTAGAGGGCCTATGCGTCGATAAAGGCATCACGATGGCTCACCTAAAGGGGACGGTCACCGAGTGGTTAAAGCGGCTTTTCGGCGAAGACACGCGGACACGCTTCCGCCCGTCGTACTTCCCTTTCACCGAACCGTCGGCTGAGTTCGATTTCTCATGCTTCGTCTGCCACGGTTCTGGCAAGGTCGGCGACGACCGCTGCCGCCCGTGCAAAGGCTCCGGCTGGATCGAACTCGGCGGATCGGGCATGGTCCACCCAAACGTCCTGCGAGCCTGCGGCGTCGATCCGACGGTTTACAGCGGCTTTGCCTTCGGCTTCGGCCTCGAGCGAATGGCCTCGATGATGTTCAATATCGACGATATCCGGCATATGTTTGAGAATGACGTTAGGTTTTTGGAGCAGTTCCGGTAGTCAGATGGAACGGTCGGGTGAAACATGGCAGATCCGCTGTCTGAAGTGTCAGTCTTCCGAGGAAATTACTTGGACATTACATGTGAAACTAGAGGATGGGAAGCGAGTTCTTTCGTGGTGCAATAAGTGCAGGTGGTTTCGTTATAAAGTGCTTGAACCGGTCCCCTCCGACATTCATAAATGAACATCAGCTACAACTGGCTAAAAGACCTGATCGACGTTGATCTGACTGCCGAACAAACGGCGGATGAGCTGACGCGCGTTGGTTTGGCGGTGGAGGGTATCCATCCGCACGGGGACGATCCTGTTTTTGACATCGATCTCACCTCGAACCGGCCCGATTGTCTGTCGCATCTTGGCGTGGCCCGTGAATTGGGCGTTAGCACGGGGAAACCGCTGAAGTTGAGCGAAACGGCGCTCGATGAACCGGTGGCCGCCGTTTTGGCGGAAAGCCTGGTAAAGATCGATGGTCCCGACCTTTGTCATCGCTTTACGGCTCGAATTATCCGAAATGTGAAGGTCGGGCCGTCGCCGCAGTGGCTTGTAGACAGGTTAGAGGCGATCGGCGAGCGTTCGATCAACAATGTCGCTGACATCACGAATTATGTAATGCACGAGCTTGGGCAGCCGATGCATGCGTTTGACCTCGACAAACTGGCGGGAAATCGCATCGTCGTGCGGCGTGCTCGGCCGGGCGAGACGCTTACGACGCTTGATGAGGTGGAGCGAAAGCTTGACGACTCGATGCTGGCGATCTGTGACGCCGAAAAGGCAGTTTCTGTCGCCGGTGTTATGGGCGGCCTTGGGTCCGGGATCACCGATTCCACAGTTAATGTATTACTTGAGCTTGCCTACTTCAAACGGGAGAATATAAGGACTACATCGCGTAAGCTAGGCCTCGCATCCGAAGCGAGTTATCGCTTTGAACGAGGCGTGGACATTAACAATCTAATTAGAGCGTCAAACCGTGCCGCTGCCCTTATAGTCGAGCTTGCGGGAGGCGAACTTGGCGAGTTTGTCGACGTTTACCCGACACCGTGGACGCCGAATAACGTCATATCCGCAGATATTTCGGCCGCGACTGAGAGGCTTACGGGCCTGAGTGTGCAGACTGCCGAGTGCGAACGAATTTTGAATGCCCTGGGCATCGGAAAATCGGCCGAATCAACCTATTTATCGCCCTCGTGGCGTCATGACATCGCGATCGAAGAGGATCTGGTCGAGGAAGTTGCTCGCCACGCCGGTTACGAGAACATTGCCGACGAATTGCCGCCCGCATACGGTGCAGGCGAATACCAGCCGACCGAGCACCGCGAGCGATCGCTTCGCCAAACGCTTGTAAACATGGGCTTTGACGAGGCTATTTCGTATAGTTTCATCGATACGCGGCACGATGAGCTATTCGAACTCGCTCCGGGCATTCTCGACGGCTCAGCAAGCGAATCATACGTAACCCTGCAGGACTCGGTCATCGAAGGCGCTGTTCGAATGCGGCCGACGATCCTTCCCGGCCTGCTCGATGCCGTCCGCCTAAATTTCAACCAACAACGCCGCGATTTGAAGCTCTTTGAGCTCGGAAAGGTATTTGCCACTACAACTAGCGAGGACGGCCTGCCCCAAGAGCGAGAAGTTCTAACCATCGCCCTGACCGGCGGCGGTGTGGCCCAGGATCGAGCCCTGCCTGCACGGCAGCTCGATTTTTACGACGCGACAGGCTCCATCGAAGCTGCTCTGACAGCGTTGGGCTATCACGACGTCAGCGTTTCGGCAGCCGATCTACGTCATATGCGGCCCGGACAATCGGCATCGATCGCCATAAATGAAACCGTCGTCGGCTCGGTTGGGCGACTAAACGATGGAATAGCAGCTGCTTATAAGTTTAAACAACCCGTGTTCGTCGGCGAGATGAATCTAGACCTCGTGCTTTCTCAGCCGTCATCGACCGCGGCTTATCGTCCATTGGCCCGTTTTCCCGGCATTTCGCGGGACGTTTCATTCATTGTGCCGCGCAGTGTGACCTTTGCGCAGATCAAGGACGCGGTCAATGATGAAGGGTTTGAACTGTGCGAAAGCGTTGATTTTGTAGATGTCTACGAGGGCAAAGGCATGGCCGGGAGCGAGCGGTCTATTACCGTCCGATTGGAATATCGCAGCCCTGAACGAACACTGGTAGAAGATGAGGTTGAGGCGTTACATCAGCAAATTATCGCGACGATCGAGCAGAAACTGTCAATAAAACCGCGGACTTGACGTTTTCCTCACGCTTTACTTGAACTTTTAATAAAAAGCACAGATAATCTTCTTCCTGAGTTCCTTAACACCTTCGGAGACACGAATGAACGCCTTGACGGGTATGGAAAAATTCTCGCACCTCGAGGATAAGATCTATCTCACGATAGAATTTGCCAAAAAGCTGCGTGAGGAAAAGGAGCGCCTCGAACGCGAGGCCGACGGCCTCAAAAAAGAAGCCGCTGAAGCCGTATCGGCAAAGATCGACGCTGAAGACAGACTTAACGAGCTTTTAGCCGAACGCGACACCATTCAGCTTAAGGTCGAGGCAATGCTTGAGGCGATCAGCGCGATCGATTCCGAGGTGGCCGGGGCGGTCGGGCGATAGACAATATGTCGGAACAAACCATCAGGGTCGAGATATACAACAATACCTACAGCATCCGCTCGGATGGCGACAATGCCTATATTCAGGACCTGGCTGAGTACGTCGATTCTAAGATGCGCGAGATATCGTCGGGCACAATGACGGTCGATTCCCTAAAGGTCGCGATACTCGCGGCACTGCACATAGCCGACGAATTCTATACGCTGAAGAATTCCCAAGCCCAAAACGATGCCCAACTCGCGGCCCGCAGCAACGAATGTTTCGACATGCTTGACCGTCTGCTCAAGAACCGCGATGTCGCTCCAATGGTTTTGGAGACCGAACAATAGGACTTGCGTTCCCTTCCCGCCGATGTGCTAATATCCGTATTGGCGAACGAAGTTGACTGCGTTTCTCGTCCCGGGACGCAATTACAATTGAGCCAACACATGAATGACGGGAGGCCGATGCGGGAGGTCAGTGCGGATCTTTAAGGAGGTTTGCCAGAGGCCACCGGCTCTGATGCCACGAGAGATCGAGGCAAAAGGCCACCCACCTGTAAACTACAGGTTCAATTCATTCGTTCCAACGGATTCGCGGTCATCATTCGCCATTTTCAGTTTCTGCCTCTAGTTCGAGGCGTATCTCTTCCGACAATCTCGCCGATTCTAAGGCCAGGGGAAGTTCCGCCGTGCGGACGGACAGCTTCTTGAGGGCAAGTTCGTTATCAGCCAACCGTCCGCCGCGTGTAGCGGCGGCCTCGATCATCTGTAGCCGGGCCTCGGCCTCAGCCAGCATTGATTCGGCCTCGTCTTTGATCACCGTCACCTTCTGGACATCGCGGGCGATCTCGGTGAGAAACTCATCACGTCGGCCGGTCTTCAACTGCTTCAGTCTTCCCTCGCGTTTGCGAGAGAGCATCAGTTCCCTCTTCGCGGACTTTAGAATACGAGTCGCGGTCAACCTTGACGCCAGCGTCTCGCGGTAGGCGTCGCCGAGCAACAGGTCACGGGCCTCAACGGCACGCAGCGCGCGTTTCTCGCCCGACTTCATTTCGTGCGCGAACCAGCCTATCTCTTCGGCCCGGATCCCGTCCGCTGCGATCCGCTCACGCATCTCGCGCGACCATCGGCCGCGTTTGTGTACGAGCAGACCCGTTAGAAACAGCCCCACCAGCGCTCCGATCACGGTCGCAACAGCTCCAAAAAAGAAGACAATTACCGTGGAGGGCGGAGCAAGAGGAGCCAGCATCAGCAGTATAAGCGTGATAAGGGCCGGCAATGCGGTCAGGACGACCGGTGCTGCGATAGCTCCGGCAACGAGTTTTCGCCCGTGGGCGAGGTCGGCTTTGGTAATATCGGACATATCTCCGGCTCGCTAAAAGTCTAGCGCACCACCGCGGCTTTTACGCCAAACCCATATCGCAATTGGAACATCACAACTACGTCGGGTAAGGGTGATATAATACTCCCCGGTTCTTTTTTGGCGATGTCTATGAGACGGATCGGCACATTAACAGTACTTACCGTAATGGTAACAGCATTGACCGCTGCGGCATTTGCGCAAAAACCCGACAAAAAGCAGGGCGTGCGCACTGTCACCATTCCGATCTCGATATTCTCAAAAAAGGAACTTAAAGAGGGCCAGACGGAGGAATTTCTTCAGGCCGAGCGCATCATCGTAAAAGAGGATGGTGACGAGCAGGCGATACTTTCTATCCGCAGCGTAACCACGACGCCGCTGTCGATAGCGTTTGTGATTCAGGACGACCTAGCCTCGAATTTCAACCTACAGATACGCGACATACAAGAATTCATTCGCGGCCTTCCTAAGGGAACAAGAGTCATGGTCGCCTATTCGCGCAGCGGATCTCCGCAGATTCGCCAGCGGTTTACCGACGACCTTGAAGCCGCCGCCAAATCGCTGAGGATCGTCAGCGGCAGCGCGATGGCGCCGCGAAGTCCGTTTGACAGCCTGTCAGAGGTTCTCGACAGGTTTGACGGCGTTCCCGCCGGGCGACGTGCCGTCGTGATGTTCTCGGATGGCCTCGACTTGTCGGGCGGTCTAAACCTTGCGTCAATTGCGGCAGAGCATTGACCTCGATCGAGCGACTCTCAAGGCAAATCGAAAAGGTGTGGCTGTGTATTCGATATATTTGCCAACGGCATTGACCGAAAACGGCAATTCAACTTTCACGCTCGCCGCGCAGGGAGCGCTCGCAAAGCTCTCGGACGAAACGGGCGGGCGGGCATTCTTCAGCGGCACGCTCGGACCGGTCAGCCTGCTTCCGTATTTTCGGGAAATGGTGGTCACCCTGAGCCGTCAATTCGCACTGACATATCTCTCAACGCACATGAAAAAGGGCTACCACAAAGTGAAAGTGGCGAGCACAAACCCCGAGGTCAAGATCGAACATCCGCGCGGCTACTATTACCGCTAGCCGACCCGTTGATTGCATGTAGGACACGTGCGCACGTCCTCCTTGATCAACAATCCGATCCAAAAAAGAGGAAAGAAGAAGACCAGCAGGACCGCGAACGTTATCCAACCGGCGGTTGAGATCCGTCGGTCAAGACGCGGCAGAAACTGCGACATGCAATGTGGACAGCGATAGGGCTGCGACAGGTGCTGCGGCTGATTATAGTTGGCGAGCGGGGCTGCGTTTGGCTGCTGTAAGTGCTGACCGATATGGCCGTGCGTCTTGCGGGCCTCCTGCTTCGTCTGAAACTCATCGGTTTTCCAGGCGTAAGGCCGCGGCGGCGCCGGATGATCGAACGGATTTGCCGCCGGATACGGCTGCGCGGAGACCTTTGTCCCGCAGAATCGACAAAAGTGGCTCTCGGTCGCGTTCAGTTGTCCGCAATTCGCACACGTCACCATAACCCTCGCACAAACTATACAACTAACGCCTGCCGCATCAAAAAGTTCTACAATCTCACGCCTTCGCCCCTGCGTATCGACTGATACACCGCCTCAACCAGTTCCACAGCACGGTATCCATCCTCGGCTGTCACCGGTGGCGCCGTTCCCTCGAGAATAGCGGTTACGAAGGCTGCGTCCTCTGCGACGAAGCCCTTCCGAGTGTCCTCATCGAGCATATGAAACGAATGCGTCGTATAGTCGGCATTCGTACCACGCCCGTCAAAGAGCCTGAGCATCTCCTCGGCGACTAGCGTTCGATGATGGCAAAACACCTCGATCCTCTCGAACGGGAACATCCATCCTGCGTCCGCCGATGATGCGAATGTGCAATGAAACCCATTCTTAAACTTGAAGATCAGCGAGAACTCATCGATCTCAGGATACTCGTGCTGAGATCCGTAAGCGATCAACTCTTCGACCTCGCCAAACTGGAATCTCAGTTGGTCAAGAAAATGTATCGTCGTCTCATACAGAAACCCGCCCGTAACATTCGTGTCGCCCGTCCATGCGGGCCGCAGCAGCTCGCCGCGGTTCATCTTGATGTGGGCCGAGTGCGGTGGATCATCGGCAAGCAATTCCTTGAGCTTTACATACAGCGGTGCAAAACGGCGGCTGTGGCCGACCTGAAAGACCTTGTCGGTGGAATTCGCAGTCTCGAGCAGCTTGGCAGCCTCGTCCACACTGATAGCGAATGGCTTTTCGCAAAACACGTGCTTGCCTGCCTCGACCGCCGCCGTGGCGATCTCTGGATGAGTCCTATTCGGTGCGCAGACCAAGACGGCGTCGCAGTGATCGAGCAGTTCCTCGCGTGACGTACAAACGCGCCCGCCGATGCGTCTTGCCGTCTCCTCCGTCCGCTCGGGAATGATGTCAAACAGCGCGGCGACCTCCGCCCGCGTGTCACGTGCATAAATGCCGCCGTGGACGTTGCCGATGTAGCCTGTCCCGACAATGCCGATGCGAACTTTGTCCATCTATAACCCCAAAACTCGTTCCGTCGCCGCCTTCGCCCGTCCCGCTACCTCGAACGGGTCCTGTTCCCAATACTCCGGCCTGAATATCTCGATACTCACCATGCGGTCGTAACCGATCGCGTCAAGATGTAACTTTATCTCAGCGAGCGGCAGTATGCCCTCCCCCGGATATAGCCGATGGGCGTCGGTCAGTTGTTCCTTGGGCAGGTCCTCGGCGTCGTTGATATGGAATATGAACAGCTTCTTCGGATCGAGCGCACCTAACGCCTCAAACGTGGAATTCCCCGCGTAAAAATGGAACGAATCGAGCACCAAACCAACATTGTACCGATCGACCTTATCGACGATCTCATTCGCAAGGTCGAGCGTCTGCACCGAACAGTCCGTCTGCCCGAGGAACTCAAAAGCAAGCGAAACTCCGTGATCGACTGCGAGATCAGCGAGCTCGTTAAGGACACGGATCGATTCCGTTACAACGGTTTCCTTCGACACATCTGGAGGTAGTTTTCCCGGCACGACAACGATATACGGGCAGCCGATCCGGCCCGCGATCGACGACAGCGTTTCGCATTCGGCGAGGATCTTGTCGTAGTCATCGATCCCGCGAAACGTAACGTGTTCGATGGAATTGATCGAATACGGCTCGATGCGCGCCGCCGCCAGTTCTGCTTTTAGGTCGGCAACGGTGTGCGTCTCAAGGTACCGATACAGCTTAGCCGACCATATTTCAATGAGGTCATAACCGGCGGCCGACGCGGCCTTGATGTCTGTCGAGAGGTCGGCGTGCATCGTCGTAGCGCCGTTGAGTGCGATCTTCATCGGGCATAAGTCTAGCACGAACGTCGGCAACCGAACCTATTGCCCCGCCGTCTAAAAGTCGGTATCCTGTTTTCGGATGCCTCGCCTGTAATACTGCCTTATGAGAAAGTTGCTAGCCGCCTTTATCGGGACATTTTTCGCCGCATCATTGATGTTCGGTCAGTCCGACGCAGATCTTCGCGCGATCACGGAAAAGGACAAGTCGAGCCGCGATCTTGCGGGCAAGCTCATGACGCTGCCGGCGGCGGAGCATGCTGCACGCGGCAACGTTTACTTCGACAATCGCCACTTTCCCGAGGCCCGCGAGCATTTTCAAAAACTTGTGGACCTTTACCCTGACGATCCTTTGCAGGCCAGGGCACTTTTCGTGTTGGGCCGTTCTTACTATTGGGAACGACAATACGGCAAGTGCATCGACTGGCTCGATCGCGTATCTCGCGAGTTTCCCGGCACAAAAGAGGGCCGTGAGGGGCTCGCATTCAAAGGCGCGTGTAACGTCCGTCTGGGCAGGAACGCAGAGGCAGCAAAGGTCTACGAGCAATACACCGTAATGTATCCGACCGGCGAGCGGATCGATTGGGCATATCTCAACATGATCGACGCCTTGCGAGAGGCGGGCAGGTACGCCGAGGCCCAAAGCTGGGTCGATAAGGCGGAAGTTCGTTTCGCCGGCACGCCGATCGAGACAAACGCCCTGCAGGCCCGCGTCAGAATGGAGATCTACCGTCAGCGTTGGCCCGAGGCCGTTGCCGCGGCCGACGCGATGCTCGGTAAGGTGACTTTCACCGGCTCGATGTCGAGCATGGACGAGATCAAATTTCTTAAGGCCTTTGCGCTGGAGAAGCATGGCAAACGCGGCGACGCGACTGCCGTCTATTCCTCGATACCTTCGAACGCAATGTCCTACTACAGCGGCCTCGCTGCCGACAGGCTTGCGGCGAACGACAGCCGCGTCACGCGAATTTCACAGGTCTCTCCAAATCTGCTCCGCGACTTCCCCGCTGCGTTTCGGTCCGAGGTCCTGCGGCACGCAAAAGCAAAACGCATAGATCCGCGCTTTGTGCTGGCGATAATGAAGCAGGAGAGTTCGTTCCGCCCCGCTGTCAAATCGCCGTCCGCCGCACGCGGCCTGCTGCAGCTCGTTTTTGATACGGCCGTAAAGTACAAGAACAAGGCGGGCTATCCTAACCTGCAGGCCGACGACCTCTACAACCCAAATGTGAATATTGCCGCTCGGGGTCGAATACATCGCGGCCCTGCGTGACCAATTCGGCGGCCTCAACGAGGCCATCGCCGCAAGCTATAACGGCGGCGAAGACAATGCCGCCCGCTGGCTCAACCGCTCAAAACCAAAAGAACCCGCGATCTTCGCCTCAGAGGTCGGCTTTGCCGAGACAAAAAACTACGTCTTTAAGGTAATGAACAACTACCGCGTGTATCGCGACCTGTACGACGAGAACCTCGTGAGGAAATGACATTCGGGACGCTCGTTGCAGAAGCCCGCACGAAGTAAGGGCACCGCCACGATAGCGAAAGTCGGAGATTCGCGTCGTCCCGGACTCATCAACTTGGATCTTCAGCACAGGTGCCCTTACCTCGTGCGGGCTTCTGCAACGTATTCCAGCAAACGGCGCTCCACACCTTTTGAATCATACTGACAAACAGCAGTGTCATTTTTACCAGAAGGAGAACAACCATGCAGGCAAACCAACAGGCACCTATTCCGATCAACGATCCCGACGGGTTTACGCCCGATCCGCTTTATAAGCTGATGGGCATATTCGAGGATTCCGACGCAGGCGTTGCGGCGGTGGATGAACTGAAGTCCGACGGCTTTGCCGCGGACGACATCGAGCTGTTCTGCGGCATTCCGGGTGAGCAGACGTATGATTTTTCGGGCGAAGATCATGGGCTGGCGGCAAAGTTCATGCGCAAATTCCGCAGCATAACCTTTGACCGCGTTATCATGGAACGCTACCAACAGGCCCTGCACGACGGCCATTGCGTGCTTATGGTCCACATCCACAAGACGCCCCGCCGCGACGACGCCGCCGCTATAATGAACCGCCACAGCGCCGTCCAGGTCGATTACTTCGGCCTTGCTATGACCAAGGCATTCCCGGATCATCCGGACGAGAGCGAGAACAAATACGACCCTGACGCGACATTTTAATCCGCCGCGGTCGGCGGCTGAGCCCGCGTTATATTCACGCCCCATCCGTCGTGAACATGTCTGCGGACCGCGCCTTTCGATGTCAGGCTGTACCAGACCTTTGGTTTCCCCCGTTCGTCGCGGGTCTCGACGAGTATTTCCTTTCCGTGATCCGTGATATCAGGTTCGAGTCCCGGCTTTAGAAGCCATGCCGGCCAGTCGCCGACGAGCAGGCTGCGGTCAAGATCGGACGAGTCAGCACCACCTGCCGTAGCGGGCCGTTGAAGCTCCGCATCCGCGGTGTCGGCCTCAAAGCTCTGCGTCGTAGCAGCATCGAGATCATCATCGTCAAGATCTGTATCGAGGATGTAACCATCCGCTTCCGCAGGCGCTTCTGACTCGTCTTCTTCCTCCTCCCACGCAAAGTCATCCTCGCGGTCGAGGTCGGGTCGCCAGAGCTTATAGAGCCTGTAAACGCGTGAGAGCGGCATTTTCCATTCCTCGGCGAGCCAGCGAAAGCTCGCACCCTGGTCGTGCTGACGTTTTATCAGTACGATATCCCGCCTAAGCTCTTCTTCATACTGGGGCACAAATCGGTCGTCGAATGCAAAACCCAGAAACCCGTTCGGCTCGCCGCTGCAGACGGCAGTTTGGCGGATTGTCCGCGGTCCATTCGAGCTGTCCCGCCGCCGAACGCGTCTGCAGCAAATAACGCCACGACGCATCGCGCGGATGGATCGCGATCGAGAAAGCCGCATCGGCAACGTCGCACAGCACACGAGAGCGCAGCAGTTCGCGTTCTGAAATGATGCCCTTCCGCCCCGGCTCGCGTGACGACGCGATCAGCAGCACCGAAATCTCCAGTTCCCGCTGCAGCCGCTTGAGTTCACGCACCGTCCTGAGCAACTCCCGCGTGCCGTCGTACGTCGAACGAAGCTCTGACACGTCGTCGATCATCACCACCGAGATCCGCTCCTCGATCACAGTAGCTCGTAGCCATTCGCAAAGGTTTTCAGGAGCATGCGGCCGGCCGCGCATCAGGTTTTCCGACTCGCGATACGCCTTGAACGTGCCGTCAGGCTTCTCCACCGAATACCGCCGTCTGAACTGTTCGTCGCTCAGCTTCATATCGACCAGCAGCACACGCTGGCGTCGCTCGGGCATATCAAAACCGTCAATTGGCCGACCGCGGGCAAGCGATTCGGCTACTTGTACCGCCAGCACGCTCTTTCCAACTCCCGGCGGCCCAAACAGCACCGCCATCTCCCCAACGCCCCAGAAAGCGTCAAATAGCGCCTCGATCGGCCCCGCCATCCGGCACTCATTTGCCTTCTTGACCGTCCCTAAACTCTTACCCTGTGTCGTTTTAGTGTCTGTGATAATGTCGTGCATTTGTGTTCTCCAAAGTGTATTTGAAACTCTCTTGACCGCTCAGGCATTCGCCTGTTGCATTTTGTCGAACATATGATACAATACGTCGTGTCACGTACGCAACAGTCATGAGAGCAAGCACGTTTGTCGGTAATACCCTGGAGTCGGGTTGCCGGGCACTGATCGTGGGCGGCAAGCCGCAAACGACGGTCAGACACAGACCGTTTTTTGTGCAAAATTTGTGAAACACCGCACCAAAACAGCTGCAAACTACGTCACTGCAACTAGTTACAGCGTTTCAAGGGGTCGTGAAACAGGAGCGGAACAGGATGGAACGAAAGCACCCGGCAGAATGTTTAGCCAGGGGCCGCGGGCCGGACCTCGACGACGTCGTGCCACGGAATCTCTTGTATTTTCTGTTCGCAAGTGCTAAATTCAAACAATCTCTGAAGAGAAAGTGAAGATTTAGGTACGCCGCCCCTCCCGGCAAACCCAGTGGAGAATAAAATGAATAGAACAGCGTCGATTTTTCTGTTGTTTGTCGTCTTGCTTTCCGGATCACTCTTGTTATTCGGTCAAAAGCGCGGGCGATCTATACCGAGCCCCGTGGCCGCTAATGCCGTACTGAGCTTCGACAGCATTCAGGCGATATCCGAGGGCGAGGGCGTGGTGCTCCGGTGGCGGACCTCCAATGACACTGCAAACTTCGGGTTTTATGTTTATCGCGTAACCAATCAGGGCCGTGAACTCGTGAACGGAGCGATGATCCCCGGGGCGGTATTCAGACCAACCCTGCCGGGCCATGAGAGCGAGCCGTATGAGCTGTATGATATGGCCGGTAGTGTCAGTACCGTGTACGTGATCGAGTGTAACCTTGTAGGAGGCATGATCTCATCGAGTTCGACATTCGGTGTCGAATGGGTAAGGAATCTAGCCACCGTCACGGGCCGGTCACGGCAGGACTTTGAGAATGTTGAACTCTCGCGTAATCCCGTGGTGCTGCACGATGATCTAACGCTCGATAAGGACCTTTCCGACATCGTTGAAGCCGCTCAACCGGAGGCGGATCTCGGCACACACCGCTGGGTCGTCTCGCAGCCCGGCGCTAAGATCTCTGTGCAGTTTGAAGGCTTTTATCGCGTAACCCGAGCGCAGCTTGAGACGGCTGGTTTCAACGTGAATTCCCCGTCGGCCAACTGGCGCCTCTTTATGGAAGGGGTCGAGCAGGCGATCATTGTCGGCCCAACTGATGATTACATAGAATTTTACGGAAAAGGCATGGACACGCCTGAGAGTGATACGCGTGTTTACTACCTGCTCGCGGACTCAAATCCGGGCTTAAGGATCCAGACGAAGGTGCTTAGGAATGTAGGCGGTGCCGTTCAGGCCCGTAGCTACAGGGCGTCGCTCGAGTATCGTGAAAGACAAGAGTTTCGCCCTAAGGCGCGTAACGGCGATGCTGAGAACTACTTCGGTCGGGTGATAACCTCAACGCCTATGGCTTCGCCGATCGCGATCGATCTTACGGCGGTAGATCTGACCGCGGCCACATGCACGGTCAGGGTCAAGCTGATCGGCATTGGCGGCAACTCGCATAACGTTCGCGTTGCGATAAATGGCAACGTTGGGGGGTTCGTTCCGGGCACGGGCGTCTGGACGCCTTATGAAGCTACCTTTACCGTTCCGACGAGTTTTTTGGTCGAGGGGGCGAATTCATTCGACCTGACCGAAGATAATTCAACAAGTTCCAGCCTGTTTGACAGTATTGAGGTTTCATTCGCACGCGGATTTAAGGCGTCTGCTAATCGCCTCTCGTACTTTACTCCAAACTATCGCAAGGTTGACGTCACCGGCTTTACGACCTCGAGCGTTCGCGTTTTTGATACGACCTATCCGGGATTGCCGCAGGAAGTGCTCGGGCTTCCGATAGTTCAGGATGGAGCAACCTTCACCGCAAAGCTGCCTTCTCACCGCGCGATGGTAATGTATGCTGCGGAGACCTCAGCTTTCCTTGCTCCGACAGCCGTGACATTCAATAACGGTTCAACCCTCTCGACCAGGAACAACCTCGGTGCTTTCCTGGTGATCTCGCATTCAGATGCTGCTTTTATGGCGGTCGCTCAACAGTGGGCGAATTACCGGGCAACCGTTCCCGGCGGGGCCTACGTGACCAAGGTCGTGGACGTTGCTGATATTTTTGACGAGTTTAGCTATGGCTCATCGTCAGCCGATGCGATCAAAGACTTTCTCGAGTACGCGCATTCCACCTGGGCGACCGGGCCGAGTTATGTGCTGCTTATAGGTGATTCATCATACGACGCTCGAAATTACCAGGGCTTTGGCCGGTGGAACCTGGTACCTACAAAATTTGTTGACTTGATATTCGAAACCAGCGGCAGTGACGAGGCGTTGGCAGACTTTAATCACGACGGATTGGCCGAGATGGCGATGGGTCGCATCCCGGCTCGTGATACATTCGCGCTCAATATCGCCTTGAACAAAACGACTGGCTTCGAGACCTTGGCGAATCAGAGCCTTGATCGCGGGGGCCTTTATGCTTACGATCGGCCGGAGGGCTTTGATTTTGAAGGAATGAGTTATGGGCTACGCGCCGAAATGCCCGCCTCAATGCCCTCGACGTTTGTGTCCAGGGGTTTGCCGCCGCCGAATCAGATGACCGTCGACCCAAACGCCCGCGCTAACCTGATCAATGCCCTTAACACCGGGATGTACATCGTGAACTATGCCGGGCACGGTTCGGTGGGCACTTGGGCTTCGACGAACTTCTTTAGTTCTCTCGACGCACCGAGCCTTACAAACGGTACACGTCAGTCGATCTTTACAATGCTGACCTGCTATAACGGTGTGTTTTTCCGGCCCGAGCCGAATGGCGAATCCATTGCTGAGCGGCTTCTCTTTGCTCAGAATGGCGGCGGGGCGGTAACGTGGGCATCAACCACAGAGACTACTCCTGATTTTCAGTTCACGATGGGCGCCCGTTTCTACAACGAGGTCGGAGCCAGCAACCTTAAACGTATCGGCGACCAGATCAAGGCCGCTAAGAGCACGATCGCCGGCAGCGACGTAGGTTATTCTTGGGTCTTGCTGGGCGATCCGGCCCTGAAGGTCCGATAGATCTTTGACAATAAAAGGCGTCCCGATCACTCGGGACGCCTTTTTCAATTTTGGTACTCGCGGCAGGAGTCGAACCTGCGACTTCTTCCTCCGGAGGGAAGCGCTCTATCCACTGAGCTACGCGAGCGGATGTAGTGAATTATAACATCGTACCGGTTAACGCGGAACGATCGTGACCTTCTTGATCCTGATCGGCTCGGCCGGCCGCTCGCCCTGGCGAGGGGCACCGGCAATGGTGCGGACGTTGTTCATCCCGTCGATGATCTTGCCAAAGACGGTGTACTTATTGTCAAAGGCCGCTTCGCGTTTGAGCATGATAAAGAACTGAGCATTGGCCGAGTTCACATCGTTGCCCAGCCTCGCCGCACCTACGATACCCGTCTCATAGGGCACATCAGAGAACTCTGCCTGCACATTCGGCTTACCCGAATCACCTTCTTTGGCTGGATTCGGATTCCTCCCGGGTTTCGTGTCTGCGTTACCGGCCTGAATGACCGTGTCGTTGACGCGGTGGAAGATTATGCCCTCGTAATAGCCTTCCTTGGTAAGCTCCTTGAACCGCTCGACGGCCTTCGGGGCGACATTCGAGTAAAGCTCCATCTTCATCGTGCCGAACGCGGCGTTCTCCATCTCGATGAGAGCGACCTCGGGATCGGCCACGGGAGCGACGCCTTTCTTAACCTCGGGCGAAGCGTTGCTCGGAGCGGTTTTACTAGCATTATTAGCCGGACCGCTGCATGAAAGTGCGGTCGAAATAGTCAGAGCGACAATGATCAAAACTGTGTTTTTCATGATTGTTATATCGTCTTCTCGCTGTCTAGGATTATCGTAACTGGGCCGTCATTGACGAGTTCAACGTCCATCACCGCGCCGAATTCACCGGTAGCGACCTTGCGAACGTATTCACCGGATCGGCTGACAAAGTATTCGTACAGCTCCGTCGCCTTTTCGCCCCCTGCCGCCGCAACAAAGGATGGCCGGCGTCCGCGTCGAGTATCGCCGTATAGCGTAAACTGCGATACCACAAGCATCTCGCCATCGATGTCGGCAAGCGACAGATTCATCTTGCCGTCGGCATCCTCAAATATCCGCAGATTGACGAGTTTTTCGACAAGGTAGTCGGCGGCGGCCTCATCATCCTCCGTCGAGACGCCTAACAGGACGAGCATGCCCCGGCTGATCTCACCTGTCACACGTTCGCCAACCGTAACCTTGGCCCGCGATACGCGCTGGACGACAGCTCTCATAAAGGTAAAACGTGAAAGAGTGAACAGGTGAAAAAGCGACATTGCCGAGCGTCGGCCGTTTTCACTTTTTCACATTTACCCTTTTTCACTTTTCGTTACCACATCCCTTCTTCGATGCGAACGCTGTTCATAACGACAGGCTCGAGCGGCTTGTCGTTCTGGCTGGTCGCGACGCCGGCGATGGCATCAACGACATCCTGCCCTTCGATTACGCGGCCAAATTTCGTGTAGCTCGGCGGCAGGGGATAATCCACGTGCATGATAAAGAACTGCGAGCCGTTGGTGTTCGGGCCCGAGTTGGCCATCGCCACGGTTCCCTTCTCATACATCCCGGCATAGAGCATCGAGCCGCGGTCGATCTCGTCGTCGAACTTGCCGCCCCAGGCCGATTCGCCCCCGTAGCCTTCGCCCAGCGGGTCGCCGCCCTGGACCATAAAGTTTGGGATCACGCGGTGAAATATGACGCCGTCGTAATAGTTCTTCTCGGCGAGCAGCCTGAAGTTCTCGGTCGTCTTAGGAGCGTCCTGCTCCAACAGTTCAAGTTTGATAGTGCCGTGGTTCGTATCGATTACGGCGATCTTGTTTGCCACTAATTATTCTCCTGATTCAAGATAAAGCGTTCTATGGCAGCCGCTACGCCGCCCTCATCGTTACTTAATGTTGTATAAAATTCGCCCCGTTCGAGCAACTTCGGGTCAGCGTTTCCCATCACGACCGGCGTTCCGGCATACTCCAGCATCTCAAGGTCATTGAAATTGTCACCGATCGCCATCACCTCATCCGGTGCCAATCCCTCGATCTCGGCTAGCCTCGCCGCACCATGCCCTTTGGACGCATCCGGCGGAAGGATATCGAGGAGCGTGAAATCGAGTCTCGGGTAGATGGTTGCCAGCAGGTTAACGGTAGAGCCGAGCTCTCGCCTGAGATCATTCTCCAGCGCAAGCATCGCAGAGCAATTTCCGGAGAACGAGATGTGTACGACTTCCTGTTCCCCAATGACGTCCTCGAGAGCCTTGACGTGCCGAACCGACGTCTCCGCCTCGTCGCCATGGAGCCTCTCTGCCCAGGCGACGTATTTCTGCAGCGGCAGATTGTCATCTGAGATCCGGTCGTAGAGCAGCATGCCTTTGCCGTGAGGATCGGTGCTCACCAACGCATCACCGCCGAAGGTTTTCCCGGCCTGCACTATCGCTCGGCTCGCTTCCGCCGAGAGCAGACAGCAATGAACCGTCTCAAGCGAGTCAGCATATTTCAAGAGACCTCCGTTGTGAGTTATCAGCGGTGCATTCAGCCCCAGATCGAGCCCGACAGGTCGTGCATCACGAAACCGCCGTCCGGTTGCGATCGTGACAAGGACGCCAGCCGCCTCAGCCGCGCGTATCGCATCGCGATTCGCAGCGGAAATCTCACCGCCGGAGCTAAGTGTGGTTCCGTCGAGGTCAAGGGCGAGCAGTTTTATCATTGGTTCGCATTGCCCGCCCGTTTCTCTTGGCGTTCTTTCTCCAGCCACTGCTGGTACTTCGCCTTGCCTTTTTCAAACTCCGCGGCCGATGCATAGAACCAATGCGAGCCGTCGTTTAGGTCGACATTGCGGACGTAGAAGATGTAATCGTTCGGCTGCGGGTTTAGAGCGGCGCGGATCGAGCTTTCGGTGACGGATGAGATCGGACCGGGCGGGATGCCGGTCTTGGTCCGTGTGTTGTAGGGCGAATCGACCTCGAGGTCGCTCTTATGGATCGTACCGTCCCATTTACCACGCATCTTGGCGATATAGACGTTTGTCTGGTCGATGCCCAGCGGAATGTTTCGGGCGAGGCGATTGTTGATGATACCGGCGACAATGGGCCGTTCGTTCTCGACGCCCGTCTCAGTCTCGATCAGCGAGGCGGTTGTTACGATCTCGTGCGGAGTTCGCCCGATCGACCTTGCCTGACTGGTCCATTCGGGTTTCCAGAACTTGCGAAATTGTTCGACCGTCACCTTAATGACGTCTTGCGGCTTGGCGTCGCGGGGAAAGCTATACGTCGTCGGATACATATAGCCCTCGAGGTTCGCAGCGTTTGGTGAGATGTCCTTGATCAGACTAACGTCGTCCATCATTGCCAGGACCGCCTTGTCGTCGACCGGAGGATTCTGCGGAAACTTCTCCGCGATCCGTTTTGCGATGTCGAATCGCGTGAACCCTTCGGGAATGGTCAGCTTGATCGTGAGGTCTTGCCCCTTCTCGAGCTGCTTCAGCACCTCGATGATCGAGATCGGCGAAGCGAAACTGATACTCACCGGCCTGCAGCTTGCTGCCGTCGCCAAGCACCCGCAGATAAATGATTCGCGGCTGTCTCGCTTCCGATGATGCCCTCGGATGCGAGTTTCGAGATGATCTCAGGCGGTGTGGAGCCCTTCTCTATCTTGATGTAAACCTTGGCCTTGTCGTGCTCGTGCGGCTTCCCGACGGCGGAGTAGGCCCAATACGAAATGCCGCAAATAACGACTATCGCGATAACGGCCAAAAGGAAGAGGATCGTGAGAATTCGCGTCATAGAGGCGCTATTTGGCGGCAAGGTACTTTTCGATCTCGGAGGTGATCGCTTCGCTATCAGGCACTTCCTTCGTAGCAAACCGAGCAACGATCTTTCCGGATCGATCCAGCAGGAACTTATTGAAGTTCCACGTAATGTCGCCGCCAAACTCCGGGTTCGACTGCTTACTCGTCAGCAAAGTAAATAGCGGATGCTGGTCGGCACCCGTCACCGATATCTTTGAGAACATCGGGAACGAGACGCCATAGGTTAGGCGACAAAACTCCTTAATGTCCTCCTCGGTACCCGGCTCCTGACCGAGGAAGTTATTTGCGGGAAAACCCAACACGACAAATCCGCGATCCTTAAACCGATCGTAAATCGCCTCCAGACCCTCGTACTGCGACGTATACCCGCATTTGCTCGCGACGTTTACGATCATTACGACCTTACCGCGATAGGTGTCGAGACTGACGTCGTTACCATCGATGTCCTTCATCGAGAACTCGTAAACCGAACGCTGTGGCGGCGGAGTCGTCGGTGTTGGGTTCAGAATAAAGCCAAACTTATATGCCGCCGCAGCGGCAGCAATTCCCGCCAGGATAAGGACGATAATCAGTATCTTTAGCACCTATTTCTCCAGTTCACGCGGGCCCCGCGGCGGTTTTGGTAGTTCCGGCGTGTCTTTGCCCGTCTCAGCGAACACTTCCTTGAATGCTCCGACGCTCGACAGCACGGCCGATGTTTCCGTCGGCATAAAGATCACCTTGGCATTCTGCGTCCGTGCCATATCCCGCATCGAATCAACGTAGCGCGCCGTGATCAGATACTGTGCCGTCTTGCCGCGGTCGCCGATCGCACCGGCGATCTGCGCGATGGCCTGAGCCTCGGCGGCGGCGTTGATCTGGCGGGCTTGCGAAGCTCCTTCCGCGTCGAGGATCGCCGACTGCTTGTTGCCTTCGCTTCGCGTGACGGCAGCTTGCTTCTCGCCTTCGGCACGAGTGATGGCGGCCTGCTTGTCGCCCTCGGCCGTCAGGATCAAAGCACGGCGGTTTCGCTCGGCGGTCATCTGCTTCTCCATCGTGATGCGGACGTCCTCGGGCGGGTTGATGTTCTTTACGTCAACGCGAGTGACCTTAACGCCCCATTTGTCGGTCGCTTCGTCGAGAATGATGCGTAGCTTCGCGTTGATCTGATCACGGTTTGACAACGTGTGGTCGAGGTCCATCTCGCCCATGACGCTTCGCATACCGGTGATGGTCAACTGAACGAGTGCACCCACGAGATCTGCGACCTCATACACGGCCTTGGTCGGATCGGTGATCTGCCAATAGACGACCGAATCGACGTTGATCGTTACGTTGTCACGCGTGATCACGGGCTGAGGCGGCATATCGATGAACTGTTCGCGAAGGTCGATCGACGTCGCTCCCGGCCGGCCGCCGGACCAATAAACCGCCCGCGGTGCCTCAAAGAACGGCACGATTATATTCAGGCCGCTATTGGCAACACGGTGAAAGCGTCCGAGCCGCTCGATAAGCAGAACACTGGACTGCGGCACGATCTTGATCGTCTTCAAGGCGATCGTCAGCAGTGCGATACCGATAAAGACCAGGAAAATGGCTCCGAAACCGAAAAGTTCAGGCATATGACCTCCGTTGTGATTCAACGTAAATATATCTCATTCAGGGCTTCTTTGCTATAATTCGCTTCTCAACCATGTCCGTCACACTCGACGATATCAAGGCCGCCGGCGAGCGGATCAAGGGCGTTATCAACGCCACGCCGATCATATCGGACGCCCGGCTGTCGCGCGAGCTCGAGCGCGAACATTCACCTCAAAGCCGAGAGCCTGCAAAAGGGCGGCTCGTTCAAACTCCGCGGCGCTTACAACAAGATCTCGCAGCTCTCGGACGAGGAAAAGTCTCGCGGCGTGATCGCGGCCTCGGCGGGAATCACGCTCAGGGCGTCGCCCTCGCGGCCCGTTACGTCGGCATCGGTGCGACGATCGTTCTGCCCGAATTCGCCCCGCTCACCAAGGTCAACGCGACGCGCGGTTTCGGCGCCAACGTGATCCTCAAAGGCTCGACCTTTGACGAGGCCGTCGCGTATTCCAAGGAACTCCAAAAAGAGAACGGCCTGACCTACGTCCACGCTTACGACGACGAGCACATTATCGCGGGCCAGGGCACGATCGGCATTGAGATCCTCGAATCGCTGCCCGGCGTGACGGCAATCGTCGTGCCGATCGGCGGCGGCGGCGTAATGTCCGGCATCGCTATCGCGGCCAAAGCCCTCAAACCCGACGTGCGCATCATCGGCGTTCAGTCCGCAAACGTCTCTTGGGTCAAGCCTTCGCTCGCCGAGGGCCGGCCCGTCGTTCCCAAAACCAAACCGACGATCGCCGACGGCATCGCGGTAAAGACGCCGGGCGAACTTACGCTGCCGATCATTCGCCAATACGTTGACGACATCGTCGAGGTCGATGACGAACAGATCGCCGAGGCCATCTTTCACAGCGTGCAGAACAACCGCCTCGTCGTCGAAGGCGCCGGTGCCGCCGGCCTCGCAGCCGTGCTGGCAAACAAGATCGCCATCGCGCCCGACGACTGCGTCTGCGTCGTCCTGTGCGGCGGCAACATCGACGCCAACCTGCTCACCCGCGTGCTCGAACACGTCCTCGTTCGTCGCGGCCGTTACGTTATGTTCAGCGTGCTCGTCGTCGATCGCCCGGGCAATCTCGCCCGCCTGCTCGACACCGTCGCCGCCGCCGGTGCCAACGTCATCGAAGTCTTCCACCGCCGTGCCATGTGGCTCGCCCCGCTCGGCCATGTCGGCATCGAAATGCTCCTCGAGGTCCGCGATAACGACCACGCCAACGACATCCACAACCACCTAAAAACCGCCGGCTACGACGTCACCCGCGAAGGCCACGGCGACTGGGAACAATAGCAACAAACCGCGCGCTTTTGTGTTTTGTACGAAAAAGCGTGTTTTTCGCGTCAATTTCACTTTTGTCAGTAAATACATGCCAGTGGTGGCATATTTACGCCCAGTGGTATGGCAAATAGCCCCGAGTGGTGGCGTTTTTTCGCCGAGTGGTGGAAGATTCGCGAGGCCACTTTTCTCGCCAAAACGGCCATTTGTAAGGCGTCACCGAACTGGCTCTGCTGATGATGTTGACGCTCTTGATGGTGCTGATGGCGACGGTGATGGGGTTTATGTGTGCATGCTGGATGGTGATGTTCATCATGGTGCTCGCAGGAAGCCGTCCTGCCCTTCCGGTTTGATATTAAGGATCAATCGCGTCCACAGACTAACGAAATAGCATCTGGGAAAACCGTCGTAGACGGTGTAATATTTGTAGCCCACATCGCGAGATGTGGGATTTGTCCTGAGCCGTCGACGATGGCGGCATAAATCACCATGGCACACACGCACACAAGTCTATTGACGCACATTGTTTTCAGCACGCAAGGGTTTTTGCCGTTGATCACGGCCGAGATCCGGGCGGAGCTATTTGCATATATCGGCGGACTCGTCAGGGAGCTAAAGGGCAAAGCGATCATCGTTAACGGCGTTGCCGACCACGTACATTTGCTGATCCTGCTGCCGCCGAACGCGTCTATCTCCGACGCGATGCGGTTTGTTAAAGCCAATTCCTCACGCTGGGTGAAAGAGCGGTTCGGGATAACGTTTGCGTGGCAAAAAGGCTTCGCCGCATTTAGCGTGTCCCGGTCCAATGTGGATGCCGTCGCCAAATACATCAAGGACCAGGAACGGCACCACGGTGAATTCGATTTCAAAACCGAATTCGTCTCGCTGCTGGACAAACATGGCGTCGACTACGATGAACGATATTTATGGGATTGAGCAGTCGAAGGTGGGGCATATTACCAGCCGTCGAAGACGGTGTCATATTTGTAGCCCATATCGCAAGATATGGGAATCGAACCGCGATGAATGTGAGCCGTCGAAGGCGGCGGCATGATCAGCGTCCCGCGTATCGTTCCCGTGGCTGGTTATGCCGCCGTTTTCAACGGCTCGCGTATGTCGTTGGCCCTAACCCACAGTTCGCACTGTGGGCTACACATATACCGTCGGCTTCGCCGACTTAAACAAGCTATCTTGCCCGGCGGATCGTTCTTGGCTTCGCTGCCTTGAGCGGACAGGGCGATGTTGCGATATTCGCGTCATTGGTATAATTCTTTATCATGGCGAGACGGGTGCGGGTTGAGGTCGAGGGTCGGCTGTATCATTCGATCACGCGCGGAAACGACCGGCAGAACATCTTTAATTGCCCGGAAAAGGAATACCGTGAAGGACCGCTTTAGCACTCCCCGCGTTTTTTCAAGGGAGAATCACAACGTGGCAAGTCCGAGCCCATCCTTCACGCATCCTTCTGTTCCATTCTCATGACAAATAGATTTCGTAAAATAATCACTTCGGTAGCGGTTCTGTATTTTTTGGGAGTATTAGCTAATTGTTCCGAGGGTTATTCTGAAAAAACTGATAAGGGCCAATCTCAGGTCGGCAACCTAATCTACGCTGAGAAATCGCCGGTAGGTATCTCAAAGGAAACAGCAGTTTTGATTGCGAGAGCAAGGATATCCTCAGAGTACGATTTAGAGCAGTTACAGGCCGTGGTCACTGACAACGAGACATCTTGGGTTATTGATTTCCAGCTGAAGCCAGAATATAAACACTGGACAGGTGGAACACCGTCGGTCAAAGTTAGTAAAGAAACTGGCGAGGTGATGAGTTATTACTTAGGCAAATAATCGGCTGGAAAAACGACGAAGCTGACAAGCGGACAGAGTCAGACTTGCGATATTGCCGGATGCTCTTTTCAACAGCTCTCTGACAAACGTGTCATGCCCCTAAGCGATCAGTTGCCTCAGCACGTACGGCAGGATGCCGCCGTTGCGGTAGTATTCGATCTCGATCGGCGTGTCGATGCGGAGGGTGAGTTGCGTCTCGGCGGTGGTGCCGTCGGAGCGGGTGATCGCAGTGTGACGTCCTGACGAGGTTTGATAGCGCCGGTTTCGAGGCCGACGAGGTCGAAGGTCTCGGTGCCGTCGAGCCCGAGCGATGCGGCCGTCTGGCCATCTTTGAATTGGAGCGGCAGAACGCCCATGCCGACGAGGTTTGAGCGATGGATACGCTCGAATGATTCCGTAACGACCGCTTTGACGCCCATTAGAGCGGTTCCCTTCGCGGCCCAGTCGCGCGAGCTGCCGGTGCCGTATTCTTTGCCCGCAAAGATCACGAGCGGCGTGCCGTCCTCTTTATACCTCATCGCCGCGTCGTAGATCGTCATTTCTCGCCGTCGGGCTGGATGACTTGGTTGTAAATCCGCCTTCGATCGGCGAGACCATCAGGTTCTTGATGCGAACATTCGCAAATGTCCCGCGCAGCATCACGCGGTCATTGCCGCGACGCGAACCGTACGAGTTGAAGTCCGCGGGCTCGACGCCGAGTTCCTGCAAGTATTTGCCCGCGGGCGAATTGGCCTTGATCGCGCCGGCCGGCGAGATGTGATCGGTCGTGACCGAATCGCCAAAGATCGCCAACGCCCGCGCACCGCTAATGTCCTGAAACTGCCCGTCTCCATCGAAAAGCCTTCGAAAAACGGCGGTTCCTGGATATACGTCGAATCCGCGTCCCATTCGTAGATCTGGCCGGAACTCGATTCGATGTCGTTCCACAGCGGATTCTGCTCGGCAAACTGCGAATAGAGCCGCCTGTACGTCTCAGGATCGAACGCCGCGTGCAAGATATTCGCGCACCTCGTCGAGCGACGCCCAGATATCCTTTAGAAAAACGTCGTTACCGTCTCTGTCCTTGCCGATCGGGTGCAGGTAGACGTCCTTGACGACCGTGCCGGCCAACGCATACGCGACGACGAGCGGCGGCGACATCAGAAAATTCGCCTTGATGTTCTGATGGACGCGCGCCTCGAAATTGCGGTTTCCCGACAGCACCGACGCGGCGACGATGTCGTGCTCGACAACCTCGGCCTCGATCGCCGGATCGAGCGGGCCCGAGTTGCCGATACACGTCGTGCAGCCGTAGCCGACCAGTTCAAAGCCGACTTCGTCAAGGTATTTCTGCAAACCGGTCTTTTCGAGATACTCCGTAACGACGCGCGAGCCCGGTGCAAGCGAGGTCTTTACATACGGCGGGACCTTCATTCCGCGCTCGGCGGCCTTTTTCGCCACGATGCCGGCCGCGATCATTACCGCGGGATTCGACGTATTCGTGCACGACGTGATCGCCGCGATAAGCACGTCACCGTTGCCGATCGCGGTGTTGACCGTCGTCGCAGTCCGTGTCTGAAAACTCGACCGCGGCTCGGCGTCGGACGATTGTTCATCATCTCGATCTCGGTCGCGACGTTGGTGTTGATAGGCGAAACCGTGTCGTGGATAGATTCCGGAGCCGATTTCTGACTCTGTTCGCCGCCGCCCTCGACGACGCTGTCGGCACTGTCGCCCATCGCGACGGGATAGCGTTTTTCGAGATCGTCCAGTTCCTTGCCGTAACCACCGTCTGCAACGGACTTAGTGAAAAGCTCAATAAAACGATCGTCAAGCTGGGCCAGATCGATGCGATCCTGCGGCCGTTTCGGTCCGGCAACCGCCGGCTGAACGGTAGCAAGGTCGAGATCGATGACGGTCGTGTAGTCGATCTCGCCTTCCTGCGGGATGCCAAACATTTCCTGCGCCGTGTAGTAATTGCGGATCGTCTCGATCTGCTCGTCGGTACGGCCGGTGTTTGCAAAATACTCGAGCGTCTTGTCGTCCGTCGCGAAAAAGCCCATCGTCGCACCGTACTCCGGCGCCATATTTGCGATCGTCGCCCGATCGGTCGCGTTCAATGCCGCGGCCCCTTCGCCAAAGAACTCGACGAACTTACCGACGACATTCGCCTTGCGCAGCATTTCGGTAATACGCAGCACGAGGTCGGTCGCGGTTGCACCTTGCGGCAGTTCGTCGATCAGGTTAACGCCGACGACGTCCGGCGTCAGGAAATACACCGGCTGACCGAGCATTCCGGCTTCTGCTTCGATGCCGCCAACGCCCCAGCCGACAATGCCGACGCCGTTGATCATCGTCGTGTGCGAATCGGTGCCGACGAGCGAATCCGGAAAGTAAACGCCTTCGCGTTCGAAGACGCCTTTCGCGAGATATTCGAGATTGACCTGATGGACGATCCCGATGCCCGGCGGAATGACGCTGAAGCCGTTAAACGCCTGAGTTCCCCACTTCAGAAAGCGATAACGCTGTGCGTTCCGCTTGAATTCCATCTCCATGTTCCGCTGGTAAGCGTCTTCGCTGCCCGCGAAATCGACCTGCACGCTGTGATCGATCACGAGATCGACCGGAACAAGCGGCTCGATCACGCCCGGATCGCGACCGATCCGCTGGACCGCCGACCGCATCGCCGCCAGATCGACCAGCAGCGGTACGCCGGTAAAATCCTGCAAAATGACGCGGGCCACGACAAACGGTATCTCTTCGGTGCGCTCAGCCTCGGCCTGCCAACCGGCGAGCGCTCGAATGTTCGCCTCGCTGACCTTCTTGCCGCCGTCAAAATTGCGCAGAACAGATTCGAGCACGATGCGGATCGAGACCGGCAGCCGCGAAATGCCGCCCAAGCCGGCCTTTTCTAATGCCGGAAGGGAGTAAAGGGTGCCCTCGCTACCATCGCCCGCCGCGAAGCCCTGTCTCGTTTCGAATAGATTGTGAGTCATACTGATGTCTTGTGAAGTTGGTCGAACTAATAGTATAAACCTCGCCCGAATGCGCACCAAACCGCCACCATTTCCGGGGGTGCGGGAGGCGTTGCACATCCGTGGCGGCTGGTCTATACTTTCGATTCGGCCTTTTCTTAAGGCGCCTTCGTCTATCGGTTAGGACGCAAGATTCTCATTCTTGAAAGAGGGGTTCGATTCCCCTAGGCGCTACCAAACTTCCATACAGGCGCAACCCTACGGCAGTCTGTTTAACCCATAGAGCCAATAGAGGAGCCATTATGATCGTAACGACAGGATTTGATGTAGAGGGCAAACAGGTCGCTGAGTATCTCGGCGTGGTTCGCGGCATCGTTGTGAGGGCCACCGGTATCGGACGAGGCATCATAGGCGGCCTCAAATCGATCGTGGGCGGAAACATCGAGGAATGGACCGTGGTCTGCGAGGCCGCGCGGATGGAAGCCTTCAACCGCATGGTGAAGCACGCGCACGAGATCGGGGCCGACGCAGTTATCGGCATGCGATACGATGCGACCGAGTTTACACAAGGGTCCACGGAAGTTCTCGCGTACGGAACGGCGGTAAAGCTGCGGTAGGGTGAATAATGCGGCAAACTTAACAGCCCCAAATCGAATCCCTACGGTGTCCTACCTCCCGATCGTAAAGGACTCGAGGAGAAGATCGATGAGAATACTAACGAAAAGCATTTTGGCCCTTGTTGTCGCGGCTTCGGCCCTGCTGGTTGTCGCCTGTCCGGATCGAAAGAGCATAGCTGAGATCCAGGCAAATCCCGGCAAATATCAGGACAAAGACGTCGCGATCGCGGGGCGCGTTGTCGACAGTTATGGCATCTCCATCCCGGGAACACGGGTCGGCGGAGGTGCATACAAGGTTGACGATGGCACCGGATCGATGTGGGTCATCGTCAGTGACGGGGCCGTTCCTTCGAAAGGAGCCGAGATCGGTGTCAAAGGCACGATCAGCAGTGGAGTCAATTGGAAGGGACGAAATTACGGCCTCGGGATGCACGAAAAAGACCGGCGATACCGCAAGCAATAGCTGAAAGCAAAGAGATCAGATGCTAGAATTGGGCAGTCCCTGCGGGCTGCCCTTTCGTTAATGGATCCGATACTCTCTACTCTCGACAGACAATTCGCCCAACTCGATCAGCGCTCACGCGGCCTGCTGGCATTGCTCGATGCCGACACATTGTACGCACGGCCGTCCGAGATGGCGGGCAGTATCGAACCGTTCTCTTGCGGCGAGTTCGTCGCGCGTTCGGCGGCGACGGTTGAAAGAACATTCGGCGGCATAACGACGCGCCTTTGGGACGATCCTTACGAATGGACGCTCCCGGAGAAGCTGGCTGACACGGGGTTACTGCTCGGCTATCTCGACGAAGTTGAAGCAACACGCCGACGCGGATTTGCGTTCATTGCGTCAGATGCCGAACTGGGGCGCGAAATACCCGCCCCGGAACGCATGCGCACACTCGGCGAGATCCTGGTCGAGACCATTACGCTAGCGTCGCATTATCAGGGCCGGGCGTTCGCCGTTTACCAGCTACTGACGCAGCGAAAGCCTCCACGACTCTGAACTCATTGCAAACGCAACTTTTTCGTGCCAGAATTCGTTTAGTTTCTGGCCTGACGACCTCATTTTTGGAGAAAGCGAATGCACTGTCCGAGCTGCGGACAACAACAGGTCTCGAATGAGACCAAATTCTGTTCTCGTTGCGGAATGCCTCTCAGCACCGTAGCTGAGGTGGTCGCGCAGGGCGGCTACTTGCCTCAGCTCGCTCAGCTTGATAAGAAGACGATCTTCACGCGGCGGAACGGCGTGGCCTTCAGCATCATATGGTGCCTGTTCTTTCTATTGATAATGGCGCCGCTTTGGGGGATAGCGAATGTCGACGAGTTGGCAGGTGCGTCCGCGGTGATCGGAATATTCGGCGGGCTGATAATGCTGATATCTTCACTGATCTTCCTCAAGAAGCCTTACGTCTCATATGGCCATCCGCCGTATCCGCAGCCGCCGGCGACGCTTTATGGCCAGCCGCAGCAGTCGGCACTCCCGCCGCCGCAGTCGATCCCCGTATCTCAATACGGCATGCCGTCAACCGGCCGCTGGCGCGACACCAACGATCTCGAACCTACGAGCGTTACTGAGAACACGACGCGGCTGCTCAACGAGGAAGACCGTAAATAGCTGATGTTTTGCCCAAACTGCGGACAGGAAAAGATCTCACCGGACACTAATTTTTGCTCGCGGTGCGGATTTTTGCTGACTGGCACGCTTGACCTGCTGCAAAGCGGCGGTGTAACCACGACTGCTAAAGGTACGTCCCCGAGAGCGAGAGGACTCAAACAGGGGCTGTTTATCTTTCTGTTGACGTTCCTTGTCGTCCCGATCGTAGCGCTCCTGACCGTCGCGGTCGAGGCCCGCGAGCCATTTATCGTCGCTATCACGTCGATACTGCTATTCGTCGGCGGCTTGCTCCGGATGGCCTATGCGCTCATGTTTGAGGAGGGGGCCGCTAAGAGTGCTGCGGCGACGGACGACTTCCTCACGGCGGCGCAGGCCCATCTCAACAAACCGTCGTCAGCCGGAGCCCTGCCGCCACAACAATCTGTCCCCGCATCCGCTTACGCAGCACCGCAGGCGGGCAACTGGCGCGATACGAACGATCTGCAGCCCGTCAGTGTAACGGAAGGAACCACAAGGCTGCTTGAAAAAGAGGAAATTCCTCAATAGCCGAGCGCCGATCCGTCGCTCCTGGGATCGATCGCTCCCACACGGACGCCTTTCTCGTCGATCATAATCGCGGTGGCCGATGCTATATATTTCGCCTCGGGAGCGAACTTATGACCATATCTGCCCAAGATCGCTGCCGTGTCAGGCGAGAGTCCGTTAGGCTCAAACAATATCTCGTCAGGAAACCACTGGTGATGGATGCGCGGTGCGTCGACCGCCTGCTGAATGTCCATCTTAAAATCGATGACGTTGATCACTGACTGCATCACTGCCGAGATGATCCTCGGCCCTCCGCGGGCCCCGAGGGCAAACCAGAGCGAACCATCCTTTCGAAGAACAATCGTCGGCGTCATTGATGATAAAGGACGTTTACCCGGCTGAATGGCGTTTCGCTCGCCCTGTATCAAGCCATACAGGTTCGCCCGGCCGGGTCGGGCGGCGAAATCGTCCATTTCATCGTTGAGGAGAACACCTGTTCCCTTTGCGGTGACTCGTGACCCGTATAAGTCGTTTATCGTGTATGTGTTAGACACGACCGTGCCGTCGCGGTCAACGACAGTGTAATGTGTCGTTTCCATCGGTTCGGCCCCGGCCGGCTTGCCTTGCCTGATATCGCGGCTGGATGATGCTCGATCGTTCTTGATACTCGAACGACGATCCGTCGCGTAGTTCTTATCGATCAATCCGGCCACCGGCACACTGGCAAAATCAGCATCGGCCATGAATTCTGCTCTATCAGCGAAAGCCCGGCGCATCGCCTCGACTACAAGGTGATGCTTCGCCGCTGAGTCGTGCTGCGTCCCGGCGAGATCATACCCCTCGAGGATGTTGAGGGCCTCGATCATCACGATGCCCCCGGAACTGGGTGGAGGCATCGAGATCACTTCGTGGCCTCGGTAGCTGCCCCGCACGGGCGCGCGTTCCTTTGCAACATAGTTCTTAAGATCGTCAAGGGTGATCAGGCCTCTGTTGGCTTTCATGTCACTGGCTATCAGTCGCGCCGTGCGGCCCGTGTAGAATTCCTTCGCCCCGAGCCGCTCGATCCGCCCTAACGTCGCGGCGAGATCGGGCTGACGAAGTACGTCACCCGCCTTGTAAAATCGTCCGTTATTCAGGAAGATCCGCCTGCTATCCTCATATTTGGCCAGGCTTTCACTATATTCCTCGAACAATTCAGCAAGTCGCTTCGACAGAACATATCCCTTTTGAGCGATGCTTCGCGCAGGCCGTACAAGGTCCGCCCACTTGACCTTTCCGGAGCCGTATTTACGGTACGCCAGATCAAATCCCGCCAGTGTGCCCGGAACACCGGACGCTCGATAACCGGTCGTTGAGGAGCCTTCACCGTTGATCAATTCGCCGTTTCGGTCGATGAACATATCGCGATGCGCGGCCTTTGGGGCCATTTCGCGGTAGTCGATCGCGAACGTTTCACCGTTCTTCTTACGGATCAGCATAAAGCCGCCGCCACCGATGTTGCCAGCCTCGGGATAGACAACTGCGAGTGCGATACCGACCGCAATTGCGGCATCGACCGCATTGCCGCCACGTTTGAGAATCGACACGCCGATCTTTGACGCCAGCTCGTGCTGAGACGCGACCATAGCCTGCCGCCCTCGGGCCGGTGCGCTTGCTGGGGCGGCGTTTAGCGGCAGGCCAGTGAAGACAAAGGCCGCCAGCACGACCAAAGAGAGACCTCGAAACACTCGATTTGTTATCACAGCGCAAACTGTAGCAAATGGGCCTATTTTCCGACAAATCTGCACCCACAGAGTTAGGCTTTCCCTTTTTATCGAAAAGGTTTATAGTCATCTTTCGCGGCTCTCGGCCGCGTGTTTTTCGAACGTATGAACGACGACGGCAGTAGTAGAAATGCTCAAAAGGTTATCGCCGAGAACGTTTCTCCAGCGGGCGCGCCGCACACCTTCGCGTCTCCGTCGGACTCTGTCTGAATACCGCTTTTACGCCTACCTCGCAGTAATTGGTCCGGGAATAATCGCCGCAAACGCCGGGAACGACGCCAGTGGCATCGCTACGTATTCCAGCGTCGGGGCGGAATTCGGCTATTCGCTATTGTGGGTCTTCTTGCCGATGATGGTCTCGCTCATCATTGTCCAGGAAATGTGCGTCCGAATGGGTGTCGTGACCGGGCAGGGCCTCGCGGACCTCATTCGCGAGCAGTTCGGTGTTCGCTGGACCGCGCTGATCATGCTTGCTCTGCTGATCGCCAATATCGGCGTAATAATCTCCGAGTTCGTCGGCATCGCTCAGGCAGCCGAACTGTTCGGCATCCCGCGACAGGTCGCGATACCGATCACGGCCGGACTTATCTGGTGGCTCGTGGTGAAGGGTACGCAACAGCGCGTCGAAAGGGTTTTCCTTGCGATGTCGCTCGTATTTTTCTGTTATATCGTGTCGGCATTTCTCGCAGGGCCTGATTGGAATGAGGTCGGCAAAGCGGTCATGACTCCCAGTCTGAGTCACGAGTCTAACTACTTGTTCATGGTCATGGCTCTCATCGGAACAACCCTGACTCCCTTCATGCAGGTTTACGTGCAGTCTGCCGTGGTCGAAAAGCAGATGGACGAAGATGACCTGCCCATGGTTCGCGCGGATGTGATCGTCGGGACGGTCTTTGCGTGTGTCATTGCGGCATTTATCGTCATCTGCGCGGCGGCAACGCTCCACTTTCAGGGGATCACTACGATCGAGTCAGCCGCGACCGCAGCTGAAGCATTCGAGCCAGTCGCGGGCGTGTACGCAAAATACCTTTTTGGTGTTGGGCTTTTCGGAGCGGCGATGCTGGCGATGGGCGTCCTGCCGCTGGCGACGGCATACAGCCTGAGCGAGGCGCTTGGCTTTGAAAAAGGCCTGTCTCGCTCGTTTCGCGAAGCGCCGATCTTTCTCGGGATCTTCACTTCTCTCATCGTGATCGGCGCCCTCGTCGCAATGATCCCTGGCATTCCGCAGATCCGATTGCTGATCTACACGCAGTCGGTCAATGGATTGCTCCTGCCATTCCTGCTCATTGCGATCGTTCTGTTGTCGAGCAACCCCGCGATCATGGGCCCGCGCGCAAATAGCGTTTGGTTCAAGCTTGCCGCCTGGTCCGTTACGCTGGTGATCTCGGGGCTCTCGTTATTGTTGATTGCAAAAACGATTACTGATATGTTTTAGCTCTCACTGATGGCATCCGAACTGCAGAAAAGAAGTGTCTATTTCCTCGTCTGGGCGGGCATCCTGACCCTCGTTCTGGCCCTTTTTCCTTTTCTCGAGGACTGGATAAAGCTAACGCTCACCGGCATCCTTGGCCTCACGTTCAACCCGGATGGCACGATGACAGCAGCCGAGGGCCGCACGCCGGGCATGATGGCCGAGACGTGGATCAGCCTCGTCGGTACGCTTCTTCACCTCGTAAAAATAGTACTCGGGATGGCCCTGGTGGTGATGGTCGTCCGGTATGTGGCCCTTCTGGTAACGATGACTACGGGGCGAAAAAGCGTCGACCGCGAGATCTCGTCTCTGCTAAAAACCGTAATTTCGGTCGTGATCTACATCGTCGCGTTTTTCATAATCTTCCAATCGCAATTCCCAAATGTTCAACTCGCGCCGCTCTTTACGGGCTCGACGATCATTGGTATCGTCGTCGGTCTGGCGTTGCAGGACACGTTAGGTAACTTATTCTCAGGATTGGCCTTACAGGCGGACCAGCCGTTTCAGGTCGGTGATGTGGTGATGATACCGAACCGTGGCGAAGGCGTCGTCGAATCCATCTCGTGGCGAGGCGTCAAGATCCGCACGTTTCAGAACAAGCTACTCGTGCTGAGCAATTCTGTGCTCGGCAAAGAGCTGGTCGAGGTCGCCCCGAAGGACAATCTCAACGCAAAACTCGTCTTTTTCAACTCGCTCTACACGCATTCGCCCGCTCGGACCATTCAGTTGATCCGCGACGCTGTTCGCCAGGTCGAGAACGTCAGTCCAAAGATCCGCCCCGTTGTGCGCATCCGCAATCTCGGGGCCGACGGCATCGACTGGGAAGTGAAATACTGGATGGACGATTACCGGCAATACAACGACACCGACGCCCTGATACGGCAGCGTATCTGGTACGTATTCCAGCGCGAGAAGCTGAACTTCGCATTCCCGACGCGTACGCTGCACATCGAACCGAAGCGAGAAGAGGTCCCGGCCGAAGAGGCCGTAAACACCATCGTCGAACGTCTCACTCGCGTCGAGTTGTTCGCTCCGCTCTCTGACGAAGAGATCGAAAAACTCGCAAATGCCTCGACGTCAAAGGTTTACGCTCCCGGTGAAGCGATCGTTCGCATGGGCCAGGAAGGTAATTCGATGTTCGTCGTGGTCCGCGGAACGGTGAAGGTCCAGATACCGGAAAAGACCTATCAAAAGACGATCAAGACGTTGAAAGAGAACGACTTCTTCGGCGAAATGAGCCTGCTAACGGGCGAGCCGCGGACCGCAAATGTCGTGGCATTCGAAGAATCCGAGGTCCTCCGCATCGACAAAGCCGGCCTAAAACCGATCCTCGAGAGCAACCCCGTCCTCGTGCAAACCATCTCCGAACTGATCGACGAACGCCGCGCCGCACTGCAAAAGAGCGAAGAAGAGGCCGAAGAACAGGCCGAAGCCGCCAAACGCAAAGGCGTCATGAGCTCGATCCGCAGCTTTTTTGGGATCAAATAGCGCGAAAACGACTAGCCTCAGAACGTGCCACCCCTGTCGTCAGGTTTCCGGCCTTGTCCTCGCTGTACCTCCCCATTGGTAGAGGTAATTGCCTGATTGGTCGAAGGTGGCTTTTGCCCACAAGTACCTCGTTGTGCACCCTCGACCATCACCCCGTCTATCTCGGCGCTTAACCGACTGATCGTCACCTCGAGACAAACACCGAGAATGACCCAGACCAAGGTGTCGAATACGTCATCGAAGATACCCTTCACTTCACCTCGAACAGGAATAAAGTGAAGAAAACCATGAGCTGATCAATCATAAGCCCGTTTCTTGATCTTCCAACCAAAAGGAGGGCTCCATCGCACAAGGTTTGACCCAAAACTTTCCGACTCGAACAGGCGTTCCGGCATTGTTGCTGCTATTCACGATGTCCGGTATCGGAGGACAAGGTCGTTCCGCGGATTACGACGGGGACGGTAAGACTGACGTCGCGGTATGGTGCCCAAGCGACGGCGTCTGGCACATTTGGCGATCGACGCAGGGATACGACGGCCTTCAGTTCGGCCTTTCGGACGACATTCCCGCGCCGGCCGATTACGACGGCGACGGCCTGGGCCGACATCACCGTGTTCCGGCCTTCGTCGGGGATCTGGTACCGGATCAAGAGCTCAAACGGCTCGCTCTTCGCCGTTCAGTGGGGGCAGAACGGTGATATTCCCACGCCGGCTGCGTACGTGGATTGATCGGTCGGAGCGCGGGCATCCCTGCCCGCTCGTAAGTTACGATTTTTTCGATCCGTAAGGCGACACACGCGGGCAGGGATGCCCGCCGCTCCAGTGCTATCCCGTGTTCTCGTCGTAGATGTCGTGGAGGACTTCGGAGATGGTTTTGCGTTCGGGGGCGGCAGGCGACTGATCTCGGCGACGAGTTTTGGTGTCCCGGTTTGAGGTCGTCGAAGGGCGGTCGTCTTCTGACTTGAATGAGATCGACTCTTGACGGAATCCGGTCGCTTCCTGCCTCGAGGTCTCGGCAGTGCTGAAGCCGCTCCTCTCGGCTCCGAAGTGAGTGTCGCTTCGTCCCGAGGTTCTACTGCAGAAACAGCGACTTTGCTCGTCGGTCTCGTGACCACTTGGTGCCGATTCGATCTCGCGAACTTTTCGCTCCGGCTGCGGTTGCGCGGCTGACGTCGAGCATTCGTGCACCGCGGTTCTTGCGCAGGCGTTCGAGGGAGCGGATGGCGGCGCTCGTCTGCGGGTGATTCGGCCGGGGAGCGTTCTATCTTGCGGAGCAGGCGGACGTAGTCACGGAGTTCGTCGGTCGGGAAGACTATCGCGGCCTCGTCGGACGTGCTTCCCTCGATGGCCTCGGCGAGGTGTTTGATCGCGAGGGTGTGGTCGTCGATGCGTTGGTAGAGGGCACCGAGGGCGAAGTGGACGAGCGGCGGGGCGGTGGCCATCGAGCGGATGATGCCTTCGCCGCGTTCGATCGTGTCCTTGATCTCAAAGCCGAACCATCGCCGGCCGTCGTCGCGGAGAATTTCGTTCGCGAGCAGGTAGAATTCGAATATCGGCCGCGATTCGAGCCGCAGGCCGCCGATGACGGCCCGCCAGACAAAGAAGGTGAGAGCGCCGAAAAACGTGAGTATCAGAACCGGAAACCCGACAACATAGAGCATCAGCGCGATCACGCTGAATGCCTACAGCGTACTGCGCCTTCTCCTTTAACGCCGCCGGGCTTCGCTTTTCGAGACTCGTTTTTTTCACATTTTAGGTCGGTTTCTTTTTCGAGCGAGGCGGCGTGCGTTTTGCCGACGCGGCCGGCTTCTTGGCTTCGGCTTCTTGGCTCCATTGCCGTTCGTCTTGCACTCCGCAGCCGCGGCTGCCTTTTTTACTTCGGCCTCAACCTTTGAGCTGAGGTCCTGCATTGCTTCGCCGGCCTTTTCGACGGCCTTCATCGACGACTCGGCGACGAACTTTAACGCCTCGCCGATCGTGGTAGCTTCCATTCGGAAGAGGTTTGCGAACTTCTCTTCGAGCGGAAGCGCGTTAAACTCGTCCTGCAGGCGGCTCTTTGTTTTTTCGGTCATAATAACTGCTCCTTAGTCCTTTATCAGTACTAATTTAGACTACGCAGGTTATCAATAGAATGTTCCTAATGTATCGCCGTCCGCACCCGCACCCGCGGCTGAGCTCCCGGCGGGGCCGAGGGCGACTCGGCTGTCTTGGTCTGGCAATCTGAGCACACACCCCACATACGCAGGCTATGATGCGTCGGACGAAAGCCGAATTTGTCCGCCATTTCGTCCTGCAGCGATTCGATATCGGGGGAGAAGAATTCGATCACGCGGCCGCACGACGTACAGATCATGTGGTCGTGGTGCTCGTGGTCATGATGATGCTCGTAATAGGTCTTGCCGTCGCCGAACCTGACCTCGCGCGCCAGTCCGGCCTCGGTCAGCAGTTTTAGAGTGCGATAAACGGTCGTCAGCCCGACGGCATCGTCCTGTTTGTGGACAAGCCCGTAAAGGTCCTCGCTGGTCAGGTGGTCTTCGGTGCTGAGAAATATCTCGAGGATCAGGTCGCGCTGGTTCGTACGCCGCAGTCCGGCCGCTTGAATGTGCTCCTCAAAGATGGCCTTTTCGGCCGCGAATTTGTTGGTCTTTTTGCCCAATTTACCGCCGCTCTATGGCAAATGTTACCACTTCAATTTGGATTTCGCTACGGCCACTTTTGTGCGAAGCGATTCGATGCGTTCGGCACTGACGCCCTGTTTTGCCGCGAGTTCGAGCGAGCGTTCGCCCAGCAAAAGATAGATCTCAAGCAGGTCGTCGTCACCGACCTCGTTGAGCGCCGTCAGGTGACGCGTAAAGGTGTCGGTGTCGGCACGGGCAAATGTGCCGGTAAGGGCGGCGGCCGTTGATTGCTCGCCAAGGTTCTCAACCGTGCTCAACAGCAGCGGGAACAGTATCTCTTTTGACTGCTCCGCCGACAGGCCGCATTTGGTCATCATCTCGACCGCAGCGTCAAAGAGCGCGACAAAATGACCACACGCCGTAACGGCCGCCGCGTGATAGAGCGTTTTGAATTTGGTGTCGATGCGTGAACGGTCGGCCGCCCAGATCGTTGACGATCTGTCGCGCCATTTCGACTGCCCTTTCGTCGCCCTCGATGCAGAAATAGGCCCCTCGAAATCGCTCAGGGCCCAATTCAGCCTTGCTTACAGAAACGAGCGGATGCATCGAGCCGACCGAGTGCAGCCCACGTCGTGCAAGCTGGCAAGAATGCTCGATGGACAGGCACCGCTGGTGTGCAAGACTACCGGTTTATTCTTGAGCCGCGGAGCGATCGCCTCAGCGGCATTCACGATCTCAGGATCCGGAGTCGCGATGAACACGATATCGGAGGCCAATGTCGACGACCGCGTCGTTACGACCGATGAGATGTTCGACGGTGTATTTGTCGGCCGGCAGGCTGATGCTCAGGGCACCGCCGACACGGCCAACTCCGATGATCGATACGTTCACCATACCGATACAATATAGCAATCGGTGTGAGGTTGAAACTGCTTATGAGAGCATTCGCGTGTCGACAGCACCAGTATGGGTCCGATCTGTTATGAAACCGGCGGGAGAATCTGACTGACCGAACACGTCCGCGGCGATCGCGCAGCAGCCGGATGTCGCCTCGTATCGATCTCAGCAAAGCCATTAGAGGGTCGTCTCCGACGCGATGCGATCTATGATACGACTGAGGGCCTGGGCTTCATCCGTCAGCATGTTTGCGATGAGGTCCGGCTTCGCGTCCACGAGCCGACGGGCAAAGGTCGGACAGCCCGTCGGCGAGTGCGTGATCCAATTGCTCGGCATAGCTGCCGCCAGCCAGGTCATCGAGCCTGAACCCGCAACTACACGCGGGATAAACGCTCAGCAGTTCTTCGACATTGGCTCGGCACGGCGGACGGCGGAGCGCGCGGATAGACCGCTCGACTGCCTCCCTATTCTCGCCCGGAAACCACGGCAGATCGGCGACCGCTTCGAAGGCATCGAGGGAGGGCAACGAGAGTACCTTCTTTGCATCAGTCGAGTTGTACGAGTCATTCGCTTCGCGATGCAGTCGACCATAATACTCAGTGTATTCGGTCTTAAAGGCCAGCCACGCGTCACTATCAAGGGCAGTCTCGCCCGCAAGGTCTGCATCTAGAAGCTGCGACCGCAGCGCCTCGAGGGCCGCGTCATCGGTCACGTCGGCCAGGGCCAGATACTCGCGACGTCCGGCGAGTATCGGAGCTTCCGACAGGAAGGCTGCGAGATCGCGAAGCTCCGACTTACGTTCCTCAAACTCCTCCACTGAATCCGAGAATAGCTCGGCGATCTTGTGCAGGCTTTCGTCGATCTTTCGGTGGTCGCGCGCCGGGTCGGCAACAATGTCGGCCATCGCTCCCAGCGAACGGCGAACGCTTGTCGCAAGCCGCCAGACCTTGGTGTTCAGGCTCTGGTCGCCGACAGCGTCTAGCGCGGCGACGACATTCTGTTCCCGCCAACCTTCAAGCCAACGCGTTAGCGAATCATTGATGAGTTCGCGGTCGGCCGATCGCTCGATAGACGCGAGCGCCGAATTGCCCGTAACAAGCCGGGCCCACGCCAGAAGCCTTTCCGATGAATAAAGCTGACCCGCCGGCAAGGCAATTCCGACAATGTCGTCCCAGATTATCTGAAGATCGAGCGAGCGGTGGTTTATACGATCGCCGCCGCCGGTCACGAAGTCGAACTGCCGCTGCGAGACGAGGGCAGCGAGCACCAATTGCTGCGATTCACGCGTTAGTCCGTATGGAGCTGCCAGCAGACGAGAGGCAACCTCAGCGAGCGGGAGCACGGCCTTGCCCTTTTTGGCGGCCGCTGCAAGGAGCGGCTGAAGTAGGTCGAGCGAGACAAGCTCCTCAGCCGACGCCGGCACGATTCCAACGTCGCCGATTATAGCCAAGCCAAGCGGCACGGCAAACTCTGCGGCGGCATGTTGAGCTTCGGGCCCTGCGGCATCGACCCCGCCGAAGAAACTCCCGATCAACAGTGCAGACTGCTTCGGTCCGAATGTCTCATTAAATTGCGGGTGACGCGGATACATCGCATCGAACGACGGGGCCAGCAACAGGCTCAGAACGTGCGAAACGCTATATGCGACAGACGCCTCACCCGAGAACATCGCTTCCCCGCTTGCCGAAACGAGCCTCGCATCCTCGATGAATAGCCGCTGCCAGATCTTTTCTGCGGCCACGGAGTGGACGTGAACAGCCTTCGACCATGCGGCCGAATTCGCGCTCGCGAAGCTCGGCGTTCGTATGGAGGACGTGGCTGCGGCGAAGGCCGTCCGCCTCTTCCTCGCTGGGCATCGCGGTCTGCCAGATAAACGTCGGGACGCCCCGTTCAACGAGAGGTTCCTCGTCATCGTCCGACTGCTGCACGATGACTCGCCAGTTGATTGCGTGATCCAGTACTCTGCCGTCGTTACCAGCATTCCAGACGATCTCACCGCGCCGGATCGATCCGCGCCATTCGAGGCTGCAGGCACTCGGCTCGGCACCGAAGTTCTCGTGGATGTCGAGATCGGAGAACTTTTCCGCAGTCTGACGCAGCAAGATCGACCAGATCGCCGTGTCATCGACCTCCTTTGCCGCCGCGGCAAGCGCGGCCCTCAGGTCGTCCTTTCCACCTAGGCGAAACGCGTATCGCGTCGCTGAGCCTTCGATCGAGGTTGTTTCGACAGCCTCCGCCATCGCTGCGGCGAGCGAGCTAAGGATCGCCTCGACGCCGCCATCGCTCGGTTCCTCGGGCATGATCATCATCGCCGCGGCGATCTCGGCGGCCGTCGAGCCCTGACCGTTGAGCGACAACACGAAAAGGCCTTTGAGGGCAAGCTTTGCCATTAGACGCTGCCTGACGGGGCCTTTGCCTATCACCTCGCGTTCCAGTTCGTCGTAGGCCGCGAAAACCTCGGCAAGGTCCGGCGAATTGCGCAGCCGCTGCTCGACGCCGTCAAAGAGCTCGTCGAGTCCGATCAGCGAGTTGGCGGGGCGACCCAAGATCTTGACGCCAGTCTCGGCGGCGAAGCCAAGTAGCGAAAACTCCTGAATATACAGCCTGATCAGCGGCGCGATCTCGAGCGTTTCCGGATGGAGCGGATAGAGCGACGTGAACCGTTGCTCGCTCCAACGAAAGCCGGGAATGGTCGCTCGATATTCCTCGTAGATCTCGTGAAGCAGCGGCAGTTGTTTCGCCCGCTTCGTAAAGATATGATTATCGACGATCTTGTACAGGTGTTCCTGGTCGAGGTAGTCGATCGAGAAGTTTGTAACGATCGACGAATTCGCTCCGTCAGCCCCGGAAATATCGTCGTCCAACGCTACGCCGACAAACAGTCCCATTGTCCTGGCCGTTTCGGCGATCTGACTGAGTACCGGGCCGTCGTCGCGAGCAACCCGCGCATCACGGCCGACCGCCGTGTCAAACAACAGCAAAGGCATCTCGCCGCCCCGTTCAAAAACCATCAATAGCAATTCGTTTACCGAATCGGTCAGTTCCGATGGATCGCGTCCGAATGTCCCGGCAATTGCCTCCCTGAGTTCATCAACCAGTGATTCGCCGCTGCCGCGACGCACAAAAATGACCTTTCCCGACCGTCGGGGCAAGCGTTCGGCACTAGAGGCGACATGTGGATCGGTTATTCGTCCCCGCAGCTCGGGTTGGTTGACAAGCGCTCCAACGACCGCAAGGAAATGACTCTTACCGACGCCCCGAAGACCCGCAAGCGCCATCGCCGCGCCTTGGCCAGGCTTGACACCGGCGACGAAATCGAGCCATTTCGCCATCAGACCGGCCGTTATCTCGGTAAATCGGTAGGCGTCGAGCGTCAAATTCGCGTCCGCCGCCAGATCATAGACCTGTGCAAACGGGCAAACATCGACGATGTCTTTAACTTTCTCAGAAACGCGTTTCATCTGATGAGAAGACGATCTTGGTAGGGGACTGATGGAGGGCGTACAGCGCGAACTCCGCCTCAGTGAAATTTTAACAAGTTTTACCAGGTATTGGAATAAGTATTTCTTCCCGCAGACCGATTTTTTGCTTGTTATCGTTCGATTTTCACAACTAAAACGCCCGCCACGGCATCATAATCAGCGTTGAAACGTTGATGGAGATGGGGATACAATCTCTTCAAGCATTGACTTTGTTGATGGAGGCAGAAAATGCGTCGTGGAATTGTGAGTAAACTGTTGTCTTCAGTCGTCCTGATGAGCTTTTGGTCGTGCTCGTTCCTGGTGATACCGGCGTCCGGCCAGACCGACGCCAAGAAGGCTGATCAGAAGGCGTCGAAATCAGAGGAAAAGAAAGACGCAAAACCGGCACCGACGCCGGCCGGCCCGGCACCGTTGAGCACCAAAGAAGACCCTGCTCTGATTGGTAAGCGCAACATCAACAGTGGCAATGATAAGCTTTTCGGCTGGTTTGGCGGCTCGAAAGAGAAAGAGATGCAGATCGGCCGACAGCTTGCGATGGAAGTCGAACAGCAGGCTAAGATGGTCACCGATCCGATGATCACCGAATACGTGAACCGAGTCGGCCAGAATGTCGTGCTCCATTCCGACGCAAAGGTTCCGTTCACGATCAAGGTCATCGACAGCGACGAGGTCAACGCATTTGCGTTGCCTGGTGGCTTTTTCTTTGTAAATAAAGGGCTTATCCTCGCAGCGGACAACGAGGCAGAACTCGCAGGCGTGATGGCCCACGAGATCGCTCATGTAGCGGCGCGGCACTCCATGGAGAACCAGGGCAAAGGCAAGATGCTTCAGTATGGCATGCTCGCCGGCATCCTCTTCGGCGGTGGCATTGCGAGCGCGGTTCTGCAAAACGGCGGAAACATCATCGGAGCCTTGAGCATGCTCAAGTTCACACGCGGTGCCGAGGGCGAGGCCGATAAACTGGGAGTGCAGTACCTCTACGCGGCCGGCTACGATCCGACGGCGATGTCGACCATGTTTGAGAAACTGGCGTCGCAGAATAAGAAAAAGCCTGGCACTTTGGCAAAGCTGTTCTCTACGCATCCGCAATCCACAGACCGCAGGAATGAGAGCCTACAACTTGTTTCCCGCTTCCCCGAGAAAGAGGAGTACATAATGAGTACTTCAGAATTTCAGCGGGTGAAGGGCTATCTCATGAGGATCACGAACGCAAAAGCAGGCTCAATCGCAGATATCGACGAAACAGACGACAGCCGGCCCACGCTCAAGAAGCGTCAGCCCGATGCGCCCGACACGACAGGTGACGGCGAATCAAGCTCAACCGAAGACGGCCCGCCGAAGCTCAAGAAGCGTGACGTCGAACCCCAACCCTCCCCGTCGCCTGAGAATTAGTTAGCACAACACGATACGTTCAAAAAGGCGGCCCCACAATGGCCGCCTTTTTAGGTCTTAACTATTCTATTGGTTTACTTCTGGTCCGGCTGCGGCTTTGAGGGCTCGGCGACCGAACGCTGCGAGATCACGGTCGTCAATGCCTGTGGGATCTGGTTTATCAGAATGTCGCCCTGGTTCTCGATGATCTGGTCGATCAGTTCAAACTTCTCATTGTCAAAATCCTTGGTCATTAGCACCCCATCCTTGTCGATCGTCATCGGATAGATGCCGAAGAACTGATTCTTAAAATTCGAAAGGAATGAGACCTTCTGGCTAGTTGCGACGACGCTCACGCGGTCAGGCCGAGGCTCAGGAATGGTCGCGCCGATCACACCAAGTTGTTCTTTGGATTTCGAGACGTACGGACTATTCGGAAAGTCACTGACGATCCGCTGAAAGTATCGTGCGGCCTCGTCCGTCTCCTCTTCGATGAGGTAAGTGACAGCGAGCTTGTATAGGACCTCGTCGGTATCGCTGAAATTCGGGTACTTCTCCAGGATCTCGCGATACCTCGATTGCGAGCCCTTGAGGCCACCTTTTTTCTGATCGATCGAGAGGTTGTAATAATAGTTCGCAATTAGCAGATTATGCATTCCGAGGTTGTCCTGTACCTCTTTCAACCGCTTTTCGGCCTCGCCCTTAAGGATCGAATTCGGGTACTGCTGGAGCAATGCTTTCAGCCTCGTTTCAGCCCGCTTTGCCCGGGTCGCGTCGCGGTCGGGCAGTCCGATCTGGCGCATTTCGGACTCGGCGATCTTTAGCACCACGCGATCCGAAAGCGGATGCGTTGGAAAGAACGTCAGCCAATCCTGATATGCCGCGACAGCCTGGATGAGCGAAGCTGACGAGCCTTCGAGGTAAAACGAATCACCGACCGCCAGCTTTGACATCGGCAGATACTGCGAATCCGGATACGTCGTAATTATCGTCTGGAACAGCAGTCGGCCGACATCATAGTTGCCCTTGCGGATCTCTCGCGTCGCGATAACGAAGAGTTCCCTGTCACGCCCCGGCGCGACGGTACCTAGAAGCTCCTCATATTCATCGCCACCGCCGCCGCCAAAGATGCCGAGAAATTTCTTCTTTTTCTTCTTGGTGCGCGGCTGGCCTTCGGGTGATGTCGGATTCGCACGCGCCGACGCGGTCTCAAGCTGCGCGTTGTCGACGCGCGTCTGCAACTCGGCGACAGCCTGCTCCAGACTGTCTATCTCGGGTCGATCGTACTTCTCGCCTCGATCGACCTTGCCGCGCACGCTGCTCACATCCGAGTGCAGCCGCGAGGCATCCTTTTCAAGCGAGGACAACCGGCCGATCGGCGTGGTGATGTTCTTTTCGTCGTCCTTTTTTGATGCGTCGCCCTTGTTCTCGGACTTTAACCCCGAAACGGCCGCCGATAGCGATCGCCGCATCCGGTCGAGCTTGTCACGCATGACCTCGAGCCGCTGAACGTCAGACGCCTGGGCCGCCGCGCTGCCGACCAGCCCAACGATCAGCAATAACAAACAAAGTGCTTTCCGATATGAAAAAAATGACATAAAACAAATGCGGCTCAGACCCAAACTGTGCCTTTTTCGATCAAACCCTCGACCGACGCCTTAGCGTCACCGCCGCCAAAGACGGCCGAACCGGCAACGATGATCTCGGCCCCGGCAGCGACGATCTCACCTATATTTGTAGCGTCAACGCCTCCGTCTATCTCGATCCTGACGTTGAGGCCACGGCTATCGATCATCGCCTTTAGCCGCCTCAGTTTATCAAGCATCGTCGGTACGAACTTTTGCCCGCCAAAACCGGGATTTACCGACATCAACAGCACAAAATCCGCATACGGCAGCGCTTCGCTCAGCATTTCAAGCGGTGTGCCTGGATTGATAGCGATCCCGGCCTGTGCTCCTGCTTCCCGGATCGCTGTCAGCGTCCTTTGCAGGTGGTCATCGGCCTCAACGTGCACCGAGACCATATTCGCCCCGGCCTTTACGAATTCGACCGCATAGCGGCCCGGCTCGCTGATCATCAAGTGCGTGTCGATGACCATGTCCGTGGCTTTGCGAATCGACTTTACCACGGGCAGGCCGATAGTGATGTTCGGCACAAAATGGCCGTCCATGACGTCGACGTGCAAGACCTTTGCCCCGCCGCTGCGCACCCGTTCTATCTCATCGGCGAGCCGCGTAAAGTCCGCTGAAAGTATGGACGGCGCTATTTCAAACATTCAATATCGTCTATTTTGTTGCAAAAACAGGGCGTTACGTTGCACCGCCGGTCACTTCTGCCTCGTCTTAGGTTCGTTTCGTCCCGGCGGATTGGGCAGCCGCGTCGGCGGCGTCGTTTGCGTGTTACGATTTGGCCGGTCGACGGTGTTCGCTCCGGGATCCTTCGGTTTTGAATTCGACGGCGGCCCATCCGAATTGGTGTCCGACGTCGTATCGCCCGCGCCGTTCACGTCACGGGCCGTGTCGGCCTTTTTGCTCTTAGTGTTCGAGTTCGCCTTTGCCTTCTTGGGCTTTTCGGTAAGCATCTCCTCGATCTTTTCCGAATCGTCCTCTTCGGTCGTGTTCTTTAGGCTCGACGGCTGGTCACCTTCGCCCGGGCCTTTGCTGGTCACGACCAGGATCATCTGCCCGGTCTTCACCGTCTCGCCCGGCTTTGGAAGCTGCTCGATCACAGTTCCGGCCGCTTCCGGACTAAACCGGTCAGCACGTTTCTTGACCTTCAGTCCCAGCAAGGCGAGTTCCCTTTCGCCGTCGGTAAGGGCCTTGCCGGTGATCTCGGGCACCTGCACCTCTTTGCCCTGCAGCGACATATAGACCACGCCGGCCATGCCAAACAGGAACGCCACCGCCAGCACGATCACCGTCGCCAACCTTCCTATAGCCGAAACTCCAGAACCCATACAATCCTCAGATCAAATCGAAAGTCTAGCACTTTTTGGCGGACATCAGAAGTTCGAATGCGGGTCCGAGCACGAGTACACGCGTGCCCCAACTGATGACGTTCGGCAGACGTTGATTCGAGTAAGCAGAGGGCCGCCCACGACACAAGCGGCGTCGGACGTGAACAAGGCTGGGTCTTTCCGGGCTTCCCCACTTTCTGGTGTTCCCCAACCGGCTCCTTGACTCAAAGGTAAATCGGGAGCCTAATAATTGTGCCACTTCCCATATCAATAGTGTTGAAGTTTTGACAGAAGTCGGGAAATCCAAGGAGTAACTTCATGAAAAGAATGATCGTGGCGATCATATTGTCTATCCTGAGCCTAAATCAGCTCGCATTCGCAGATTACAAGCTTCGGCAAAAGATCTCGGTAGACGGACAGCCGCTGTTTGACCGTACGGTTTGGGTCAAGGGCGCCCGGGATCGCACGCTCATGCAGTTCGGCGGCGGAGACCCCGCGATGGCGGCGTTCATGCCGGCTCCGATCGCGGATATCCGGCAGTGCGATCTGCGTCAGAACATAAAAGTCAATGAACGGGCACAAAAGTATCTGATAATGCCGTTCTTTGATACCAAAGCCAAGCCTCTGCCGTCAGTGCCCACGACAACGAAAACAGAGGTCATGAAAGGCGGAACTGTGACGATGACGTTCCGAAACACGGACACAGGTGAGCGGCAGGAGATGTTCGGATTTCCCGCCAAACACCTCATCGTGAAGATGACGATGGAAACATCCAAAGACTCCTGTCAGGGAGCGAGCAAATTCGGTTTCGAGCGGGATGGGTGGTTCGTCCAGCTCATGCCCGAATCCGCCGACTGTTCGGTCCCGATCAATGGACGCGGCGGCCGCGATGAGTGCCGCGACAAGGCGATCATGAACGGCGTGTATAGAGATCCGGGCATGTTGCTGCAAGGCACCGAAAAGACGTTTGGCGCCGACGACAAACTGCAGGCCACGATGACCTACGAAACACTTGACGTTTCCAAATCACTTCTCGACATAGCGTTGTTCGAGGCTCCCTTAGGTTATACCGAGGTGAACTCTGAGCAGAGCTTGTCGTCGGGTTCGATGGTCAATAACATGTCAGGCATCATAAACGATCCGGGGGGCTGGCCCGGGCCGGCAAAGGGTAAAAAGGCTGTCGGCATCGATTTCTTCTCAGGCAGTGTTTCCAAAATCAACCAACCTGAGTTGAGGCAGTACGTCGCCAGTCGTGTATCGTCCAACGGCCAAGAGGGATTGCTGATCAATTCACAGACGGAGGCCGCATCCGGCGCTTTTGCCAACATCATCGGTGTCGAGATCCGAAGTGCCAAAGAATCTGGAGCAGCCAAGATCGGAGGCCTGTTTGGAAAGGTCACAGGTGACACATCGTCCGCGAAAATCGGTACATCAGAGGCCGAGGTCGTCGTTACGCTCTATGACAAGGACGGCAAAACGGTGCTCGCAACCGGTTCGGCCAAAGAAAAGGTCGACGGTAAGGCCGACGCCGCCGTCCGTGCCGCCATCAATAAAGCGCTGTCTGGCGTTTTACCGAAACTGAACTGAACTATCTAAAAAAATCAGTTCGCCACTGAGGTCGGGAGGAATATAATACATGCCGAATCGAAGATCCCTCGTTTTCGTACTTCTAACCTGTCTCGTCGGAAACCTTCTCCCACTGACCGGCATTGCACAGAGGAGTCCGATCGTCAAGCCGAGCCGGCCTGCAAACACATCGCCCGCCGCCAAATTCAATCCGGATATTGTCGAGCGTATGGAGTCAAAGGACACCGGCAACAATTATGCCAGCAAAGGCCTGCCTGCTCCGGCCGAATATGGCGGCCCCCCGTCCGACGGTATGGCTGCGGCGATGGCAAAGCAGATCTCGGACTATGACAAGGACAACCTACCGCTGCTCATTACGATGCTTCAGCAGCGCAGGTTTTTTTATCATCGACACTCAGCAAAAGGTGCTCTATCAGCCGACGACGGGGACAGGGACCGGACTCGCGTTTTATGATTTCGAGGTCGCCGGCATGTACAAACTATCGCGCCGTGGGGCCTATAGCTCCGTCGACAAGATGGCCGGCATCATCGGCAAAAACACCCCCGAGATGCCGCCGGCCATTATCGCTAAGACCATACTCGGGGATCTGCGTGCCGCATATAATTCGACAAAGCCCCTTGTCAGGTTCTGGGCTCGGCTCATAGTCGAGTTTGGCCGCAACGCCGAGGCACCTGTCGACCTGATGACCGCCGCACCTGCGCAGGCCTCGCTCAACGTCATACAAACATCGCTGTGGGAACGCCGGCTGATCGGCGATATGGTCGTCATCGCTCAACGGGCATCGACCGGCAAGGTGTTTCGCCCACGCGATGCCAAACCGTTCGCTTTCCTTCCTGCTTCTTATGGCTTTTCCGACGCCCCGTGCCAGACCGGTAATATCGAGGGACTGATACTCGACGGCTCGGCCCTGGTTATCACAACGGCTCACGGCGAGTTTATAAAGCTCATCGAGAGCACGCTCTCTGAGGCCGGCAAAGAGACATTCGGAAAGGTCGCCGCCGGTCTCGGCATCGTAAATATGGTCCTCGCCTGGGCAAAGCTCGTTGCGGCAATCATGACGCTTAAGGGCGAGATCAAGATCGCCGACCCGATGCCACTGGTCCGAACCAAGAATTCGCTCCCCGGTGAATATCGCATGATGACTGCCAAAGTGTGGGCCGAGGTCGGCAACCTGCAGGTGCTCAACTGCGTCCGCCTTGCGCTCAATACCGCCAGTGGGCTTGATTTTAATATGCCGAGCGACGGCCCGCTCGGCGATCGCGACATAGGCTGGTATATGACGGGCGACTCGAGCTTCTCTGGCCAGGGCAGCTCGAAGACTGGTAAGTTTGATAACTTTGTTAATTTCGAAGCTCCCGACGGAGCGGACCGTGATCCGCAAAAACAGATCTCTGACGACAACGGCGTGAGCAAGATGAACCTGGTCGGTGGGCCCAAGATCCCGACCGTTATAAACAAACCCGTCGTACCCATTCGTAAAAAAGCCGGGGTCATGATCTCAGTCGCACTCAAATCCCCGCGTGACAAGGCACAGAACTTTCTCGACATGGGCGGCGGCGCTCTGGCCATAGCCCTGAGCGGCCCCATTGCCATTATCAGCATCCTGCCCGAGATCGGGTTCCGCATGCCGCTCACGCCGGCTCGCATCACCGTTCCTGTCAAGGATTGGCAGCTATGCACCAGCGACTGGGCCGGCACGATCAATATGAGCCGCAAGCTTACGCGGACAGAGGCCATCAAGACCAGCAGCCGCACCGGCACCCGCAAGATTGTCGAATCGATGGAGGCTGACTTTGTCCTAAACCCGCGTCACCGCGACGTCGCCGAGAAGATACCTCCACCAAAACCTGCTGATGTCCATATCAAGATCGATAACACTGACATCTTTGAGGGTGTCGGCGAGGCCGATGTCTGCTGCAGCCTGCAGTCGTCAAAGGACCCAAAGGCCCGAATCCGCGACGCAAAGGAATTTCACTCTGACCGAATGACGACCTCGCACGTCCACATCGATCTGTCTGAGCGTCTGCTTTTGGATATCAGGGCGGGCAGTCTTGGCCCCAACGCCCTCAGGGGCACCCAGCGCAACTCGTTCACCGTCTCAGAATCAGCATGCCCTTATGACGAGGACGTAGCGGCCGAGGAAACTTTCGAGACTACAGGCCTCGCCGTCATCCCGTCGCTGGATGACACCAAAACCGGCCGCCGCCTCCTCAACCAGGGCGAAAGCCTCGAAGAACTGTGGGGACGCGAATCGTACCAGGACTCGGCCGGCGCCGATATCTTGATCATCTGGTCACTCGCCCGCTGCGGCGAAGACTGATCTTCACTTTCGGAAGTCATAAACGCCGGAATGCCGCGACGAAGAAGCCGTCCAGCCCGTCACGGTGCGGCCACGTCCGCGGACACTTATCGTCAGTAATAAATCGCGCCGGCATCTTTGGCATTACCGTCTCGAACCCGGGATGTCCTGCTGTGAACGCCTGTGCGACCAACTCGTTCTCTTCTCGCTCGAGCGAGCAGGTCGAATAGACAAGTGAGCCGCCCCTTTTCACGAGGTTTGATACGTTCGTGAGAATGCGGAGTTGTTTACGGGGCAGTTCATCCAGATCGTTGGACGCGACCGAATAGCGTATCTCCGGATTTCGCCGGATGGTGCCCGTGCCTGAACACGGTGCATCGACGAGGACCGCGTCAAACGAACCTTCGCCAAACGGCAACGTCGCTTCGGCATCGTATTGGAGAACGGAAACCTCGCCGCAGCCTTGTCGGGCAAGATTTGCCTTTAGAAATTCCACTCGCGACCGATGAAGGTCGCCGGCGGCGATTAGAGCGCGGGGAGCATTGGCCGCGATCAGGCCGGACTTGCCGCCCGGAGCGGCGGCAAACGTCGAGAAAACGACCGTTTGGCGACACTTCGACTGCGTTCGCGACCATCTGCGAGGCTTCGTCCTGAAAGTAGATCCTGCCCGCCGCATTCAGATCTCGGAGCACCCGCGTAAGCTCATCGGCAAGAAAACAGCCGGAGACATGGGACGAAGGTCGCACACTCTCACCCAGATCGGTGCTCTCGGCCGAATCGCCAATGAAACGAAAGGCGGTTGAACCCGGCAAATTGTTCGCGGCCGCGATGCTCGCAGCATCGTCAAATCCGAACTGAGCGGCTCCAACGCTCGACGAGCCAACGCGGATGCGACGTTTCGAGGACTATGCGGTCAGTATCGTCGATCGGTGTCAGTGCTATGGTCTCGCGCTCGGCACGTCGAAGCAGGGCGTTGACAAAGCCCTTTGCCGAAGTCTTTTTCGCACGCTGGACGAGATCGACACTGTCGCTCACAGCCGCATGCGACGGTATTTTGTCGAGGAACTTTATCTGATACAGCCCGAGCCTAAGCGAGAGACGGACGCCGAGGTCGAGCTTCTTGCCGTTTGATAAAAGGTCGATCGCGCGGTCAAGCCATATTTGATGACGGAGTACTCCGAGGACGAGTTCGTGACAGAGTCCGCGGTCGAGCGGAGAAAGGTGCTCCTCGTACTCGGGCAGCAGAACTGATGAGTACGCCGCCTCGGTCTCGATGCGCTTTAGCACGTCAAATGCAGCAACGCGTGCGGGCGATATCTTCATTTGGCTGCCTTGCGTCTGTTCGAATGATCGGGCTCGCTGCCTTTATTGAGAGTACTGTCAACGGAGACGCGTTCGTCAAAGACAAAACACTCGCCGCGCCAGAGCGATTCGCTCTCGGGCACGGTTTCGAGATATTTCAAAATGCCGCCCTCGAGTTGATAGACCTCATCGAAGCCGAGCTGCTTCATATACGGAGCAAACTTTTCGCAGCGAATGCCGCCTGTACAGAACATCGCTACCCGCTTGTGTTTGTCGGGATCGAGGTTTTGCCGCAACGTAGGCCGGCAGCTCGCTAAACTTTGCAGTGTCTGGATTTACGGCCCCAACAAACGTCCCGGTCGCGTACTCGTACCGGTTGCGGGTGTCGAGAACGAACGTTTCCGGGTCGGATATCACGTCATTCCAATCTGCCGGATCAACATGTGTCCCGATACCGAGGGAAATATCGACGCTCTGCTTCAAGGTGACTATCTCAGGCTTGATCTTGATGTCGATCCGGCGGAACGGGGCTGTATCGTGAAGCGACGACTTAAAATAGAGTTTGGTATCGAGCAATTTCCCGGTCTGCTCGATGAATCGATCGACATTCTCGGGGCGGCCGCAGATCATACCGTTATAGCCCTCGTCCGCGAGTATGATAGTGCCGCGAACGTCAAGCTCCTGGAACATTTCCCGAAGCGCACTTCTCAATTCGGCCAACTGAGCAACGTCCGCCAACCGCTTGAACTCGTAGAACGCAATGATCTGAATTTGTTCCGTCACGTCTTATCCAAGCATCTCGCCAACCGCGGCTTTCGCGCCGTTGAGAAAGTCCCGCGCCGACATGCCGCCGCTTTCCCTCGGGCTGAAGTTCGATGATCTCCAAAGCGGTTCCGTGCCCGCAAGCTACGACCAAGGTTTCGCCGCTTGCTTCAAGAACTTCGCCCGGGTGGCCGGCTCGATCTTCTAACGCCGATGCCTTCCAGATCACCAACCGGCCGCCCCGATGCGATGTGTATGCGGTGGGAAATGGCTGGAAGCCCCGAACGCGGTCTGCGATGTTGCGCGCGTTCATCGACCAATCGATCAGCCCGTCACCTTTTTCCATTATCGGCGCGAGTGTTGCCTCGGCTGCCACTCTGAGACATCGGCGTAAGATCGTCTATACGCGAGAGCGTCTCCGACAACACGTCGGAGCCCAACTGCGCGAGGCGCGCCATTAGTTCAACTGACGTTTCCGTTGCGCCGATCGGCGTCGCACGCTGCAGCAGTATCGGTCCGGTGTCGAGCCCCGCGTCCATCTGGATCGTCGTCACACCGGTCTCGGTCTCGCCATTTACGATGGCCCAGTTGACCGGTGCCGCTCCGCGGTATTTTGGCAACAGTGAAAAATGCAAATTAATAGCGCCATACCGACATGCCGACAAAAACTCTTGCGGCAAGATACGCCCATACGCAACCACGACCGCGATGTCGGCAGCATGCGAGCGGAACTGTTCAACCGCTTCGTCGGTCCGGATCTTCTCAGGCTGATGAATGGGCAGGCCGCGTTCCTTGGTAAATTGCTTGACAGGCGAGACCGACAGTTTGTTGCCACGCCCTGCCGGCCGGTCGGGCTGGGTGTAAACGGCGACGACATCGTGCCCGTCCGCTAGAAGCCGCTCAAGCGAGACAGCCGCCGCCAGCGGGGTTCCCATGAATACGATCTTCATTTTCGAGCCAGCCGCATCGCGTCAGCCATTACGTAGAATATCCAATTCTGCTCCATCGAGCCTCGTATCAAATGAGCATTAACGCCCGTGGCAAACACCGACACATCGTCGCCCGCGTGCGTCTCACTGGCCATCGGTATCATTACCTCCTGCAGATAATCCGGATCGAGCACGTTTGTCGATGAGAGATCGTAGCGGCCGCCTGAAGACGGATTGAAGGTCCGGATGTCGGCACAGCAGCGTTTCGGCCCCTCAGGCTGGTCATCGGATGCACCAAAATAGCCTTTACCGTTCACGTAACCGAGAGTCGTATAAGGCAGTCCGAGTTTGTCCGTCGAGTAGGCCGATCGCAGTTTTCCGCTTTCAGCGTTAGAGCGAACGAGACCGAGGATGTTGTTTCCGCGGGTCGGATAGCCCTGAATGAACAGCGTGTGGCTATGGTCGGCGGTCACGATGATGAGGGTCTCGTCAAGGTCGACCTTCTTGAGGGCCGCACGGACGGCATTTGAAAACTCGACCGTCTCATCAAGTGCCCGATACGCGTTGCCATTATGGTGCGAATGGTCGATGCGTCCGCCCTCGACCATCAGAAAATACCCTTTCTTGTTCTGCGACAGCATTTCGATTGCCTTCGTCGTCATCTCGCCAAGCGATGGCTCGCCCGCTTTATCACTCGTGCGGTTCGATTCGAACTGCATGTGCGAACGCTCGAAGAGGCCGAGAAGATGCTTGGTATTTTTCACATCCGTCAAGTCGAACTGCGCCTTGTTCCAAACGTACGCCGATCGCTTGTACTTGCTCAGCCATTCTTTTGTAAGGTCGCGTTTATCGAGCCGTTCGCCATTTCGGTCGGCATACTCTGGATCGACAGCTTCGGTGGGCAGGAACTTGGTCCTGCCGCCGCCCAATGCGACCTCGAGGCCGTCACCGTAAGGAAACTCGATCAGCTGCCGCGCGAATATCAGGGAATCCCGACGTGTGGGCATCTTTATTCCGAGTGAATATATCGCTATCCGATTCCCAATCGCGATCGGCGGAGTGGGCATAACATGCGGCCGGAGTTGCGTGAGTGAGCCTCGTGGTAGTCACTAGACCGGTCGAGCGACCCGTCTCTTCGGCGTACTCGATCAGCGTTTTTGTTTCGTTGCCCTTGACCGAACGATGGTCGCCCTCGACGACGTTCTGATCGACCGAGATGATGCCCTCGTCGGTCTTAACGCCGGTCATGATCGCGCTCATCGTCGGGGCGGAATCGGACGTCTGTTGATTGACGCTGTAGGTCCGCGACAGTGCCGTAAACGGAAAGTCCTCGAAACTGAGGCGATTTTCCTCGCCGCTCTCACCGCGTCTGCTGGGCCTCGAATATCCGCGAAGCCGCTATCGTCGCATTGCTCAATCCGTCACCGAGAAAGAGGATGACGTTCTTTGCCTTGCCGGTACGAATCTTCTGGCGTTTTGCCATGTCGATGGCGTTCCAACCGTCGGTCCGCCACATGTCGGCATTCTCGATCCGCTTGACGGGAAACGGCGGCTGCACGACCTGCGCGACGCTCGAGAACGCCAGTGTCAGCACGATGGCAACCGCGGTCGGCCGCCCGAGAAAACTGAGAACTCTCATAACAAAAAAGGTGCTAAGTCCTGATTAGAAACTTAACACCTTGAACTGACAAAATCGAAATCCGCTTAGGTTACGAAAATCTTAATAACCGCAATGATAATTCGAATTCGAATAGGATTGTGACCACTTGCCGCCCGACTTCTTATAAACATTAAAACCCGCTCCCTCAAACGACTGTACGTAGGTGAAAACCTCACTCGTCCCGTCACCGTCGTAGTCGAACGCGTCGAGCAGAAGCTCGTGATACACGCCCTCGTCGACGTTCTTGATATCGCCGCTCATGACGTTGGCCTGATCGATCGAACGGTACTCCTTATGTCCGAGAGCGTATTTGCCGTTGCTGCCCTTGGCGGCGATGAAAAAGAGCAGTCCGCGTGTCAGTCTGTCGATCTCGACCCAATAGGACCCGACAAATTCGGCCTTGCCGTCACGGTCAAGGTCCAACGCGGTCAGGTTGTGGTAACGAAGCGTGCCGGGCGTTAGCTTTTGACGGACGAATTCCGCCTTTGCGAGAGCGTCGATCTCGGTCTTCTCCGCCGCCGTCGGTTTTCGGCGATAGCTCGCAGAAGCGGTCTTGATCACGACATTTGTCGCCAGACCCATCACGAGTCCGGCGAGAGGTGTCTTGGTCGCTCGTGTCGTTGCTTCAGCCATGTTGCGTGAGCAGTCCGACTTGGCGTTGGACGATTTGACGGTAACTGTGCCGGCATTCGCCCCGCCGAAGATAAGTTTATAAACGGTGCCGGCCTTGTAATACGCCTTGTTGAACGCGACGATCAGGCTCTCTTCGTCGCTGCCGTTCACTGGTTCCTGTAGTTTGCCTTTGTTTACATAGGCGATCGGCTCTAGCGTCTTACCGTCGTTAAGTACGGCAAAGATGATCGGTTTCGGCGGTTTTGACACCGCACGCTGCGCTGTCGCAACACCCACGATACCGAGCATTATCACAAGTACCCCGCCTAATCGGACAAATGAGCTCTTGGTCATTTCTCTCCTCATATTTTCTGGGCAATAGATTTGCCTTGCATAAACTGAAGCAGATATTCGCGGCCACCGGCCTTCGAATCCGTTCCGCTCATGTTGAATCCGCCAAACGGATGCACGCCTACGAGTGCTCCGGTGCATTTGCGGTTCAGGTAAAGATTACCGACGTGAAACTCACGCCGCGCCCGATCGAGCCGTTCCTGAGACGCCGAATAGACCGCTCCGGTCAGGCCGAATTCCGTGCCATTCGCGATCTCAAGCGCGTGATCGTAATCACGCGCCTTTATCACCGCAAGAACGGGAGCGAAGATCTCTTCTTGCTCGATAGTTGCGCCCGGCTCCACATTGTCGATGATCGTCGGCTCGATAAAGAAGCCCGTCGAATCGTCGCCCCTGCCGCCCGCGACGATCGTGCCGCCCTCGTCGACGCCCTTTTTGATGTAATCCAGCGTCGTGTCGAACGAGCGACGATTGATGACCGCGGCCACGTTCGTTCGCGCCATCGGTAGGCTGCCCGACGTTGAGCGCCTTGGTCAAGGCGACGATCTTCTCAATCAACTGATCGTGCACCTTCTCATCAACGATCAGCCGCGAGCATGCCGAACATTTCTGTCCCTGAAACCCAAACGCTGCCTGCACAACGCCGGTCGCAACTGCATCGAGATCGGCCGCATCATCGGCGACGACGATCGCGTCCTTGCCGCCCATTTCGGCGACGACGCGTTTGATCCAGATCTGGCCTTCGCGTGTTTTCGCGGCTTCTTCGTTGATGTGCAGGCCGACTCCCTTTGAGCCGGTGAACGAAATGAATCGCGTCTTAGGATGCGTCACCATCGCCTCGCCGGTCTTTGCCGAGCCGCTGATGAAGTTGACGACGCCCGGCGGCAAGCCGGCCTCTTCGACGATCTCCATGAACTTCGCGGCGATGGTCGGCGAATCTGACGACGGCTTAAGAACGACCGTATTGCCGGCGACGACCGCCGCCGTCGTCATTCCGGCCATGATCGCCAGCGGAAAATTCCACGGCGGGATGATCGCTCCGACGCCGAGCGGAATGTACTCAAAACTATTCTTCTCGCCCGGAGACGGTACGATAGGCTGTTCCGCAGCCCAGCGGAGCATCTCGCGTCCGTAGTACTCACAAAAATCGATCGCCTCGGCCGTGTCTCCGTCGGCTTCGGCCCAGGTCTTTGAGACCTCAAAGACCATCCACGCCGACAGTTCGTGCTTACGCTCACGCATGATCGCGGCGATCTTGAACAGGTATTCGGCACGCTCGGCCGGGGCGACGTTTCGCCACGTCTTGAATGCATCGCTCGCGGTCGCAATCGCCTTCTCGACCAGCGACGTGTCGGTATCGCCTTCTGAGAACACGCCGACGACCTCGTCCTTTTTCGCAGGATTCTTGCTCGTGAACTTCGATTCCAGCGCGATCTTTTCGCCGCCGATGACGATCGGGTACTCGCGGCCCAAGTTCGCCGCGGACCTTCTCGATCGCCGCACGCATCGCGTCGGCGTTCTCGGGCTTAGAGAAATCTATAAATGGTTCGTTTCTGAATTCGTCCAATGTTTGTTGTGTCTGCATAAATCTAAAACGTGATCCCGTAATACGCCGCAAATGCGTTGTTCCCGCGGCCTGAATTGCCAAAGCTCCAGCCCGTCGTCAGATACTGTCGCTTGGTGATGCCGAAATTGAATCCTGCCGAAGCATATCCCAGTCGGTTCTTACCCGAGAACCAGTCCGCAACGATGCTGACTCGTTTGATCACCGGTTGATTGATGCCGAGGATGACGCCGGTCTTATCGCCAAAATCCGTTGGGCCGCCAAAAACATGATACGCGCCGCCGATCAAGGTCATTCCGTTGAGCTTCTCGACCGTTTTGTCAGCGACGCCATATACCATCACGGCCGTTTTGTCGCCATTACGCGAACGCAGTGGCACAAAGGCGACCGCACCGCCGGAGATCGTCAATCCAAGCTTCTCATTGCGATAGACATTCTGCTTCACGCTGAACTCCGCTTGTGCGGTCGACTCGGAACCGTCCCACGTGTAATAAAAGTTCGTCCCGATCTCGGTCCGGTTGCCGACGCCGTATGCGACGCGATAGCCGTAGGTCTGATAGCCGCCGTCGCTGTATTTCGCGGGCTTGGTGATAAAGTCGCCCTCAAGGCCCCACGAACCCTTTCTGCAGCGTGTCCGCCACCGGTATATTGAACAGCGTCGTCTGAGCGTTCGCGCCTATCGCAGCAAACAGAACAAAAGTGCCTAACAAGACAAAAGCGCTCCTAAACATAAAGCTCTCCTCCGTGTGGCACTCTTTTGAGGTTGCCCGCCGCCGGGGCAATGGGGGCAGTCGGCAACAAGGATCGTATAGGGGCTATTCTAATCCAACTCTACGGACTCTAAAAACTCTAGAAACTCTAAAGACTACCTATATCTTTGCCGTGCCATCTCTCGCTGTTCCCACTCATCGAGGATCTCGGGGAAGATCGCCGGCCCGTCGCCCTGCCAGGCGACTACGAAACGAGGCACCTGCGAATCGCTCTTGTGCTTGACGTAGCTCAGGATCAGCACCCAGCCTTCGCTTAGATATTTATTGAGTTCGCCGCTCGACCCCAGTTCGGCGGTCAGTTTGGTGTCTTGTAAGTTCAATTCTGGTTCCACTTCCCTGTTTTCTGCAGAAATTTGATCTTCCGCTTGGCAAACTGCCGTTTGAGCGGCGTCATTCGGTCGAGAAACACAATGCCGTCGCAATGATCAGTTTCATGCAGTATACACCTTGCGGCCAGGTCTTGAACATCAATTTCTATCTGCTCGCCCTTGATATTTTGCGCCCGACGCGATCACACGCATCTCTCTTCTTACCGTCTGAAACAGCCCCGGAAACGATAAACACCCCTCGTCGCCCGTCTGCTCGCCCTCAACCGTGAATGATCTCAGGATTGATCAACACATGCCGCTCCCGTGCCCGCTCGTCCGTCTCCGGCGTGTCCATCACGAACAGCCTCTGCGAAAGCCCAACCTGCGGCGCCGCGAGCCCGACACCGCCCGCATCGGCCATGGTCTCGAACATGTCATCGACAAACTTTGCAAGATCGTCGTCAAACCCATCCTCACCGACCGGTTCGGCCACGGTCAACAGGACAGGCTCGGGATAATGGACTATCGGGAGCAAAGGCATCGGAATATTTTACGTTTACGGCCCCAAAACAGCAAAAACGAGATCCGGGCGCACATGGGCCGACCTGCAATTTATTTTGTATGAAAAAAAGATAGAGTGGTGTGACAAAACCGCCGAGTGGAATGCCGTTTTACTGTCAGTGGTATACCATTTTTGCCCCAGTGGTGGAGGTCTTAAATTCCCTAATTAGCCGTTTTGTCCGACAGCGACCAAACACCACGATCGCGTCCATGGCGTTCATGGAGGCAATGGCATTTTGACCCGCGCGCGGTCGGGTGCGGAGCTTTCCCGGCAAGGGAAAGGATCTTTGCGGCTTGCCGCCGGACCGCCGCTTCGGCGGCAAATAGCCACGCCCTTCCGGGCGTGGATGAGCGCGGCGTAATTTTCCTAGGGCGATTTATCGTCCTTATCGTCAATGGCTCAAGCCGCCGGAATGAAGGACGATAAATCGCCCTATGATGAATATCTCAACGCTAACCACGCCCTGAAGGGCGTGGCTATGTGCCCTTCGGGATTCGGCACAGCCGAGCGCGCTGTTGACAAGATGAAAAACAGGGGTATTATTGGTTCACACTCGCAGTTTTGAGCCAAAGAACTTCAACCCACAGGAGGTTTTCTACTATGGACGACAAGATCCGCAGCCGCATCGAGTTTAAGGTTGCGCCGCGGGACGTTCTGACGATCTTTGAACCCGCGTAGCGGGTGTCGAGCATAAAGCCACGGGTGTGAACCCGTGGGGCGAAAACCAATAGACCAAAGCCCGCGTAGCGGGCGACAGTGTTATGCCGAGATCTTATACAAATTTGATATATCACATTGTTTTCTAGGCATCCCGTGACGTGATCGCTGTCGCCCGCTACGCGGGCTTGGTCATTACCTCGACCATTCCACGGGCTGACGCCCGTGGCTTGATGCCGAGACCCGCTACGCGGGCCTAAAACGGCGAAGACACCAATGCCGCGTTCTCGAAAGCGAAAGATACTCGGTAAGGTGGTCAAGCGGCAGGAGGTTAAGCTTGCGCGGCGGGATGGTTCAGACGATCCTTGAACCCGCGTAGCGGGTGTCGAGCATAAAGCCACGGGTGTGAACCCGTGGGGCGATGACCAATAGGTCAAAGCCCGCGTAGCGGGCGACAGTGTTACGCCTGGATTTGTACGCTTAAGATATTATGATCGCTGTCACCCGCTACGCGGGTTCCGTTCATTTTTGGTGCCTTTTCCACGGGCTTACGCCGCGTGGCTTTATGCTGATACCCGCTACGCGGGTAAAACGATCCCGCCATTCTGGCACCAAAAACGCGAGGAGGTAAAAATGCCGAGATCGTATACAAATTTGATATATCACATTGTTTTCTCGACGAAAGACAGGAAGCCCTTGATCAGGAGCGAGAACGAAAAGCGTTTGTATGAATACATCGGAGGCATCATCCGGGGACTCGGAGGCATTCTGCTTATTATCAACGGTGTGTCGGACCACGTTCATATCTTGGCAAAACTGAGGCCCGATAGATCGGTATCTGATGTGTTACGGGACCTAAAATCAAACGCTTCCGGCTGGATGCACGATGTTTTTCCGGATGCGAAGGATTTTTCGTGGCAAAACGGATACGGTGCTTTTTCTGTCGGGCCGACTGAGATCGAGCGGGTCAAACGGTACATCGCGAATCAAAAGATCCACCACGGCAAGGAGTCTTTTGAAGATGAATTTATCGAGCTTTTGTCTCTCCATGAGATCGAGTTTGATCGCCGGTATCTATCGACGTGATCGCTGTCGCCCGCTACGCAGGCTCGGTCAATAATGCTGACAATTCCACGGGCTGACGCCCGTGGCTTTATGCCGCGACCCGCTACGCGGGCCTAAAACGGCGAAGGCACCAATGCCCCGTTCTCGAAAGCGAAAGATAGTCGGTAAGGCGTGGGAAAAATGGAGAATTGAGAATGCAGCCCTTTAAATAGTGGAGAATTGAGAATGGAGAATGGAGAATATTAAGATGTCAGAGTCGTAACTTTGACGACTTGATCGACGCGGTCAGGATCGCTTTGAGCTCGCGGCATTCCGCGAGCATCGCTTCAGCCGTATCTTGATCTAGATATCTCGAATCTCTTAATAACTCTAACCAGTATTCCGTTTCTACCGTTTCTTTCAAAGCGATCGACAACTTGCTGATAAAATCCGGTCGCGACTGTGCCTGGTTAGCTTCCGCAATGTTCGCCCCGATGGAAGTCCCGGATCGGAGTAACTGCTTGGAGAGAACATATTCGCGATCTTCTCCGACGAACCGCCGATATTCTGCCACGATCCGCAAAGCGAATGCCTATGATTTCGTCTTCAACGGATTTTCACGTTCTCTTACATTCTCCATTCTCAGTTCTCAATTCTCAATTTTTCCCGCTCGGCGTTGGCCCAGTCGCAGAGGGTGTTTTTATCGTTCTCGCTGAGCACCGCTTCGCTGTGACCCCAGAGATATGATGGCAGCGGCATGTTTCCCTCGCGGACCTCTTCGCAGAGCTCTTCCAGTTTCTTTGCCTTTTTCTTCGTTTGATACGTATTGAACCTGCTGAAATTCAATTCGTCTCGGGCTTCCTCAATATGGTCTTTAAGCCACCATGCTACCGGCTGGACGTTTGAATACCACGGATAGACCGTCTTGTGCGAGTGACAATCGTTGCACGATCGCCCCATTATCAGGCCCACGTCCGGCGATACCGCGATGGCGGCCTCGAGTGTTTCGTTATCGACGATCACCGGATTGGCCTTGTCGATACGGAAGAACTGGATGATCACGACGCCGACCGCGATGATCAATACGAGTACCTTTAGGATCTTCTTTATCATCTGAGAACGATGCTACTATAGGTCGATACGAGCGAACAATACGTGCGTTCGAAACAAATGTTGAAGCGGATGACCGTATTGCATTAATGTAACCGTAATGCTCAGCCCGACCGTGATCGCGATACCGATATTTGCCCTGCTCATTGGGGCAGAGGCGTTGTGGTCGCATCTGCGCCGAACGGCGGATTATCGCGACGGCAAGGACGCGTGGACGAATATCATCCTCGGCTTTGGCAGCACCGCGTGGGGAGCGTTGTTCGGTCTGGCGACCGGTTTTATCTACATCGCGGCGTACGAGATCGCCCCGTACAAATTCCCGGTTGACGCGTGGTGGACGTGGGTCGCATTGTTCTTTATCGACGATCTGGCTTACTACGTCTTTCATCGTGTCAGTCACGAATCGCGGCTGTTCTGGAACTTCCACGTCGTCCATCACTCAAGCGAAGAATACAACCTGAGCGTCGCGGTCCGACAGAGTTGGTTTAGCGGCATTCTGCATTGGATATTCTATGCGCCGGTGATGTTGCTGGGCTTTGCACCTTGGATGTTCGCGTTGATGCACGGCTTCAATCTGATCTACCAGTTCTGGATCCATACAAAGCTGGTCGACAAACTCGGACCGCTGGAATGGGTATTCAACACGCCGTCACACCATCGCGTGCATCATGGCGTGAACGAGGCTTATCTCGATAAGAATTACGGTGGTGTTCTGATCATCTGGGACCGGCTTTTTGGCTCGTTCGTTCCTGAAACCGAAGAGCCGCGCTATGGCATCATCAAGCCACTGCGCAGCTATAATCCACTTTGGATAAACATGCACGGCTGGGTCGAGATGTGGCACGCGTTGAAGCGTGCGCCCGGCATTCTCGGCAAGATAAAATGTATATTTGGTTCGCCGAATATGGACATCAAATACGGATATGAAAACTAAGATACTACTGCTATTGATCGCTATTCTGGTTCTCGGCTGGAGCGTTGACGCTCAGTCCGTCGTCGTTACTCGAAAGAAGGTCACCTACACGCGGCCCAAGCCGATCGCTGAACCATAAAAAGACGTTCGTCATCAATTATCCGAAGGTGAAAGCCCGGACGCGGGCCCTGTCGCGCAAGATCGAGGCTGCGTTGAGCTATGAGAGGGCGTTCTCGTTCAACATAAGAGAGGAACAGACCGAGATCCAGTGGCTGGAAGAGGCTGACTACAAGGTCGTCTATAACAAAAACGGCCTGCTGTGCACCGAGCTTTGGATCCAGGGCACGGCCGCGTATCCCGACGGTTCGACAAAGTTTGTGGTCGTCGATACCCGCACCGGCAACCGCGTGCTTCCCGGCGAGGTGTTCGTCTATTTCAACGGACTCGTCGAGATGGTCAAGAAGGCACAGACAAAAGAGATCGCCGACGCCATCGAAGAGATCAAGAAAAACGAAGATTGGGACGAGCCAAATCCCGAACGTCTATTCGAGACGGCTGATTTCACGATGGACAACCTGAGGGGCTTCTCGATCGCGGATCGCGGTGTAACGTTCCATTATGACTATGGATTTCCGCATGTGATCGAGGCGATGGCTCCGGACGGCCAGTACACTTTCACATGGGCACAGATGAAGCCCTACATCCGCGTGAATGGCGTCCTCGGACGGCTTGTGCGATGATTGTTTGACACTTATGAATGACAGAAAGATCAGGGTTCTAGTTGCCAAACCTGGCCTCGACGGCCACGACCGCGGGGCAAAGGTCATCGCCCGCGCGCTGCGTGACGCCGGCATGGAAGTCATCTACACTGGCCTCAGGCAAACGCCCGAGATGATCGCTGCCGCCGCGCTTCAGGAAGACGTCGATGCGGTCGGCATCTCGATCCTCAGCGGCGCGCACAATACGCTTTGCCCACGCATCGTCAATTTGCTCCACGAGAACGGCATGGACGACACGCTCGTGCTCGTCGGTGGCATCGTCCCTCAGGAAGACATCGCTGAACTAAAGAAGATCGGCGTCTCAGAGATCTTTTTGCCCGGAACTTCGACGCAAGATATCGTGACCTTTATTCGCGCCAACGTGCGGGCACAATAGTATGCTACCGTACGGACGGCCGTGATCGATGTGTCAGGATGGAAGGGTAAGAAAGGGGGATCATAATATGAGAAAACTCACATCCACATTGATTGCGGCGGTAATAGGAATATCTGGCATGTTTTTCATGCAGCCTGTACGTGCTCACGAACCGGCGGGCTCCGAGCAGGTAGTTCGCCAAACAAAGCGGATATCGAAAAAGATTTACAGAAAAGGAAGATCCGTAACGAAAACGACGTATCGGACAGGTGCCGTCGTCGGCAACCGCGTCTGGACGGGCAGCAAATGGGTCGCCCGCAAAACCTGGAAGGGCGGCACGTGGGTCGTCGTCAAGACGAAGAACGGCAGCAAATGGGTCTATCGCAAGGCAACCCGCTCCAGACCGAGAAGGCCGTAGCCCGCAGGCCGGCAAGATTACAAACGACTGACGGTCATGCTATCGTAAAGATTCGCATGACCGTCTTTTTTGTATGAAAGAAACAGTCCGTGTCGCCGGAGGCCAGGGTTTTTGGGGTGATCTGCTCACCGCACCGATCGATCAGGTCCGTAAAGGGCCGATCGATTACCTGATGCTCGATTACCTCGCCGAGGTAACGATGTCTATCGTCCAAAAGCAGAAGGCCCGCGATCCGAATGCGGGATATGCGCGCGATTTCGTCTCGCTAATGCACGAGATCCTGCCGGACTGTGTCGAGAAGGACATCAAGGTCCTCTCAAACGCAGGCGGCGTCAATGTTACCGGCTGTGCGGCGGCGATCAAGGACGTCGCGGTCGAACTCGGCCTATCCGGGAAAGTAAACATCGGTGTCATCACCGGCGACGACATTCTCGATAAGCTCGACGACTTTCTGGCCCAAGGCGTCGAGATCAACTCGATGGACGACGGCACGCCGCTGGCGGCGATCCGCGACAAGGTCCAGTCCGCCAACGTCTATCTCGGTGCCGGCCCGCTCGTCGAAGCGCTCGGCAAAGGTGCCAACATCATCGTCGGCGGCCGCCTGACCGACACGGGCCTGACGCTCGCTCCGCTGATGCACGAATTCGGCTGGTCATTTGACGACTGGGACAAGGTCTCGGCCGGAACGATCGCGGGCCACATTATCGAATGCGGGGCCCAATCGAGCGGCGGCAATTGCCAGTACGATTGGCAAAACATCCCCGACATGGCGAACATCGGCTTCCCGATCATCGAAGCCTCGCCCGACGGCACGTTCATCGTCACGAAACACGACGGCACCGGCGGCCGCGTCAACGTCCAGTCCGTCACCGAGCAGCTTCTCTACGAAATGGGCGACCCGAAAGCCTACATCACGCCTGACGTCGTCGCTGACTTTTCGTCTATCAATCTCGAAGCCGCGGGCGATAACAAGGTCCGGCGTCTTTGGCATCACCGGCAACCCGAAGACCGACTTTTACAAAGTCTCGATCGCCTACTCCGACGGCTGGAAGTCCGTCGGCACCCTGGTCTATTCCTGGCCCGACGCCTTCGAAAAGGCCCAGGCCGCCGATAGGATCCTACGCGAACGCCTCGCCAACCTCGGCCTCACATTCGACCTCATCCTAACCGAGTACGTCGGCGTGAACGCCACGCACGGCCATCTCGCGCGGCGGGCTTGAAGCGTCGCGAAACTCGATCATTCAGCGAGGGTGCGCAGACTATCCCGAGGTCCAGTTCAGGATCGGCGTTCGCGGCCAGAACAAAGACGACGTCGACACGGTTCACCAAAGAGATCGCCCCGCTCATCCTCACCGGCCCTCCCGGCGTCACAGGCTTCGCCGGCGGCCGCCCCAAAGTCGAAGAAATAATGGCCTACTTCCCCGCCCTGATCCCAAAGTCCTGATCGAGACAAAGGTCGATATCGTCGAGGCGTAAGAGTGCATACGGACGAGTTTCCAGTACCGAACAATGACTCTGAATGGGAACGTCTGATTGAGGCGTGGCTCGTGGCCGGTAGATCTGGGAAAGGTGTGGCTGAGTCTGATCCCGGCTGGTGGGCGATTTCCGCTGTGATCATGTTCCCGATCAAAAAGGAACACGAAGCTCTCTGGGAGTTTGTAATTCGAACCTTTGAAAGAGAGATGTCCGACGAGGCCTTCGGAGCCCTTGCGGCCGGACCGTTGGAGGACTTGCTTGGCTTCTTCGGAGAGCTATACATCGATCGGGTCGAAGAACTGGCAAGGAAAAACCCTCGGTTCAACTATCTGCTGGGTGGGGTTTGGAAGCATTTATCAACGGACGACGTTTGGCGTCGCGTTGAGAAAGCTAGATTGGAGGTTTGGAAGTGAAATCGTAGCCGAAGCCACCGCAACTCCCGTCCGAGCCTGTGTAAGTCCCATCCGAAGCCGTGTAAGTGCCTTCCGAAGCAATGTAAATGTCTCCCGAAGCCGTGTAAGTGCCTTTTCGAAGCCCTGCCGGTTGCTCCCGAACCCGCGGCAAGGCTTGCGCGGGTTCGTGCAAAGGCTTCCGCACTCCGCGCGAAGGGCTTCCGCACTCCGCGCAAAGGCTTCCACACTCAGCGCAAGGGCTTCCGCACTCCACGCAAGGGCTTCCACACTCCGCGCAAAGGCTTCCGCACTCCGCGGCAAAGGCTTCCGAACTCCACGCAAAGCCTTCCGCACTCCGCGCGAAAGGCTCCCGCACTCGCAGCGAACGGCTTCCGGACTCCGCGCAAAGGCTTCCACGACTCCGGCGGGCAAAGGCACCTGCGGGAAACCAAACGACGGCTTACTTCTCCAAAAACCTAGCAATTCCCTTTTTACAATCGTCGGTCATGCGGGCGCGGGCGTTGGTCTCGACGCCTTTGGCGATCGCGGTGGAGAGATCGTCGGCGTCGATGTCGTAGAGCAGACGCTTTGTCATAGCGACGGCCGAGCCGCTGAGTTTTGGGTAAAGCGAAGCGTATTCGATCGCAGCAATGTCGAACGCCTCTTCGTCAAAGAGTGCGTTGACGAGACCGTCGACGTTTGCTTCTTCGGCTGAGAACTCAAATCCGCGCGTTAGCAGTTCAAAGCTCTTCTTCTCTCCCAGATTACGTCTAAGGATCGCCGCCACCATCGCGGGAACAAACCCGATCTTCACCTCGGGGAACCCAAACCTAGCCGACCTCGTCGCAACCACCAGATCACACCCAAACGCCAATCCGCCGCCGCCCGCCAAGTGCCCGCCCATGCACCGCCGCGATCACCGGCACGCGGACCTTTCGGATCAGCTCGAACAGTTCGGCAAGAGAGCGAGCGTCTTCAACATTCTCTTCATAGGTAGCGTTTGCGATCTTTTGGATTGAGCTCAGATCCGCCCCCGAACAAAAATCCTTCCCCGCCCCGCGAATAACGATCGCCCGCAACGATCCATCCGCATCAGCCTCGCGCAAAGCCGCTTTCAACGCCGCGATCAGCTCGTCATTCAACGCATTGCGTTTGTCAGGACGATTGAGCGTCAGAACGCAGATCGCATCTTCAGTTGTCGACAAGACTACAGACATAAGAATGAGATCTTTGCCACGAATTACACGAATTTCAGGAACTTTTTATTTAGTGTTCATTCGTGTTAATTCGTGGCTAAAACTTCTTCCGGCACGTCGATATACATCCGCAGCAAGGCGGTCGAGAATGTTTTGCCCTGAGCATCGGTCATCAAACTCAGCGTGCCGCCGCCGCCGAGCGAACCATGAAGTAAAAAGTTGAGTGCGCCCAGGTTCGGCAGTTCGAAACGTTCGACGTCGCCTTTGACCATTTCGCCGAAGTGTTGTTTAACACGCTCGGCCGTTACCTCGCGAACCAGGATCGGATAGGTCTCGGGCTTGAGAGCGATCAGGCCGACGTTGGCCGTGTCGCCTTTGTCGCCGGAGCGGGCGTGAGCGATCTTTACGAGTTGTACCTTCATAACTGTTCGTCCAAGTTTACCGCAGAATGAAGCGGATCTTCACTTATCAAATCGACCAAACCTATCTCGAGCGCCCGTCGCGCGTCGATCGGCGACGCGGTGAAGAACATCTCGAGAGCGTTCGCCGTCCCGATCAGGCGTGGCAGCCGCTGCGTGCCGCCCCAGCCGGTGATGATCCCGAGGCCGGCTCCGGGATGGGCGAATAGGGCGTCAGGCGACGCGATGCGGCGGTCGCACGCAAGGGCAAGATCGAGTGCCCCGCCAAAGCAATAGCCATTGATCGCGGCTATAGTGGTCTGCGGCAGATCGGATACCGCCTGCATCAGGTGTTGCCCCCGTATTGCAAACTCAGGCGCATCTGCTGCCGTAACCTCGGCGATCTCGCGAAGGTCGGCCCCTGACGCGAACACGTCGCCGGTACCGGTGAAAACGACGATCTTGATCGCAGCATCTGATGCGCATTCGCCGACGATCCGCTCGAGTTCGCCGAGCACGCTGACCGAGAGCGGGCTACGGATCTCCGGTCTCGCGAACCGCACAATTCGGACGCCGCCGTCGATCGATGTTTCGATGCCGTTAGACATTCGCTCTCCCACGCATAAATAATAGGGATATGATCCGCATCAACAAAGCCCACCCGTGGCACGGCATCGAGATCGGCCCGGACGCTCCGGCCGAACTGACGGTCTTTATCGAGATCGTTCCCGGCGACACGGTCAAATACGAGGTCGACAAGGATACCGGTTATCTCAAGATCGACCGCCCGCAGCAGTATTCGAATGTCGCCCCGGCGAACTATGGCTTTATTCCGCGAACCTATTGTGGCGGGGGTATCGCGGCCCTGGCCAGTAAAGGTTCGGGCAAGTCTGTCGAACACGGCGATGGCGATCCGCTCGATATCCTTGTTCTTAGCGAGCATCACATCCCGCGCGGCGACATCATTCTGAAAGCCCGTCCTATCGGCGGCTTCTGCCTGCTCGATGGCGGCGAGGCTGACGACAAGATCATCGCCGTTCTCAAGGGCGATAAGGTCTACGGGCAGTACACCAACATCAATGAACTGCCGTCCGGTATTATGGACCGCATCGAGCATTATTTCCTCACCTACAAATCGCTGCCAGACGAACCGAACCGCTGCGAGATCGCCTATTCCTACGACCGTGCGGGCGCTTATGAGGTTATCAAAACCGCTATCGCCGATTACGCAAAGTTGACCGCTTAACCGCCAAAGAACACCGCCCACGTCGCGAGGTCGTCCGTGAACTCCTCGAACCTGTGCTTCACGCCAGCCTCGACAAACAGAGCATCGCCCGCCTCGAAGGGCACCGACACGCCATCGATATTCAATTCGCCCGAGCCGCGAACAACAAAATAGAATTCGTCCTGATCGTGTGAGGTTTGATAGTCCCGCCCGCACAGCAGCAAAAAAGACGAGCTTGACGCCCGCCTTTTCGAATGGCTCCAGATCCCAAACGCCCTCTTTCCACTTCTCGGTCGCCGGCAGAGGCAGGCGCTCCAGCATTTCGTCGATCGTGAATTTCATACCGCCACCATAACGCGCCCGTCAGAGCAGTGCCAACTTGATGAGGATTGGCGTCGCGTGTTTCACGATCACCGGCCCGACTCTTTTCACCGCGTATTCCGTGAGTCTCGGTGCGGCCTTGAGAAGAACCGCTCTCGTGATCGGCACCGCGACGTCCTTTACGACGGCTTTGGTGACAACCCAACCCAGCTTCGCGGCTGACTTGACGATGATCACGGCGACGTTCTGGCCCTGGCCGCGATCGACCTTCTTTGATCGCGAACTCTTGTCCTGAGCGTGCGCCGACAGGGCGAGTACCAATATCGCGCACAGTGGCAGCAATAACCTGACTATTCTTCTCATTCGACGTGTGACCGGCGGGTAAGATGTGTGGAACGCCGTCGTGGGTGACAGCGATTCTTATTGTACCAGTTCGCTAAGGTTCTTGTGAAGAGGTTTTTCCTTACTCAGACTGTGGGACCGCGATGGTGTATCGGAGCAGGGCCGTTCAAAGCCGAGGAAACATGAAATAACTCCAGCTTTGCTCTACGCGAAGTAGGTTAGACCCTGCTTGAGGTGAAAATAGGTCGAATCGGAGCCGAAATCCGAAAACCCGTCGGACCGCAGGCAGCTTGCCTGCGTGTACCGCAAGACTCGCAGGCTGGCAGCCTGCGGTCCGACGCCAATCCTCCACTTCTGCGAAGAGGGGTGATGACGTTTTCACATTGTCGATCTGAGGTCATGCGGCTAGTTTTGAGTTGATAAAGGCGTTGAGAGAAACGCCTTGACGTTCTGACTCGATCGCGAGTCGCCGGTGGAGGTCGGCCGGCATGCGGACGTTGAGTTTGCCGCTATACAGACGTTTGCCTATCGGCACAGGAGCGATCTCACCATTTTCGGCCAGATCCTCCAGGACAACGCCAACGACGATCCGAATCTCGCCGCAAGGCCTTTTCTTGAGTGCTGCCGTGCGCCGCAAGCGACGGAAATTCCATCACACGCCCAATAAACGCCTTGTCCGCCTCGGACCACATCACACTATAGCTGTACTCTTCACGTCGGAAGATCGCGATCGACCGGTCCGGACCTTTTCTAAGTGCTTTTCGCATCGCGTAACCTATTATTTCGAGTCATCAAGCTTTTTCAGGGCCGATATGACCTGCTCAACCTGATACGGCTTCGCCTTGGACTTGTCCCTTTGTAAGTTTATCCGTGGGTCGCCGGGCCACGGCATCTTGAATATATGATGGCTGCCGGCTATGCGCGGTGCCCCGAAATACTCCTCGCATATCTTTACCAACTGCGAAAAACGCGTTGATGCCGTTTCTCTTTCAAGTTTCTCTATCGTCTCGGCGATAGTCATATGGCATCTGCAACCAACATAGTACCATATGCGGTACTATGATGTAAATTAGCTTGCTAGGGTTCACTGTTCAATACAAACGCCCCGATATGCGGTGTCGTGGTGTTCTGACACGTTTCTAGAGCGAGAATTAGTGAATCGCGGACGTTCTCGGGAGTGACTATCGCATCGACGAGGCCTCGCGCGGCGGCGTGTTTGGCGTCGAGTTCGCGGTCGTAGGTTTCGCGGACTTTTTGCATCTCGGCTTTTAGGGCGTCGTCGGGTTCTTGGCCGGCGGCTTTTAGTTTGTCGAGCTGCGTGCCAAAGATGGCCTGGACGGCGCTGTCGCCTTCCATCACGCCCATGCGCCCCGTAGGCAGCGTAAAGATGAAGTCGGGGTCAAAGCCCTGCCCGGCCATCGCGTAATAGCCCGCCCCGCTGGCGTGGTTGACGGTCAGGACGATCTTTGGCACCTTGGCGGTCGCCATCGCTTCGACAAAGCGGGCACCGGCACGGATGATGCCGCTGTGCTCGGCCTCGGCCCCGACCATGAAGCCGGAAACGTCCTGGACAAAGAGCAAAGGTGTGTCGTGACGGTCGCAGTTTTCGATGAAATACGCCGTTTTCTCGGCAGATTCGGTGTAAACGATGCCGCCGAACCGCGGGCCGTTCTTGCTTTTTGACATCGCCCGGCTGTTTGCGATCACGCCGACCAGAATGCCGCCGATCCGCGCCGTGCCGCAGATCATCTCTTTGGCAAAATCGGCCTGGAACTCGTCGATCGGGCCGTCGAGGAAGGTGCCGAGAACGGCGTGCATGTCATACGGGGCACGGTGGTCGGTCGGTAACAGGTCGTAAAGTTCGGCCGGGTCTCTTAAGCTCCCCTCCTTACGAAGGAGGGGTGCCGACGCTTCGTCGGCGGGGTGGTTCTCTGCATTCGCATCCACCCGACCTTGTGCCTTGCCCGACGAGAGAACCACCCCGTCAGCCGAAGCGGCTGCCACCCCTCCTTCGTAAGGAGGGGAGCTTTTGCGTGGTAGCTCCGAGATCAAAAGCCTAATCTTGCTAATGCACTCTTTCTCGTCTTTCGTCCGATAGTGGGCGACGCCGGAGATGGAGTTGTGGGTCATGGCTCCGCCGAGGGTTTCGTTGTCGATCGTCTGGCCGGTGGCTCCTTTGACGAGGTTCGCTCCGCCGAGGCCCATAAAGCTCGTGCCCTCGACCATCAGGATCACGTCGCTTAGCGCTGGCAGGTATGCACCGCCGGCGACGCACATGCCCATCACGGCCGAGATCTGCGGCACTTTCAGGTAATGCCGCATTATCGAGTTGTAATAAAAGATGCGCGCCGCACCGTACTGTCCCGGAAAAACGCCGCCTTGATACGGCAAGTTAACTCCCGCACTGTCAACGAGATACACGATCGGCACGCGGTTGCGCATCGCGATCTCTTGGGCGCGGAGTATCTTCTTTATTGTTTCGGGATACCACGCACCGGCCTTGATGGTGGCGTCGTTGGCAACGACGACACATTCGCGTCCCTCGACCTTGCCGACAACCGTCACGACCGCAGCCGCGGGCACCTGGCCGTCGTATTCGTCATAAGCGACGAGCAGGCCGATCTCTTGAGAGAACGTGTCTTTGTCGAGCAGGAGTTCGATACGCTCACGCGCCGTCAGCTTGCCCTGCTTGTGGATCTTTGCGATCTTGTCAGGCCCGCCGCCGAGCTTGAGCTTGTGCTCGAGACGGAGGTATTCGTCGTTTAGGGTTCGTAGACGCGACATATTTACGGCGCTATGACCGTCAGTTCCTTTATGAATTTGAAATCTTTGGCGTTGAAAGTAACCAGCGTCAGGTCGTGTTCGATGGCCGTCGCAGCGATCAAAGCATCCGGAAGAAACAAGCCCTCGGAAGCTGAGTATTTGTCTATCAGCTCAATCGCTGTTACGGAGATCGCAGGGGTCAATGGATAACTGATGATCTCTGAGAGGAAGTTCTTAATAGAATCCCGATGCTGTTTTTTTATCGAGCCCTGAATGAGTTCGATATAAACAACAGCGTTGACGCAATAATTTTTGCCGGCGAGAATTTCGCTGTCGAGAAATTCCTTTACCTTGTAATCACCGGTTAGAAATCTAGAGACGACGTTTGTATCCAGTAAGTAATCAATCACGCCCGCTGTTTCGTCTCCGAATTTTTTTCATCAATTCATCAACTTCTTGAGGATCGCGATCTGACCAAATACCGAATGCTTCGTCAAAGGCCTGCTTTTGCTTTTGTAAGTGAGGCTTATCGATCTCCTCGACCCGCTCGCCGAACTGTTCAAGTTCTTCGACAAGCTTTCTCGCCCTCTCCTTATCACGAATACGAAAGTTCCCCTTAGCTTTGATCGGCAATGAGATAGAGATCACTCCCATAAGCGCAATTGTATCACCAAGCTATGAATTCTCGATGATAAACATCGGCACCATGCCGCCGCCGGATGAGACGTTTGCGAGTTCGGTCGATGACAGCCGCGTGAATGCCGAGCCGACCTTGCCGAGGAACAGCAACGGATCGAGGTCGACGAGCTGTTCGACCATCTGCCAGCCGCCGTCGTCGGTGATCATCGGGAACATCTCTTTGGCGGTCTTTACACGTTCCTGGACGAGATAATCGCCGTCGGCGAGAGCGACCGCGATAGCGTCGTCCCATTCCGCCGCGCTCGAATTCCATCCAATATAGATGCCGTGGCCGCCGTAATCGTCGTTGGGTTTGAGGACGAGTTTTTGCGAATTTGTGTGCGTCCATTCGACGAGGTCGACGGTGCTGCCGTGATTTACGGTCTGCTCTTCCCGAAACACGCGCGTCCACGGCACGTGTGCCTGGACCGCGGCGAGTTCGGCGGCGTTGAAGAGATGCGAATAGCGTTCATTCGTCAGCACGGCAAAAACGGCCTTTTTATGGACGAGCTTGCTGCGAAAGCTGTTGACCATGCAGATCGAACCGGCGCGATATGCGTTGAGCAGGGCAGGTTCCTCGTCCATTATCGGCAGATATTCGTTGACGAGCAGGCGTTTGTAAACGATGTCGATCACGCGGCCGTCCTGTGTCAGCCAGTTGCCGTCAAACTCAAGTTCGTCAGGCGAGCAGATGACGGACGGATAGCCCTGCGATTCGAAATATTCTTTGAAAAGCTCAAATTCCTTTAGCGTCGGGAGGTCCTTGAGATCGACGATAGCAATGGTCGGGGCTCGTTCCGGGCGGTTGCCGAGGAATTCTTCGTAGCATTTGAGCAGCACGTCGAGCATCTTCGGCCGGCCTTCGTGGCCTGAGAATGAATATGTCTCAGCGAACTTTTGCATCACCGGCAGCGATCTGAATATCTCAGTCGCTGAATCGGCGTAAGCCACGCCCGCGGGCGATTCACCGTTTAGCTCGACATAGCTGTACGCGTCGTCGGTCAGGAACGAGTCGAGCCGTGAAGTTGGTGAGACATGCTCGTAGCCGGGATCGATCTTAACGAGGTCACGCTCGATGGCGGTGACACCGAGTTCGTCGAGGACCGCATCGTCCTGCACGGCGGCGTCCTTTACCTTTTGCAAGGCACCAAAAACTGTCTCGCAGATAGTCGTCACGCGGTCCCAATCGGTCCGCGTAACAAAATGCGGCCTCAGATACGGTGTTAGCGGCCGGCCGCCGAAGATAAGTTTGGTTCTGCCCAGTTCTGCATTAAGCAATTGCAGCGACGCCGCCGCGAGGTCGGCGTCAGCGAGTAGGTCGTGGTAGTGTTCGACGGCTTGTTTTAGCATAGGCACACGCAGGCAAGCTGCCTGCGTTCCGACTACTTCGACATGCTTAGGATCTCTTCGAATTCGTCCTTGGTCAGCGGCATTACACTGAAGCGCGGCTGGCGGACGAGATAGATGTTTGCAAGGGCTTTGTTGGCCTTTATGTCGGCAAGCGTTACCGGCTTTTTTCAGCGGTTTGTCCGGTGTCAACTCGACCGCGTGCCAGGCCGGGTCGGTCGGGTCCGGAAACGCCTCTTTAGTGACCTTGGCAATGCCGACAACCTCTTTGCCGATGACCGAATGATAAAAATAGACCTTGTCACCGTTCTTCATCTCACGCAAAAAATTGCGAGCTTTGAAGTTGCGCACGCCGGTCCAATCGGTCTTGCCCTCTTTCACAAAATCATCCCACGAATACGCTGTGGGCTCTTGCTTTACCATCCAGTAGTTCATAAGAATAGTTGGCCACAAAAAGGCACAAAATGCGCAAATTCGGAAGCTTTATTTTTGTGACTTTTGCGCATCTTAGCGGCTATAGTTTTATTTCTTCGCGCCCGCAGCTTTTTTGTTAAGCCACTTTGCCCATCTCTCCAGGAACGGGCGGAAGGGCTTGAATAGTTTTGCCCGCCAGCTACCTTCGGCTTGCTTCTCGCTCCACGCTCTTAGGTTCTTTTCGGCAAATTGGCGGATCTGCGGTTCGAGGCCGGTTTTCTTGACCGAGTGCCGCAATGTCAGGTAATAGTGCTGGCCGGCGAGTGAGAATAAGAGGCCGGCGAGGTTGCCTTTGAAAGAGCTTTTCGCCATGAACTTCTTCATAAAGCCCTCGGTCGGCTGCAGCAGCGCTCCCATCGACATCTCGAACCACGGCGCGCTGTTCTGAATTCGCGGGTGATACAGGCCCGGCAGATCGCCTTTCATGGGCATATCGACATTCTTTAGCCGCGGGTCGTTGATGTAATCGACCAGCTTGATCCGCTCGACCCCGCGGATCTGCTCAATGGGCAAAAACGCGAGCACCTTCTCGATGCTCGTCTCGTAATCCTTTGGCAGCGGGAACGTCGCGGTGTTCTCGATGCGTATCTTACTGACTTTCGCGGCCTTTTGGCCGGCGGTTTCTATTGCCATGTTCTAATTCAACAGCTCGCTTTCGATATATAACGTCTCGGGGGCAAAATCCTGCTCGTTCGGCCACTGGACCGTGCCATACGCAACCGTAACATTTTTAAAGTAGTTGACGTCTTTGAGTTCTGTGAATACACCCATTTCAAGATACGGTTTCGTATCGAACCGTCGCAAAGTGCCGTCACTGAACCTTAGGTCAAGCGTGAGGTCGTCATTTGCCTTTGCTTCAATAACCCTATTCATATCATTTTAGCGGTTCGATCTTCCCCACAGACTGGCCGCTGACCGCCCTTTCCCAGTTTCTCATCAGTTCGTCGCGGTGAATCTCGATCCAAGCCTGGACCAGCCTCAATTGCGAGCGTCTTAGGCTTCCTTCGATCACCTCTCCGTCCGGCAGACCGATGACGGCCTCATCGCTTCCATGCTCTACATGGATGTGCGGGAGTTTGTGCCGCTTATTATCAAAATAATACATCAGCACAGTAACGCCGTAAAAGATAGATATTACAGGCATTTCAAACTTCAGAAGGTTATTGTAGATGGTGCGCAGAAATTAGTAAATTGAACCACAAGCTTGTGGCACCGACGCCACAGAATAATAGGACCGGTAGGTCAAATACGGCATATTTATCGCATTTTCCCGTGGCACGGATATTGACTATGTAATCGCGAATGGCGAACCAAACCACTCTCTCCAATTCCGTCAGCGTCTCAGGCGTCGGCCTGCACACGGGCGTTGATGTGAATCTGACGCTGCGGAGCGCGCCGGAGAATACGGGTTATATTTTTGTGCGCACCGATCTCGATAATTTTGAGATACCGGCGTCGGTCGAGTACATATCGCACTGCGCGTATGCGACGACGCTGATGCGGCGGGGTGTGGTGCTCTCGACTTGCGAGCATTTATTGTCCGCACTGCGGGGCAGCGGCGTTGATAACTGCTTTATCGATATCGACAATATCGAGGTGCCTATCCTCGACGGATCGAGCGAGAATTTTGTCGAGCTGATCGAAAAGGCCGGCATTGTCGAGCAGGATTCGCCCCGTCACACGCTAAAGATAACAAAACGCGTAGCCGTAGACTTGGGCGGCCGGCGAATGTCGGTCGAGCCGGCGGACCGGTTTGAGATCGAATGCGTGATCGATTTTCCGCATCCGTTCATCAAACGGCAGGCGTTCACGTATGTGCCGGACAACGGCTCTTTCGGCCGCGAGATCGCGTCGGCACGTACGTTCGGCTTTACGCACGAGATCGAAATGCTGCGCAAAGCCAATCTCGCCCAGGGCGGCTCGCTCGACAACGCGATCGTCCTCACCGGCGACGGCATGCTCAACGAAACGCCGCTCAGGTTCGCGGACGAATTCGTTCGTCACAAGATACTAGACATCATCGGCGACCTCGCCCTTTTGGGAATGCCCGTTCAGGGAAAGTTCACCGCGGAAAAGAGCGGCCACTCGATCCATGCCGCAGTTACTTAGCAAGCTGCTGAAAACAGAATCGGCCTGGGAGATCGTCTAGTCAATGGACCGGGTGAAATGAGCTACGCTCTGCCAGTACTTGTCCTTGAAGATCTGGTAGTCAACTGCTAGATCGTTAGCTTTCCCGGCGACTTCCCATACGACCTTTGCGGGCATCCGAAAATCGATGCAGGCATAGAAAATATCCCGTTCACCGTTCGCCACCTGTCTTCCGATATTGAGATAGCCGTCAACGTCCTTCAGTTGTGCTGATATTTCATCTTCGATCTCATTGAGCCGGTCGGCCGTTGCCTTGTCAGGCATTCCATTTGTTTTCTCCCCATCAAATGCGATCGTAACCACGAGCATCCACGGGTGCGAAGCCTTGCGGTCCCATTTCAGTAGATCGGTGTTGATGGTCGCGACCATCATACGGCCCGACGGAAGCTCCGCTTCCATCAGCGAATACGAATCGCTCTCAGTGAAGATCCGCACCCCCTCATATTTCTCTACAAACAACGCCTGGCGCGTTTGGAGATAATTATCTAACGCATCAATGGGGACTAACGGTTTCGTTGCATCATCAGGGCCGCAAAAGCCTAATTCATCAATATTCTTGAGAAAATTCAGTTCGCCTAGGTAGTTGTCAAGGAATATGTAAGCTCCGCCTTTCATTTCCTCAATGTTCGAGGGATTCATGTCCTTATGGACGACCGTGATGTCGACCAAGTCCGGCATGTCGTCGTAGTCGGTTGGATAGAACGACAAGGTCTCATTGCTGTGGGTGAACCCATTCATTTCAAGGCCAAAGGTCGCGATGTCCATTGGCGGCTTGTGTGGAGCGAATGTCCAGCATTCGATTGGCGGTGCTGAGCTAACAAGTTCTTCTGCAAAAACCATGTTTTTCGGATTGCCGTCGGCTGTGAAAATCATGTCAACCGTCTCGGCGTCGAGCATTCCAACGAGATAGAAAATGCCTTCCCGCAACTCATTAAGCTTTGGAGCCAGACGCGCAAAGAACTTGGCTTCAATGACTCCGGTGTCCTTTGTTTGGACAGCTCGGCGGAACTCGGCTTCGTTCGCCTGAAACCATTCCCAAAAGTCGGCATAACTTTCGATACGCTTCTCAGAAGCCTCGAAGAGTCTATTTAAGATCCCCATAGCTTTCCTTTTGTTCCTTAATAGGTAGTTACCCAATCAGACGTGTGAAACGTTCCCTCCTTGTCTGTCCGCTGATAAGTATGAGCGCCGAAATAGTCGCGCTGGGCCTGGATGAGATTGGCGGGCAGGCGTTCGGTGCGGAATGCGTCGAAGTAAGCCAACGCTGACGAGAAGCAAGCGGCCGGAATGCCGTTCTCGTTGAACGTGACGACCGTTTTTCGCAGTGAGCTGATCCGGGATTTGAGGCTACCGGCAAAGGCCTTGTCGAGGATCAGGTTGTCGAGTGTGGGCGCGGACGAATACGCCTGGCGGATCGTCTCTAGCAGAGCCGAGCGGATGATGCAGCCGCCGCGCCAGATGCGGGCGATCTCGGCGAGGTCGAGGCCGTAGTTTTTCTCCTCAGACGCGGCCTTGAGCAGCGATATTCCCTGCGCATAGGTCAGAATAAAGCCGCATAATAGAGCGTCCTTCAGTTCACCTGCCGACGTCCTCGATCGGGTCGCGTCGGACGAATTTCGCAAACCGGCATATTCCTCGGCGACTCTGCCACGGATCGCTTTTTCGCGCAGAGATCTGGCGCATAGATACCGCCGCGTCTATCGTTGGGACTGGCACGCCAAGGTCCATTGCCGCCTGCGACGTCCATTTACCGGTACCCTTTTGACCGGCAGTGTCGAGGATCAGCGAAACGAGATGTTTGCCGGTGTCCGGATCGACCTTGCGAAGGACGTTGGCGGTGATCTCGATCAAGAAGGAATTCAGTTCCCCGCTATTCCACTCGCCAAACGTCCGGTGCATCTCGGTGTTTTCCATTCGCAGAACGCTCTGCATCACATCATAGGTCTCGGCGATGAGCTGCATCATTCCGTACTCGATGCCGTTGTGGACCATCTTGACAAAATGCCCGGCAGAGCCGCGGCCCATGTAGGCGACGCATGGTTCGCCGTTGACCTTGGCTGCAACCGCCTGAAATATCTTTTCGACGCGGTCGTAATTCTCGCGGCCGCCCCCGGGCATGATCGACGCCCCGTGACGCGCGCCTTTCTCGCCGCCTGACACGCCTACGCCCATAAAACCGACGCCTTTTTCTGCGAGCTCTGCCTCGCGGCGTTCGGTATCGGCGAAATGGGAATTGCCGCCGTCGATGATCAGATCGCCGGGTTCGATCAGCGGCAGGAGGTCGCGGATAACGTTGTCAACGATCGGCCCGGCGGGCACGAGGAGCATGATGTTCCTCGGTCTTTCGAGCTTTGACAGGAATTCGGTGAGATCGTTCCCGACCGTGACGGGCAGGCCCTGGCCCTCTTTTAACAGAAGCTCACGTTTGGGGGCCTCAAGGTCAGTCCCGACGCCCGAAATTCCGGAATCAGCCGCATTGAGCAGGAAGTTTCTGCCCATCGTTCCGAGGCCGATCATGCCAAAGTGAGCTTGCGACATATGTGTTAGTGTCCGAGATGCTTTACGAAAGCCTCTTTCAGATTTGTCTCGATCCTGCCGTGCAAAGGCGTTTTCCCGCCCGGATTCCTAGCGGCGGCCTTAAATATTTTTTTAGCGCATTTGCCGCAAAGCAAATAGGCGATCAACACGCCGTGCTCGCGATAGATGAACGCATTGAGCGACAAGGCACGTTCACTTTTGAACTTCACTTCGTCGATCTCGCCCCCGCAGCCGGGGCAACCATCGCCATCATGAAACCAACGTGACTTGACCGCATTCCCAAACTGCATCTGGGCCTGGCGAAAAAGCGTCTCGAACATTTCCGAAATCTCTTTCTCTGCATCTGACATAGCTCAAAATTAACAGCTCAGGCCGTGGGCACTGGGATAAACTTGCCTCGGCCGTTGAGTAGTTCTAAACTGCGATCAGCCATATATGTTATCACTGCTCGACGCCATTCGCCCGACGACGATCGTTCGCTCGGCAAAACTCAACGATCATCTCGGCCTCGACGTTACGATCGCGAGCGAAACCTTTCAGCACACGGGGAGTTTTAAGTTTCGTGCCGCCTATAATTTAGCTCTTAATGTCGAGCATGACGAGATACTGACTGCGTCATCGGGCAATTTTGGCCAAGCACTGGCGTATGCGTGTAAGCTCGTGGGCAAAAAATGCACGGTTGTAATGCCCGAGACGTCCGCGCAGGTCAAGATCGACGCGGTTCGCGGCTACGGAGCGACGGTCGATCTCGTTGATACGAATAAGATCGGTCGCAACGAACGCGTCGCTCAACTCGCTACCGAGATGCCCGACGCGTATTTCGCGAGCGCTTACGACGATAAATTCGTTATTGACGGCAATTCGTCGCTGGGTGATGAGCTTGCTCGAACGCAGATTTTGACGCCGTAATTACACCTGTTGGAGGTGGTGGATTGATATCAGGTATTACTTTAGGGTGTCAGCGTAACAGTAAGCAGATACAGATATTTGGGGCCGAACCGCTGCTCGGAAACGACGCCGCACGCTCGCTCGCCGCCGGACGGATCATCCCAAATGAGGTCGAGCCAATGACGATCGCTGATGGAGCACGAACGATCTCACTCGGGAATCTAAATTGGGCAATTATTAAGGATGGCGTTGCGGGGATATTTGAGGTGCCGGACGACACTATCGCTGACGCCGTCAGCCTCTATTTCAACCTCGCAAACCTCAAATGCGAACCGACCGGTGCCCTTTCGCTTGGGGCGTTGATGCTGAATAAAGACCGTTTTGCGGAAAAGAAGGTGTGTCTCGTCGTCAGCGGCGGGAATGTCGATCCTGCTGTCTATTCAGAAATAATTAGCCACGGATTACACGAATAAGACGGATAAGAAGCAAGACAGACCTGTCTCGAGCCCTTTCTGATCCGTCTGGTCCGCGGCAGATCGTCTTATCTTATTGCCTAATTTCCTCAACAAACGTCACGCGATTGATCTCGTGGAGAGTTGTCTGGCCGTTGAAGACCTTCTTCACGGCAGATTCGCGTAGGCTGGAGAGCCCTTCTTTTACGGCCTGACGCCGAATTTCCGATCCCGGGCGCCGTTCGATGATCATCTCGCGGATAATATCGGACATATCGAGCAGTTCGTGGATAGCCGTTCGCCCGCGGTAGCCAGTGTGATTGCAGGCGTCGCAGCCCACGCTGCGGAAGAATACCTGATCGGCGACTACATCTTCGGCGCGCAGGCCCGATTCCAATAGTTCCTCCGCGACCGGTGTGTAAGGCCGCCTGCATGTTGGGCAGAGCAGACGCACAAGCCGCTGGGCAAGCACGCAGTTGAGCGATGAAACGAAGTTATACGGCTCGACGCCCATGTTCAGGAAGCGGCCGATAACGTCGATCACGTTATTGGCGTGAACGGTCGTAAACACCAGATGGCCGGTGAGCGCCGATTGGATAGCGATCTGGGCCGTCTCTTCGTCACGGATCTCACCGACCATGATCTTGTCGGGGTCGTGACGCAGAATCGAACGAAGACCGCGGGCAAACGTTAGTCCTTTTTTCTCGTTCACAGGTATCTGGACGATGCCGTGGAGCTGATACTCGACCGGGTCCTCGATCGTGATGATCTTGTCTTCGTCGTTGCGGATCTCGTTGAGGGCGGCGTAGAGCGTGGTCGTCTTACCGGAACCCGTCGGGCCCGTGACCAGCACCATGCCGTACGGTTCCTTAATGTATAAGCGGAATCGCTGCACATCTTCTGCGTCAAAGCCAACTACGTCCAGATTCAGGCTCTTAAAGCTTTCATTGATCTGCTCCTTATCGAGGATACGGATGACCGCGTCTTCGCCGTAGATCGTCGGCATGATCGACACACGAAAATCGACAGTGCGACCCTTGTAACGAACGCGAAAACGTCCGTCCTGCGGAATGCGGCGTTCGGCGATGTCGAGCTCGGACATGACCTTGATACGAGAGATCAGCGTCTGGTGAAAAGCGATATCGATCGGATCGACCTTGGCGTAAAGAGCGCCGTCGATCCGGAACTTGACCTGCACGTCGCGCTCGCGCGTCTCGATATGAATGTCCGACGAGCGCGATTCCATAGCGTTGTAAAGTATTGTGTCGACGAGCTTTATGATCGGCGACATCTCGGTGTCGCTGGCCAGCTTGTCGAGGTCGAGTACTTCCTCGCCCTGCTCGGTTTCCTTTACGAGCGAGATCTTAAATGTCGATGCGGCCTCTGCCAGCACGCGAGAGGTCGAATCGCCCTTCCGCAGGACAACATCGATCGCCCCGGCGGTCGCGACATAAGGAACGATGCGGACGTTCAGGACGTTCTCAAGTTCGTCGAGACGTTCGAGATTCGTCGGATCGGCCATCGCCGCGTGCAGATTGTTGCCCTCGCGCCGCAGCGGAACGAACTGGTTCCGCAGCATCAGATCGACGGGTATGCGTGCAAGCTCTTCCGTATCGATGGGCGATTCCTGCTCGGGCGGCAGCAGGTCGATGAACGGCATGCGATAACGCTTGGCCAATGCCTTTGCCTCGGTCACCTCGGGCGGTTCCTTGTCGAGGAACTCGCTAATTTCGATCTTTGGCGACGATGTGACTGTGCTGTCGCCGTTTGTGGTTGTGTTCATCTTAGTGCTATTTCCTTCCTCCGACCGGCCCTGACGAGATCATCTGGATGATCGGCAGATAGATGGCGAGCAGGATCGTTACGACAATGGCCGCCATGAATAATAGTATCAGCGGTTCGAGCAGTGTTGTGAATTGCTCGAGCCGGACCTCGGCCTCAGCGTCGTAGAATGTCGCGACCTCGTCAAGCATTTCGCGCAAGCTGCCTGAGCCTTCGCCGATGCCGATCATGTCGAGTGCGAGTTCGGGCATCCAGTTGGCTTTTTCGAGCGCGTCGGTAAAGCCGCGGCCCTCGCGGATCATCGGCAAAACGCCCTGGCTCCGACGTCGGAGTTCGAGATTGTTGATCGCTTGGGCCGATATCTCCCAAGCCTCAGGCACTGTAATACCACCCGACAGCAGCGTCGAGAGAGAGCGCGACAACTGCGCCGTCGTCATATTTCGGATCAACTGCCCGCCGATCGGGACCTTCAATAGGGCCTTGTGCAGTATTAGTTTACCGCCCTGTGTTCGCAGCCACACGAATATCGCCAAGCCCACGATGAGCAACAACGGAGCGAGCCAATAGATGTTGTTGATGATCGCGTTCGAGATCCCGAGCACGATCAGCGTTACCGTCGGCAGCGTCCGATTTGCGGCGAGGCTCTTAAAGAGGTCCGACATTCGCGGCACGATGTAGAGCGTCAGGAACGCCACCATCATGGTCGAAGCAAGCAGCAAAAACGCCGGATATGCCAAGGCACCGCGTAGTTTGCGTGATACGCCGACGCTGCGTTTTAGATATGTGACGAACCGCGACAGAACGTCGTCGAGGGCGCCGCTGCGTTCGCCCGCAAGGATCGACGCGGTGTAGATACGCGGGAATATTCCCTGCGATTCGAACGCCTCGGATAGCGGAATACCGTTCTTGATCTTCTCTTCGACATCGGTCAGTACGATGCGAAGATTGCCCGATGCGGAACGCGTTTTGAGAAGTCCGATGGCCTGGAGGATCGGGATGCCCGCACGCAATAGGGCCGATAATTGCTGGTTAAACAGCAAAAAGTCCGCCTGTTTTACGCGACCTTTCTTGCCTGCGGATGAGAGCACGGCGGAGAGACCTTCGCTCGGACTTGAGATCGCAAAGACCTTGAACCCTTCGCTTTCGAGGCGTGCGCGAGCGTCCGCCGCGGCCGCCGCTTCGACGATACGCGTTACTACCTCGCCCGACGGAGTGCCCAGCCGGCAAATGTACTCGGTCATACTATTCTCGACAAATGCGCCAGAAGCGAAACCTAAGCGCCGATCTGCACGAATTATATCACGCCGGGATAAGTGAATTGTTTCAACTATTGCGTATTTTATCCCAGTCAGAACAACCGCAAATGAGCGGGCGGCATCATAGATACATCTTTGCGGAACGTGTCTTCATTCCATAGAATGTAGCTGACCTTCACAAGCCAAGAATGGGCGTTTTTCGAGCACTTCCCGAGCCGCTTTCTCGGGCATATCCGACCGTTGGGGATTGGTGTGTCTTGTCGTGCAGCTTGCTCTTTTCCCGACGTATGCTCAGCAGGCAACTCCGACACCGGTCGAGGATGATCCCGACGCTCCGGTCAGGGTCAAGACCGACCTCGTGACTCTCACGCTCACCGTGACGGACCAATTCAATCGGTACGTTTCAGGCCTCACTAAAAAGCACTTTTCGGTCACGGATCAGGGGATCGATCAGGAAATTACGTTCTTTAGCGACAGCGACACGCCTGTGTCTGTCGGCATTCTGTTTGACGTATCGGGCTCGATGAACGGCGAGAAGATACGTAAGGCGCAAAAGGCTCTCGAGCGATTTATCAACACGAGCCATCCGTCGGACGAGTATTTTCTGATAGCGTTCAATAGCCGAGCTCAGTTACTCATGGACCGAACGCGCGACGGCGATGCCGTGTTAAGAAAGCTCACGCTCGTCGAGCCACGCAGCAACACGGCTCTCTACGACGCGGTGTACCTTGGCGTCGAGCGCGTTACGCGAGGGAGTCATCAGAAGCGCGCGATGCTTATCATCAGCGATGGGCAGGACAATTCGTCCCGTTACAATTTTGGCGAGGTCCGCCGCCTGATGAAAGAATCCGATGTCGTGACCTACGCCGTCGGCATCATGGGCCGCGGCGACGCCGGCTCGCAGCTCGGGATACAGGGGCAGTCGTTCCTCGACGAACTCAGCTCGGTCACCGGCGGAAAATCATTCTATCCTCAATCTGACATCGAGATGGATGAGATATTCGAGCGGATCGCCCTCGAACTGCGTCACCAATACTCGATCGGCTACATACCAAAAGACTTCCAACTAAACGGAAAATGGCGTAAAGTTAAAGTTAAGGTCAAACCTCCTCGAGGTTTGCCGCGTCTAACCGTCCGCAGTCGCGAGGGCTACTATGCGACGCCAAATACCAACTATCGCTAGGTTTGCCACGATGAAGAAAAGTGTATTGCCGGTGCTAGGCGTGATGCTGCTCGCCTGTCTTTTCCTGACCGATTCTCAGACCTCAAATGCGGCCGAGACGATGCCGAGCCCGACGCCGACGCCGGTCGCGTCGCCGACCGCGAAGCCGACCCCGCGCATCGACGATCCCGACGAGATCATCAAGATCGACACCGAGCTGGTCAATCTGAACGTCCGCGTGGTCGACCGCAACAATCGACCCGTGAACAACCTTGCCGAGAAGGATTTCAGGATCTTTGAGGACGGCAAACTGCAGCAGATCGACTTTTTCTCAAAGTCTGAGGTCCCGACCAACTACGGCATTGTGGTCGATAATTCCGGCTCGCTCCGATCGCAGCTCGACAAGGTGATCGAGGCCGGTAAAGTGCTGGTCAACGCGAATCGGCCGCTGGACGAGACATTGATCATCCGGTTCGTTGGACAGCAGAAAGATCGAGATATTGCAGGAATTCACGTCGAACAAGACTGATCTCATCGACTCGCTCGATAATATGTACATCGAGGGCGGCCAAACGGCGATCATCGACGCCGTTTATCTCTGCTGTCGAAAAGATCGACGAGCACCAAGCGTCGTCGAAGAACTGACGACCGCAAACGCAGCGCCCTTATCCTCGTCACGGATGGCGAAGATCGCAGCAGTTACTATAACGAAAAACAGCTGTTCGACCTGCTCCGCGAGTCCGAGGTGCAGATCTATGTGATCGGTTTTGTCGATGAACTGAGTAAGGAGGGTGGCTTTATCAGCAAGAGCCCGCAGGCAAAGGCGCGTGCATTTCTCGAACGAATGGCCACTGAGACTGGTGGCAAAGCCTATTTCCCGACCAACGTCAACGAACTCCCTAACCTTGCCCGTGAGATCTCAAACGAGCTTCGGACGCAATATTCCATTGGATACATCCCGTCAAACGACCGCCGCGACGGCACATACCGCACAATAAAGGTGCAGATCGACGACGGCCCCAACGCCCAAAAGCGCATAGCCATAACCCGCGCCGGGCGAACAGCCGAAGGCAGCGGCGGCACGCCCGCACCCGCCCCAAAGGCGTCACCGACGCCGGGAAAGAATCCCTAGCTACGCCGATGCAATTGGCCGCAAAAAAGCGCAAAAGGCACAAAGATAGTAGATCAATACAGATCATTCTGTGACTTTTGCGCTTTTTTGCGGCTATTCGTTTCTTCCCGTCTCGATCACTCAGGCACAGAGCCAGAGATCTTCTTCCGCGTTGTCTCACCAGTTCTAAGGACTGGGATGCCTTCATCGACTTCGTCGTGGGGGCTGGGGATGACGTGGACGGCGGTGACGGTGCCGATCTTGCCGGCGGCGGCGGAGCCGGCGTCGACGGCGGCTTTGACGGCGCCGACCTCGCCGCGGACGATGGCGGTGACCAGACCGGCGTCGATCCTTTCGTAGCCGACGAGTTCGACGTTAGCGGCCTTAACCATTGCATCGGCGGCCTCGATCATTGCCACGAGGCCAAAACATTCCACCATTCCGAGTGCTTGCATAATTCCTCTACCAATTGACCATCAACAGCACAACCACTAGGGCGAAGACCGCAATAATTATCGCGACCAGGAACGTCAATCCCGCACCTTCGCCCGTTGTAGGTTCCCAAACGTATTCGGCGGTCTTGCGATGGGCGACTCGGGAGCGTTTTCGTTCGGTCGCCGCCGCTGCAAGTTTGTCGGCATCGTCGGGCGAATGGCCGTTATTAGTTGACTCCGGAACTGTCTCTGCAGATTCCGCCCCCGTTTGTTCAGACTCAACGTCCCCGGCCACTTTCGGCTCATCGCCCGCAACGCGCATGCCGCAGTTATAACAAAACAGCGTGCCCTGGCGGACATCAACGCCACAGCCGTCACAAGCCTCTTTTTCCAGTACAACCTCAACCATTGCTAAACTGTTGCAAACACGTCCTTTTCATCACCGAGGTCACGCGCCGACGGCGTCAGGATCGTTTTCTTTGAGATGTAGATCTTCTCGCCGGCCGCCACCGCACGCCGCACATCGTCCTCACTCACAAATTCCGCCGGCGTTATCGGAACGGGCTTTTGAACCGCACTCTCCGGCGTAATCTCATGAACCACAGTCTTCGGTTCCGCCTTAGGCTCGGGTGTTGGCTCAGGAGCGGGCGGCGGCATCTCGGCCATCTTTTTGCTCAGGAAGCTATCAACGATCGCCGCGATCTCTTCGCGCTTCGGCGGCGTCCGCACCGGCGGAGCCGGCGGCACAACTGCCGGCTGATGGCTGACCCCTGACGGCTTGTTAATCGGCTTCGTCTCAAACGCAACCCGCTTGATGTCCATCAGGTGCAGCGGCGAGATGTTGTCGGACGTTACATTCCCGCCCCACGAACCGCAGCCGAGCGTCATCGACGGCGGCAGTTCCGTCGTCAGGCCGATCGCGCCATGGGTCGTTGGCGAATTGATGATCACGCGTGCGGCGGGCATCTGCTGCCCGTATCGGATCGCCGCCGCGCGGTCCTGCGTATGCATCCCTGCCGTGTGGCCCATGCCGCCGAACTGCAAAATCTCCTGACACCGGTTAGCGCCGGCTGCGACACCGTCCACTACGAAAAACGCCAGCGTCGGCGAAAGCTTCTCGATCGACCACGGATAATCGCGCCCCACGCCGCCGCAGTCGGCTAACAAACATCGCGTACCGTCTGGTATCGAAATACCCGCGAGATCCGCGATATCTTTCGCCGATCTTCCGACGATTCCGGGGTTCAAGCTTCGTTGCGGGGTCAACAGGACCTTCGCCACCGCGTCGGCCTCCGATGGCGAGAGGAAGTGGCCGCCTTGCCGCGTAAATTGTTCTCTCACCTCGCCTTCCACCGGTGCATCGCAGACGACGGACTGCTCGGAGGCACAGATGGTGCCGTTGTCAAAGCATGTTCCTGTCAGAATATCGGCGACGGCCTTTTCGACATTTGCCGAGCGCTCAAGAAACACAGGAACGTTTCCTGGCCCCACGCCAAACGCCGGTTTGCCCGACGAATATGCCGCACGCACGAGCCCCGTGCCGCCGGTGGCGAGGATCACGGCCGTCTTCTTGTGCTTCATCAATGCCTCGGTGCCCTCGATCGTCGAGGTCGTGAGGCAGGTGATCGCGTCGGCGGGCAGGCCGGCCTTTATGCCGGCATCGCGCATCACGCGCGTCGTCTCGGCAATGCACCGGGCGGCCGAAGGATGCGGTGACAGAACGATCGTGTTTCGCGATTTTGTAGCGATGATGATCTTGTAGATCGCAGTGGATGTCGGGTTGGTGGACGGGATGATCGCGGCGACAACGCCGCGCGGGCTGGCGATCTCGACGACGTTGCCGTCATCGCTGACCACGCCGACGGTCTTGAGTTTCCGAAAGGCGTTCCAAACGTCCTCGGCCGCAAAACGGTTCTTCTCGCGCTTGTCCTCGGCTTTGCCAAAACCGGTCTCCTCATTCGCGAGCTTGCCCAAGCCGAGCCGATTCCGCCAGAGGCAACGCTCGCCATCGCGTCGCAGATCGAATCGATCTTTGCCTGATCGAACTGCGACACGGTCTGAAAGGCAAACGACGCGGCCTCAACCGCGTCGCGTGCTTCCTGTTGAGCTATAAGGTCCTTGTCGCCCATAGCAAGCGAAGAAGTGCCGTCCCGTCACAAAGCGCACGGCTCCGAGATGTTTTAAGCTTTTGTCTTACCCTTATTTCCGGTCGAAGAGCCTGTCGCTGAACCGGCGCTACCGGCCCCAAGCTGACGGCCGCCGCCCTGTAAGGCCTTCTCGTCCGGGCTGTAGCCGACCGCTCCGCCCTTGGGCAGAACGCGCTCGACCTCGCCGTGCGGACGAGGGATTACGTGTACGCTTATCAGTTCGCCAACACGTCGGGCTGCTGCCGCACCGGCGTCGGTCGCGGCCTTTACGGCACCGACGTCGCCACGCACAAAGATAGTGACATAACCGGCACCGATATACTCTTTGCCGATAAGTCTAACGTTTGCAGCCTTTACCATTGCGTCGGCCGCCTCGACAGCTCCGACAAAGCCTTTTGTCTCGACCATACCGAGAGCTTCTAAACTCATTGATGATTCCTCACTTTTTGGATTGCTGTACCGATAATAATATATGTCGCCCTAATGCCAAAACGCAACACGCAATAGTCTGTCGGGCCGGCCGTCCACGGCAGCTAAATCATTGTAAATCAATTGACATAATGAGCATAGGAAAGCTATATTTCAATTCAAAGAACGTCGTCGTTTTAGCACTCGCAACTCTTTAGGACACTTACCAATGTCGATGACTCTGGGAGAAAAATTGCGGCAGGCCCGCGAAGCGCGGGGTTTTACCCTCAGCGAGGTCGCCGAACAGACCCGGATCTCGTCACTATACCTAGACTGCATTGAACACGACGATTACGCCAAACTGCCCGGAGGCATCTTCAACAAGGGGTTTGTAAAATCCTACGCCAAATTCGTCGGCATCAATGAGCAAGAGGCACTCGCCGATTATTCTGGGATCATGGCCCGAGCCGACCTCGCCGAAGAATCCGAGCTAAAGCTATACAAACCCGAGGTATTGACCGATGACCGATATGGGCCATCGATGGTGCCTACGATCATCATCGCGGTCGTGATCCTAACCGCCATGACGGGTGGAATTCTCTTTTTGGTCAACTATTTACGGCAGCCTGCGGACGACGTCGCGATAAATTCTACTCCATTAGCCAATTCGAACTCATCGTCTGACGTAGCGGCAAATACCGATACGTTCCCTGGGGAAGTGCCCGATATGGCTACGCTTAAGGTCGAGTTCAGGGCCATTAGCGAACCAGTTTCGCTCGCGGCTACCAACGACGGCAAGATGAGCACCAATGTCGTTACACCGGGAACGGCAGCGACTTTTGAACCAAAGGAAAGCCTGAAACTGAGCTATTCTCGCTCGCTCGCAAACGCGGTGGAGCTTACCATCAACGGTAAGACGATCGCTCTGCCGGGAGCACCGCTCAACCGCCGCCGAAACGCGATCGAATTTGTTATTGATAAAGCCAATCTCGCCCAGATCTGGACCGCCGGAGCGATCTCGACCGAGGTTCCGGCCGCCCAGCCCGACTCGAACGCCAACACCCTGGTACCGGCGGAACGTCCCGGTAACAGGGCCGACGGCGACGCGTCCCACACCAGCCGCCCGTCCCAGCGTCGCTCCGGCAAATACCGCTGCAAAAACTCCTGAACCGCGTCCGGCCAGCATCTCCTCGTCCGGCCACTTCGCCCGCTCGTCCGCCCGCAAACAACTGAATCGTATAGAAAATCTCTCCGTAAGCCGTCCGCGTTTAGTTTCGCGGCGGTTTTGTATATAATTAGCTATGGAAATCAGCCAAATCACCGAAGGCCTGACATTTGACGACGTTTTGCTCGTTCCGGCCTACTCCGAGATACTGCCGGCCGAGGCCGACACCCGCACACGCTTTTCCCGAAACATCGAATTGAACATCCCGCTATGCTCGTCAGCGATGGACACGGTCACTGAGGCCGCTCTCGCGATAGCTCTTGCCCAGCAGGGCGGTATCGGTGTAATTCATAAGAATTTTTCGATAGAGCAGCAGGCGGAGGAGGTCGATAAGGTCAAGCGCTCGGAATCGGGCATGATAGTCGATCCGGTGACGATCAATGAGAAGGCCCTCGTCTCGGAGGCACTGACGATAATGGGTCGCTTCAAGATCAGCGGCGTTCCCGTAACCGACGCGGCGGGCCTGTTGGTCGGCATCATCACGAATCGCGACCTGCGCTTTGAGACGCGAACCGACATTCCCGTTTCGGAAATAATGACGCCGCAGCCGCTTGTAACCGTGCCGATCGGTACGACGCTCGACGAGGCAAAGGTCAAACTGCAGAAGCACCGTATCGAAAAGCTGCTCGTCGTCGACGACAACGGACACCTCAAGGGCCTTATTACCGTCAAGGATATTCAGAAAGCCATTAACTTCCCTACTGCGGCTAAGGACGAGCTCGGGCGCCTGAGATTCGCCGCGGCGATCGGCGCTACCGGCGATTTTCTCGAACGCGCATCGGCGCTGGTCGATGCTCGAGCGGACGCGATAGTCATCGACACGGCGCACGGGCACAGCTCACGCGTGATCGACGCAGTGAAGGCCGTGAGAGCGAAGTTTGCGGAGATCGAGATCATTGCCGGAAATGTTGCGACAGCCGAGGCCACGAATGCACTAATAAAGGCCGGCGTTGATGCCGTAAAGATCGGGATCGGCCCCGGTTCGATCTGTACGACGCGTGTAGTCACAGGTGCCGGCGTGCCTCAGATCACGGCCATCGTCGAGTGCGTGAACGAAGCAAAGGGCTTCGGCGTGCCCGTGATCGCTGACGGCGGCGTCAAATTCTCTGGCGATGTCGCTAAGGCCATCGCGGCCGGTGCCGACTGCGTGATGATCGGTTCGCTGTTTGCCGGAACCGAGGAAGCTCCGGGCGAGGTAATACTGTTTCAGGGCCGAAATTTCAAAACCTATCGCGGCATGGGCTCGCTCGGGGCAATGAAGCAGGGCTCAAGTGACCGATATGCTCAGGAGGGGACTTCGGCCGACTCAAAATACATTCCCGAGGGCATCGAGGGCCGCGTCGCTTTCAAAGGCACGGTCGGTGAAATGGTCACTCAACTCGTCGGCGGCCTGCGCTCCGGAATGGGATACACCGGCTGCCGTTCGATAGCCGAGCTGCAATCGGATGCGAGGTTCGTCCGCATCACCTCGGCGGGACTTCGCGAGTCGCATGTTCACGATGTGATCATCACAAAAGAGGCGCCGAATTACCGGTCGGAATCGTGAAATTGAGGATGCCAAACTGCGCATCTTCGTGTATTATGCCTTTTGGGGAACACAGCTTACATTCAGGAGCACTATAAATGTCGAGATACCTTAAAGCATTCCTAATTTCATCTCTTCTCGTCTGTCTGACCGCGCTGGTCATTTTCCAGACCGGCGGCACGAAGGCAGATGTGTCTGAGCATTGGATATCGGTCGATTCGTCCGAATTGCAGCACATAATGGCAGAGCGAGGACCGAAGGACCGCACCGGCCTGGCCAGCCTCAGAGTCGCACAGGTTTTGGGTGACATCGCAATTCTCCGACTAAACGACCTGCAGATGGAAGAATTGTCGCGGGCGATGCACGAAAACTTTCACAAATGCGGCGGCTATGTTGCTCACACGACTGAAGCCGAAGCAGTCGAATGGGTCAGGAACTTCGACAGGGTAAGCACTGAGTCAGAATTCGTGACCTACTCGATCAACAATCAGCTGGTGGTCAATGCTATGTTGGCCGCGACGAGCGAGCCCCTGAACCGCCAGGTCATTCTCGATCTTTCAGCGTTCCCGAACCGCCGCCATAACCAGCCCAGTGGGCTCCAGTCTGCCAACTGGATCAAGAATAAATGGTCGGCCCTGTCTGCCGCCCAGCCCCGAGGAGAGGTCACGGTTGAATTCTACAACCATGGCAACACGCCGCAGCCGTCGGTCATCATGACGGTCAGGGGCACGAGGTTCCCCGACGAGATCGTTGTCCTGGGAGCACATCAGGATTCGATCAATGGGTCGGGTCAGACATTGTCGGCCCCGGGTGCCGATGACGATGCATCGGGCATCGCCTGTCTGACCGAGACGATCCGAGTGATGATGGAGAACGGTTTCAAACCTGATCGCACGGTCCAGTTCATGGCCTATGCCGCCGAGGAGGTGGGCCTCTGGGGTTCCAATGCGATCGCTACGGCCTATCGGACCGCAAACAAGAACGTCATTGGCGTAATGCAGCTAGATATGACCAATTATAAAGGCACGCTGGGCTACGATATTGTGATCTTTACGGATTACACGAACGCTGCGCAGAACCAATTCGTACGCGATCTTATCACCGAGTATCAGCCGGGACTGAACGTCGGCACGTCGGCCTGTGGCTACGGTTGCTCGGACCATGCGTCGTGGCACAACAAGAACTATCCGACGTCAATGCCGTTTGAGGCCACCATCAATGATGACAACAGCGCGATCCACACTGCAAATGACACGATCGCACGCAGTAACAACAACGCGAATCACGCGATGAGATTTACAAAGCTTGCACTGTCCTTTGTCGGCGAACTCGCTAAGGGATGCTTGGTAGCTGGACCGAGGTGTCAACCGTCCTAAACGACGAGGACGTAGAGACCGCAACGAAAACGATCTAGGCTAACTTGGCTGTAAGATCCTCCCAGTCCTGATAATGGGCCTTGACACGTGCTTCGGCGCTGGCGAGAGTTTCCGTCACGGTCTGCAGGCGCGGATAATCCGAAGCCACGACCGTCGAGGACATCTCTGTGGTTAGGCGTTGTACCTCAGATTCAAGCTCAGGAAGCAGTTTCTCGATCTCGGCGATCCGTCGCTCGATTTGTTGGCGTTGGTTTTTTGAGAGATTGGATCGCGGCCCTGTCGCCACGGGCACACTCGCTGCCGCCCGTGTTTCTACCTCCCTTATCTCCTGTCTTCCGGCCTCGATCCTTCCATCGCGCCAATCGTGAAATTGAGTGTAATTGCCGTCGAAATCAAGGACACCGCCGTCCGCCTCGAACGACACGATCTGCGTCGCGATCTTGTCCAGAAAGAAGCGGTCGTGGCTGACGGTGATGATGGTTCCGGGAAATTCTTCCAGGGCCGCCTCGAGCGCTTCGCGTGCGGGGATGTCGAGATGATTTGTCGGCTCGTCGAGGATGAGGACGTTCTTTTGCGAGTAGATGAGTTTGGCTAGGGCCAACCTTCCCTTTTCGCCGCCAGACAAGTCGCGGACCTTTTTATCGATGTCCTCACCAAAGAAAAGAAAGCGTGCGAGAAACGAACGGAGTTCGCCGCTCTCGACCATCGGGGCGACACGGCGCAGCTCGCTAATGACATCGTTACCGTCGTGGAGGTCGCCGAGCGATTGTGAATAATAGCCGATGTTCGTCTTTGTGCCCCACGCGATGCGGCCCGACAGCTCACGGATCTCGCCGAGCAGCGTACGGAGCAGCGTAGTTTTGCCCGTGCCGTTGCCGCCGATCACGCCGAGCACCCCGCCGCGATGCACTGAGATATTGAGGCCGCTCGCCAGGACCTTATCGCCGTAGCCGATCGAGAGGTCCTCGGTCGTGAGAACGTTGTTACCCGCACGCTCGACCTTTTTGAGGTTAAAGATGCCGCCGTGCTTCTCTGACTGGACGGCATCGAGACGGTCCATTCGCTCGAGCATGTTGCGGCGCGACTTCGCCTGCTTTGTTTTCTGGCCCTCGAGATTCTTGCGGATGAACGCCTGTGTCTTATTGATGAGGGCCTGTTGGTTCTCGTATTCGCGCTGTTGCTGCTCGCGTCTGAGAGCGCGTTCGACGAGGAACTTTGAATAATTTCCCTTGTAGCTAACCGCGCGGCCGTTCTCGATCTCGATAATGCGGTTCGTTGTTCGATCGAGGAAGTACCGGTCGTGGCTGATGATCACATACGCTTTCTCATATGTTTGCAGGTGCTGCTCAAGCCATTCGACGGCGTTAACGTCGAGATGATTTGTCGGCTCATCGAGCAAGAGAATATCAGCGTTGGATAGCAATAGCCGCGCCATCCCGAGGCGGTTCTTTTGGCCGCCTGACAGCGTTCGCGTCTCCATCGACCATTGGTCGCGTGTAAAACCGACGCCGATCAGAACTGCCTCAGCCCGGGCGGCGTACGAGAAGCCGTCAGCCTGCTCAAACGCCGTTTGCAGCTCGGCGTATTTATCGAGAACGGGTTCGGAATGATCAGTTTCCATCACCTTCTCGAGCCGCCGCATCTCGGCCTCGATGTCGTGGATCTCCTTGAATGCAGAAAGGGCCGCCGTATGGACGGTCTCGGCAGCGTCAAAATCGACGTGCTGTTCCAGCAGCCCCAACCGCAAACCGTTGATAGTTGCGATATCGCCTGAGTCGGGCGATTCTTCGCCGGTCAGCAGTTTGAAGATCGTCGTCTTGCCCGCACCATTACGCCCGACCAGCCCGACCTTTTCATCAGGATTTATCTGAAACGACACCCCGCGAAGCACCTCAGTGCCGCCGTAGGATTTGGTGATGTCTGATAGTCGAAAGAGCACGATAGCGAGAAGATGGGAAAATGAGAAGGTGAGAAGATGAGATCTCTCTCATTTTCTCACCTTGTCCCTTTCTCCCTTTCTAAGGATTACTTGCTGTTAGCGGCATTGGCCGGTTTCTTGTCGTCGGCCTTCGCGTTCGATGCGGAATTTGCGGTCGAATTGGCCGGGGCCGCATTCGATGGCGCCGTGTTCGAGTTAGACGGAGCAACAGTGTTGCTGTTTGTCGCGCCGGCAGGTCGAGCACCGCTGAGTTCATTCGGGTTCTCGACGACCTTTTTGGCGAGGAAGTTCTCGATCTTCGCCTCGTTCATCGCGATCGCCTGATACGAAGCGGCGAGAAGCTGCTTGCGATTATCGGTCAGCAACTGCGTGATCTGAGGGCGAACGGTCGGATTCTCAAGCGTCAGGTTCTCATCCTTCTCGATGCGCTCCTGCAGCTTGAAGATATAAGCCTTGCCCTGCAGCGGCAGCGCGTTCGTTACACGGCCAACCTCGAATTGCGGGTTCATAAAGCCGCCGGCGATCTGCTCACCGAAATTCGACCTCAATTCCTGCTCGCTGATATAGCCCAGGTCGCCGCCCTTGATACCGCTCGAATCCTCGCTGTACTCGCGGGCGATCGCCGCGAAATCGCTGGCGGGCTGGGCCACCTTGGTAAGGACCTCTTTCACCTTTTGGTCAGCCTCGGCCGCATTTCGGGTCGTGTCGCCCTGTCCGCCATCTGCCGGATCGACCACGATGGCCGCAAGCCTAACACCGCGCTTTTTGACGAACATCTCGGGATTGCTCTTAAAGAACTCCTCGATCTCACGATCGTTCGGATTCTCGATCCTGCCCGTGACCTTATCGATCAGCTTCTGGATCGCGAGGCCCTTCTTGATGTTATCGCGAAACGACTTTTCGTCGAGACCGGCCTCTTTCATCTGCTTGTCAAATTCCTCCACCGACATGCGGCTCTCAACCTTTCGCTTGTTGATCTCGGCCGTGACGTCCTCGTCCGAGGGGACTGACCCCTCTTTTTCCGCCTTTTGGAACATAACTTCCTGTTCGACGAGGTTTTGAAGGACCTGCAGACGGGCGGCCGCCAGTTCGAGCGGCGACATCTTAGTTTCCTGACCGCGCGCTTCCTGTTTGACGGCGCGTTCGACTTCCTGCATGGTGATGACCTTGCCGTTGACCTTTGCGGCGGTCTCGTTCGGATCGACGGGGCCGCTCGTCGAGTTGCCCGTCGGTGACTGGCCGCATGCGGCGAAGATCGCCGCCGACAATGCGACGGCGGCCGTAAGGGTCGACCGTTTGTGTTTCATTTGCAAAATAGCTCCTATGGCTTTTAACCTATTCATGTGTCTTGACTAATATCAGAACCTTCTGTTATAAATATCGTTTCGAGTTTTTCTAAAACTCATTGGGAATAATATGGCAAAACGTTGCGACATCTGCGGAAAAGGCCCGCAATTTGGTAATAATGTTTCACACGCTAACAATAAAACACGTCGGCGTTTCAACCCTAACCTGCAGCCGGTCCGCGTACAGCTGCCCGCCGGCGGCAACGCGAAGATCAAGGCCTGCACACGCTGTATCAAGGGCGGTAAAGTTGTCAAAGCCGCGTAAACATTAGAGTTACAACCGGCTACTTTGGTTGCAAGACGCCCGTAAATGCGGGCGTTTGCTTTTGCCTACAAAACCGCGATGCAGTCGATCTCGACACGAGCCCCGCGAGGCAATGCCGCCGCCTGGACCGTCGCGCGAGCGGGTTTATTCTCATTGAAAAACCGTGAATAAACCTCGTTCATCTCTGCAAAATCGTTCATATCCGTGAGAAACACGGTCGTCTTGACCACATTGCTCAGTCCTGTACCAGCTGCAGTCAACACCTCGCCAAGATTCTTTAGCACCTGATCCGTCTGCTCTGACACGACATCCGACACGAACTCGCCCGTCGACGGGTCGATTGGTATCTGACCCGAACAAAACACCATTCCGCCGGCCTTAACAGCCTGAGAATATGGCCCTATCGCGCCGGGAGCTTTGTCTGTTGTAACGGTCTCGATCATCAATAACGCCTTTGCCTAATCCCCAAGCAAAAGGCGAATTCTATCAAATCAAATGGGAAAAGGAAAGCAGGATGGAACCACGAAATAGCACGAAAATACACAAAAGGGGGAGCAAAGCCTTTCCCCAATATCCTTTGGTGATCTTTCGTGTTATTTCGTGGTTCCGGTTTTATGCATTCACGCGCTCGACCGCGATCACGCCAGGGACATGCTCGATGGCGCCTACGACTTTGTCGAGATGTTTTTTGTCGAATACCTCGACGGTGACCTCGATCAGGCCGATATCGTTCTTTGATACGTTTGCGCGCGCGTCGCGGATGCCGGTCTTGATATCGGCGATGGCGTTGGTGATGCCAGCGAGCATTCCGGTGCGGTTCTCAGTCGTGGCAAGCAGTTGAACCGACTGGATCTGGTCTTTGTCAGCCTTGGCCCATTCGACATCGACGATGCGATCCTTATTGACGAGGAGCTGCGAGACGTTCTTGCAGCGTTTGTTGTGGACGACGATGCCCTTATCGAGCGAGATGTAGCCAATGATCTCTTCGCCGCGCAGAGGATTGCAGCACTTTGAGCGGGTTATAAGCAGATTGTCCACGCCCTTGACAATGATGGCGTCGTCCATGCCGATGAGCTTACGGACGGCCTTGGTCGCGGTCTTTAGACGCGTAGGCTTTTTGGCGTCGGGATCAAGCTCCTTGAACTTCTCCGCGCCCAAATGCTTGCCGATGACGTTGCGCGGCAGCGTCTTGCCGTAACCGATTGATGCAAAAAGATCTTCGGGGCGGCTCAGTCCGTAGTCGTTGGCGATACGTTTCAGTTCAGCGTCGTCAGAAAGGAACTTCTTTGGCGCGACACGAAATTTCTCAGCCTCCTTCTCGAGGAGCTTGCGGCCTACCTCTATAGATTCCAAACGCTGCTGCTGCGAGATGTAATGCCTGATTCGGCTGCGGGCCCGGGAGGTGACCGCGTGTTCAAGCCAGTCGCCCGATGGCTTCGCGTTCTGCTTGGTCAATATCTCTATGACGTCGCCGTTGTGCAGCTCGGTGCGAAGCGGAACGATCCGCCCGTTGATCTTCGCCCCCGTACATTTGTCGCCGACGCCGGAATGGATCGCGTACGCAAAATCGATCGGCGTTGAGCCGCGAGGCAATTGAATGACCTTGCCCATCGGCGTGAATGCGTAAACGTCCTTCGGATAAAGATCGAGTTTTAGCGTCTCGATAAAATCCTCAGAATCCTGATGCTCCTGCGATTCCTCAACGAGCGGCAGCAGCAGCTTCTCGACCGTCTTTCGCAGTTCGTCGAGCGTGTCGTCGTCATGGGCCTTGCCGAGGCTATGCTCCTTGTAGCGCCAATGAGCGGCAACGCCTTCTTCGGCGATGCGGTGCATCTCTTCCGTCCGGATCTGAACTTCAAACGATTGACCTGTATCGCCGATGACTGACGTATGCAGCGAGCGATATAGATTATCCCGCGGTATCGCGATCCAGTCCTTGAATCGCTCGGGCACGGGCGTCCAAATGTCATGGATAACACCCATTGCGAGATAGCAATTCCGGGATTCGTTGGGCGTGATGATGCGGGCAGCGATCAGGTCGTAAACCTGTTCTATGTGGATCTTTTGCTTCTTGAGCTTTTTCCAAAGGGAATAAAGCCGCTTTACACGGCCCTCGACGCTGATGAACGGCACATCGTATTCAGTAAGCTTCTCCGCTATCGTTGTCTTTATCTTTTCGAGGGCCGCCTCGAGTTCGGGTCGGCGAATATCGACCTCGCGAGCGAGCCGCTTGTAGTCCTGCGGGTAGAGGTTTTGGAACGACAGGTCCTCAAGCTCGCCCCGGATCTTACCCATACCGAGGCGATGCGCGATCGGAGCGTAGATGTCCAATGTCTCTTGCGAGATGCGCCTGCGCTTCTCGGGCTTGAGATACTGCATTGTCCGCATGTTGTGCAGACGGTCGGCGAGCTTGATCAGCACGACACGAACGTCCGTGACCATTGCCAGCACCATCTTGCGAACGTTCTCGGCCTGCTGCTTCTCACGTGACAGGTCGCTGATGTTGGCGATCTTGGTCAGGCCGTCGACCAGCAGGGTTATCTCGTCACCAAAGGTATTCCGGATGGTATCGAGGTCGACCAAGGTATCTTCTACCACATCGTGGAGCAGCCCCGTTGAAACGCTCACTTCGTCGAGGCGCATGTCTGCTAATATCGCCGCAACCTCAATAGGATGAACAAGATACGGTTCGCCTGACGCCCGTGTCTGACCCTTATGATGAAGTGCCGAGAACATGTACGCGCGGCGGATCAGGTCGGTGTCGGCACCGGGCCGATTAAGCTGAACCTTGTCGATAACGTCCTCGATCCTGATCATACCCTGGAGCAGTGACAAAAAAGGTGCTCAATCAATTGTAATTGAGCACCGTCTGAGTTGGAAAGAAAAAACCTGGTTAGTTGTTACTTGCGTTAGCGGCGGCGTTCGTCGCGGCCTTACCGGTGGCCGCAGCCTCCTTGGCGGCTACGCGCTCGTCGATCTCAGCCTGGATCTTTTTGACGACGTCGGTAAGTTCGAGAAACTTCTGCCGGAAGGCATCGGCCTCGCCCTTCAAACGCGTGTGGTCCTCACCGCGGCCATCCATTTCGGCCAGATATGACGCCTGATACAGCAAGCTGGTCTTATACGAACGTGCCGATTCGAATACCTTGAGCAGGTCCTGCTTTGATTTCAGGTCGGCGTCTGAGAGCGACTTGACATTCAGTGTGGTCGCTGATTTTACCGGCTCTGGCTCGAGGGCAATGGCCTGATCGATAAACTGAGTTCCGTCCGCAACACACTGTTTGAACTTTTCATAGTCCTCAGGGCTTGCGGGTTTGACGTAATTATAGGCGGGCTTACCGTCCTTAGTGGTCTTTTTCTTTGTAGCTTCAGTGTCCGAAATGTCGTTGGCGCACGTGTTCTTCTTGGCCGCCAGCGACGTCAATGCCTCAGCCCGGTGCTCACCTGGTATGGTTGTGTTCTGCGACCTCTTCGTAACCCAATCGAGCCACTCATCCGTCTTCTGCAGGTTCTCATAGAGGCTCGCAACCGCCTTGTACGAGCTTTGATCCTTGGGGTCCTGCACGAGTGCCTTTTGATACTCTTTTATCGCTTCTTCGGCCTTAACCGATTCCTTACGGTTGCCGATGTAGATCGAATGGAGCGTGCGTGCGAGGAAAAGCTGCGCCATCCTGCCTTCAAGATTTTCGCCCTTTGGGTCGCGCGCGATCGCCTTGCGGAACAGTTTTTCGGCGTCATCGAATTTACGATTCTTATATGCTGCCGAACCGTCAACCAGGTCCTTACGTGCCATTACACGGTTGTAATAGCCGCAATTCGCCCCTGCCAATACGCTGACAGCTAAAAGAGCGATGATTCCAATACGAGAGAATCTCATCATTTGACTCCATTCACACCGTCAGGGCCCGACACGCCGCCCGGCCCTACGGTATATATTTATTCTGAAAGATCGTCGATCTGCAGGCCGATCGGCGACGCACCGGCCGCTTTTGCCGCATCGATCACCTTAACGACGTCGCCATAGCGCACGGACTTAGGTGATTTGATGAAGACCGTTTTTTCGATCTCGTTGGTCCCCTCACGGAACGCACCCTCGTTCTCACGCCCCTTAAACACCTCACGGAGCTTGTTACCGAGTGCATCGGTATCGCTGACGTCTCCGAAAGGCTCGTTATTAAGCGTTACAGCTCGAGTTTCCTTATTGATCGCCACAACCAGCGTGAGCGGGTTGGGTTTGATGTTAACGTCCTGAATATCTTTAGGTTCCGCCGGCACCTTGGCCTCAAATCGGCTCGGCTTGAGCGGCGTGATTACCATAAAGATGATCAACAGCACGAGAAGCACGTCGATCAGCGGTGTTACGTTGATATGTGGTGTAGCTCCTTCTGAACTCCCACCCGTTGACATTCCCATACTTCTATCTTCCCGCCGTTGGCGCGGCAGACGCCGCGTCAAGGGCTATTTGGGGGCCTCGCCTCCCTTCTTCTTGTCCGCGACCAGCCCGATCTTATCGATGTCCTGCTTACGTATCGTATCGATCGCAGCTACGACCCGGCCGTAATCGACGTCGACACCGCTCTTGATATAGACGATGCGTTTGTCGGGCGTTTTCCCCTCCATTCGACGTTTGATGACGTCGCCGAGGGCGTCGATCGGATACTGCTCTTTCCCGATATAAAAATTACTGTTATCGGGGATGGCAACGATTACGGACGTATCCTTAGCAATATCGCCATCCTCGTCCGGACTGACCATATCGCGGGGTAGATTCACCGATACGCCCTGTTGCAACAGGGGCGTGACGATCATAAAAATGATCAGCAGCACGAGCATAACGTCCACCATTGGTGTGACATTGATCTCGGAATTATATTCACTTGTACCGCCAATATTGACAGCCATAGCAGTTACTCCTTGTCAGAAAAAGTTCTGTCCTTTTTCAAAGTCTACCCACGGAGGCTGCGAGCGCGCTGCTTGATGAAATAGTCAACCAATTCCGAAGCGGAATTCTCCATTTCGACGCTGAAGCTAGTCACCTTGTTGGTGAAATAGTTAAACAGCCAAACAGCCGGGATCGCCACCAAAATACCGAATGCGGTAGCAACGAGGGCCTCGGCGATAGCGCCGCCGACCGCTCCGATACCAGCCGACTCGTTAGCACGCAGGGCCTGGAACGCACCGATGATGCCGACGACCGTTCCGAACAGTCCGACGAACGGTGCCGTAGATCCGACCGTTGCCAAGCCTGAAAGGCCGCGTTTGAGCTCAGCAGTCTTGACGGCGATGGCACGCTCGAGAGCACGCTTGGACGCCTCCATCTCGTCAGCCGAGATGTCGGTATTACCCTGATGGGCCGCAAATTCCTTCAAGCCCGACGAAACAACCATCGCAAGGTGCGAATCCTTGTGCTTGTCGCTGATATTGATCGCCTCATCAATGTTGCTGTTCTTCAAAGCCTGGGCGACCTTCGGGGCATACTGCCGCGACTGCTGCTTGGCCTTGTTATAGGTCAGCCACCTTTCGATACCGACGGCGATCATGTACACCGACTGGATCAAAAGGGTGATGATAACGCCCCAACCCGGAATGGTCAGACTCTTTGCGATATCGTAAATGCCGAAGGACACTGCACCCTCGGAAAACAACAAGAAAAAGCCCGAAATATCCGTTCCGATCAGGCTGGCTACAAAAGTCATGGTTTTTCCTCCAATGAAATCAAAAAAATCTAATATTGCGATGGTATCAAAGGAACGAAACGGCCGCCAACGCAGCCGTTTCGCCCACGTTCCGTTTACGGAACAAAGTTGTAAGTTATCACACCAGAAACCTTAACCGGCTGGCCGGACAGGAGCGTCGGACTGAACCGTGCGCCGCGTGCGGCTCCAACAGCTGCCGCCCTGAGCAGCGGATGACCGCTGACAGCGCTGGCTGAGATAACGCTGCCTGATTCGCTGATCAGCACCTGGACGCTAACCGATCCTGAGGCACGTACAGCCCTTGCTGCCGGTGGATAGGCCGGTTTCGGCAGGCTGGTCGCCTTACCGTTGAGCACGCCGCCTGAGACGGTCTTCGGCGCGGGTTTCGGCGGAGCCGGTGGTGGCGGTGGGGGTGCCCCCGTGCCTGGATCAGCATCACCGCCGCCCGAAGAAAGCGTGCCGCCGGGGCCGCCTTCCTTAACAACGTCGCCGCGACCGCTCTCGGCGCGCACGGTGGCGTTAGAGTCCGTATCGCCGAGGCGAACGTTAAACTCCGGACGGATCGTCAGCTTAGTATTCTTTGCCGTACTGATCGGTGGCGGCTCTTTCGGCGACATATCAATGCTCGCGATAAGTTCCTTACGCGTGTCGGCCGCAACTTCCTTCTGCTCGGTCTTTTTCTCCTCAGGTGGCGGCTCTTCGTCCGCGACTGGAACAGGAGCAACGAGCGTGGTCAGAGCAAGATCGTCGCCGCCCATGCCGTAGTCATGAGCAAACAGATCACGCGTCCACAGGCTGACAACAGTGATCACCGCGAGGATGAGTACGGTAAGCATGAACTCACCGCGCCGTTTGTTCTCGGCCCCGTTGTCTTTCGATTCTACTAGTTGGTCTAACATGGTACTATCTCCCTTTTTTCCGGTGCCAAATTCAGGTCAAGGGTCACGAAAAACTATTATTGCTATGATGTCGTCAACGGAATTCCGCGTTGCAATCGCTCCCATCGTTGATCGACCAGTTGTACTCGCTCGTTATTCCTATTCACCAAGTGCGGGCTCTTTGACTCTTACCGGTCGGACACGCAAAAGTCTTATAAACGCCGCTCCTGTTTCAAGGGTAGAAACCGAAGTAAGCACTAAGCAAACGCATTAATTGACCAGCAACGAAATGAAGTCTAAAAGTTTACCCAAACAAAGTCAAGAATAATCACCTGTTTTTGAGGGTAAAGTCAGAGCATTTCGCGGCTTATCTCGTCACGGGCCGGCGCGTTACGGTACGCCTCGCCGACGACGCTAATTTCTCGCCCTGCTGCTGGGGCACGAGCACTTCTTTTACCCGTGAATCGCCCAGCTTGCTCTGCCACCAAATGGCGATCGGGCTGGCAATAGCGATAGTCGAATACGTACCCGTTATCGAACCAACGAACAATGCCAGCGAGAATCCGCGAAGCACCTCGCCGCCAAACAACACCAACGCGAGGACCGCCAAAAAGACGAGTCCGTTCGTCACGATCGTTCGCGACATTGTCTGGTTGATAGACTGATTCGTGAGCTTGTAGAGCGACTCACCGCGATGCAGCGTGAGGTTCTCGCGGATGCGGTCAAAGATTACGATCGAGTCATTCACAGAGAAACCGACCAGTGTCAGCAACGCGGCCAGCACATTAAGGCTGACCTCCCACTGAAACATAGTGAAGAACGCAAGCGTTATCAGGACGTCGTGAAACACAGCGATGACAGCACCCGCCGCGTAGGTCCAGTCGTACCGGAACGCGATGAACAGCAGGATCCCAACCATTCCAAGCAATGTCGCGATGACGGCCTGATTGCGAAGCTGAGCACCGGCGACCGGGCCGACCGCATCGGTACCCACGATCTTGTAGGCGGCGGTCTGGTCGTCATTCAGCGTCGCCGCGCCCTCGGCCTCTTTGCCGAAGGTATCGAGGCCCTTCTTTACAAAGCACCGGCCCGCCTCGTCAACGTTAGGGCATTCCTCTCGCTGGCCCATCGTCGGCACCTTGATCAGTACCTCGTCAGCCTTGTCGGTCGAATCCTGGATGATCGCTTCTTCGATACCAACGGCCTGAAGCGAATTGCGAATGTCGTCGGTCGAGGGCTTTTCGCGAAACTTGACGGTTACGACAGTGCCGCCCTGAAAATCCACACCGAGGTTAAACGCGTCCGTCCCTCCCTCTGTGAATTGGCGGCCAATGGCAGAGCCCAGTCCCGCAAAGAGGATGGCTATCGAGATCATGATTAGGGGCTTTCGCCAGCCCATCCAATCGACATTAATGTTCTTAAAAATTTCCAGCATTTAAAATACTTCTTCGCTTAGCGTGAGCTAAATACTCAGCTTCTGCATGTCGGGCCGCTTCTCGAGCAGCCACATGAAAATTGTTCGCGATACGAATACCGCGGAGAAGAGATTGATCAACAGGCCCAATACCAGCGTGACAGCAAATCCGCGTATCGGCCCCGAACCGTAAACATACAGGATCATCGACGAAAGGATCGTCGTGATGTGCGTGTCGATGATCGTTATGAACGCCCGATCAAAGCCCTTCGAGATCGCGTCAGCAACGGTGTCGCCGGCCCTAAGCTCCTCTCGTATGCCGCTCGAATATGAGCACGTTCGAGTCCACCGCCATACCGATACCGAGGATCAGTCCCGCGATGCCCGGCAGCGTGAGCGTCGATTTGATCATGATCAACGCAGCCATTGTCAGCAGCATGTTCAGAACCAACGCGACCACGGCGTTAACGCCCGAGCCGCGATAGTAAAAGAGCATGAAAATGACGATAAAGATCAACCCCGCCAGCGACGCTTGCACGCCGGCTCGAATAGAATCGGCGCCGAGGCTCGGCCCGACGGTGCGCTCTTCCTGATACTCGATCTTTGCGGGCAGCGCTCCTGACTTAAGCGTCAGCGCGAGATCGTCCGCTGACTCCTTTGTAAATCGGCCCGATATCTGACCTTGATCGAAGATCTGCCCCTTTATGTACGCGGCCGACTTGACCTCGCCATTGAGGACGACGGCCATGTAGTTGTTTATGTTCTTGCCGGTCCACTCGCCAAATTTCTGGGCACCGGCCGGCTTAAGCGAAAAGTTGATCTCAAAATCGCGATCACTTCCTGTTCGCGAACCCGCACTGGCCTCGCGCAGTTCGCTGCCGTCAACGATCGCCGGATGTTCGACGACCACGAATTGCTTAGGCTTGTTAGGATCGGGCGTGGCACCCGCTTTAGCGTTGGACGGTTCATCCTTATCCGAATACGGAACGATCCGCCTGGTCGGCGGGACGGTTCCGCCGAGTGACTTTTTTGCTGCCTCTTCGGTCGGATACGTCTGGACGGGCGCCGGATTGGCCGGACTTACGACCTTCATTAGCTCGAGATTCGATTCAGCCCCGATGAGAGCTTTCACACGCTCCGGGTCGTCCACGCCGGGCATCTGAAGAAGTATCTGGCCCGACGATTCGGCACCGTGCTTTTGCAGCGTCGGTTCCTTGACGCCAAACGCGTTGATGCGGCTGTCGATGATCTTGAGCGCCTGATCGACGGCCTGGATCTTGAGGACTTGCTGCATCTGTGCTGGCAGCGTCCATCTGATCGTGTTGCCGCTCGTCGTTTCATTCCAGTTAACGAAATCGACCTTTTTCTTGACCTCGTCGATAACTGCCTGAGCTTGTGCGGGATCTGAAAGCGTCAATTCCACGGCATAGTTGCCAGCCTCGGCAACAACATTGTTACCTGTGACGGGCAGTTTGGCGTCCTGAGCCGCGGTCATCGCTGCCTGGGCGTTGTTCTCGGCGAGCGTCTTCAGGTAATCATCGGTCTTGACCCGCATCACGAGGTGCGAGCCGCCCTTAAGGTCGAGGCCGAGATTAACGTTCGAGGCGAGGTTATTCTTAATGCCTTCCCACGTAAAATCCGCCGCGGTCGGCGTGCGCCGCGGGCCGATCACCAAATAGATGCCCCCGAGCGTAATGGCGATAATGATCGCCGTCCTGATCCATAAACCGGTATTCTTCATAATGCTGCGTGACAAGTGAACAGTGACAAGTGACAAGAAAAACAGTCGGATCGACCTAGCTTGTCACGGTTTACCGTTCACGGTTCACTACTCCGCCTTTTTGCCCACCACCGCGCTTTTGCCTATCTCGAGGAACGATTTATCGGCACTGACGATGATAAAGCTCGTTTCGCGTATCTCCTTGATCTTGCCGATGATGCCGCCGTTGGTAACGACCTCGTCATTCATCCTGAGCGATGCGATCATATCCTGAAGCTGCTGTTTCTGGCGTTTCTGGGGCATTATCACGAGGAAATAGAAGATGCCAAAAATGAAAACGAACGGCAGGAGCGTCCAGATAAGGCTGCTGCCGCCACCCGTTGCGTCCTGAAATAACAGTAAGAAAATATTCATTACGATCCTAGGTCAAAAGACAAAAGCAAAATGATATACATTTGCCGCGGCTTAATCAAACGCGGCTTCGTTCTCTTGCAGTTTTTCGAGGAATTCGAGCTTGAACGACGAGAATGACGATCCTCCTATAGCTCGCCGCGCCCGCCGCATCGTATCGGCAAAGAACGCGACGTTGTGATGCGAGATCATGATCGCCGCATTCATTTCGCCAGCCTGATATAGGTGCCTGAGGTAACCTCGCGAATAACGCCGGCAGACTGAACATTCGCAGTCAGGATCTAGCGGTGATTCGTCTAGGGCGAACTTTGCGTTACGGATGTTCAGTTTGCCACGCGACGTAAACGCACCGCCTGTCCGCCCGTTGCGCGTCGGTATCACGCAGTCAAACATATCAACCCCGTGCCCGACCGCCTCGACAAGGTCCTCAGGCGTGCCGACGCCCATTAAATATCGAGGAGCATCGGCTGGCATCTGTGGTGCGAGGAATTCGAGTACGCCGTACATCACCGATTTCTCTTCGCCAACGCTCAACCCGCCGATCGCATATCCGTCAAAACCGATCTCGACCGTACGATTGAGGCTTTCTTTTCTCAGATCCAGATGCCCGGCGCCCTGAATGATGCCGAACAATGCCTGCCCGTCGGACCGCAGGCTGCCCGCCTGCGTGTGTTGGTCTTGTTCAACGCGGCCGAAAGCCGAAGACTCGCAGGCTGGCAGCCTGCGGTCCGACAGCTCACCGAACCTTGCTTTCGATCTCGCCGCCCATCGCGCGGTCAATTCGAGACTTTGCCTCGTCCGCTCGTGCCCCGCGTCGCCGGGCGGACATTCGTCAAAGGCCATTACGATCTCGGAATCAAGAGCCGCCTGCACCTCCATCGAGACCTCAGGCGAAAGGAACTGCTTGCTCCCGTCCAGATGCGAGCGAAACTCAACGCCTTCCTCAGTTAATTTCCGCAGGTCGGTCAGCGAAAACACCTGAAATCCGCCCGAATCTGTCAGAAAGGAACGATCCCATGAGGTGAACTTGTGCAAACCGCCAAATTCACGAATAGTCTCGATGCCCGGCCTAAGAAACAGATGATAGGTGTTGGCAAGAATTATCCGCGCATCGATCTCGTCCTCAAGCCACTCGAAACGCACGCCCTTTAGCGCACCCTGCGTGCCGACCGGCATGAAGACCGGCGTCTCGATCACCGACCGCCGCGTCGTCAGCACGCCCGCCCGCGCGTTGCCGTCGGTCGCCTCTATTTGCCAGTCGATCGGTTTCATAAGGAGATCAACGCAAAGTCGCAAAGGTGCAAAGACGCAAAAGGAGTACCGAACTCTCTTTTGACTTCCCTTGCGTCTTCGCTTCTTTGCGTCTCTGCGTTAGAACTTACTTCCTCTTGCCGATCAGCGACCAGATATTAGCGGCACCGATGGCGGTCTCGGTGATTATCACGCCGTCTTCGTTTACGAGTATCGCCGACGGAGTGCCCCACATTCCGAGCGTTCCGGCCGTGCGATGACCTTCGTCGAGCACTACCGGCGAACGCAGGCCGAAGTCTTTCAACATCTCCTCATCACCGTCAGAGAAAACAATGAGGTTCGGCTCGTCGTCGCCTTTCGACGAGTCCCACTCGCGAAGTTCGGGCAGCATATTCGCGCAATGACCGCAGCCTGTGCTCCAGAAAGCGACCAGCGTCTGTTTCCCTTTTAGATCGTCCGCGGTAAGCTCACGCCCCGCGATATCGGTTACGTCGATCTCAGGGACACTCTCACCGATCTTGAGAGTCTGGGCGGTACCGTTGCCGTTGGTGTAATAAGCAAACTCGCGTGCAGGATCGTCCTTCTTTATCGTTGCCACGAGTTCCCTGATCGCAACATCGCCCGCAGCCGCATGACTCGCGATGCGGCCGTCCGCACCCATCAACACTGCCGTCGGTGTCCATTTCGCACCGATCAGATCGGACAGTTCACGCTCCTGCTGCACGAGCATCAGGTCGAATTTATCGCCAAACTTTGCCCGATTATCTTTCGCATTTCCCGACGTGATTAGAGCAAACTTTACCCTGCCGCGAAGCTCTTCCTGCCAGCCTACGATCTCGGGCACAAGAGCCTCGCACGGCCGACAGCTTGGGCTCACATACAAGAACATTACCGGCAGCCCGTCGGCTCGAACATCAGCGAGCGTCATGCTTTCGCCGCCGAGGTTCTTCGTCTCAAAGTCGCCAACAATCGCGCCGATCGGCATACCATCATTAGGGTGCCCGGCCTCGTCGCGGTGAATGTGGCCCTCGGAACGCGAAACAAGCTCGATCACTTCGATCCGTTTCACGATCTCGGCCTGCCCGCGCGAAAGCTTGCGAAGCTGAGCAACAGCCGCAACGAGCAAACCAACAATAACGACACCGAAAACCAACTGCATGACATCAAGCCGCACGTCGTTGAGCGCCATTCCCTGCACGCCACGGCCCGAGGCGACTAGCACAACGGCTGGGACGGCAAAAATGATGTTGCGAACTATACTCCATTTGCTCACCGGCTCACTGTAAACCTGACCGAAGCAATGACAGTCTGGTGCGTTGCCTTTAGCGAGCTGAAACGCCATCTGCGCCGCAAACAGGCCCAACAGACCGGCGGCGGCGATCGCCGCGTACCACGACGTTTCGATCGACAGCAAAAACGCCGCGATCGCGATCTCGAGCAACGACAAACCGAGCGCCGTCACCATCGCGAGCGACGAAGGCACGCCAAAATCCTGCATGACCTTTTTCGACCCGTTCAGATCGGCCAGTTTGGCCGCCCCCGCGAGCGCCATTATGCCCGCTAAGAAAAGCCTGAAAAGCAAAAGAAGCGCTTCCATCGTTACGAGATTCTATTATATTGCCGTCTAACGCGACAATTTACTTCGGTCTGGCCTTATGCCGTTCGACGAGCCTTATAGGCGTCGCAAAAAATCCGAATTGCTCACGCAAACGGTTCTCAATGTATCTCATATATGAGAAATGCAGCCCCGACTTGCCGCCGCCCGACGTGAATAGAATGAACAGCGGCGGACGCATGCCCGCCTGCGTGATGAACTGCACCTTGAGCCGCGAAAATCCACCCTTGACCGAGGCAGGTGCCGAGCCGCCCTTGGGCTGCGAGATCATCTCTTCAAAAAAGCGGTTTAGTCGCGACGTTTGGACACGTGTATTCCGTGCCTCGTATGCCTCGGCAACGAGCGGCAGTATCTTTGTGACACGTTGGCCTGTCAGCGCCGAGATGGTCACTATCGGCGCCCAATCGAGGAACTTCATCGCGTTTCTCAGGCTGCGTTCGAATTCGTATATCGTATTCGTCTCTTTCTCCTCGACCGCGTCCCACTTGTTCACCACGATGATGACCGAACAACCCGAATCGACGGCGTATCCCGCGATGTTCGCGTCGAGATTCGTCACGCCTTCGACGGCGTCGATGACGAGGATCGCGACGTCAGCGCGTTCGAGCGCCTTGCGGGCCATGATGACCGACAGTTTCTCAGCCATCTCGGTCGTCTTGCCCTTGCGGCGAATGCCCGCTGTGTCGATGAGGATGTAATCCTTTCCGTCAACAGTCAAATGCGTGTCGATAGCGTCGCGCGTCGTGCCGGGGATCGAAGATACGATGACGCGGTCCTCGCCGAGTATCTGATTTAGAAGCGAGGATTTGCCGACATTTGGGCGGCCGATAATGGCAAGCTTGATCTCGGTAGACTTTTCTTCTTCCACTTCGTCCTCGATCTCAAGATGCTCAAAGACGAGATCGAGTAGGTCGCCGACGCCGATGCCGTGTTCGGACGAGATCGGCGCCATTTCGAAACCGAATTGGTAGAACTCGCCGGCTTCACTCTCGACGGTCCTCGACTCGACCTTGTTCGCGGCGATGATGACTGGCTTATTCGTATTGCGCAGCAAAACACCTAGTTCTTCATCCAGCGGCGTGATGCCGGCACGAGCGTCAAGGACCCAAATAATAGCGACAGATTCTTCGATCGCGTTCGAGGCCTGCTTGAATATGTTCGCCGGAATTATCGCGTCGTCGTCGGGCACAATGCCGCCCGTGTCGACGAGGCGAAACGTCTTCGCCCGCCAGTCGACCTCGCCAAACATCCTGTCGCGCGTAATGCCCGGCTCGTCGCCGACGATCGCCTTGCGCGATCCCGTAAGACGATTGAACAACGTCGATTTGCCGACATTCGGCCGGCCTATGATGGCTACAAGCGGTGACGCCATAGAAACGTGATTCTAACAAACGCGCTGTGTAATGGCGATTGGTATGTAATTCAGGCTAGATCAGGCAGTTGAGATAATGCGGCAAACTCCCTATTCGCTCGAGCGAATGCTCAGCGACCTGTCACCCGAATGCACCGCAAAGCAGCACCGACGGCGAAAATTGGGCCCTAACGCACGACCTCGATCACATACGGCAGATCGCCACCTGCATATGGCGCGCAGATACGGAGACAACGTCGGCCTTGGAAGGCTTACGTATCGATCCTGACCCGAAGCAATTACAAACCGCTCCGTACAATGTCGTGAAGTCTTAGCAGGCCGACGGCCCGGCCCGGTTCATCAACAACCGGAAGTACTGAGATCTGTGATGGCCGGTCCTCCATCAATCTAAGTGCGTCGAATGCAAGCATCTCGGGCCCCGCGGTGATCGGTGACGGCGTCATCATCGAGCTGGCGGTCAGCAGTATCAACTGCTCAGGAGGAGTGCGTTCAATGGCCCTTCGCAGGTCACCATCGGTAACGATACCATGTAGCGAAGCCCCTTCACCGACAACATTTACGGCACCGAGCGCATGTTTTGAGATGGCTCTTACCACGTCCAACCAGCCCGCATCCGGAGCGACGTTTGGACTTGGGTGCATCAGATCGGCAACACGGATCGTGAGGCGTTTACCAAGCTGCCCCGCGGGGTGATTGGCGGCAAAATCCTTCTCCGTGAGGCCTTTTTTCTCCATTAGCACCACCGCCAGAGCGTCGCCGATAGCGAGTGCGACGGTCGTCGATGCGGTTGGTGCAAGGTTGAGAGGACACGCCTCGCTATCGACCGACGCATCGAGAACGACATCAGCAGCGCCGCCAAGCCTCGAGTCCACCTTGCCGACGATAGCGATCATCGAGACGCCTCGCTGGCTCAGTGTCGGTAGCATCGCCAGCAGTTCGTCCGTCTCGCCCGAGTTGCTTAGGGCAATGACCACGTCGCTTGCCAAAACAATTCCCAGCCCGCCGTGCAATGCGTCACTTGGATGTACATATACCGCGACCGTTCCAGTGCTGATGAGCGTCTGCGCGATCTTCTGCGAAATTACGCCCGATTTGCCGACGCCCGTTACGATCACTTTTCCCTGACAATTATGGAGCAGATCGAGCGCGGCATCAGCCTGTTCGGACCGCAGAGCTTCCGCCGCACGCTCGATAGCACTCGATTCGAGCCGCAGAATTTCACGTAATCTCTCGAGATTGTCTGTCATCTTAGGGGACGGGCTTGAAAACATCCATAACGATCCTCCATTTGCCGCCTGCCAGCCGCCAGATCTGGACGTAATTTCCCTTTTCGATCACTTTGCCGCCTTCGGACCGTGAATAAGTGCTGACTGTGTATGCGAGGTCCGCAGAGCCAAGAAAACTGCTGCGTTTTGATAAGGTTAGAGTGCCTTTTTCGTCACTAACGGCGCCGAGAGCAGCCTTCTTGCCGACGAACGGCATCTTTCCTTCACGAAACAGCCTGATCTCGTCCGACGCATAGGCTGCATAGGCCTTTTTAGCGTTCTTTGTCGTGGCCAGCTCAAAAAAGCCGGTCGCGGTGTCGGCGGCTGAGGTGTTCCTTTCATTCGCGTCCCGAGCTGTGACGACGGTCGTGATCCAGTCCTCAGAATACTTCGTCGGCCTGTCGTGACCGATGCCGATATCGACAACGAACCGGTACTTGGCGTCCGGCTGTCGCTGCCAAACTGTGATGAATTCGCCAAATCCTGCGGGTGTGTCACCTTTGCCTTTTGGGCGATATTCCCAATTGCCGGTCGTATAGCCCAGAATGCCGTTCGCCGAAACGTCCGCGAAGTTCGGGGCCCAACTCAAGAGACCGGTCGACTCGGCTCGTGCGTTCCAATACTCGTGGCCGTTGACCTTATCCGGAAGGAACAGCAGCCCGTCGCTCGCGAGATACTCAAGAAACGCCGCCTTAGTACCGCGAGCCTCCGCCACTTTTGCAAAGGCATGCTCTGTATCTACCAGGTCTGAAAGAAAGGTTTGAGCGGACCCGGAACAAGCAAGCAATACGAGCAGAATTACCGATCTAATCATTATCCTAGATTCGGCCGGCTACGCCGCTAGAGGAAGTTCGACGTTGCGCGCCTGTGCAATTTCGTTCTTTTTTATCCTTCTCACCTGATCCGCCTTCAGCGAGGCTACAGCCAAAGTTTCGCCGTCCAGGGTAACGAACTCGATCTCAAAACCCTTGCCGCCTTGATGAATGTAAACCACCGTACCGATATCGCCCCGCTTCAATCCATAAGCCGGCAGGTCGTCGGCTAAGACGATCTCTTCATGTTCCTTGATCATGCTTTCTACTCCTCGACGGATACGCGGTAATGAGCCTAGGAATATCAACTCCGTTTTCGATGATCCATACCGTCCTGACTAGCGGACGTCGCCCATCTGGACAATCCAGTTCGCCAACAACAGTATAGCGTGTTCCGTAAGCACCCACTTCCAATTTTTCAACGTCGTGGGCCTGACCATGCTGGATCAGGCCAATCTGCAGAACCCGCCAATCGTCACGGGCAAAGCCAAAGCGTGAGAAGAAACCCGCCTTCGCTCGGGCACTCTTTGTCCTGCCCCCAAGGAGATAATCTAGGATCTTCGTCTTCGGAACGACAGCTTTTTCCCCGTTGGGAAGTTTCATTCGAGCTATTCTACTCGACCTTAACCAGATCCGTCCCCGTCCGTCCAAAGGTCTCAGGATGATACATCTCCTCGGCCTTGGCGGGCGGCACGACGAACTGTCCGGGCGTCGTCGCGCGTGTGACGTAGGTGTAGTTGTAAACGCCCTCCCAGAGCAGGCCGGTGAATGCCTCGGCGCGTTCGTCGCGGAAGTTCTGGTGCTCGAACCAGTATTGCCGCCACCACCACGACCCGCGGCCGAATGAACGCGTGCCGTATTCCATGACCGACGTGTTGCCGCCGACATCGGCCGGAATCGCCTCGGTAACAGCAAGTCCCGGATTGAGGACCTCAAGGCCGGCGGGCAGCGGATCGACGAGTGCGACGTGATACCGCCTTGCCTGTGCGACCATCGTCAGCCGCACGCGAACGCGGGCACCGGCCTTGATCGTCCACGAGCCGTCGGCGTTTTGCTTGACGTCGTCCTTGTTATCGACGGCCTCGTATTTACGCAGCACCGTAAAGCCATAATCCGCGGGCTCCAATTTAAGGTTCTTTGGTGCGTACTTCATGCCGATGCGGTAATACAGGCGGCCGGCACCCTGGCGGTCGATGATCAGGTTCGACGTGCCGCCCTGATCGACGAGATACGACATCGGTATGTCGAGCTGTTTCGAATCGATCGAGCGGCCCTTGAACACCTCTTCGCCCGCGTACGTGTTGCCGAGCCAGACACGCGTCACGAAATCAGGCGTCACCTTTTCAAACGCGTTGAAATACTTGTCGAGCGCGAGCAGAATGAACACATTCTCCTGCGTATTCGACCACGCGCCTTTCGTGCGATGAGCGAGCAGGCCGCGGACGAGCTTCGGGATCAGGTCGTTCTTGACGTCCGCCTTGATCATCGCTTCGAGCAGCACGCCGTCGGCACGGCGGTTCGAATGCCATGATGAGCCATGCTCCGTCGCGATAGTCGGTGACGAAGTTCGCGGTCGCCGCGGTCTCGGTCGTGCGGTTCATCAGGTGACGAATGATCGCCTGGACCTCGGTCTGTGAGTTCGCGTCGTTGGCGAGCACCGACATTATCCAACCGAGGGCCTCGAATGGCGCCTTGTCGAAGTTGCCCTGCTCCGCAGAATCGCTGCCGACCGGCTTTCCGCCTCGCATTTCAGTCAATAGCTTCTTGGTCTTCGCCACGTCCTTGTCGCCCATCAGGTCGCGGATGTAGAGGGCATAGGCCGATATCGTCCAGCGGACTTCGATGCGAATTCTTGTACCAATCGTCAAAATGCTTCTCGACGTCCTTGAGATAAGGCTTGGTCTTGTTGAGCATCTCGTCCGGCACCTTGTAGCCTTTCTGCTTTGGCCAATGCCAGGGCGTGAGCGACGTGGATCGTCAGGAACGGATACTCGTATCGCTCCTTGTCCTTCTTCCACAGCCCAAAGCTGCCGTCGCTGCGCTGGCGCGATTTTAATATCTCGATGTCGCGGGCGAATCGAGCGTTCAGCTCCTCGGCCGTCGGCATGTCCTTGGCCTTGAAGGCTCCCAGCACGTCGCGCAGGGCGGCGGTCGAGATCATTCGCGAAGAGATCTGCTCCGAACACTCATAGCGATACCGAGCGAGATAAATGTACGCGTCGGTCAGTTCCTGCAATTGCGTCGACGAGGTCGTCACCTCGAGCCCGCCAAATTGCGGGAACACATCGCCCGGCGTCTGCACGGGCTGGACGATCGCGCCGTTCTGGTCGGTCGTCCCGTAGGTCGCGAACGCCTCGGTCGTCGCCGGCGTCCACACCGGCAGCGAGATCTCAGCGGCGTCCGAGAAACTGCCGCTCGACGCCACAAACTGGAACCGCGCCGTCCCGGCCTTATCGGTCGTCACCGGGAATCGCACCTCGGCGCGGTCGTTGGCCCTAACAACCACTCGCTTCCCTGACTGGACCGCAGGCGTCCCGCCTGCCCCAACGCCCGCATCCACAAACCGTGCGTTGGAAACACGCATCGCGACATCGACGGTCATGTCCTTATCCGTCTGGTTCTGCACCACGACCGGCAGATCGGCCTTGTCGCCGAAGTTCAGAAACCTCGGTGCGCTCGGCCGGACCATCAGCGGCTGTTTCGCCGTGATGTTCGATTCCGTCTTGCCAAACCGCTTGCCCGTATCGACCGAGACCGCCGTGATGCGGTATCGCGTCAGATTGTCGGGCAGCTTGACATCGACGACCGCACGGCCGCTCGAATCTGTCTTGACGGTCGGCGACCACAGGGCGAGAGCGTTGAAGTTCTGCCGCAGATTGATCGGCGTGTCGGCCTGCTGCGCGTTCCTCGTCGGCACCGGCGAAATCATCCCGTTCGCGCTTTGCCCCTGACTTCGGACTCGGCGCCGGCTCGATTCGCCATGAACGCCGCCTGAGATCGCTCGCGACTCCGTCGCCAAGACGTCATGCCGCCATGACTCGGGTCGGGTGGAGGCGGCGGCGCCTTCACATCCTCAGGATTCCCAAGCAGAACGTCCTTCCGCAGGTGATAATCGGTAACGCCATCACCGCGAGTCGTGTAGAACACGCCCATCGGATCGGCTATCGAATATCGCGTCAGTGCAAGCACGCTCTCGTCGACGACGACGATCGCGACCTCGCTGTTCGCGACCGGTTCGCCGCGATGATCGGTGACAGCGACATTGACCTTTGTCGAGCCGCCGGGAGCAAGCGTCTTATCGACCGGATCGGCCGTTACGGTAAGTTTTCGCGACGCCGTCGAGATCGACAGATTGATATTGCCGCTCGCGAACGCCGGCCGCGTCGGAGCGCGGGCATCCTGCCCGCCCGTCTTCGCGAACGTCAACGGCGTTCCGTCATCCTTCATCCTAGGGGCAGCACCGACCAAATCGACTTGTGCCGTGATATTCGGCAGATATTTCTCCTCAAGCGGCACCTTGAGTGTGATCGACGAATCCTTCATCGTGAACCGCTCGGTCTTGACCAGCCCGTCACGCCGCAGCGTCAGCACGCCCTCAGCCGGAGTGAACGGCGAGATGACCAATAATTCCGCAACGTCGCCGGGTGCAAAGTCCTTTTTCGACGGGATCAACTGCACCTCTTCCTGCTCGACATTCCGTTTCGGCGGCGTCTTGCCGCCGGGCACCCAAATGGTCATTTCGCTCTCGTTAAACCGCTCGCGATCGTCCATCACCGTCGCGGTGATCGTATAGCGACCGCCGTTCTTGGCGATAAATTCACACTTCGACGGCGTCTCAGCCGACTTGACCGTACAGTTCTGCTCGTCGATCGTCACCTCTTTCCACGAGCCTTTGTCGAACTGCCAATCTTTCAAGACCGCCTTGATCTCAGCATCGCGGCCGGCGATCAGCTTGCCGTCGAGGTCGCTGACGATCGATTCGACGACGATCTTTTCGCCCTTTTGGACAAATGTCCGCGGCGTCTTGATGCCGACGTAAAGATTGGACGGATGCACAAGCAAAGACGTCTGGCCCGCCCACGTTTGGCGGTTCACGTCCTGCACCGCGGCCGAGGCCGTGATCGCGTACGGACGCGGAGGCTTGACCGATTCAAAATCGACCTTGAGCATGTGCTTGCCGCTAGCGTCGGTCACGCCCTTGAATGATTGCGACGAACCGCCGCCGTAGCCGCGTCCGTTGTAGCCGTCAAAGTCGTATCGGCCCCACCACGGCGTCCACGTGCCGAACGTGAAATCGTCACGGTTGGGCGGCGTGTAATTCGTCGCGGTCGCGGTCACGGTCCAGTTGGTTTCGGCATTAGGCAGGCCACCGCCGGCATAGTATTTTGCCTCGACCGACATCATCGCGTTGCCGCCGACAAAGTGCGGAGCCTCGGTCTCGACCTTTGCCGTGACCTCAAATTCCGGCCGGCGAAACTCCTGTATCTGAAACTGATGCGAATGCGTGCCGCCCGAAAGCGTCGAAGTCGTCGACAGGTCGATCCTCGCGTAGCCAAGATTCGCGTTGTCAGGCAGCGTGAATTTGAAATCGAACGCGCCAAACGCGTTCAGATTGCCCGTGCCCTTTGCGATCTCGTTGTTTCGGGGGTCCTTGGCCGACCAGGTAAAGCCGCTCGCGGCGTCGCCGAGGCCCTCGACATCGCCGAGCTTGCCGCCCGTGATCTTGCGGATATAGCCCTTGACCGCGACCTCTTCCTTGGGCTTGTACATTTTTCGGTCGTCAAACACGAACCACCGAAGATAGTCGGAAGTGCCTTTCTTGTACCAGTTACCGCTGTCCTGCCAGTAGTAGTCCGTATTCTCGGGCAGAAACGCCGTGTCCTTGCCGCGCTTGGCTATCAACAGGTTCTGGCCCTCGGGAGCGCTGTCCGGCAGCTGCAGACGCAAAATGCCGCTCTCGCTCGTTTGGTTCGTCTGAGCTTCCACAACGGTCTCGGTTCTCAGCCGCCGAACCGTCCGGCTCAAACGCTTCTACGTCGCCCGCATTCGGCCCACCCGAGCCAAAACTCGTGATCCAGTTCCACGCCCGCTCGAGCATTCCCGGTTCCGCTGCGTCTCGATCACACTGACGGCTTTACCATTCGGATAGATCGACAGCTCAACGCCTGACAGCGGTTTGCCCGTCTTGAGCTCAGTCGCAAATCCGACAAGCTCCGTATTATCAACAAATGCGTCCAAGCCGATCTGCGTCGCCTGTAGCCAGGTGAATATCCGCACGCGGTCGTACTTGTCGCGTCGTACCGTCGGTTCGATATCGACGATCACGTTGCCAAAACCACCATTGAGCGCCTTTGACACGTCGATCCGCGTCTCGACCATTTCATCGGGCTTGGTCGCGATCGTCACCGTATCATCCGACACCAATCGGCCCGGTATCGACGGCCGCTTGCCGTCGTCGTAATTTATGCGGCGGACGTAGTTTTGAAACTGCTGCCAGTCCTTTGGCTGAACAGCATACAAGCGAACTTTGACGCTGCTGTGGTTCGTCGAATAAATTGAATAAGATGGCTTTGCGTTCGGGTCGAGAACGGTCATGAAACCGCCCTGCGCGTACAGATTCTGATCCGCCGAACCGACCTTGAAGGTAGCCGACACGCTCTGACCTAACGACTGCCCGAAAATGTCAGAGATCGAGCCGTCAATCGTCACTTTGTACGTCGTTCTGCCCTTTTTGTAGCCCTGAAGGTAGACGTGTCCGCCGGACGGGAAGATATTCAGCCCTTCGACCGCGGGCTCGATCTTTACCATCTCCTTAGTAAATTTCGACGCATCGATCGAGTTGTTAAATTCCATCACCCATCCGTCAAACGGCGTGCATCGCGGCGAATTCCGATAGTTGCAATATCCACCGTTGAATTTGAGCGGGCTGTAGGTCTGGAAGCTGAAATGTCTGCGCTTTTTGCGTCGTCAGCGGCCCTTCGGCTGAGGGCGTTCCCTTGTCGACGTTGACGACGATCGAGGATGCCGGCGGCAGAGCGTTCTCTGTCGACCCGTCCGGATTGACAGCCCTAAATGCGAGCCACCGCCGCGGCTGGGCCTGCTTTGAGTAATACGAAATGCTGCCGTCTCGATCGATCTCTTCCTGCGTCGCGAGCCGAATGGCCAGCCGCTTACCGCCGCCTGTTACGACGATCGATTCGCAGTACGGACTCAGGATTTATCTCCTGATCGAACGACACGAACATCAGCGCGTCGCGCTTGACGATCTGATTCTGCGGGATCATCTGCTCGACCTTTGGCGGCGGCGTTGTGAATGTCCAAATGACATCCTTGGCGAGCGATTGTCCGGTCGCCGATTTCGTTCCCGCGGGACACGCGGCGGTGAACTTCGTCGCCATCGGGAAACGCTTTGTGGTATCGAACATCAGCGTCTTCGTCCCCAGCCAACGCCATCGGCCCTCGACCTGCGGCGTGAGTTCGACCGGAGCAGTATTGTGCAGCTTGGTCCTGAGACGTGACCGCAACCATCGGCTGTGAGAACGTCACGCTCAGATCGGGCGCGAGCGGCACTTCGCCCTCGGGTGACCATCGGATGACCTGCAAGGTCTGGCCGGACGTGTCTACCCTCGGCGCGGTTCGCATCTCGTCGGACGGAAACTTGACCGGTATCTGCTGGCCTGTTTTCGGGGCCGGTAGAGTGCCTATCCGCTTAGCAAATTCGGCCTTGTCGTCCTTTTCCGGCTTGATCTCAGGCACGCGTTTGAGCAATCCGCCCGTCTCGTCCTGCGACAGCGGATCGGTCGACGGAAGCTGCTGCTTCTCACGCGTCTCGCGCGCCCTCGACGCCTTCGCTAAGCCGGAATTTGAGCCCGTCGGGCACGTCCTTTAGCCTTGATTCCATCGCTTTTCCTGATGACCCTGTGCGCCGGTCGGCATCGCCGCCTGTGATACAAAACTTAAATATGTCGTTATGACCAATAGATACGAGACCGTTTTTCGCATAGTAGTGTGTCGCTCCTCTGTTTTAAGCGAAGCTGACATGTCAAATCATACTTCACCTTCGTTTCCTGAGCTATGACCTCAGATGCGAGAGGCCGCTCATACGGTTTCTGAACGGTCCGTGAATCGCTGCGGTTCTTGCAAGGACGGATCCGAGGATGGAGAAAACCCTTGACTTATGGGCCTTTTGTGCTATGTTGTCTCATATATGCAATCGTTGGAATAACGGCAGACATTCTACTCAGAATATAGAACCTTGACTTTGCAGGCTATTTCTGCTACGGTGTAACAAATGTAACACACGTGTAACTCTAATTGCTTTGCAGAATTGTTTGAAACGACGCTCCACTACGGGGTGGAACTACGAGTGGAACAGGCGGACCGTGTACGGATCCCACAATCACCGTTCGAACCTCGGAACGCGTGGAACACCGCCAGTTGGGACAGCGAGACAAATGGGACAAATGGAACATGGGCAGCGAACGCGTCTTTTCCTGATATACTGATGCGTGAATTTGCAACTTCCCCGACCGCACGGTCGTAAGGGATTTGGCCGACGGGCGTTTTAACATAATAGTTTAGGAGCAGGTAGATAAGATGGGACTGTGGCAGCGATTTAAGAGAGTATTTTTTGCAAGCACGGGAGCGGCACTCGACAAGATCGAGAATCCTGAATTGGTGCTGCAGCAGACGATCCGCGACATGCGCGATCGTGTGCCGGAATTGAACAATTCCGTGGCGCAGGTCATGGCGACCGAGCGGCTGCTATTGAAACAAAAAGAGAACCTGTCGACACAGGTGGTCGAGCTCGACAGCAAGATCAAGGCTTCGGTCAAAATGGGCCGCGACGACATCGCGACCGCCTATATCGGCCAGCTTCAACAGGCGCAGCAGGACCTCGAACGCACGGGAGCTCAGGCTGAGCAGGCCCAGCTCTCTTCGCAACAGGCGCTAAAAGCACGCGACAACTACGTGCTCAACATGAAGAAGCGTACGGCCGAGGCGATACAGCTTATCTCCGCCGCCAAGCAGGCGAAACTGCAGGAGCAGCTCGCCCAGACGATGGAGGCCTTCAACATCGGCGACGACGCATCGACATTCAACGAGATGCGCGAAAAGATCGACCGCCGCGTTGCCGCCGCCGAGGCAAAATTGCAGCTTGGCACGAGCTCTGTCGACTCGCAGATGCAGGACATCGAGCGCGAGGCGATGGACATCCAGATGCAGGACAAACTGCTCGAATACAAACAGCAGATGGGCATGCTCGGTGCCGGAACGCCGCCCGAGAGCAAGCAGATCGAGGCTGGCAACACCGTCGAAGTTGAGGCCGTGCACGTCGAAGAAACCAAAACCGAAGGTCAAACGAACTAGGAGGCGAGAGGCTGCGAACTTGAGAGAGACGGTTCGCATCTAGTTAGTTTGATATGGCCGAACTTGCCAAATACCGCACCGACCTCGCTAAATTCAACGAGAGTTATGCCAAGGAAGCGATCAAGGAGCCCTTTAATTTCTGGGCCCTTGCAGGCTTCCTTGCGGCCGCGGCGTTTACAGGCAGTTGGATTCCGCTGCTGATCGCTCTGATCGCGGAAGCGATATACATAATGGTCGTGCCGAATCTTCCCGGCTATCGCCAGCTTGTCGCAACGCGACACAAACAGAAGCTGCTTGCCGCCCACAACGCCAACCGCGAGGGATTGATCAAGAGCTTTACGCCCCGCGAGCGCGAAGCCGTCGAATATCTTCGCTGGCTAAAAGACAAGATACAGGACAACTATCGAAAGTTTACCGGTGCCGCCACGCTGCCGAGCAACCTGCAGGCACTCGACCAGCGTTGGGAAGACTTCGTCGAACTGCTCGACGTCTATCGACGCCGCAAACAGCACCTCAAATCGATCAACCGCACGGCGGTACACAACCAGCTCTCCCAAGCCTTTCGCGCAGCAGAATCCTCGACCGATGAAAAGACGAAGCGAGTCCAGCAGACCAACGTCGAGATACTCAAGCGTCGTGTCGCTTCATTCGACGAGATCGAACGCAGCGTGAAGCTGGTCGAGGGGCAATTGCAGTCGATAGAGAACTTCTTCAGCTACCTCAACGACGAGATCGTCACTATCTCGACACCCGGAGAAATTCTCGCTACTCGACTTTGAGCAACTGTCGGACTCCATCGCGATGACCAAACAGATGCTCGACGCCACCGCCGACGAGGTCGGAGCGTTGGATATGTACAACCGCGAGATGGGAAATCTGGAATTGCTGCCGGGCGCGAAATAGTTAGGACTTTTCAACGCAAAGACGCTAAGAAGCAAAGACGCAGAGGCACAAGGCAACGGACGTGGTCGGGGTCGCTCTTCCCTTCGCTCTTTGCGTCTTTGCGTCTTTGCGTTAAACTTTTCGGTTTATGAAACGAGTAGGAATTCTAGTCGGGCGTGAAGTCACGTTTCCCGAATCAATAATCAAGAGCATCAACGAAAAAGGCAACGGCGAGGTCGTTGCTGAGATGGTTACGGTCGGCGGCATCGGCCTTGACGAGCCAAAGCGTTACGACGTGATCATCGACCGTATCTCGCACGAGATACCGTATTACCGCGCGATGCTCAAGCGGTTCGCCCTTGAGGGCACGTACATCATCAACAACCCGTTCTGGTGGTCGGCGGACGATAAGTTCTTTAACTTCGCATTGGCCAAGAAGCTCGGAGTCGCGATCCCGAACACCGTCCTGCTGCCGCAGCACAGCTACATCAAGGACATCACGCCCGAGAGCCTGCGGAATCTCGAATTCCCTATCGATTGGCAAGGCGTTGTCGACCACGTTGGCTTCCCTGCTTTCCTAAAACCGTTTGACGGCGGCGGCTGGAAGAATGTGTCTAAGATCCATTCGCTCGAAGAGCTCTGGAGCGAATACAACCAGTCGGGCACGCTTTGCATGACGCTGCAGGAAGGCATCGAGTACGACCACTTCGTCCGCTGCTATTGCGTCGGCAAAGAAAAGGTCCTGATCATGCCCTACGACCCGTCAAAGCCTTATCTATCGGGAATGCAGTACGTCGATGTCGATGACTATCTTACGCCCGAGCTGCACGCACGCGTCGAGCAGGACGTCATCACGATCTGCACCGCGCTCGGCTACGACCTCAACACGGTCGAATTCGCCATCAAGGACGGCATCCCCTACGCGATCGATTTCATGAATCCCGCCCCCGACGCCGAGCTCGCCTCTGTCGGCGAAAAGAACCACCGATGGATCGTCGACAATATGACGGAGTTTATCCTGAACAAACTCAAGGAAGGCTGGGAGACGCCTGAGTATCGCTGGTCTGCAATGCTAAATCCGCCTGAAAAGGCAGCGAAGACCTAGTCTTCGGCGACCAACTCGTACGGAATTCGGCGCGACAGCATTCTTGCCGTTATCACCATGCCGGTCCAGATGAGCAGGGCGACCGTTGTGACGGCCCAGCCGATGTTGGCGATCAACTCATCCTCAAAGAACACACCAACAAAGACCGATGGGAATGCCAGGAGCGCGATGCGGAGCGCGGTGCGGCGCGAACGTTCAATGGTTTCCAGCAGGTTGACGCGGCTGACCTCCATTTCCATGTATTCCTCGTCCGCGTTGAGACGGGCAAAGTAATCGGCCTCACCGCGGCTCCAGCGACGCAGGGCGGGCGTTTCGGCAACGCGGCCCGCGGCGGCGAAATGATGGATGACGTGAGCGATCTTGCCGTCTCGAAGGGCGACCTCGGCCAGACCACGGGCGGCGCGAAAGTGGTCGCCGATCCGGTCAAGGACGCGTTGAAATGCTGCTGCAGCCCGCCGCCACTCACCGATCTGGACGTAACATTCGCCAAGCTCCGCGACCAGGTCAAGATCAGCGTGAGCCCGACGTTCGGACAAACGCAATGCCGCGACCGACCGACGCTTCAGACGATCGTCTCGAATGAGCGCCGCGTACGAGTTGAGACAGCGGGCAAAATCGAAGAGCAATCGGGCATCCAGCGGCCGGCTTACCAGCGCACGCCGAAACGATTCAAGCGCCTGCGGAAGATGACCCGCCAAACGGAGTTCATTCCCCATCACCTGCAGTTCGTCAGCCGTGGTGTCAGTATCGACACCCGCGGCTGTCCCCGGCTCTCGCCGTTTGCGGCGGGGCCGGGAAGCGGTCTCGAGCACTTCCGCGGAGGGGATCCGGGCAAACTCGGCCTTCATCAGGGCCTCTTTCGGGTCGCCGAGATATTTGCAGAGGTCCTTAGACCTCACGTCGAGAATATTGTCATTCAGCCGGGGCAGGATCGCGTGTATCATCCGCCTGAAATCTTCCCCGCCCGACGCAAACGCGATGCTAGCGCCCTTGCCGTGCAGAACGGTCCGATATCGATAGTGAACATTGCCGCCGCGGCGGATCGCTCGGATCGCATGGGTCTCAACCTGCTCGATATCTGAGATCTTGAGCCGCCGTCGGCCGCCGTTAAACCACGTCCAGAGTCTGGGCAGCATTCCAAGACGCTCAAGCCTCCGGCCGTCAAACCTGATACGGTCGTTCATGGCAAAGTACGAAAGAAGAATCCACGAAATGCAGAAGACTATGTAGGCAGCAACGTCAAAACGGAGATAAAATAGCAGGCCGGCCAGAAAGGTGCCGAGCATCACGCCCGTCAGGTAGCCTTGGGGCGAAACCCGAATCGAGACCGGCCGCAGGTCACTATGCTCGGTTGCGTCCTCGGCAGAACGAAGTTTGGTTATGTCAGATTGGTCCGCTTTGCTCACTATCGGTCTCTAATCGATAGAATAGCAATCTATGTGATTTTCCGCTAAGCCTACTGCATTTGGATAGGCGGCATACCGCCGCCAAACGGTGACTCGGGCGGGGTTTCAATGATCTGCTTGGCCCGTTCGGGGTCGAGTTCTTCGACCTTCTTCTTGGCCTCGTTGGCGGTCTGGGACATGCGGATCGCCTTGCCTTCCGCATCCTTGGCCTCGCTCGCGGTCTTGGCAATAGTAAAGTACAGCTCAAGAGCTTCCTGCTTTTTGTCCTGCTTCTCGTAGACCTTGGCAAGATCAAAATTTAACGAGTCCTTTGCGACGACCGGGTCGTCCATGGTAAGCAGTTCCTGGAGCAACGCCACCGCCTCGTCCAGCCGTGCGTCGCCAACACGCGTTTGAGCAAGCGCGTATTTCGCCAGCTTGCCGATCTCAGAATTTTGCGTTGCAAGGCCTTCAAGCTCTGTCACGGCCCCCGGACGGTCGACATATAGTCGGTTGACGGCGATGAAATACTTCGCCTTCTCTCCGGCCGCACCGCCGTGCGTATCGATCACAGTTTGGAACTCGCCGATCGCCGCCTCGGCCCGCTCGCGCTCGGTCTTATAGGTCTTTGCTGTGGAGCCCGCCGGTGTTCCCGTCTCGGATATTTGGGCCTGCGACGTTTCTATCGCCTTACCAAGCGCGGCCTGAGCGGCAGCGGAAGAGCCTTGCGTCACGCGCATGATAGCAACAACAGCTATCGTGATCAGCAGCAGAGCGATCAAGCCATACAGGATCGTTCGCCCTTTTCCCTCGAGCTTCTTGCCGACTTCCTCCAGTCGGGGAACGACCTGCTGCTGCAGCGGGTCAACATAGGTCTTCTTTTCCTTTGGAGCGGCGGCCGCTGCCTGAAGTTGTTCAAATCGTCGTTTCTTCGCCATTACTTAAAAAAATGCAATCTACCTGCCGTTTGCGCGTTATATTAGTGCCGGATACCGACGGCCATGCAAAAGAGTTAATTTAACGTAAATAAGTGTTCAGGGCAAATAACAACGGGCAAATCTCGCACGAGACGAACCACCTCCACGGAGCGTGGCGAACCTTTTTCGACCGGACGGGAACAAATCTAACGATGCGGTGTCTAATATTACAGTCCGCCGATAGTGGACGGGCCAATTTGACAGGCACTCCGGTGGGGAACAGTTGGCGGAGCGGACGATGATCTTCAGTGAGTCGATCAGTATTGACGACGAAGGAATTGGCCGCATAAGCGTGCCAACCGCCGCTCACCCTGTCGCGGTCGACGAGACCGGGTTGATTGACAAACTACGCACTGGTGACGCTGACGCATTCGGGACGTTGGTCGACCGTTACTCGGGTGATATTTACGCCCTGCTGTATCGGCTTACCGACAGCCCGGACGAGGCCGCCGACCTGACGCAGGACACTTTTCTAAAAGCGTTACGGTCGATCGGACAGTTTCGCGGCGATGCGGGGCTAAAGACCTGGTTGTTTCGAATAGCGATCAACGAATCGCGAAACCGCTTTCGTTGGTGGAAGCGCCGCCGACGTGACCTGACGATTTCGCTCGACGCGACGCTGGGTGATTCGGACACGCCGCTCTCGAGCATGGTTCCTGATGGCGGTCCCAGCCCGGAAGACATAACGCTTATTCGCGAACGCGAGTACGCGATCACACGGGCGATCGGTGAACTCAAGGACGTCTTTCGAGAGGCTGTGGTGCTCTGCGATATCGAGGGCTTGAGTTACGAGGAGACGGCGGCCATCACCGGCGTCGGAGTTGGAACGGTGAAATCACGCATTTCCCGCGGACGCGAGGAACTGCGTAAGAGACTTAAAGATTTTTGACAATCGGATGCGAATGGCTGACTTGCCCCGGTTTTGATTTGAATAAAAATATCGGTGCCAACGATAGGTCAAGCAAGCGAAAACCGGTAACGGACAGCCAGCAGTCGCGGGCGGCAATTGAATCGACCAGCAACATCGATACAACGCAGCCCAACGCTTATGACGCCGAAACCGGCAACACGTTGTTCCGTTCGGGACAGCCGGGGTTAGTCAACCATTCGCATCCGCCGAGAACAAAGATGAAATGCTCGGATCTACAATTTGAACTTCCGCTCTATGCCGACGGCACGTTGAACGGCGCCGTAAACGATAGCGTTCGCGGCCACCTGGACGCTTGTCCGGTCTGCCGCGAGCACCTGTCGGAACTCGTGGCCGTGAAGGCCGGTTTGCGACAATCGATCCGGCCGGCGATGGTTTCCACTCTGCATCAGAACGATGCGGCTCCACCGTCGTGGCTGAGGCCCGTCGTCAGAACCGGACCTCCAGTTTTCTGCCGCCCGATGTTCGCGAATGGCTACAGCTTCGCGTTATGCCTTACGGCATCGGCAGCTTTCGCGTCCGTATTATTGGCATTTGGATTCTTGACGATGATGTTCTCAGGCTCGTTGCAGCCGGATCAGTTCACAGCACGACGGACGAGTGACCGATCGACGATCATGCTGGCGAGCGGCTTCGACCCGTATCGCATCAGTTCGCCCGATGGTATCTCGCCGTCCGACTTTGCCCGCACCCGAATTTCGGTGTCCGGCGAATCGCCCAGCGTCAATCCGCAGGGTGCTCTGATCGCCATGACGAAGTCATTCATGCGGGGCGAGATGCGTGACGATGAGGTTGTTATCGTCGCCGACGTATTTGGCAATGGACTCGCACGTATTTCAGAAGTTGTCGAACCGTCGCACGATCACCGCGTCATAGAGGCACTTCAAAAAGCCCTCGACACCGATCCTGCCTACGCCCCGTTCGTTCCGTCGAGCATCGAGAACCGTCCTGAGAGCGTTCGCGTAGTTTTCCGCCTGCAGAGCGTGAATGTAAGCACCCGCGAGAGCAAGCGACGCACGCGACTCTAACCTACATCTTATCGATCTCAGCCTTAAGGCGGGCCGCCAGATTGGCATCGGCCGCAAGTATGCGGCTGTATTGCTCAATCGCGGCCGTCCGGTTCTTTTTGCGTGTATGAACGATCCCCAGATTGAATCGAGCCTTAAGGAACTTCGGACTGATCGAGAGCGACTTTGTATACGCCTCTACTGCCTTATCGAATTGCCTGTCGGCGTAATAGGCACCACCCAGCAAATACCAGTTCTCAGACTGCCCGGGCGACTTTCGCGTTAGGTCTTCGAGTCCGGCAACCGCCCGCGTGTAAAGCCGGTTGGCCTCGACCGTCTTCCCTTGTCCGACATTGGCGTTGCCGAGATATAGGTAGGTCTCACCGTCATCCGGCTTTAGCTGTAGAGCGGTATTGCATTCCTTTACAGCAAGATCGTACGCTCTCGTTTCGTTGTAGGCTCGACAGAGATTTGTGTACGCGGCGTACTGAGTCGGTAATAGCTGGACACCCGACTTCGCCGCCTTGACCGCGTCTTCGGGCCGGTCAGCGAAGCTGTAGTATCTTGCAATATCCGTATACAGATAGCCATTGCCGGGGAACGCCCTCAGGCCCTGTTGCAGGGTGCTGATCGCGTCGGAAAAGCGGTTCTCATCCTGAAATATCTCCGCCAGCGTCCTGTACGTTTGCAAATTGTCAGGTTTTGCGTTCGCGGATTTTTGAAGAGCGTCGATCGCGCAGGCCGTGTTGTTCTGTTTCCGACAAGCGTCGCCCAGCAGATAATACGCCTCACCCGGGAATCGCGTGCCTTTTGCGAGCGCCGTCTCGGCAGCCGTCCGCTGATTGCCAAAATCCCCGCGTTCAAAGTGGAGACGAGCGAGATTGTAGTTCACGTCAGCGTCCTGCGGAGCGATCCGCGCCGCCCGATTTAATACCTCGAGTGCCTGCGGAAAGGCCTTGCGATTGATGTGTGCACCGGCGAGGTCCTTCAATAACCCAAGGTCCCTGGGCGTGATTGCAACTGCTTTTTCAAGTTCGGCGGCGGCGGCGGCGTAGTTCTTCTGTTCGTTGTATGCGAAAGCCTTAACCTTGTGGATCTCAACGATGGGCTTGAAGCCCTTGTTCATCGCTAGCGAAAATTCGCCAAGCGCAGTGTCGTATTCCCTAAGGTCAAGGTGGGCAAACCCTTTGCTGTAATGGGCTAGCGGATTATTCGGCAATATCGCGATCACTTGGGCGTACTTGTCCGCGGCGTCACGGTAGTTCTTCTCCTTATAGGCCCGATCAGCTTGGGCCGCCAATGCTTTGGCGCGCTCGCGGTCACGCTTGTTCTGCGCGGCCAAGGGTATGGACAACAACAGTACAGCGGTAACAAGACCAATAAGTAAGCGATAGGGAAATACTCGTTTCATATCGTTATTGCAAAATGATCGTCCGGTCGTCGCGAGGTTTCGCCTTCGGAGTCGATCGGGTCGCCGGCGTCTGTGCCGGTCGCGCCGGCGGCGGAGTCGACCTGGTCGTCACTTGAGGCGTCGATCGCGTCGACGGGCCTGTGGCCGTATCTGTCGGCTCGGCCTGATTCGTATTGGTCGTCGATGTGTTCGAATCGGCTACCTCTGTGTTGGTGTTGTCCGTGTTCGCGGTTGCCACGTTCGCACTTGGCGTCGGCGAGGCTATTGGTGCCGGCGTCGGCGACGGCCCGGCCTGTGCGGCCTTATATCGATCGTACGCGTACCAGCCGCCGCCTGCGGCCACGGCCAGCACCACAAGGCCGATCAACCCTCCGATCAGGAAGCCGGCGGCGGATGATTTTGCCTTCGCCGGTTTCGCCACTGCCGCGACGGGCTTCGATGGGGCCGACGGCGGAGCAGCCGCTGCCGGGGCCGCATGGACTGGCGCGGGCTCCGATGCTTTCGGCGTCGGTGGTGGTGGTGGTTCCGGGGCCGGAGTCGCGATCACCGCGGGAACTGCGTCGGCTGCGATCACCTCGGTCTTGACGTCAGATTGCCTCAGGATCTCAGCTACCTCGGCCTCGTCCATTTGAAGCGTCGAATCCATCGTCGTTCCGCCCGCGTCCGGTGCCTCCGAAACGTGAGTCGAATGGGCCGGGGCCGCCGTAACTATGCGTGTCGGGGCCTCGGTGGTGTCGATATCACCGCCGGGTATCACCTCTGTTGCCGCCTGCGTCGGGCCCTTACCCTGATTAAAGGCCTTTCGCAGAGCTTTTTGCATCTCCGCCGCGGTCTGATACCGGTCATCCTGTCGAAGGGCCATTCCCTTGAGGATCACATCCGAGATCGCGGGCGATACATCTCGATTAAGCAGATTCAGAGCGGTTAGCGGGTCTTCTAGACCCGCCAAGCATCGCGTCGGCCCGGGCAAGTGCATCAGGCGGCGCGGTATTCGTCATGAACTGATACAGCGTTGCCGAGAGCGAATAGATGTCGCTGCGGCCGTCAGTTCCCGTCCCGCGAACTTGCTCCATCGGCGCGAATCCGGGTGAATATCCGACTATGCTGCCGACACCCGACGATCCGCCGGTGTTTACGCTGTCAAAGTCCTTTGAAAGGCCAAAATCGAGCAGAACGATATGATTCTCATCGGTCAATTTGAGGTTCTGCGGCTTGATGTCACGGTGAACGATCGGCGGCTCGTGAGAATGCAGGTAGTTCAACGCATCTAGCGCCTGATCGGCCCAGAACATGACCCAATTCATCGGGAACGGCTTATTTCCGCTCTCCAACCGCTTGCAGAGATCGTCGCCCGAGATGTGTTCCATCACGAGAAACTGGTCGCCATTCTCCGAAAAATGGTCGATCACTTTCGGGAGCACGGGATGACGCAGGCGCGCCAGTATCCTCGCTTCACGCTCGAAGGCGTTGCCCATCGTTTCGTCGCCCTTAAAGTACGTCCGCTTCAGGGCGACCACGTGCTTCCCAGCCGCTGATCGATCGCCAGGTATACCTCGCCCATACCGCCTTTTCCGATCAATTGAACGACCAGATAGCGATTCTGGATCATCGAGTTTTGAGCAAGTGGTTTCATGTAGATAACTAGATCCCGCTTATTTCTTTGCTGTCAGTTTGTCCGCCCCCACCATCGCCGGCATGCCGACGTGCTGGTAACAGCGAACATTTCCTTTTACACGCCGGCTGCACGGAGTTCCCTTCTTGGTCTCAGCCCCACAAAAGTATTGAGGTTCGCTCACGACCGTTGTCGGCCTTGCCGGTGCGGCCTGAGGTAGTTCCGTTTCCGTTTCACGCACCTGAGGTGCTGCAACGGGCGACGCCTCAACCCTTGGGGCGGGTGCGGCACCAGGCAGTGCAGCAGTTATTGGCCGTTCCACCAGTGTCCGGGGCGTCACCGACGTCCTTACATCATTTGCCGAGCCGCTCTTCAAATAACTCCCCACACCAAATAGACCGATCAGTATGCCGCCTGCGACCACGACTCGCGGGATCAACTCATGTCCCTTGAATTCGATCTCGCAAACAGGACAGAACCTACGGCTTGTGAAAACGCTCCAATCCGTTCGCTCGATCTTTTCACCGCAATTGGCGCAAAACTTCGGCCGAAAAAGCATGAGCACCACCCAAAATTATAAACCGGTTGGGGTCGCTGATGATTATAAACCAAAACCATCGAATAGTTAATACTCCAAACGGACGGTAATGGCAGTGCAACCAATTTGTCGCGAAACCGCGTCAAACACGCTAACATCTCGATATGCGCCTCACTCGCGTCCTGCCCCTAATAGCCGCCTTACTGCTTACAGTAATTAGCACAGTCGCCCAGGACGACGATCCGATCCGCGTCGATGCGGCGATCGTTCGATTGAATGTCGGCGTCGCGGACCTGCGTGGACGGCCCATAATGGATCTGACGCGAGACAGCTTTGAGGTCTATGAGGATGGCGTAAAGCAGCAGATCACGCGTTTCGAAGCGACCGAATCGCCCTTTAGCCTGGTCGTTATCCTCGATATGAGCGGCTCCACGCTGGGCTTTAGGCAGACGATCAAGCAGTCGGCCTTTCGCTTTATCGACGCCCTGTCACCAAGGGATCGTGTCGCCGTCATCGAGTTCTACGATAAGGTAAATCTGCGGAACGATTTCACCACCGACCGCAAGACCATTGGCAATTCGATCGCGGTTGCCAACGGACGCGGCAAAACGCAGCTCTATAAGGCCATCGACTATGCGCTCGACAAGCTCGCCAAAGAGAACAGCCGCCGAAAGGCAATCGTCGTCCTGAGCGATGGTGTCGATACCGCCGTCCGCGATAAGGACCGCGAACAGCTCGAAAACGTCACCGATGCTCTCATTCCTACGGCCATCCAGCCCGAGAAGAGCGACATTCTCGAACGCGTCCTCAGCCGCGCCGACCTTCAGGGCGTGACCATCTATCCGCTCGCTCTGCCGACAGGTGATCCGGCGAAACTCGCCGAACCGACACCGCGACAGGTCGCCATGTACAAGGCCGCCCGGGCCCGCCTGCAGATCGTCGCAGACCGTACCGGCGGACAACTGAATGCGATCAACCGTCTCGAAGAGATGGGTCGCATCTACGGCATCGTCGCCGCCGACCTCCGCACGCTCTACACCGTCGAATACCAACCCGCCAACGACAAACGCAACGGCAGATGGCGTGCGATCCGCATTACCGTTAAAGACTCGGACCTGATCACCCGAACGCGTCAGGGGTACTTCGCAAAATAGCTCGTACTCCAAAAACTTCGACATAAAATTAACCGCGCACTTTCGTGTTTTGTACGAAAAAGTTCCTTTCTTGCATCAATTTCAATTTTGTCAGTAAATACGGGCCAGTGGTGGCATATTTACGCCCAGTGGTGGGGCAAATAGCCCCGAGTGGTGGGCATTTTTGCCCCCAGTGGTGGAAGATCTGCAGGGCCAATTTTCTCCACCAAACCGGCCGTTTGTCCAACCCCGCCTGACCCGCTCTATTGATGATGTCGACGCTCTTGATGTTGTTGATGGCGACGGTGATGGTGTTGATGCGTTTATGAGGATGGTGACGTTCGTGATGTTGTTCGCGGTTCGAGGGCTTCTTTGAGGGCGACTTGGAGTAGGGTTTCGGCGTGGTGTTTGCTTTGGCGGATGTTTGCTCCAATTCATCGCAGAAAGCCATTAGCTTTTCCAGTTTTTCGACGATTCGCTTATGTTCGGCGAGCGGTGGAACCGGAATCACCGTTTCAATGAACTGTTCATTGGTTATGCCTGGTGAATTGAAGCCGGACATATAGCTCAAATACAGAGTGCGAATATAACCTGAGAGAAGAAGATATTTGATAAACACTGTGTCGAGAGCAATTGGTCGGAATACTGCGAAGCCCGTCGAGCCAATATAGTTATCTTTTTCGTCTTCGATAATAGCGATGTTGTTAAGGTATGGCCGCACTAACGAGTAAGCGATAAATCCTTTTCTTAGTATTCGCCTTGCTCTAGAGGAAAGCTGGGAAACGGGTTTTACTTTCGATTCTCTAATCTGAAATCATTCGTTATCGATTGCGTCAATATCCACATAGTTGATCAAAGTATTGCTTGGTAATTTCTTGTGAATATCCAGATTCTCTGTAAATTCAATGGTTTCCCCAAGTCGGCACCACGTCCAATTGCTAGGAATCTCAAACGGGATTTCTTCGGGTTTGATTTCGGAGAGAGGTTTTTCTTTTTTGATCTTCTTTTCGGCGATGAGTTTTGCTTTTTCGGCTTTGATCTTATTGAGAAGGATTTCAGCCGGTTCGTCGGTTTCGTCTTGCGGAACGAGTTTGCCCTGCATCGCCTCCCGCAAAAACGCCTGTCGAAGCTGGCTGACTAACTCAAGCTGGTCTGATTGTTCGACAACGATCTGGTCTGAGTTTTTTCCTTTAGGCTTAAAAACTTCTTAACTTCCGTCAAGAATTCCTCATCAATCAAACTTTCGTTAACGGTATTCTTCTCCTCGATTTCAGAAAGGAATTCCGCAATCTGTTTTTGTTCATCGAGTTGGGGAAGCGGAATTTCTGTTCTATTAATGAGCGTTTGGCTGATATTAGGCTGTGCTTCCGCCTTATTGATTCTTATATGTCGTATGGATGTTGGCAAAAAAACGCGAAGAAAATCTCTGTCGAGTTCTTTATTTGGCGCTATTCCGCAAATTGCTTGATTTGTTGTCGCCGCTATATTGAGGATGCCGACTTTTAGGTCGTTGCACCATACATCGCAATCAACAAAGTACCTTTCGGAAATAGTTTAGCGGACGAATTTTTGAGTCCGAGTTCAGATATTGTTTCTTCGGCACATTCGATAATTCCGTCTTTAAGTATCCCCTGATTTTTAACCAAGGTATACCGCCGTCATAATACTGTGCCTTGCTCCGCAATGGAGTACCGCCGCTAGTCGTATCTGCTATTTCGGAAAGCAATTTGACTGGTGCTTCTCTTCGCAAGATTTTGAAAATGGCATATTGCTCCGAAGACAGAGGAACCAAGTTTTTTCGAGTAATCACTAAAACTTATCTTCATATTTACGATGTAAGCTCATTTCTCAATTGAGTCAATAAATCATTGCTCTTGCTAAACTTGCCGTTCAAGCAACTCAATGAGTTCTTGGCTATTGAATTCGTGATCCTGTTCAACCATCTTGCGGATTCTTTATATCTAAATCGAAGTCGCGCTCTTTGATAACGTCGATATTTACTTTCCAGCAAATTGACTTTCGTTGCGGTTATCCACCAATCTCGAATCGGCTGAAACTCTTCTAGCCTGATCGGTCGTGTCTTGTTGTAACTCTTTTGGCCTTCGGGCAAACGATGTTCGTAATACCAAATGTCTTTTGTCGGCTTTCCTTTTGTAAAGAACAAAAGATTTGTGGCAACAGTCGCATACGGCTGAAAGACGCTGTTTGGCAGACGGATGATCGTGTAGATTGCATTCAGTAGAAGGCGTTTGGCCGGGACACGCTGTTTATTACACCGTCACCGGAAAGCGAACCATCAGGCAATACGATCCCAACGGGCACTCCCGTCTTTTCAAAAATTGGATCCATCATTGTAAAAAAAAGATCTTCACTCGCCTTTGTTCGGTAGTTTTGCGGGAAGTTTGTTTCGTTGTTGTTTGCGACGATGCCGCCGAATGGCAGGAGTTGGCGATGATGACATTGACGCGGTCTTTTTCGGTGTAATTTGTCAGCGGTTGGTCGAGCATCGCGAAAGATGATATTCGGAACCTCGACATCGTGAAGGATCAGGTTTGTCGTCGCGAGCAGGAAAGGCAACGGTTTGTATTCCCAGCCAATGACATTGTCCTGTATCGCTCGAAGCGTTTCGATGTTTGTATTGCCTTTGCGTAGATGCTCAATGGCATTGGTCAGAAAGCCGCCGGTTCCGCAGGCAGGATCAAGAACCTTTTCGCCGATCTGTGGATCGACCATCTCGGTTATGAACTGAGTAATGGCCCGCGGCGTGTAAAACTCGCCGCTCCTCACTTTGGAGATTTTTTAAGACGCCTTCGTAAACATCACCAAAGGCGTGACGATCGTCTTTGATGTTGAAATCTATTTCGTTGAGTTTGTTGAGGACCTTGCGGATGTTTATTCCGCTTTTCATGTAGTTGTTATTGCCCTCGAAAACTTCGCGGAGAATCAATGCCCGTTTGTTGTTAACAACAGGAATATTTGCAAGGCCGGGAAAAGCGTACGGTCAACAAAGACCTGAAGCTCTTCACCGTCATCCCTTCGTCATCGCCCGCCCATTTGTCCCAATGTAATTCGGGCGGGATTGGTGATTTGTAATTGTCGTCCATCAACTCAAGCTCTTGGTCTTTGTCGGAGAAGATCTTAAAGAAAAGCATCCACCCAAGCTGCTCGATGCACTGTGCATCGCCGTTAAGCCCGGTGTCCTGCCACATGTCCCGTTGGATCGTTGACCAAATGCCGCTAATGTCTGCCATATCTTTCCCGAAGGGCACATAGCCACGTCCCTTTAGGGCGTGGTTAGGTGTCGTTATTCTTTTGAAGGGCGTTTTAACGTCCTTATCTTATTGGCTTAAGCCGCCGGAATTGTAAGCCCGTTGAAACGGGCTGAGAAACTATTTTCGATCTATACCACGGCCTCAAGGCCGTGGCTATGTGCCGCTTCGCGGGAAGCCGTCTCAAGACGGCTGGCGAAAACTACTCGAAAAATCAGCCGACTTGTATAGCTCGAGTCTCAGGTCTTTTACGGCCTCGAGATACTTTTCCTTGCCGCCAAAAACGCCTGTGACAATCTCTTTCCGCGAGCCGAAATCGGTGATGGGATCACATTCAAGACCTCGAGGCTCTCGATTTTGAATGCCTTCATCGGCGTATTTATCAAGCAGAGACTCCAATACTGCCTGCGCCTGTTCGCCGTACTTGGTAAAGTAGTTGCGCTTTCGCACATTGTTTGCCCGTTCGCGTCTGGTCAAAGGCGGCTGGTCAAAAGCGACGTGGCAAATCAGATCGAATAAATCCAGCTTCTTGTCAACCGAGTCACCAAATCATCGACCGGAATGCCTTGTCTCTTCCAACTCGCCGATGATTGCGTCTTCTTTTTGTCTGATTCATTCCATTTATTAAGAAAATCTCCGAGCGTCGCAAAGCGTTCGGTCACGATCTCTTTCGTGTAGTCGTGAGTTTGCGCGTGATAAGTTTGCCGTCCTTATCGAATGAAAGTTCGCGCGAAACCAGAACCGAAACATCAACGCCATTTACGAACACCTTTTCTGTTTGGGATAAACCGCCCGGCGGAACGTGTCGGGTCGTCGAATCGTCGGCGGTTCAATCGTTATTTCTTCGCCCGTCACTTCGTCAATAATTGGCGAGTCGTCGGCTTCTTCTTCGTCAAGAATCGTGCTAGATCTTCATCTTCCGTAACAGGCTTGACGCGAATCGGGTCGCCGTCAAAATCTTTATCCGCAAAGAGGTCGGTTGCATTTCGGAAATCAAGGATCGTGAAATAGATGCTTGTCGTAAGTCTTCATTGATGCGCGTTCCGCGTCCGATGATTTGCTTGAATTTCGTCATCGAATTGATGTTCGTATCCAGAACAATCACTTTCACGGTCTGAGCATCAATGCCGGTCGTCATCAATTCCGATGTAGTAGCAATAACCGGATAAGGCTCTTCCGGGTTGATGAAATTATCGAGCTCGCGTTTCCCAATGTCGTTATCGCCGGTGATTCGCATCACGTATTTCTGATTTTCTGCGACGAGATCGGCATTCTCATTCGCGATGCCTCGCGCATTCCTTCGGCGTGTTCGATGTCGCAGCAAAAAGCGATTGGACTTATCAAAGCGGCTCGTGCCTTTGAGAAACTCCGTAATCTTCTTGGCGACTACTCTCCGCCGTTCTTCGACAACAAGTTTCTGTCAAAATCGCTCCGGTTGTAAATCCGATCTTCAACCGGATTGCCGTCTTTGTCTTTGAAACCTTTCGGCGGTCGCCAGCCTTCAGCGTCAATATCGAGCGTTATCCGAATAACGCGGTACGGAGCCAGAAAGCCATCATCGATGCCTTGTTTGAGCGAATAGGTATAAATCGGCTCGCCGAAGTATTCGACTATTGCTCGTCGACATCGGTTTCTTTTGGCGTCGCCGTCAAACCGATTTGCGTTGCGGCTGAAAGATCTCGAGAATCTCGCGCCACGCCGAATCATCCCTCGCGCTTCCGCGATGGCATTCATCAACGACGATCAGATCAAAGAAATCACGCGAAAACTGTTTGTAGATATTGTCTGCGAATCTTCCGAGCCGGTTAAGCCTTGATAGAGCGCTAAGTAAACTTCGTAAGCCTTGTTGACTTGTCGCTTCTCTACCACGGTCATCGAGTCTTTAAAGTGCTTGAAATCGCCGCGTCTTGTTTGGTCGATCAAAGCGTTCCTGTCCGCTAGGAACAAGATGCGTTTCTTAGCTTTCGCTTTCCAAAGCCGATAGATGATTTGAAATGCCGTGTAAGTCTTGCCGGTTCCGGTAGCCATAACGAGCAAGATCCGGTTCTGGCCTTTGGCTATGGCTTCAATCGTTCGATTGATCGCGATCTGCTGGTAGTAACGCGGCTTTCGGTCTGTTCCGTCGTCGTAATAGTCCTGCTCGACGATCTTCTCTTCTTCCGGCGTTTCGATGCCTTTAAATCGCTTGTATTTTTCCCAAAGTGCTTCCGGCGATGGAAAGCTATCATTATCGAGGTCGGTTTCAATCGTCGTCAGTTGCCGTCTTATCGTGAAACTTAAACCCGTCGCCGTTACTGCTAAAGACAAACGGAATATCAAGGATTCGCGAATAGTCTAATGCTTGCTGCAAGCCCCCGCCCGACGGTGTGCTTGTTGTCCTTTGCTTCAATGATCGCAATCGGAATGTTCGGTTTGTAATAAAGAATGTAATCGGCGCGCTTCGCTTGCCCGCGTGAATGTAGCTTTCCGCGAACGTAAATCTTGCCGTCCGTAAACGAAACCTCTTCGAGAAATTGTGTAGTCGTATCCCAACCGGCTTTGACAATCGCCGGTGTGATAAACTTTGTGCAGATGTCTCGTTCTGAGAGGGATTTTTTATCGAGCATACGCGTCGCCCGATTATAGCATTGGAGTCAATAGGGGGTGGGTGCGGTTGGGGCAGAGCGTGGACCGCTCTATGAAGGCGCACACGCAGGCTGGCAGTCTGCGGGCCGACGGGTTAGTTGTTTGTT
>CAVQUD010000012.1:0-16637 GCA_963716755.1 Blastocatellia bacterium
CGAAGGATGATTCCGTGAGCAAATCCTTCTGGCTTTGCCAGAAGTAAATGGTTGCCGAGCCGACCAGCGCCAGCCCGCAGGCGAATATACTAATAAGCGGTCCTTTTTTCATTGCAATCTCCTCCGCGAGAGTTACGTCGCGTACAGTGCCTTTCTGGCGAAATTAGTTTCCCCTTTTTACTGAGCAGTAAAATTAAGATCGTCACGGTCACGATCGACGGCAATGAATTGCGGTGAATCGAATATATATGTCTTATGAGTAATCCTGATCGTGTATGTAATGCCGGGCGGGACATTCAAAAAGCGGTAATTCCCGAATGGATTCGTAAGGGTATAACGAACGCCCCCGGTCGAATCAGTGAGAGTGACAACCGCTTTCGAGATACCCCTACTTCCGCCCGTCGATACGCGTCCGGCTAAGGTTACCGGAAACAGGCTGTAGTTCGCTTCGTAAGCGCCGATATCCACGTTGCCGGAAACAACTCGTTCGAAACCTGTTCCGCGTTGGTCGTGTAAAAGCAGTGAATTATTCCAGGGATCGCGGGCGAGGTCAGTATTCCCGGCATTTATAGCAGGACTGCCTGCTAGGAGGGCGTGCGTTTATAGAGCCGTTAATGCCTAACGGGGCCAACAGTGGATCGACATTCAGTAGGTCACTTTTAATCCACCCGCTGCTGCCCGAAGCATCCCCGACGAGGTTAAAGCCTTCCGAAACAGCCGAACCAGACACATCGACCTCAGTTGAAAATGCTATGTTCCGGCCAACGATCGAGTTGCGAACAATCAAAATGCCGCCCGGATCGTTGCGAATCCCCCCGCCCTTGCCGGCTGACTGGTTGTTCGTGATAGTAGAATTGGTTACGATCAGAGTTCCACCCGGGTTAGTCCCGTTCCATAAGTTGTAGATTCCGCCACCCGGGCAATTGCAATTGCCGCCGCCGTTGTCGGCCCGGTTGCCGCTCACGGTCGAATTGGTTAGATAGAGGTGACCACGGGCTGTAAAAATTCCCGGCGCCAGACTCAAACGCCCGGTTGTTGGTTATGGATGAGTTGATGATATATAAAGTTCCTACGTTGAAGATGCCCCCTCCGACACCACCTATGCTGTTAACGAAATTGCTGTCGATCACAGTGTTCCGAATTACTCCTGTATTTCCGAATAGGCCCACTCCCGTGAGGGACATTGTGGCTGATCACAGAATTATCAATAGTAAGTGTTGCGTTAGCTCCGATACCACCACCGTTGTATCGCACCGTGCATCGAAGGACTTGGGTAGGCCCGTGGCTGCCGCAGGATGCCCGTGTTAGAAATGCCCCCTCCGTGAGCGCCTATGGCGTTCGCAAAGTTGCCGTCAATAACCGTGTCGCTTATCCTGCCAAAACTCGAATTCGACACGCCTCCGCCCGGTTCGTTGTCGCGAATAATGGACTGTGAAAGAATGAATGTAGAATTCCCGCTGCTGGCATTGATTCCGTACCAATTCCCCATAACCGTGCACCGAATTACGGTCGTAGGCCCACTGATGTTGACAATGCCACGGCCAGTATTGTCGCGGATCACAGAATCCATGACCGTGATCGAGCCGGGCAAACTTACCGAACCACCTCCGTAAACTCCCTGCTCCTGATTGTTGCTGATCGTCGAAGCCGCGATATCGACTCCGCTGGAAATCGCTTGTATCCCGCCGCCGGCATTGTTACTGATACTCGAAGTCCGGACGATCAACGTTCCTCGATCCACACAAATGCCGCCCCCCAAACCAAGAACATCGACTGGTGCCGTATTATTGCTCAGCACCATGCTGTTCAAGGTCAGCGAACTCTGCAAGACGAGGATGGCCCCGCCGCCGGGCAGGTCCTGCGTTGTGACCCGACCATGCCTCAACGTCATGCCCACAGAGGCGACGTTTACTCCACCGGATATGCGAAATATCCGGCCCGCGTTATTGCCGCTGACCGTCAACAGCCCTGCGCCGGGCCCGTCTATCGTTAGCTTTGCAGTAATCGGAATCTGTCCGCCGGTAAGCGTGATCGTCTGCGGTGAATTAAAGAGCGGTGAGAAAACAACGGTATCGCCGCTGGCGGCGGCGGCTACGGCTTCGCGGAGGCTGCAGTCGGAGTCGCAGATGCCGTCGGCGGTGTCGGCGGTCTTTGTGACGACGAGGGTTGCCGCGTAGCTGTCAATACCCGCCGCGAGAAATGCGAGTGTCAGAACAACTACGGCTGCGATATGGGATGCCATCGCCTAAACCGTTCTCATTGTAGGGACAAAAGAACTGCGGTTATCATAGCGCTGTGCGGATTCAAAAACAAAGAAGATTTGGCCACGGATAGCACGGATAAAACGGATAGAAAATAAGAAAATGGACGAGGGAAGCTGGTTCTCTCGTCCGTTCCTTTATCCGTTCGTTCCGTGGCTGATTCGTTACGTCACACGCAGGCTGGCAGGCTGCGGTCCGGCGGGTTAGTTGTTGGTTTTCTCTTTACGCTCGTCGGCAAAGAGTATCGGGGAGACGACCGGGCGGTAGGCCTCGCTGATCTTGATGTAGGAATCGTCGCGGAGTTTGGACATGAACTTTTTGTGTTCGAGCGGGGCACGTTCCTGGGTGATGGCCAATCGGACGGCGTTCTCGTCAAATACCGATTCGCTGCTGGCGGCCTCGCGTGCATGGCGGCGAATACAATGGCGGATCATCATCGTAAAGGGTCAATTGCTTGACACTTTGGCCCGTGGTTTGTAGTCTTACTATTCGGCTTTGTGCACCCGTAGCTCAGCTGGATAGAGTGCTTGACTACGAATCAAGAGGTCGCATGTTCGAATCATGCCGGGTGTACCAATAAGAAATAAGGGCTGCCGTCGCTGGCAGCCCTATTTTAGTCTCTTCGTTTGAGGTTTAGAAGGGACAAGCCCCGCAGTCGGCATTCGCCGTGCAGTCCGTACCCGCGGAGATCGGTTTCAGTGAGAGGGTAAGCAGCGGATTAGAGAGATGGCTCGCGTTGTTGGCGCTGTTCCTTCGCGGATTATCGCGTAGCCAGCCGCTTGGGCACATTAACGTGTTCGTGCTGGCGTCGTAGAGGCCGTTCGGATTCCCCGGATGACCCATTCCAACGACGTGGCCAAGCTCGTGCGCGAGATGCGTCAGGTCGATACCGCCAGCCGCATTGCCGTCGCTGCTTATTATTTTTGCGTCTGCAGTACCGCTTGACCAAGTTGCGCCGCCGCCGTGCAGGCTGACCGGATCGAAGTTCTCGATAAAGAACACCTCTATACAATCATCGACGTTGACCGATCCGCGGATCGTCGTCTCCTCGGCACCTGAGGTGGCTACCTTCAGGCTGGAGTTGGTCACGGTCATCCATTCGCGTACCTGAAAGACAAGGTCCGCCTTATTCCATTGGGTATTCGCTCCTGGCATGCCAAAAGCCATTCCCGCTCCCGTCGGACTAGCGTCGGCCGCGCTGCTGCGTATCCGGACCGGTTGAATGCACAGCCGTGAAGCCACCTCAAACCTTCTCAGTACGCCAACAACAAATGATTGTCGCACACTGCTGAGATCGAGGGTGTAGGGTGCGACGGTCAGTCGATTGTCCTGCATGGGCTCAGTATCGACGGTTGCTTTTACATCGCCGCCAACACGCGCTTGTTTTTCGCCAGACGCAGCCTGTGACACGGACTTATCAAGCGCCTCTGAGAACTTGATCTCAAGCTTGACGCTGCCTCGCTGCGTTCTAGGCACCGCGAAGTCCGCCTCCTTCCCGCCACGTACCATTTCCTGTGGGATCAATTCGTCGAGTTGTGAGAAATACACGTTCACCGGAATTTCGCCGCTCAGTGTCTGGGTCTTAACGTCGTATCGCAACTTGCTCGCGAATGAGGTGCTTGGCCTCGACATTCCAAGAACGCCCTGCCTGACCTTCGACTCCTTTCCCGAAAGTGCCGATTGTTTGACACCCGTGAATGCCAGGTTGATCTGCCTCACCCCAGCAGAGCCGGCCTTTAGCTGTTCAGGACTGGTTTCAAGGTATAGGCTAAGATTTCCCTTGATCGATAAAGACTCGGTCTTTGTCCGCAACATCGCCTGCACCGGGCCATTTGCGACCAATGCGGTTAGATTCTTGTTCTGCGTTCCCGAGTCTGCCAACCCTGATGCCCCGCTGCTTTGCAGGCCGTAGAGCCCCGCAATCACCGCGATCAGTGCCACCAACACCAAATTGATTCTTGACCTCATTTTATTCATCTCCTTACACCATATTTTCTAGGCGCGGCTCGATTTTTTAGCGCCCCGCAGGCATGCTAACACCAACAGTAGCCTACGCAACGCGCGTGCCGTCGCGACACCTAGTCTCAAAATGCCCAGAATGCCGTTGATCCCGACTCCGGCCGCCGTTTAGCTGTAGCCAACCATACGTGAATATGGAGTCATCCAAAGGCCGCGTGTGTAAAAGCCCGCGCCTTGTCGCGAAGATTCGCGCCTAAATGCCGCCCGCCGCAGCGAAACCATTTGCCCCGCAGTGCGAATTGTTATAAATTGCGGATAGAATCAAAGGAGAAAACAACCCCTATGCCTCGAACCGTTGTCACCAGCCTGCTTCTTGCGGCGCTGGCCAGTTCGTCTTTATTTATGAATGCCTCGGCAACCGCTGGCTCAAATGCTGACGCTGATCCGTCGGTCAACCCGTTAACCGAAAAATGGAAAGGCCCGTACGGCGGCATCCCGCCGTTCGATAAGGTCAAGATCGCCGACCTTAAGCCGGCGCTCGAGACGGCAATGGCTGAGAACCTGGCCGAGATCGAGGCGATAGCGAATAACCGGGCAAAACCGACGTTCGCGAACACGATCGTCGCACTTGAACGCTCCGGATCTACGCTCGACCGTGTCTCGACGATCTACGGCATCTGGGGCAACAACATGAACAATGACGAGTTTGGCGCGGTCGAAACCGAAATGGACCCCAAACTCGCAGCCCACAGCGACAAGATCACGCAAAATGCAGCTCTGTTTAAGCGAATCGAAGCCGTTTACAATGCCGAGCGCAAGAACAAAAAGGCCCCGAGCGAGCGTTCCCGTTTGGCGTGGCTTTATTACACAAATTTTGTCCGTCAGGGTGCGAAACTCGGGGGCGAGCAGAAGAAACAGCTCTCTGAGATAAATCAATCGCTGGCCAGCCTTTTTACGAAGTTTAGCCAGAATCTGCTCGGGGACGAGGGTCAGGTTTTTATCACGATCAAGAACGAAGCCGACCTTGGCCGGATTGCCGCAATCGCTGCGTGATTCGGCCGCCGCTGCGGCTGCCTCGAAAAAGATCGAGAACGCCTGGATCATTCGCAACACGCGTTCGTCGGTCGATCCGTTCCTCACCTATGCTGAGAACCGCAACCTCCGCGAAAAGGTCTGGCGAATGTTTATCAATCGCGGTGACAACGGCGACGCTCGGGACACCAACGCGACGATCCAGGAGATCCTGAAACTCCGTGCCGAACGTGCTAAATTGCTGGGCTTTGCGACCCATGCTCACTGGCGGCTCGAGCCGCAGATGGCCAAGAACCCTGAGAACGCGATGAAGCTGATGGAACGTGTCTGGCCCGCCGCGATCGCCCGCGTCAACGAAGAGGTTGCCGACATGCAGGCCCTCGCCGACAAGGAGAAGGCCGGCATCAAGATCGAGCCCTGGGATTATCGCTATTACATGGAGAAGGTCCGAAAAGCGAAATTCGATCTCGATCAGAACGAGATCAAGCCGTACATGCAGCTCGATAAGATCCGCGACGCAATGTTCTTCGTCGCGGGCGAATTGTTCAATTTCACCTTCTCGCCGGTAACTGGTGTGCCTGTATTTCATTCGGACGTAACGGTTTACGAGGTCAAGGACAAGACCAGCGGCAAGCATGTCGGCCTGTGGTATTTTGACCCGTACGCACGCGACGGCAAGCGTTCGGGGGCCTGGATGAACGCCTATCGCAGCCAGTCGCGCATCGCCGGCGACGTCACGACGATCGTCTCTAACAACTCAAATTTTGTTAAGGGAAAGCCCGGCGAGCCGGTGCTGATCTCGTGGGACGACGCTACGACGATGTTCCACGAATTCGGCCACGCGCTGCACGGTCTATCGTCGAATGTTACCTATCCGAGCGTGTCTGGCACGGCCACTGCGCGGGACTTTGTCGAGTTCCCTTCACAATTGCTCGAACACTGGCTCTCGACACCGGAAGTCCTTCAAAAGTATGCACTTCACTACGAGACCGGCAAGCCGATCCCGCAGGCTTTGGTCGACAAACTGATGAAGACCGACAAGTTCAACCAGGGCTTTGAGACGACGGAATACCTCTCGAGTGCCTTGGTCGATATGAAGCTCCATCTTGCCGATCCGGCGGACATCAACATCGACAAATTCGAGAAGGAAACGCTAGCGTCACTGGGCATGCCAAGCGAGCTTGTGATGCGTCACCGCCTGCCGCAATTCGGGCATCTTTTCTCGAGCGACAGCTACTCGGCGGGCTACTACAGCTACATGTGGTCCGACGTGCTGACCGCCGACGCCTACGGTGCCTTTACCGAAGGAAATGGCCCGTACGACAAAGCCGTAGCGGCCAAACTGAAGAAATACATCTTCTCGGTCGGCAACACCAAGGACCAGGCCGAGATGTACCGCAATTTCCGCGGCCGCGACCCTGATGTCGATGCCCTGATGATCAAACGTGGCTTCCCGGTGAAGAAGTAAAGTTCGCCGGAGCGCGGGCTTCCAGCCCATTCTTGTAAGTCATGGAAAAGGACGGTCTCGGCCGTCCTTTTCGCGCACGTTGTCGGCGGCACCCCAATTTGTTAACTTACGTATATGAACAGATCGACCGGAATGGGAAAGACGGCGGGGTTTGTGGGATCGCTGCTGTGCGCGGCAGGCGTGATCGCGTTTTTTATCGGCATCTTCGGCGGGCCGCGATCATTCGCAATCGCAGGCGTCGCCCTAATGGTCGTCTCGCTCGTCGGCTTTTTTGTCGAAGAGCAAATCACCCGCAGGGCCTAACCAGCACCACCAATACCGGCGGGCCCTACGGCCTGCCCTTCATTATCGTGTCATCGAGGCCTATGCTCTTGAGGATCGAGGCGGTCTCGGTGGGGTTCGCTTTGCGCGGAGTGACGCCGTCGATCATTATTGGGATCAGTTCGATCTGGTCGATCTTCGCGCGTTCGGCCGTTTCCCCGAGTACGGTTGAGACCCGGAGGACGAGGCCTTTTTTGGTCTCGGCGTCCCGCTGATCAAAGATAAAATTGCCGAGCGAATAGAAGATCGGGCGGTCCTTGTACCATTCGGTGACCTGGATCCAATGCGGGTGAGCGCCGATGACGATGTCGGCACCGGCATCTACGGCGGCGCGGGCAAACGCGACCTGTCCGGCGTTTGGCTTGCGCACGTATTCGACGCCGGCGTGCATCGTCACGACGACAAGATCGCTGATGGTTTGGGCCTTTTTGACGGCCGCGGCAAGACGGTCGTGATCCTCGATGCGTGCGACAAGGTCGGTCGTTCGTGTCGCACCGTTATCATTGACCGTCGCGTACGATGCACCGATAAACGCTATCCGCACGCCGTTCGCTTCGACGACCTGTGGCTCCCATTCGCGCCCACCACCACCGACGCCGACGTGGGCGACGCCGAGTTCATCAAGGTACTTTTGCGTGAATTGCAGCCCTTTTGCTCCCTGGTCCATCGCGTGGTTGTTGGCGAGATTTACGAGCTTGAAGTTGAACTTCTTCAGCACCGTCGCCTGATCGGTGCGGGCGTTAAAGACGAGGCCTTTGCCGCGAATGCGATCGTTGCCCGAGATCGGACATTCGAGATTTGCGAAATTGAAATCGCTCGACGCGAGCAGATCGGCTAACGGCCGGAACGGAAGATCTGGTGTGCCGGCACGGTCCATCGCCGCGGACACTCCGCGCGACAGCATCATGTCGCCGGCGGCCAGGAAGTTCGCGCGGCGTTCGCCGACACGCTTTTTCTCAGGTGGCGTTTGAACATTGCCGGCCGGTCGCTGCGGGCAGCCGGTCAACATTACGAACGCAATTGCGGCGATCGCCGCTCCAGATACGATCCTCGATCCGAGAGTCTTTGTCATTCCGTTTTTATTCCTCGATAGAATATAGATAACCGGCAGCCGCTTGTTTGTCCATTGGCTGCCGGTCAATTTGGTAGGTCCTGTGCAATTTGTCTAGCGGAGATGCTTGACGACCATTGATATTGCAATGGCCGTGCCGCGACCCGCGATGGCACCCAACTGCTGAACTCATTGCGTTTAGCCAAATGCATATCGCCCAAACGGTCAGTAGAGTGCGAGAAACTACACGGTTGATGCAGAATTTCTCATTCCACGCGATCGTCACTGCTGGTTTGTTCGCTGCGTCGGTTGAGCTTGTCGAGAAGCTCACGGCGGTATCGTTCCATCTCGCGATCGAACTCTTCAAATTCGCGGTCTTGGGTCAGGCGATCGCGTTCCTTCTGCGTAAGGAATTTCGTCCCTCTGATGTTTGTGTTCTTCAGCGATTCGAGCCAGCCGTGGAGTTGTTTTGAGATATTCACCGCCCGGCCTATGAGATCTGAAATCTCAGATCTGAAATTTGAAAATCGCGGCAGTGGCTCGCAAATGCGCAGCATCGATCGCGACTCTCCCGCCGAGCCTTTTGCGATGTATAGAAATTGAATCAGTTCTGTCGTCGTCCCGCGTTCAAAGCCCTCGGCGATGTTATTCGAGATCGAAAGCGCTGACCGTTCCAGTTGGTTGCGGGTATCACCGAGGCCGCGGAAGTCAGCCTTATTCGTCAGATCGAACACTCGAAGCGCAAATTCCGCAGCGGCTTTCCATACGGGAACTTCTTCGAATGTGGAATATTTCATATCACCGCGAACATATCAAATCTCAGATTTGAAATTTGAAATTTAAGATCTGAGATCACTTCATTTTATTCCCAAATTCCTCATCCGCCGATACAAATGGCTGCGGTCGACGCCCATGGATTCGGCGGCTTGTGAGACGTTGCCGTCGTGTTCGGCAAGTTTGTGGCGGATGAATTCGCGTTGGTATGCGTCCGTAGCATCCTTGAATGACGGAAAGCGAAAGCTGACGGCCGGCGTGCCGTTGACGGTGTCGAGGTCCGGCAGGTCGGCGGCGTCTAGCTCGGGCTTGGACGTCATGATGACGATGCGCTCGATGGTGTTCTTTAACTCGCGGACGTTGCCGGGCCACGGGTGAGCGGCGAGGCGTTCGAGAGCGGCTGGCGAGAATTCCTTTGCTTGCCGGCCGTAATCGGCTGAGAAGCGGCGGTTAAAGTGGTCAACGAGAGCGGGAATGTCCTCGGCCCGCTCGCGCAGCGGCGGCACCTGAAACGGGATCACATTTAGGCGGTAAAACAGATCCGGGCGAAAATTACCGTCCTCGATCAGCCCGTCAAGCGGCTTGTTGGTCGCCGAGATGACGCGGACATCGACGCTTACCGGCGTGTTGCTGCCGACGGGCTCGAACCGTTGTTCCTCAAGCACTCGGAGCATCTTTGCCTGCACGCGCGTCGACATGTCGCCGATCTCGTCGAGGAAGAGCGTCGCTCCGTCGGCTATCTCAAACTTCCCTTTCTTCGCCCGCGTGGCTCCCGAGAACGCTCCTTTTGCATGGCCGAACAGCTCGGATTCGACCAGTTCTTCGGGAATCGCGGCGGAATTTATCTCAACGAACGGCGAACCGGCCCGCTTTGACAGCGCGTGGATAGCCCGAGCGACCAGTTCCTTGCCCGTGCCGCTCTCCCCCGAGATCAGCACGCGGCCGTCGGTGGGCGCGACCACGGCGATCTGCTTACGAAGCGCTCGCATCGCGACCGATTCGCCGACCATCACATACTGCTCAGCGAGTTCGCTCTGCAGTTGCGCGTTGGCAAGCTCGAGCGATCGTTGGCGAATGGCGTTCTGGACGGTGATGACGGTGTGTTCGAGGCTGAGAGGTTTTTCGATAAAGTCGAATGCACCGAGTTTGGTCGAGCGAACGGCCGTCTCGATATTGCCGTGGCCCGAGATCATGACCACCGCCGCGTTGCAGCCGTCCTCTTTGAGTTGCGAGAGCGTTTCAAGCCCGTCAATTCCATCGCCGAGCCAGATGTCGAGAAGGATGCAAGCGTAATTGTTCTGAGAGGCCAGTTCGAGACACTCTTCGCCCGTCTCCGCCGTCTCGACAGCGAAATCTTCGTCCGTCAGCACCCCGCGAGGGTGTCGCGGATGCCAAGCTCGTCATCAACTATGAGGATGGTGTTGTACATTAAGTGACAGGCAATTCGATGATGAACTTCGCTCCCTGCGGCTGGTTTGCGGCGACGTTGATGCGGCCGTTGTGGTCGGTGATGATACGTTTGACGATGGCCAGGCCAAGGCCGGTGCCGCGGCCTTTAGTCGAGAAATAGGGCTGAAACAGCTTTTGAAGGTCGGCGGCGGCGATGCCGCGGCCATTGTCGGTGACCTCGGCCACAATTAGCTCACGTGCAGCGTCGTGGCGAGCGGTGACGTTCACGCGTTTTTCCGGAGCAGTCTCGTCAAAAGCCTCGGCCGCGTTGTCGATCAGATTTACAAAGACGCGTTTGATCTGCTCCGGGTCGTGCATGGTCTCGGGCAGCGAGCCGTTCTCGGCAAACTCGACCGTGACCCCCGAAAAACGGCCGTCAACTGACGCGACCGCCTGACGAATAGCATCCTTTATATCGCCGGCTTCCAGTTTCGCCTCAGGCAGGCGCGCAAACCGCGAGAACTCGTCCACCATACCCTTTAGAGACATCACCTCGCGGAGTATAGTCTCGGTGCTCTCGTTCACGACGCTGCTGATCGCGGCATGGTCGGCAGGAAGTGATTCGCCGTTGTCCACATGACCCGAGCCCCCGAACCGCTTGGCGATGCGTTCGGCGGACAATTGGATGGGCGTCAGTGGATTCTTGATCTCGTGGGCCATTCGGCGGGCGACCTCTTGCCACGCGGAAGCACGCTGGGCCGCAATGAGTTCAGAGAGGTCCTCGATAACGAGCACGACACCGCTCCTGTCGCCCGGCAGGACGGAGGCCGTTATCGCTACGGAACGCTCCTCACCCGCGTGTTTTAGAGTCGTATGTTCGCTCGCAGTTCCTGCCCGTCTAGCTCGCGCTGCAAGCCGCGCGATGACCTGCCGCGCAGGTTCGCCGAGCACATCGTCGAGCACGAGACGCAGCATTGGGGCGTCGCTCAGGCCGAGTATGGCCTTTGCCGAGTCGTTTATCGTCGTCACGCGACCGTCGGCGTCAAGCGAGACGACGCCCGTCGGCAGCGTCTCGAGGACTGTCTCGATATAACGACGGCGATCGGCCAGCTCAACCGCGTTTGCGTCGAGCTTTGCCGACATCTCGTTAAAGGCGTTGACGAGGATCGCAAGTTCGTCCTCAGCCAGCACCTCTACACGATGACCGAGATTGCCGCGCGCGATCTCGCCCGCCCCCTCGGCGAGGGCTTTGATGGGCGTTGTCAGCCCGCGTGCCACATAAAACGCGATCCATGTTGATGCAAACATCAGGAGGAACGTCAACAACCCGAGCGTCTGCAGCGCAACGCGGCGAATGTTTACCTGTTCCTGTCTGAGCCGGTCGAGTTCGGCAAGCGAACTGTCAATTGCCGGCTGGCCCGTAGAACGCGCTTGCTGCAGGGCCTGCTGCGGGATCTGCGAAAACCAGCGATCGAGCGCTCGATTCAAAAAAAGGTACGAGAACGCGGCCATCGCCACGATTGGCAGCAGGCTGACCGCGAAAAAGTACGCGAGCAGCCGCGTCTTGATCTGCGCTCCCATCTGAAAAGTGCGACGCTCGCGGATCAGCTTGACGATGCTGCGCAGAAAGATGAAAGCGAATACGACGAACGCGATGAAATTGAGCGACGAGAGCGCGTAGAGCAGGACGAGATCGCTCGATGTCTCGATGACGAAAGATTTCCAGAGATTGGACGATTGCAGCACGACGAGCGTCACCAGCGACGCCAGCATCAGCGTGCCCACCACCCAAGGCGTTTTTCGACGCCGCAGATCGCCTGTTTCCGCTTTCACGATGAGAAGTTTAGCACAAATGTACCCTGCCGAAGGGCGACTTGGCGGATGACGCAGCGTCCGCTAAAATCACGTAAACTCAAGCAAATGCAAAAGCTATTCATCGACGAAGAAGGCCAGGTTAGAAGCGGATGGCGTGCCGCGCTGTTCCTGATCGCGTACTTCATCGATCGCGTCGGTCCTTATCCTCGCGTCGCTCGCCGTTGCGGCGCAATTCTCACCCGAAGGCCGCGTCTTTCGACTGCTTATTCCCTTCACTATCGCGACTGTCATCGCGGTCGTGCTCGGATGGCTATTTGGCAGGTTTTTTGAAAAAGTGCCGTTCGCGGCGTTGGGCTGCAGTTTTTCCGGGCCGTGGCTGCGGAATCTCTCTCTCGGGTTGGCGGTCGGTTCGGCGGCGTTCGTCAGCGGACTTGTTTGTGGCCTTGCTCGGACGCGGAATGACGTTTACGGTCAACACCGCATCGTCAAGCTCGGCCATCGGCTGGACGCTGGTGTCGACGCTCGCGATCTTTGTAGCCGGAGCGGCATCGGAGGAAACGCTATTTCGGGGCTACCTGCTGCAGACATTTGCGAGATCGCGCATCGCTTGGATCGGCGTCGTCGTGACCTCGCTCTTATTCGCTTTCGCTCACAACAACAATCCCTCGGCCAATCCGCTCGCTCTCGCCAACACATTGCTGGCAGGCGTTTGGTTTGCCGCGGCGTACTTTAAAACACGCGATCTGTGGTTCCCCTTCGGCGTCCACCTGGCGTGGAATTGGCTGCAAGGCCCGTTTTTTGGAATAAATGTCAGCGGCATCGCCGAATTCAGTCCAGACCCCGTGCTCCGTGCCATCGACAGCGGCCCGGCGTGGCTGACCGGCGGCAGCTACGGCATCGAAGGCGGCATCGCCTGCACGATCGCGTTGATTATCTCTACTGGACTGATCTATTTTCTTCCGATAAGACATAACCACATAGACACATAGAGCACATAGAAAAACAAGCTCTTAAAGCCGTTTCGCTATGTGTCCTCTGTTCCTATGTGGTTTGTCTTTCCTAAGCCGCCTGGATCTTGAAGCTAATATCGACAGACTTTGCGGAGTGCGTTATGCGGCCGACCGAGATGAGGTCAACGCCGGCCTCGGCGAATGACCGCACGCGGTCGAGGTCCATGCCACCGGAGGCCTCGATGATGACGTTTGCGTTGAGGTTACGGGCCATTTGGACGAGCTTTGCGGCCTCTTCGGGCGTTTGGTTGTCGAGCATGACGATCTCGGCCCCGGCCTCGATGGCTTCTCTTAATCGCGCCCAGTTGGTGATCTCGACCTCGATCTTATGCAGGTGGCCGACGGAATCCTTTGCCGCCTTAACCGCCTCTGTGATGCCGCCCGCGAGCGCGATGTGATTGTCTTTGATCAGCACACCGTCGTCGAGGCCCATGCGGTGGTTCTTGCCGCCGCCAACGGTCACGGCGTATTTCTCAAGCATTCTCAGGCCCGGCGTCGTCTTTCGCGTATCGACGATCTGAGCGCCGGTGCCGTCAATCGCTTTAACGTAAGCGCGGGTCAGCGTGGCGATGCCGGACATTCGCTGGATCAGATTGAGCGCGGTGCGTTCGCCGACCAGCAGGACGTCGGCATAGCCCTTTAAGGTCGCAAACACGGTACCCGCCGCGATCTCGTCGCCGTCGACGTTCGACGTCTCCATCTCATCGACCTCGGGATCAAGATGTATGAAAACGGACTCGGCAACCTGCAGGCCGCACAGCACGAGGTCCTCTTTCGCCAAGAACCGTCCCAACCCGCGCGTGTCCTGCGGCACGGTCGCCGTCGTAGTAATGTCCCCGCGGCCGATGTCCTCGGCGATAAATTCACCGACAGCACGCATCACGTCGCCGCTCTCTAGCCAGTTCATATTCCATTGATTATCAACGCACGAGCATTTTCCCGCAAGCTGATTGACTTAAACCTCGGGCGGAAGTATGCTCAATCGCAATCCCAACACTGTTTCAAATTACATTTTAGGAGAAGAATACGTGAAGAATATTATCGGTCTGTTGATAGTGGCGCTGGTGCTGATGACCGGCGCATGGGAATGCAGCTTTGGCGAAGCCAAGATGAGCAGTTTTAAGGCCTCAAAGGACAAAGAAGGCAAAACCGAGTCGACGACCTTTAAGGCCGGCGAAACCCTATATGCCATCGCCGAGATCGGCGGCAGTTCAAAGACGACGACCAAGTTCTGGCTCGTTGACGGCACGGGCAAGACCATCCCCGGCAGCGACGTAAAGGTCGATCTGCCCAGTGGCGGCAAGGCAACCTACACGCTCCCGCTGCCCGCAAGCGTCCCCGGCGGCAAATACACGCTCAACGCCGATATGCTCGACGAAAAGGGCGAAAAGAAAGACGGCAAATCCGTCGCCATCACCGTCGAAGGCGGCTCGAGCTCGAAGTCAGCAGATAAGATAAAGAAAGAAGAAGCGGGTGAGGAAGACGAAGACGAGAAATAACCTGCCCCAGAACCAGAAAAGTATGCGGAAGCGAGCGGTCGCTTCCGCGTTTTAGTTTAGAGCTTCTAGATTCGCCTGAAGCGTATCTGATCTGCGCAGTCAGCTCCGCCTGTCGCTCGCGAAGCGCATCGACCTTTTCCCGCCGGGGCTCGCTCGACGAAGTTCGCGTTCGACAATTGTCCATCGAGCCGGGCCTTTTCCTCGGTAAGCTTCGCGATCTGCGTCGAGAGCCGGTCGCGTTCTTTGTCGAAGTCGATCAGGCCTTCGAGCGGGACAGCGACCGAGGCTTCGGTCGTGACGGCTTTGGCGGAGGCTTTCGGGACGTCGAGTTCGGCGGCGATGACGAGTTTTTCGGCACGAGCGAGTTTGAGAATTTGGGCCTCGTTGTCACGGAAAGACCTGCTGAAATTCCGTATTTGCCGCGATATGCACGTCGAACTTGATCGACGGCGATATTTGCAATTCGGTACGGATGTTGCGGACGCGTTTGATGACGTCGATGACCGACGACATCTCCTTTTCGGCCTGTTCATCGATGGCCGACGCGTCGCCGGGCGGGAATTTCGTCAGCATTATGCTGGCGTCGGCCTGTGAGTAAACAGGATTATTCAGTGCGGCGGATGTGCCGGGCAGTTTCTGCCACAATTCCTCGGTCAGGTACGGCATGAACGGATGCAGCATCCTGCAGCGCGATCTCGAGGATCGTTAAGATACGCGTCGTGGCTTCGACGTCACCGGCGTTGATCTCGTCTTTCTTCAGCTCGATATACCAATCGCAAAAATCGTCCCAGAAGAAGTGGTAGAGCAGCGAGACAGCCGTGTGGAACTCGTATTTGTCGACGGCTGTATTCAGGTCGAGGGCTGTTCTATTGAGTCTCGATATTATCCAGAGGTCGGCTAGTGCCAGTGGGGCACCCTCCCTACCGGTCGGGTTTCCGCCTTTCTGATCCGCTTCATCCGCGTTTATCCGCGGCCAAATACTTCCGTGATCTACACTCGCTCCTTCGCTGTTCATCAGGCAAAACCGCGTGGCGTTCCAGATCTTGTTGGCGAAGTTGCGGTACGTCTCTACACCCACGTCGTTCCATTTGATGTCCGCTCCGGTCGCGATGGACGCGAGATAGATCCGCGTCGCGTCCACACCGAATTTATCGAACATCTCGATCGGATCGACGCCGTTGTTGCGCGATTTCGACATCGGCTTGCCGTCCTTGCCGAGCACCGTGCCGGTCACAACGACATCCGCGAACGCCTTTTTAGCCGTGAATTTCCGCGTCAGCATTATCATCCGCGAGACCCACAGAAAAATAATGTCGCGACCGGTCACGAGCACGTCGGTCGGCAGAAACGCATTCAGATCATCCGTCTCAGTAACGTCGCCGTTCCACCCGAAGGTGGAGAACGCCCATAGGCCTGAAGAGAACCACGTATCGAGCACGTCCTGATCCTGGTTCAACTCCCGACCGCCGGCTTTCTCGGTGGCCTCTTCCTGCGTGCGGGCGACATAGACATTGCCCTCGTCGTCGTACCACGCGGGAATCTGATGGCCCCACCAGAGCTGACGAGAGATCGTCCAGTCCTTGAGGTTTTCGAGCCAGGCGGTGTAAACCTTTTCGTGCGGGACGTGCGGCGAGAAGTGCGGGACGCCTTCGGTCCGCATCAGGTCGAGGGCGAGATCGCGCATGTCGTCCATCTTGACGAACCACTGCTCCGACAGGATCGGTTCGACTATCGTCTTGCACCGTTCGCAGACCGGCAGCGACTGTTCGTAGTCCTCGATCTTTTCCAGCAGGCCAAGCTCGTCAAACATCGCCACGACCTTTTCGCGGGCCGCAAAGCGGTCCATGCCGTCAAATTCAGCTCCGGCGGCGGCATTCATCGTGCCGTCGTCATTCATTATGAGCAGTTGTTCGAGGTTGTGACGCTGGCCGATCTGGTAATCGTTAGGGTCGTGAGCGGGCGTGACCTTAACGGCACCTGTGCCGAACTCGGCCTCGACATATTCGTCAGCGACTATCGGAATTTCGCGATTCGTCAGCGGCAGAGCGACCATTTTGC
>CAVQUD010000013.1:0-211180 GCA_963716755.1 Blastocatellia bacterium
CGACCAAATTGCCGCTGTTCCAGCCAGTTCAGGATCGCCTGGGTCGTTTCTTCCGGCCGTTCCTGCTGGATCCAGTGACCGCAGTCGAGATCGACCTCGTCGACGTTGGGCACGAAGTCCTTCAGACTCGGAGACTTCGGGATCGCGTCCTGGAGACCGGTAGATCATGAGGGTGGGCTGTTGGATGATCGGGTCGACGTCCGCCAGCAGGTGCCAGTTGCGGTCCATGTTCCGGTACCAGTTGATGCTTCCCGTGAACCCCGATGACTCGAAGGCCGACACGAACACCGCCAGTTCGCGGTCGCTCATCACTGGGTCACCGAGTGGGGTTTCTGCTCTGGCGAGATTGATCATCATCATCCCCGGCTCGGGCGCTGCGAGGGGGACGTTCTTGCGGTACAGGTTGCGGAGGAACTGGAACGTGTGCTCGTCGAGCACGGCGTCGGCGACGCCTGGCTGCCGATTGAAGTGGACGAAGTAGAAGTCGCCACCGAAGACTGCTTCCATGAACTCGATCCAGGGCTGCTCGCCGCGCTCCTGGTACGGCAGGCTCAGGTTGATCACCCGCTTCACGCGGTGCGGATGCAGCAGGGTCAGCCCCCACACCACGTTGGCGCCCCAGTCGTGGCCGACGAAGGTGGCATCTTCGTACCCGAAGTGATCGAGCAGCGCGACGAGATCGCCCGCCAGGTGCACGATGTCGTAGTCGGTCACTTCGGTCGGTTGCGCGGAGTTGCCGTAGCCCCGCTGGTTCGGGACGATGACGTGGTAGCCGGCTGCGGCGAGGGCAGGAACCTGGTGGCGCCACGAGAACGCGTGCTCGGGCCAGCCGTGACAGAGCACGATCGGGTTTCCTGCGTTCTCTCGGCCGGCTTCGAAGACTTCGAGTTCCACGCCGTTGACGGCGATCAGGGTGGGCTCGGGGAAGTCGATCAGTTCGGGCATTGCATTCCTCCATCTCTCTGGTTGTCGGCTCTGGGGTTCTGGTGGAGGTCAACGTAGAGATCATTGCGGACAGGATCGGTCCGCAATGGATGACAGACTCAGAACATGCCGAACGACCCCACCGGCCGAGCCCTGCAGCTCCTCTCGCTCCTGCAGACCCACCGCTTGTGGAGCGGGGCGCGGAACTCGCCGAGCGGCTCGAGGTCACGGAGCGAACGGTTCGCCGTGACGTCGATCGACTGCGCGAACTCGGCTATCCCGTCGATGCCACGTCGGGAACCGACGGTGGCTACCGCCTCGCGGTCGGGACACATCTGCCGCCCCTGGTGCTCGACGACGACGAAGCCGTCGCGGTCGCGGTCGGTCTGCGCTCCGCCGCCGGCGCCGCCATCGACGGCATGGAGGAGTCGTCGCTGCGAGCCCTGACGAAGATCGAACAGCTGCTGCCCGATCGGCTGCGCCGACGGGTGTCGGCGCTGCATTCGAGCGTCACGCCGATGCCGTGGACAACCGCCGACGATGTCATCGACCCCGACGCACTCAGCGTGCTCGCAGCGGCGTGTCGAGACCGTGAGGAGGTGCGTTTCGACTACCGGCGACGTGACGGCAAACCCAGCCGGCGACTCGTCGAGCCACATCAACTCGTCACCGCCGGTCGCCGCTGGTACCTCGTGGCGTGGGACCAGCGTCGCCACGACTGGCGCACGTTTCGCCTCGACCGGCTCAGCGACGCTCGGCTCGCCGGCCGGCGATTCACACCCCGCGAGATCCCAGGCGGCGACGCAGCGAGCTTCGTCGCCACCTCGCTCGGCCCGACGCTCCGTCACCACGAAGCAACGCTGGCCATCGATGCCGGGCTCGCCGACGTCGAGGACGTGCTCCGATGGGTGGACCACACACTCGTCGAGACGGATGCAGCGTCGTGTCTGGTCACGGTCCGCAGCGAGGACCTCGGTCGGCTCGCGATGACCGTCGCCCGCATCGCACTCACCGCTCCCGTGGAGGTCGTCGAGCCGGCCGATCTCGCCGACACCATCAGACAACTCGCCACCCACCTCACGGCGTCACCACCGCGACCAGCCACCGAGTCCCTCGACCCGAACGCCGGCTGTTGATGTTCCTCGACGCACGCGGCGCGACCCTCTGGGCGGCGCGACGCCAAGCAGCGGATCCGCTCACGGCACCGGCTCCTGCGCCGACGCCCGCACCGCGTGCGTTCAGCGCGCCAGCTGAGTGAAGACGTCCATTGCGTCGACGAATGCTCGGTAGTCCGTGACCTTGCCGTTCGAGATGTCGAAGAGACTCGCGATCAGCCGGGGTGCGACCGGCGCTCCCGAGTTCGACACCGCACTCGGATTCTCGGGCTCTCCGTACCAGCGCCAGATGCCGAGGGCGGTCTCGTCGGTGGCGATGATCCGGAGTACCTCGATGCGCAGGTCGGGCGTGTTGTCACAGAAGCCGCGGGCATGGGCATCGAGCGCCGCCGACCCACGGAGATGCGGTTGGGTGTGATCGATCAGGTCGTCGGCGACGATCCCGGGATCAGATCGAACCTCCGCTGGCCGAGCACCTCGTCGAGGTACGTCGACATGATCGCATGGCACGCTTCCTGGCTCATCGCAGCCCTCCTGGTTCGAGTATCACAGGTGGTGACTGCGTCGGGCCGAACCCGGCCCCGACGAGAATGCAATGAGCAGGAGAATGCAATGAGCGAACCCGTGTACATGATCGGCCTGATCGACGTGCAGGACTTCGAAACCTATGCCGTCGAGTACGGCATCCCGGTCGGCGCGCTGTTCGCCGAGATCGGTGCCGAGGTCATCGTCGCCTCCCGGGATGCTGAGGTGCTCGAGGGTGAGTGGCAGGGCAACTGGACGGTTGTCGTCAAGGTGCCGAGCGCCGAAGCAGCACGCGAACTCTACGAGTCCGATCGGTACGCCCCGTTTCGTGCGGCCCGCCAGGATGGGCTCGCCAACAGCACCTCGCTCGCCGTCTTCCCCGCACTCGTTCCCGACGCCTGACCCACCCTCCGCCACGGGGACGCAACTGGGTTTCGGGAACTCTGAAGTACCCCCGGGTCATACTGGAATCATGCAGTTGTCCGGTGTGGTCGAGCGGTTGGAACGGGTGGTCGAAACCACCCGCTCACCCGACGCTGCACCGGCCGATCTGCAGGCCGCGTTGCAGGCCACGGTCGAGATCCAGTCCTTCATCGCAGCTCGACGCGCCGAGTTGGTGCGGGCCCTCGGCGAGCATCCGACGTCCTTCCCCGAGGCGGCGATCGCAGAGACCTCGGGGTGCTCACTCGGTGCCGCTTCGAGGGAAACCGAGCGCGCCGGCACACTCGGAGCCGCTTCAGCCATGGCCGACGCATTGTCGGACGGAGCGATCACACCGGGCCACGTCGACGCGTTGACCCGAGCAACCCGCAGCCTCGACGACGCAGCCACCACCGCGCTGTTGGGCGACGACGAAGCCCTCGCCGAGGCGGCGGCAAACCGCTCGATCGCTGAGTTCGACGCATACGTCAAACGCAAGGCCAAGCAACTCGACCGGCGTGACGGCGAAGAACGGCTGGCGCAGCAGCGACGCGCGACCCGGCTGCGCACCTGGACCGATGACGACGGCATGTGGAACCTGAAGGGCCGGTTCGACCCCGACCTCGGCAAGGACCTCGCCCGACGGATTGCCGCCGCCACCCGCGCCAAGTTCGCCGAGGAAATCCCGCCCACCGCACCCGCAGACCCATTCGAACGCAAGCAACACCTCGAAGCGTTGGCGCTGGCCGATGTGATGCTCGGCGGTGCGCCGAGCCGGTCGTCAGCGGGGCCGCCGTTGGTCGTGGTCGACGCATCGCAAACGGATGGTGCACGCGGCCCCGTCATCGATTGGGGCATCCCGGTCGAGCTGCCGCTCTCGGTGCTGCGTGATGTGTTCGACGTGCACGACCCCAGCGTCGTGATCGTCGCGAACGGTGTGGTGCTGCATGCTCCCGGACGAACCGATTTGGGGCGAACGACTCGGTTGGCCAACCGAGCCCAGCGACGCGCACTGCAGGGCCTCTACTCCACCTGTGCCGTGCCGGGATGCGCCGTGCACTACGACCGATGCAAGCTGCATCACGTCGTGTGGTGGCGCAACGGCGGCCGAACGGATCTCGAGAACTTGCTCCCGGTGTGCCAGCACCATCACACACGCATCCACGAGGACGGCTGGCGGATCACGCTCGGTGCGAACCGTGAGCTCACGATCCAACTTCCGGGCGGGCAGGTGTTGCGCACCGGCCCGCCCAGACGCAGCGCCGCGTAGCGTGGGCGAGAACACGACGAGCGCAACCCGCTGTGACCTCCTCGCAGTACGGATGCGCCTGCTCGCTCGTCGGTGAGACGGGGTGGGGGCCCGGCTCGCCGATGACCAACGTGTCGAACAGATCATCGGCCTGCACCTGACCGCTGCGGTCGTCAGACCCGTGCCCGCGATGATGGCCAGCGGAGATTGATCCTCGCCGTCGACCCACCAGATGCGATGGTGGACGCCCGGATCGAAGCTCCATGCGCTGACATAGCTCGGACCGAGGAACGTGTTGATGATGAAGCCGACGCCGTGGCCGAAAGGCCCGCAGATGGTGGGGTCGGTGACTTCGGCTTCGAGGTACCAGGCACCGCTGACCGCTGATCTCGGTACGTTGCGGCGGGACGGCGATGACACCGTCGATCAACTCGTCCGCCCATCCCTCGATGTCATCGAGTGGCCACCACACCTGCTCCTCGATGTCGGCTCCCGGTTGGTCGGGGTCGGACAGGAGTGTCGGTCGCATGAACAACACGCCGCGATCGAAGTCATCGCCTCGACCCGGCCGGACGAATCCGGTCGAGCCGGGGATGTTGACCTCGACCGACCAACCCGGGGGAACGGTGAGCGTGAGGGGCACGCCGAGGGCCGCGATGTCGTAGGTGCCCGGATCGATCGGCTCTCGGAGGTCGAAGCCGTCCACGCCGCGTGGCGCGGTGATGTCGCTGCCGGCGACATCGAGCGTGAGTATGTCGCCGACCGGCACGGTGGGAACAGTGACGCGCCCCTCGGCGATGTCGATGATCGTCTGGTCGAGGCGATCGGCGATCTCCTCGGTGAGTCCGTCACCCTAAGGACTCGCGCGGGTAGGCAGCGAAAGGTCTGGACCGCCATCGAACCACTGCTCCCAGACCCGCCCGGTCATCCGCTCGGATGCCACCGGCCACGCATCGATGACCAGCTCTGCTTCCGCGGCATCCTCATCCGACTTGTGACCGGAGCTTCGTGGGTCGACGTCGAATCGATCCTCGACTTCAAGGTCTCCGACACCACACTGCGCACCCGGCGAGACGAGTGGATCGCCGCTGGCGTGTTCGACCAGATCCACACCGAAGCCCTCGCCGCGTTCGACAAGATCATTGGCCTCGACCTCACAGGTCATCGTCGACCATGCTGAACAGTTTCTCGAACTGGTCGATGACGAGCAACAGCCGAGCGTCCTCGTCGGGGAGCAGCGGCAACGCCGAGCGGATCAGACCGTCATCGCCCACGCGTAGCTGCCCGTCGAGGCCCGGTGGCCCATCGATGACGTGCGCAACAGCGCTCCCTCCAACTCCGCGAAGGGGTGAGCACCGGGCATCATGCTCGCCACCAGCCAGCCATCGGAGCCCTCGATCGCTCCCTTCGCCAGCGCCGGGATCAGCCCGGCACGAACGACGCTCGACTTCCCCGACCCGCTCGCGCCGACGAGTGCGACCAGACGGTGCCCTCCACCGATCGTTCGCAAGAGTTCGGCGACGAGCTGATGTTCCCCGAGGCCGATGTGTCGACTGCCGGCCTGGCCGTGTGGACCGGAGACCATCGCTCCGGTCACGAATCGCGCGTGCACAGACGATCAGGGTGAAGTAGTTTGAGAAGTGGCGCGGCGGCCTGTAGGTAAAGCGTGCTGGACATGGTTCCAACGAAGCGAGCGATCACCGATGCGGTGCCGGTCGATGCGCAGCGCGACCCACCTGATGCGGACGAGTCTCGCCCCACTGCGATCCTCGAGCTTCTCGGTGGGTTCCGGCTCACGCGTCGGTGCGGCGAAGTGCAGGCGCCGCTTTCAGCACAACGCTTGCTCGCACTCCTCGCGCTCTCGGGTCGCTCTCTGCGCCGGTCGTACGTCGCCGGAAACCTCTGGGCCGACAGCTCGGAGTCACACGGCGCAGGAAGCCTGCGGTCGGCATTGTGGCGCATCCGCCAGATCGATCCGAACCTGCTGACGGCCCGCGCCGACTGCCTGCGCCTCAACGACAGCGTCGAGGTCGACGTGCGCACGATGTCCCGCCTATGCGCAACAGTTGGTCGCCGGCGAGCCGTGCACAACCGATGTCGCGCCGACCGACTTCGCGGCCGAGCTGCTCCCCGACTGGTACGAGGACTGGGTGCTGTTCGAACGCGAGCGGATTCGCCAGCTCAGAATGCACGCACTCGAGGCGCTGGCGCGGCGTCTTCGGCCGCCGGGCGGCACGGTGAGGCCGTCGAAGCCGCAATCGCCGCCGTCCAGTGCGAGGTGCTACGCGAGAGTGGCAACCACGTGTTGATCGAAGTGCATCTGGCCGAGGGCAACGTGAGCGAAGCCGTTCGCCACCACGACATCTATCGATCGCTTCTCCGACGCGAACTGGGAATCGAGCCGTCGCCGGAATTGTCCGCCCTGGTGTCACCCTTGACGCGCTGTTGACGCGTCGGTGACGCGTCGTCGGCTCAACTGAGGAAGTGGAGACACCAACTCCGCGCCGTGAAGGCATGCTCGTCCTGTCCGCCTGGGTGGAGGGACACGACCAACTCCGCGTGCGAATCCGAGCGGGCGGCGATACCGAAGCGGCGACCGGCGACGTGTTCGCGTCGAGGGCCGACGCAGTCGCCTTCGTCGGTCAATGGCTCGCGTCGCTGCTCGACGAGTCGGGCCCGCGGCTCTGACGACGCGACTCGCCGTAATCGGCGGCTCGCTCGAGTTCGGCCAGGGACACCGCGGGCAACGACCACCACGACGCTTCGCCAGCGACGATGAGGCAACAGTTACGCAGCTCGATCCGATTCGGCTCCGAACTGGGTGCGCCGAAGCGCAGGGTGAATCCATGGTCAACACCGGCATCGAGAACGCTGGCCATCGGGAGCGCTTCGATCCCACTCCATGACACGAGGCGTAGCTCTTCGTCAGTGTCGACGGCGATGGCAACCGCGCGTTCGACGTCGACACCGATCGCCGCGACGACCGATGGCCGCGCTACGAAATGGACCACGAGGTCCTCGCTGCTCGCGATGATGGCGACGGGGACCAACCACGCCCTCGAAGCAGCGGAGCTCATGAGTGCGAGTAAGACGGATAGTCGCTCTTCAAGGTCGCCTCGAAGTCGGCGCTCGTGGCGCTGTAGGTCTCGAGTCCGGACGCCTTGCCACCAGTGCCAGGCGACGTCTTGTACTTCGTCCCCTTGGCGGTGAAGCCCCACTTGAAGACATCGAGCACCGTGTCGAGCCCCGACCCGGCACCCAGGCACATGATCGCCGTTTCGAAGTACGCCTCGTCGTGTATACGAACCGCGCCCGGCGTGTCGGTCACCGTGATGTCGCATCCGCTCGTCGAACCGGCAGACCCCTGGGCTGCGTTGTAGCCGTACGTCGCCGGAAGATCGCTGCGACCCATGTAGAAGGGGAACCCGTTGTAGACCGCGCCGCCTGGCGAGTTGAGGCCGCCGTCGACGAAGGTGTGCCATGTCTTCCCGTGCCTCGTCACGCTCTTCTTTCCCACGACGACGCCGTCGGTGCGCGGCGTGCCCCAGAAGACCTGGATCGCTTCGAGCCCATCGGCGCATGCGCACCCCGGAGTCTTGGAGGTCACGCTCATCGTCAGCCCGGAGACTCCGCCGGTGACGCCGTAGCCGGGTTGGCGATCTCGGAGGCTCCCGGCGTGACCTGACTTGGTAGTCGTGTCATGTTCCGTGTCGCGACAATTTGCGCACGGGGCGGCCCCGTGATCGTGGCTCGTCGTCGGAGCGGTGACCGCGGTGGCAGAGTACGAATGGGGGCTGCCCGCCGCCGTGGACGCGCGTGACCGCACGTCATCCGAGCCGTTCGGCCGGTCGCGGTGTCTCGAGGATGCAAGTCTTGCGTTGACGAGATTGGTGTGTGTCGTCGCCTGCGCGGACTTCGTGGAAGGCTCGGTGGACTTGGTTGCGATCATTTGACCTCTCCCGATGTCGGATGGTGGATCCCGCTCACTCGCCAGGAGCCGGAACCGATGTTCGAGCGACGCCCGGTGGTCTTGTCGATCTTCGTCGGCATGATCAGCGCTCCTCGAGGCGGGCGACGACGGCCTTCAGTGTATCCAATTCGCTCCGCACGGCCCTCTGCTCCTCGACCTCGGTCCGGAGTTGTGCGACCTCGTCCTCACGTGCTGCCAATGCGACCGCCAGTGCGTCGACCTCGGCCCGCAGCCCGACGTCTTCGAGGCCGCTCGCCTCGAAGCGGCGGCGCCTCGGTCGGTGCTGCCCGCGCCCGAGCACCGCCGAGCGTGCGCAACGAGTCGAGAAGTGGCTCGAACGGGTTCAGCTCGTTTGCCGCGAGCGCCTGCGCGCCGGCCAGCGTCTCGATGATCTGCGCCCCCATTCCGCTCGGCCGCGTACCACCGCGCATTCGCCCGCCCTTCGACCTGATCGCCGGGCCGAAGCCGCCGGGCAAGGCGAGCCCCTGTCTCGTCATCTTCACCGACTTGCGCCGCCCGACGGAGACTTCGTCGAGCCGACGCCGGGCATCGAACGCCTGTGTGGTCGCCACCCCTCCCCGCAACTCGTCGAACCCGAGCTTGGAGGCCTCGTCGTGCTGGACGGTCTCGACGTCGGGGGCCTGGTAGCGACCGAACAGATCGGGGAGCACGAGACAACAGAACCACTCCACGGCCTTGCCGGCAAGTGGCATGATCGGGAAGATCGACGCCCAGTAGGCCACCTTCGGCCAGGTCTTGAGGTCGCGCCGCTTCGAGAAGTTGCACACCTTGTAGACCCGTCCGCCTCGGATGCTGACGCACGCCAGGTACAGCGTCGAGTCCTCGTCACACTCCGGACAATCGACCAGGAAGTGATCGCACAGGCAGTCCTTCAAGTACTGGAGCAGCCCGGCGGCGAGGTCGACGAAGGCCTCCAGCGCCTGACGCTTGTAGGTGGCAAGCGCTTCGTGGGGGAAGGTGAAGTCATTCGGGTCGAACAGCCTCGCGTCGGCGACGACGATCGTGTTGCTGGCGAAGTTCAGCACCGCGACCTGCCGATCGTCGGTGACGTCGATGGCAATCGGTCCGACCTGCATCGGGACGGCGGTCCCGACGGTCTCGAACGACGTCGGGTCCATCATGCGCACCGAGTAATGGTCCTCGAGGGTCCGCAGCACCAGGCCGCTGCCGATCGCTTGCAGGCGGATGGTGGTGTCCTCGACGAAGACCTGGGCCGACTCGCCGTTCGGCGCGGCAATCGGGGCACCGGTGTTCAAGTCGTGGGCCACGACCCGCTTGGCGTTGCCCTCGCCGATCACCGCGTACACGGCTTCGCGGCGCGCCCGATCTCGCTTGGTGTGAATCGCGATGTCGTCCGTACCGGGGTCGTCGTACTCGATCGTGGCCCGCGTCTCGTCCCCAGGCAGGTCGATCAGCAGCACCCGGTCGTAGGTGCTGTTGCCGTTGTCGGACGAGGCGGTCGCCGCGGCGCGCCCGTCGCCCTCGATTTCGAGGTGGCCGACAGCGTTGAAGGGGACCAATGGCGCGGGCTCGTCTTCCGGAGCTGTCGGATCGATGCGGTACAGACCGCCGGCGCTGCCCTCACCTTCGTCGCTCGGCTCGTCGGACGTCGCGTGTACGCCGATCGCGTAGACGTGCTTGGGATCGGCGTCGGTCGTCGCAAGTGTCACCAGACGCGCGCCACACATCGTGGCCAGCGGACCCCAGGAGATCTCCCCACCCCGGAAGCGACCGGACCGGAAGTAGGTGTCGCGGTCGCCCTTGGCGCGCGCGATCACGTAGATCGTCGTGCCATCGGGCGAATGCCACGTCCTCCACCGCCCCGACACCGGTGTCGGTCGCCTGCGCGTCGCCGCCGGCCAGCGGGTCGATCTCGGCCGTCAGGCAGTCGGTTGCCAAGTCATACCGGTTGATCCGCGTCTTCGCGGTCAACGGGTTGATGCCGGCCCCGACGGTATACAGCTCGCGTCCGCCGGGCCGGGCTCGCAGTCGGGTGTGAAAGCCCTTGCCGTAGATCGTCCTGATGCCGAGGTCGTCGAGCGGGTAGTCCGGGGAAAGGGCGCGCGTTGTCGAACATCGCGCAGTACGTCTCGCTTCGGAGCAACTCGCGCAGTCGCTCGTAGAAACCGAGGACCATCTCGTGCTCGGCCTGCGAGACGAACACACTGTGTCCGGCCTGCTGGTTCAGAGCAGGAGCGATCACGTTCGTCAGCGCTGCGAGGCGCCTGCGGGCAGGGCTGACGCAGTCGGCGTTGTCGTCGTCGTCGTCGGCGAGCTCGTCGTCGAGAAATTCCTTCAGCCGCAGGATGCAGTCCTGGTAGAAGTCGAGCAACATCGTGCCCTGAAGCAGGCTGGTGAGGTCTCGTTCGTTCGGATCGAACGGTTCGACACCGAACGTTGTCCTCGCCGTGCTGTCCAGCGCGAGCGTGAGGCAGACCTCGCCGTCCCCGTTGTCGTCGAGCACGGCGGTGTCGAGCTCCTCTGCGAGCTGCTCGACCCGTTTCATCAGCGAGATGTCGACCTCCTCGCGGACGATGATGTCCCGACCCTCGCAGTCGATGGCGTAGCCGTCGCGCACGACGACCTCGTTGCGGTCGTCGGCGCACTGCACCTGCAAACCGCACACGACGCCCCAGCCGTGGAGATGTTTGTTGTGGAACTCGTGATCGCGCTGCTGGCAGAGGTGGTCGAGGGCGTCCTGCACCGTGACCGCATCCGGAATCGCACACTCGTCGTTGTCGAAGCAGACGTCTTCGGCGCAGATCTCGGTGAGCGTCGGGAACGGCGGTCGGCAGTCCTCCGCCACGGTCGGCGCACCGGCGTCGTCGACGGTGATGATCGCCAGCCGGCACGTATGCGTGTTCGATCCCTTCCGGTGCGACGGCGTCGGGCCGATCGGCGGCGTCCCGTGGCCAGACGATGTCGGTCTCCAGCGTGCGGGCCGGGATGAGCCAGTAGTCGCCCGTCGCATACGTGCCGGTCTCGAACCGCACTTCGACGCCGTCCTCGAGTGCGAGGAAGCCCTCGTTGTCGGCGGCGACGGCGACGGTTTCCTCGCTCGTGTTGTTCCAGCGTCGCACCTTGGCGCCGGGGCCGAAGTCGGCGACGTTGACGGCCGTGGCGACCTCGAGCACTTCGCCCTCGGCCAGCACGACTTCGACCAGGTCGCCGGGTTCGCCTCTGAGTTCGCGGCCGTCATCGGTGATCTCGGCGAGCTCACCGGGTGCGAACGAGAGCACTGTGTCGCGCCCGGTGCTCTCCACACGAAGGCGGGTCGTCGTGTCCTGTCCGACGAGGCGAGAGACGACGGACCCGTTGTCCCTCGACCACTTGAAGGTCGCTGCGCCGAGCGCACCGGCGCTGTGGACCTCGACTCGGTAGAGCTGGTTCTCCAACCGTCGGTACCCGGCGCGGGGCGGCAGCTCACAGACGTTGGCGGCACCGGTCTCCGGTACCGCCCGAGCCCGCATCCGCCCGGAGCTCGCCGCAATCAGCTGCTCCAGCTCCGGCCAGGTCGCGTCGCATCCGTCGGCGCTGACCGCGGCAGGGACAGCGATGAGCTTCACCTGGCAGGCGGTCCGGACGCGGGTGGTGGTGTCGGGCCCGCCGAGCGCGCTCTCGAGCAGGTCGGGGTCCTCGAGCGCGGTCACGTGCCGCCGCCAGACGTCGAGATGGGCGAGGTAGGTCCCCTCGGCGAGATCGAGCGCGACGCCGGCTGCGTCGAGGTGGTCGGCTCCCGGAGAGTCGAGCTGGGTCGAGTAGCTGGCCACGCGGCTGGCACTCGCGCCGGCCGCGCCGAACGCCGCCACCTGCGCCGCCGTCAACGCCGGAGCGAAGTCGACGAATCGATTCGCCACGTCGACAGCGGTGACGCGGACGACGATGTCGGTCCCGCCGGGTGCGGACAGCCGTAGCCAGTCGTCGGCCGCGATCGGCCTTCCGTCGAAGAGCAGGCTGGCCACCGTCGCTCGCGCAACGGCGAGCGTGTCCACCGCCACCCGGCGCGAGTCGAGCTCGCAGAGCATGCCATCGACGTACATTCGGCCGTCGGAGATCGCCAGGTCCGGCCCGGCGAGGACGGAGATCTCGAATCCGCCACCGGTCTTCGGCACACCGGTTCCGCCGATGACGTCGCGCCGAGTCGTCTCGTCCAGGTGGAGCTGGATGTCGACCTGTTCGTTCCAGTCCGCGTCGAGCTGCACCCGACCCTGCTGCATGCGGACACTCTGGTAGTGCCGCTCGCCCCGGAAGGTCGATCGCGTGATGTCGCCTTTCATATCGCTCCTTTATGTCGCATCGAAGACTCCGGCTTCCATTCCGAACTTGAGGTACTCGCCGAGCGCGACCGCGAGGTTCCGACGCCGCTGTGGCTGCGCGAGGAAGCGGAAGACTCCCATCTCGGCCTCGTCATCGGCCCCGGTTCCGATCTCGGCCGCGCCGGCCCGAGCGAGCTGGCTGAAGCCATGATGACCGAACTCCCGGGACGTGAAGAGCGGAACGACGCGGGCCTCGACCTTGGCCTGCTCGGCCGGGTCAGTCACGTCGTGCAGCGCGAGATCGGGCTGGCACCGGTAACGCCGCGGCGTGCGGGTCGCGGGCACGGGCGCGACGTAGCTGAAGCGGACACAGCCGGTCTGCGCGCGAGTGACGCGAACCAACCCGGTGTAGATGCAGTTGCTCGCGGTCAGCGACCTCACATTGATCGAACCAAAAGCGGTCACCGAGTCCATCGTCACGTCCGCGCCAGTCGCCACGACGGATGTGATCCCTCCATCGGCGTGCAGCACGCACCCGGTGATCGATGCGCCGGGGACGTCGGTCCCGAGCGTGACGCGGGCGGCGATCACCCGCTCGACGATGACGTCGAGCCGATCGTTGGGTTGGGCGGCGGTGCCGAGGACGCGTATCTGTCCGGTGACCGTCGAGTGCATTACGTCGAGTTCGCCGAGATGGCCGCTCAGCGTGGTGAGGTCCCCCTCGATGAGGAGGCCGTCCACGAGTGCGCGGCCGGGGTCGTCGCTGGCGACCGGTGCCGATCCGCGGACACGGAGCGACCCGATCACGTGGGGGCGAACGGCTTGTCTCAGGAAGCCTCCGCCGGCGATCGCGTCGCCGGCGACGAACGCCAGCCTCGCCCCCTCCGGAATCTCGACGACCGGCGTCGCGCCGACCGGGTATGAACCGCTGTCATTGAATGCGATCACACCGAAGGACGCTGGGTCGACGGTGATGTGCGCGTGCCACGCAGCGACCGCATCGACGATCGACGGTTTGAACAGCGCCGGGTCGTCGGCGAGATCCGCTTGCTGCTGGGTCACGACCGCCGAGAACGTCGGCGCCCCAGCGGGCGGCGCGGACCACCCGTCCACGTCGTCGGGCCGGGGATACGGGCCGCCTCCGACATCGCCGCTGAAGGCGTAGCCGTAGGACACGCGGACCCGATTGGGCACGACACCGGCCGGGAAGGCGAGCCGGCCGCGCTCGGGGTCCACGGCGACGACGATCGGGACCGCGACCGGCGCCCCGCCGGCGCTGGGCACGTACTCCTTGGTGGGGCCCGGTCGCCTCCACTCGCCGCCCGGGGTGAGCTCCTCGAGGTCACAGACCTGGATCCGTTCCGTCGGCACCTTGGTGATCGGGTCACCCGGACCGTCCTGGACGAACACCTCGATCGCCGGATGCTCGTCGCGCAGGAAACCGTCGGCGACCGTCGTCCCGTCGACTTGAGCCTGCCGGCGCGCGTCTGCCTCGGCGGCGATGGGCCGTCGGAGCAGCGGCCCGGGGACGTCGACCTCGGTGGCCAACTCCGTGATGTCCTCCTCCGTGTCGGGCAGGTTGAACAGCGCGATGTCGCGTCCGAGCGGCGAGAACCGATATCGCCCGTCGGCGGGATTCTCGACCGGCCGAGGCGTCCCCATCTCGACCGGGTAGGCCTCGAGTCGCCACAGGAAGATGCCGACGTCGGAGATGTTGTGCGTGCCTCGTCCGCTGGCGATGCGACGGACGTCGACGGTGTGGGCCGCGGAATCGAAGGGACCGCCGATACGACCGACGAGGGCCGGGTTGCGGAGGTCGGGGCACCGGTGATGCGAGCTGCGAACGTGGTTGAGGTGTTGCGTCGTGTCGAGCTGGAGGAAGAACTCCGCAGCGCGGGCCTGCCACCCGGTGACGTCGCGCGCCAGCTCTTCGATCACCGCGATCGTCCCCTTGCGGCGCCGGTACCGGAGCGTGTTCGCCACGTAGCCACGAGCACTCGTGTTGCCGGTGCCGAGGTCGTTGATGCGGCGGACCCTGAGCAACTCTCCGAGGTAGGGCACCACCCAGGGCTCACACGTCTCGATGAACCAGTTGTCGTACAGTTCGCGCAGGTTCTCGTCCAGTTCGTCGGCCTGTTCGCCGAGCACCTCGGCGAGCGCGGCGAGCGGTCCGCCCTCCTCGATGTCGCGCGTGCGATGAATCGCCGGCAGCAACTCGAACAGGGCACCGTCGCGATACGTCATGGCCGTGCCACCAGTGTGATCCCGGCGGTCGAGGTGGTCAGGAGCTGTGCCGGCTGGATCCCGGTCGGGGTCGGCCGGGCCCCGAGCGCGACGAGGTTGGTTGCGTCGCTCCCGCCGGCCGGGGTGAGAACGTCGATGTCCACGCCGACCACGCCGGCGACGCCCTGGAGTACAGCGGCGACCTCCGCGAGTGGCACGGGGGCGGCGAGCGCGCGCGGTGAGAACGAGTAGGCCGCGACCAGCGTCGCCAGTGCCTTCTCGCCGACGTCGTCGGCGTCATGGTCGTCGTCGATGAAGAGCCCGGCTGCGACGTCGAAGCGCATCGACTCGTAGGTGTCGACCTTGAACCGCTGTTGTGCGCCGCCGGACGATCGCATCGCGGCCACGAGGTTCGTGTGCACCGTGGTGCCCTCGCCGACCGCAGCGCCGTCCGTGCCGGCGATCGTGACGTGCACGATGCGCTCCGATCCATCCCACAACATCGCACCGCGGGCCTTCGCGACACCCGGAAAGCCCAGAGCGAAGTCCTCGTAGTCGGTGACCGACACGATCCTCTCGAACGTCAACACCGTGAGCGGGACGTTCCGCCGAGCCTGGTCACGGGTCTCTCCATCTTCCCCGCCCTCCGCGGCGAGCGGGTTCGTCACGCCCTTCAAACCCAACGGACGGCTCAGCAGCAGGCTCAATTGGTCCTTGGCGACCATGCCGTCGAGGCCTGCGCCCACCCGGTACTCCGCGGTCACGTTCTCGGAGCCGGTCGGCAGTCGCGCCCCCTCCGCGCCGTCCCCGAACATCGCGGCACCCCGCCGTCGTCGGCCTGCTCGACGACGAAGACGCGGGCCCGCCGGTCCTGGAGGTACAGCGTCGACACCTCCTGCCACGCCTGGTCGTTCACTCGGATGGTGAGCGTGGTCGCCGAACCGGTCGTCGCCTTCGACGGCACGTACGTGAGCGGTTTGTGGGCCAGGTCGAAGCGTTGCCACCCGGCGGCAGCGTCGCCGGATCCGAGCACTTCCACCTTGCTCTCACCGTGCGTGGCATACGCCACGTTGGCCTTGATGTGGCAACTGGTTCGGTCGTACGCGTTCTTCAACGCCGCGTTCAGGACGATCGTCGTGACGCCGCCGACGACGGTCGCCGCACCGTCCAGCTCGGCCAGTTCGGCGACGGTCTCGACGTCCGCGCCGGCCGCGACCGGGAGCAGCTTGCCGCTGGCGACCGTGACGGTGCCGAGTGATCCGTCCGGCCGCTCCACCACCCACGTCGTCTTTGCCGCCGTGTTGGACGGCGCCGCCTGGACCACGAGTTGATCGCCGGGGACCAGCACGACCGATGACGCCCCGGAGTGGGGAACGAAGACGACGTCGTAGACCGCCTCCGCAACTTCGAGCACGGCCCGCCGACCCGTGACGATCACGACCCGTTCGTCCTCGAGCTCGGGGACCTCGTCGTCCAAGGCCAGCGTCGTGCCCTCGACCGGCGCGGTGATCGGCACGGCTCCGAACTCCAGTCGCTCGCTCTGTACGAACACGGCGGTTTCGCCGGGAGATCGCCGCCGGGATTGCCACCGCGCGCAAAGCACCTTAGTTATAACCTAAATTGAGCGATTCTGTCGATTCGCATCGAGTCCCGCTGGGGTCTGCCGTCCGCATGGGACGCCGCAATCTTTTCGCCGGCCGTCTCAACGGCAGCAGAACCGCTCAGATAGTGACATAAAGCCCCGGAAGGCAGCGCCCCACGACAGAGACTTCCGCCGCTGCCTGTGAGGGGGTTATCGAAACCCCGGGGGCGTTGTCGGAGCTTGGCAGTCTTTTGCGGCGGCCCATGCGGACGGCAGACCCCAGCGGGCCATTCCGCAAAAAGCAGAATTGGAATCGCACAACTTAGGTAATACAAGGGTGTTGAAAAACTGCGCCTGAGGCCGTGATCCGAGGTTGTGAAACCACTTCTATGGCCACCGGGCCGGCTCGTCAAACTCGCCGGGATTTATCGTCTTCCCGGGCGAGCAGGATCCTGGTAGTTCTCCTCCTGGTTGCTCCCCATCTGAGGGGCAACTTCTCCCGGCAGCACACCTGGAACGCTACAGTGTACACTCTCCCACACGGTCACCAAGAGTGTGGTCCACTCACGGTCCGATGATGACCCGGGTGACGCCGAACATCATGATCCCGCCCAGCGTGCCGAAGAACACCATGAGCTCGTGCATCTTCGTGTCCTTGCCCACCAGGCGCGGCCGCAGGAAGTTGTCGACGCTCCCGACGGCCACGGCGCAGACCCCCCCCAGCACGGCCGCCTCGGTGTAGCGTCCGCCCATGGCCAGGATGATGGCCGCCGGCCCCCAGACGATGGCCGTGCCGATGCCGGGGATGATCGACATCACGATCATGACCGTACCCCAGAAAACGAGCTCGGGATGCCGACGGCGGCAAACGCCGCGCCGGCAAGCCCCCCCTGCAGGATGCCGATGACGGCCACCCCTTTCAGCGTGGCGCGGGTCACCGAGGTGAACCGGTCGAGCATGCGCCCGTCTGATCCTCCGTGGCGGCAGAACGGGGACAATTGAGAATCCGTTTCAGGATGCTCTCACCGTCCACGAAGAAGAAAAACATGGTATAGAGCAGGATGAACGTCAGGAAGAGAACTTGGGCCGTCATGACCGTGACCGAGGAGAGGCTGTTGATCAGGTAGCTGCTGAGACGGCCCACCATCTCACCGGCCTTGGTCAGAATGGCCTGTTTTAAGGGAGATGATAATCATAAAAGGGGATGTTTTCCAGCAGGTCGGAGAAGGCCACGGGTTCGGAGATCTGCTTCTGGATCCAGGGTTTGACGGCCTGGCCCACCTTTAAGGCCTCGGAGGTCACCAGTCCCAGGAAACCGCCAGCGGCAGCAGGACCAGGAAGACGATCAGAAACAGTGTCGCCCCCGCGGCCAGGCCGCTGCTGCCGCCGAACCCGTGTCGCAGCCTGCGGTACAAAAGGGTGGAAAAGGGCCGAAAAGATCCCGGCCATGATGAGCGTCATCAGAAATTGCCAGATCATCGCCAGAAATATGGCGGAGACGAACAACATCAGCAACAGCACAAAGGCCTTGTTGAAGTTTTCCTGTCTCATGGAGTTTCTCGCCTCACCGGTTGCGGGGGGCTGCCTTCACTAGGATCATGATATTTTATTGCCCATGCGGCGTCAAGTTGGAAGGCGTCGCCACTTGCCACCGGCTAAGGCTGCTTGCGGAAATGCATGAGATAATTGACGTGCGTGTTCCCGGCGAGCGAATACGTTTTCCGGAACGGGTTGTAATGCAAGCCGCTGAGATCCTGGAGCGCAAGCCCGCCGGCCTGGCACCACGCCCGGAGCTCGGAGGGTTTGATGAACCGGCGATAGGAATGGGTGCCTCGTTTCACCAGGCGCAGCAGGACCTCCGCGCCGATGATGGCGAACAGAAACGACTTGGGGTTGCGGTTGAGGGTGGCGAAAAAGACGTCACCGCCGGGTTTGACCAGCCGGGTGCAGGCCCTCACAATGGCGGCGGGGTCCGGCACATGCTCTAAAAGCTCCAGGCACGCAACCACTTCGAAACCTTCCGGGTGGGTCTCCGCAAACTGCTCCGCCGTCGAAATCCGGGTATCCACCTGCAGGCCGGAGCCTCTCAGGTGGCGCCTGGCGACCGCCAGGGGGGCCGGCGCGGCGTCGATGCCCGTGACCGCGCCGCCCAGGGCGGCCATGGCCTCGGAAAGGATCCCCCCGCCGCAGCCGACGTCGAGGACCCGCCGGCCGTTGAGCGGTGCGCGCGCGTGGATGTAGCCGACCCGCAGGCCGTTGATGTCGTGCAGGGCCTTGAACGCCCCCCGGCGGTCCCACCAGATCGGCGCCAGCGCCTCGAACTTGGCCAGTTCCTCCGGATCGATGTTTGAATTATCCATCATCTGCCGCCGGTGTCCGATTGACGTAGCCTCAGCCCCCAGACCTGCGAGACCACCATCCCCGTCAGCATGAGACCACAGCCCAGAAGCCCCCGCAGGTTCATGCTCTCGTCCAGAAGCAGCCAGCCGCCCAGGGCGGCAAAGACCGTCTCAAGGCTCATCAGGATCGAGGCGTGCGCCGGATGGGCGTCGCGCTGGGCCACCACCTGCAGCGTGTAGGCCACCCCCACCGAGAGGACCCCGCCGTACAGGATCGGCAGGGCGGCCGCACGGATGCCGCTCCAGGAAACAGCCTCGAAGCAGAAGGCCGCAGCAAGGCTCAGGAGCGAGCACACCGCAGACTGGTAGAAAAGCCAGTCGGACCGGGTTGACGCGCGGCGAGAGCCAGGCGACCAGCAATACCTGGGCGGCCCAGAAGAACGCGCTGACCAGCACCAGCCCGTCGCCGAACTCCATTTCGACCGACTCGGTGACGGACAGAAAGTACAGACCTACGGCCGCCAGCAGGGCGCCGACGATTGTGCTGCCTCCCGGCCGCCGCCCCCAGAACAGGCCGCACAGGGGGACGATCACCACATAGAGCCCGGTGATGAAGCCGGCGTTGCCGGCCGTGGTGGTGAGCAGGGCCACCTGCTGCAGCGAGGCGGCGATGAAGAGCACGATCCCCAGGGCCCCGCCGCCGACCAGGAACAGGCGCCGCCCCGCCGGCGGCAGCACCGTTCCCACCGCCGCGTGCCGGCTGCCCGGCAGCAGCGGCGCCAGCGAAAGGCAGCCCAGGGCAAATCGCACGCCGTTGTAGGTGAACGGACCCACGTAATCCATCCCCACCCGCTGGGCCACGAAGGCGAACCCCCAGATGGCGGCGGTCAACAGAAGCAGGGCGTCGGAGGTGAGGGTTGATGTCTTCACCGCTCACCTGCTGCGCTTGCGAAACAGCGTTGCCAACTCACGATGCTGTCCGAGCTGCACGATGAAGATTCCCCCCACGATGAGAACCAGCGCGAGCACGATCATCGCGGTGATCGGCTCGTCCAGCACCATGCCCGCCAGAAGCACCCCGGACACCGGGATCAGGAAGACGAAGGAGTGCAGGGCGACCGCACCGTGTATCTGCATCAGCCGGGTCCAGGCGACAAAGGCAAAGGCGGTCGTGATCAGGGCCTGGAAAAAGATAGCGGCCACGATTTCGAGGTTGACCCGGGAGACCATGGGTGCGTCCCACACCGGTGCTCCCAGGGCAAAAAGCGGGATTGAAAAGAGCAACTGGTAAAACACGATCTGAACCGATGAGATGCTCTTGACCAGGTGTTTCGTGTAGGCGGCGCTGCCGGCCCAGATGACGGTGGAGACGAGCAGCAGCAGGTCTCCCATCATGAAGCTGCCGTTGCCTGTTGGCCGCTCCAGGAACACGCAGGCCGCCCCTGAAAAACCCAGGACGAGCCCGATCAGCTTCAGCGGGGTGATGCGGTCTCCGGCCAGTAAAAAATGCGCCAGAAAAAGCAGAAAAAACGGCTGCAGATTCGTGAGCAGGGCGCCGCGGGAGGCGTTGGTCATGGTAAACCCGACGTAGACCAGTGAGAGTTGCACCGTGAACAACAGCGAATTGATCAGGAGCGGCCGCAGCTGCCCGGGCGCCGGCCTCAATGACCGGCCGGTCATCTTCGCCCAGGCCCAGAGAAACAGGGTGGAGATGCCGAACCGGACCGCGGCCGCCGTGAAAGGGCCCAGTCCCGACAGGCTGAACTTGATCGCAACCGTATTCGCCCCCCACAGCACGCACAGCAAAGCGGCAATCGCGGAGGCGGGGACGGACAGCTTCTGGTCTGTGGGAGGCGGCTCAATCAAGGGGACATCTGCAGGCGACAGGCCTGTCCGGTCGACCGCCGATGCGTCGACCCTGTTGCGGTTCACTCCGGCTGGTCGTAGCTGTAACAAACCTTCTGATAGGCACTTCGAAAGCGGTTGACCTCCTCCTTGACGTCGGAGATTTTGTCTGCATACATGAACGGCGGTTTCCCTTCCTGTCTTGCCGGGCTTTTGCGGCCGGATGCTTTCGTTGTCACGTGCGGAGCGCAGCGTCGGAAAAAGTATATACCTATAGGCCAACGATCCGCGCAAGTCAACGCGCGTGCCCTCATCGCCCTTGAACCGCGAAAGCAAGCGCATTCCCCGCCGCTTGCAGCGGGATATGCGAGCAAATCAAAAAGGACCGCATTCCCTACGGTCGACGATTCCCTGCAGCTTGCTGCAGAAAGCTTCAATCCCCAGGGAAACTCGCCGGGATGGTTGCGTTTGCCTGCGGTCATGGTGTATGAACTTCAAGGAGCGGCCGGTTCCGTGAGGGTGCCGCTTCCGCAAAGGTCCAGGCCATGACCGAACAGGAAAAACTGATGCGCGCTTATCTGGAGGCCCTCGCCGCCAAAAACCCCGCGTCGGTCATCGCCCTTTTCGATGCCGCCGGGGTGGTGGAATCACCCCTGTACGGCCGGAAGAGCGCCGTCGCCTTCTACCGGGAGCTGGCGAGCGACACACAGGGCTCCGAACTGGAGCTCCAAAAGCTGTTCTTGAGCCCCGGGGATCCGGGACAAGGCGCCATCCACTTTCGCTACACCTGGACGATGGCGACCGGAGAGACCGTTGTTTTCCCCTGCGTGGATCTTTTCGAATTCACGGAAACGCCGGTCCGGATCGGCAAGCTTTCCATTGTGTACGATACGCACCCGATCCGGAAGGCCTTCGGCCGCCTTCGGGGCGGCGCGGCCGACCGGAGCCCATAGAACCTCCATCCGCCCGGCGGCGCTGGGACCGCCGGCCCCCCCGCCATGAGCTCAAGGCTTGTCTGCGCGATTCTCGGGGCCACGTTCATCCTGGCTGCAGGCGACATGCTGTCCCGGCCGCGGCCGGCCCATGCTGGCCCCGTCATCCGGCCGGACGGCGCGGTGGAGTTCGTACGCCCCGATGGGTCCGTTGCCGCGCGTCTCTTGGTGGAGATTGCCGAAACACCCGAAACACGGGCCATGGGCCTGATGGGGCGCGTGCTTTCGGATCACACCGCCGGGATGCTCTTCCTCTTCGAGAAGGCCGAACCTCAGGTGTTCTGGATGCGGAATACGCCCAGCTCGCTCGACATCATCTTCATCGACGCCGGAAACCGGGTGCTCAACATCGCCGCCCGCACCACCCCGATGTCGGACCGAAATTATGCCTCCGCCGGCTCCGCCCGGTACGTGGTCGAAGCCATGGCCGGTTTCGCCGAGCGGTTCGGCATCCGGGAAGGCCTCGCCTTGCGTTGGAAGCGGTTCCAGCGCTGATCGTATGACAACGGTTCCGAAACATTTCAGCCGGGCGCTCGCCTTATGGGCGGCGCTGGCCGGCCTGCTGGCCGCCGCGACGGCGTTCGGCCTGGAGCCCGCCTTCATCGGCGTGAACTACGGCCCGTTTCACCGCCCGGGGCAGAGCCCGGATCGGACCCCCCATCTGCCGGCCGAGCAAATCGTGGCGGATCTCGGCGCCATTTCCGCGGCGGGATTCCGGCACGTGCGGACCTTCGGCCTGGACAACGGCCTGAACCAGATCGTACCCCTCGGCCACCGCCGCTTCCCGCACCTCAGATATTTTTTAGGCGTCTATGTCTGTGCGCTGAATCACGACGATAAGGCCAATTCCCACAGCACCCGGGCCCAAATGGACGAGGCCATCCGGCTTGCGAACTCCTTTGACACGGTGGAGGGCATCGTCGTCGGCAATGAATGCCTGGCCGGGGAGCCCGAAGCCTGCCGCCAACCGGTGTCGATCGAGCAACTGATCGGGGACTTGGACTACGTCCGCCAGGGGTTGAACGGCCCGGCCCGGAGCCGGGTCCGGGTGACCACTGCTCTGTCGATGCTGGCCGCCGTGAAAAACTATGCGACTCAGGGCCGGCGGGTGGCCGAACACTGCGATGTCGTCATGGTGAACATCTACCCGTTCTTCGACCGCGTCGCGGTCGCTGATGCCGTCGGCACGGTGTTCCCGGAGGCGCTGCAGCACGTGAGCCGCCTCTACGCGCACACCGGCAAACGGCTGATGGTGGGCGAGACCGGCTGGCCGAGCGCCGGTCCGGCCAACGGCGCGGCCGTCCCCGGCGGCGAAAACCAAGTTCACTACCTCCGGGGCCTGAGCCGTTATGCGAAGTCAAACGGCGTCAGCGTGTTTTTGTTCGAGATGTTCGACGAACCCTGGAAATCTGCGGTTGAAAGCGTCGGCCCGCACTGGGGGCTCTTCGACGGGGACAGCCGGCCGAAATTCAGCTCGCCGTTTCCCTGGGAATCCGATTGAGGACCTGAAGCGTGGCGCCCGACCGGCGGCTGCCGGCCGGTCGACGCAAAAGTGTCACGCACCCGGGGTGTGGGAGAGGGCAACGCTGTTGGACGGGCCAAGTTCAGTTCACGGCGCGGGGTTCAACGGGGTGCTGCGCTGTCTTGCGGCCGAAAACCGGGTGGCGTTTGGCGGCCAGCTTGATGAGGTAGCCCGCCATGTCCCCGTGGGAATAACCGGCGTGCTCGGCGGCGCTGGCCATGCTGGCATCTTCGCTGATGTCGGGGTTGGGGTTGATGTCGAGCACGTAAAAAACCCCATCCCGCAGGCGCAGGTCGATGCGGCCGTAATCCCGGCAGCCGATGGCTTTGTAGGCGGCCAAGCTGACGCGTTCGAGCTCGTCGAGCTCGGCCTCATCCAGGGTGGACGGCAGCACCGTGCGGATGTTCTGGTAATGCACGGAATCGGGGATAAACTTGGCGTCGTAGGTGCACAGCCGGTCATGCACGTCGCTGAACGCGGAGAAATCCATCTCCGCAGGGGGGAGCATCTCCACACGGCCGTTGCCCCACAATGACACGTGGAATTCACGGCCGTCGATGAAGTCCTCGACCAGCGCCGGCAAGCCCACCTGGTCGACCAGATATGAAATTCGATCGTGCAGTTCTTTTTCGTTCATGGCCACCGACTCGGAGGTGAGCCATTCGCTGCAGTGTCCATAGGCGGGCTTGACGATGGCCGGGAACCCGTGCCAGCCGTTTTCCTGTGAGGTTTTATAAAGGCGCCAGCGGGGCGTGGTGACGCCGCCCCGGTCCAGGGCTTCTTTGACGCGGTATTTGTCGTAGCTGAGCGACAGAGTGGTCGAACCGGAGCCGGTGAATACAAAGCCCATCTGCTCGAGCTGCCGCGCGACCATCCACTCGCTCTGGTGGAGTCCGGGAATGCCGTCGCACCAGTTGAAGAGAACGCACTCCTTGGAATCGAACGAGCCGAGCCGCTGCGGGAAATGCTGATCGACCACCGGGAGCAGGTCGATGCAATACCCGGCCGAGGCGAGAGCGGCCGTGAGTCGGGAATGCGCCTCGGCCACTTCTTCTTTTTCGCTACGCGTCCAGTGCGGGTTCAAATCGTAGAGCAGCAGGACGTTCATTTCCGCCGGGGGAAAGTTGACGGGCACTTCAAACCTCCTCTCCACACCCTCTTGCGGCTCAAACAGGTGCAGGGAGTTTTTTGCACCTGCATTTTAATATTCGACACGTTGCGCCCACAACTGGGTCATAAATATATAAGTTAACGATTGCTTATTTATCGATACATTCCCGCGTGTCGATTACCACCGGTATGGGAGATCTTGAAATTCCAGTTACGCTCCTCCTGCGGGCCGACATTGGCGGCAGTCGACGCCGCTTATCTTAAAACCACAATTTTTACCTGAAAGTCGGATAGTTATCCTAAATTTTCAAATATGTTGGAATTATAACGGAGTGGATATTGTGTGTCAAGCATTAATATCATACCATATTTAGTATTCCGAAAACGCATACCCCTTCCGGCCTCCAATCAATGCCAGGCCTCCATTTTAGGATCCACACGGCAATTTTTATTCGTCATTTCAGGTAGATTTTGCTGATTGGCTTACGTGCGTGCTGAGACTGTGAAATTATCTTCCCTGTCTTGAAAAAGCAGCAATAGTGGCAGTTGAATTTGGAATGGATATGGGTGGGATCGATTTGACTGAAGTTGGTTAATTTTATGATTGCTAGTTCATCGGGAAGCACATCCCTGGTCGTTCTGTCCCAGGCGCACGCCCACGGGGAAAGCGGTTTCATCGGGAGAGGTCGGGGCGGAAAGATCTCACCGACAGACAAAACGCCGTCGCCGGATATTCTACTTGTGGCCGGAATTTTCTCCATTACTATTTCTTCTTTGAACTGCTTCTAATTTTCTTATCTTCTTTTTATCCATTTTCCCGGACGCGTTAAATGACGTTCAATTTTACTTCGATTAAAATACTTCTGCTCCGAACAATTCCCAGGAAAAAACCATCGGGGCGCGCTCTGCCGTATGGGCCGAAAAAAAACGGCCGCTCCTCGAGGAGCGGCCGTCGGGTCGTGCGGGTGATTAATTTTTCGGGCCCTGTTTTACGGGCGCCTGCTGGCGGTCATGCTTCTGCTGATAGATCCGGTCGCTTGCCCGATTCTGCATGGTGTTGAGTTTCTGGCGCTCCTGTCCGGTGAGGTTTCCGTTAAACAACCCAGGTCCGAAAAGGTTTCGCTGCCTTCTTCAAGAAAACGGATGGCTTCGTCAAAAACCCAAGATCAAGGCGGGCGAATCCCGCGGGCGCTGCGGCTCGCCATACTTCAGCGGACTGCAACCGCCTGCAGGATGAGGCGTCACGCCAATGTCGGGCTTCTCATGAAGCCATCGCTACTTGTGGAAGCGCTGCCGGATCGAGTCGCGTTCCTGGGGCGAAAGGCGGTCCCAGCGCTTAAGGTTATTTTCGAGCTGCCGGCGCTCTTCGGGCGAAAGTTGCTGGTACTGCTGGTAGCGCTGCTGATAGAGATCCCGATTCTGCTGCGGCATGCGGTTCCAGTCGTCCATCCGCCGGCGCATGGCATCCTTCTGATCGGGCGGCAGGGATTGCCATTCCCGGTATTGGCGCTGCAAGCGACCCTTTTCCTCCGGCGAAAGGTTTTGAAATCCCGGAGGCGGCGGGCCTTTGTCCTTGGCGAAGGATGGCGGCGTTCCGTAGGCCGGTGCGCGGGGCGAACCGCCCGGAAAAGTGTTTGGCCAGGGATTGGGGGGGCGCCCGCTGCCGGTGGGCCGAGGGCCAAAAAGAGGACACCCGCGAGCATCAGCATGGCGGCTGGCCGCCACGGTTGTCGAAAGCCTATGTTATGCAACCACATGGTTGTTTTCATCCGGCTGAGTGCCCTGGGTTTCCGGGTTCGTTTCGCCCGGGGTTTGGCTATTGTCGGGGATGTCGACGATTTGAATCAGTTTTTCTATCGTATCCATATCCCGCAGGAGGTCAAGGTGTTTGACCACATCCAGATCCGGCGCATCCAGCTGTGGCACCGCGGCAAGGTCGGCAACCCTCCTGGCCCCGAAGAAGGAGTCCTGCAGCCAATAACCCGCCATCACGGTGATGATCAATACGCTGGCCGCGGCCAGGGCCGGGACGAGCCGGAACGACCAGCCGGACCTGGATACCCGGCCGGGCCGGTTGTGGGTCTCCCGGCTGACCGCGCCGGCCATGCGCTGCGTCTCGGCGTCGGACAACTCCGGGGGGCTTCCGGACGCCCGTACCTGCCCCAGCAGGTGCAGCATGCGCGCCTTTTCCGTGCGGCAGCCGGAACAGGACGTGAGGTGGTCCTCCCAGTCACGGCGCACCCGCGGGTCCGTCAATTCATCCAGGACGTCCAGCATCAATGTTTCATTATGGTGGCGACATGTCTGCATGAGCATCCTCCTGTCTTGCTTACGGTTCGGCCCAGCGGTGCAGTTGCGCGCGGACAGACTGAGTGGCTCGGAAGAGATGCGTTTTGACCGTGCCTTCGGCCATGCCTGTCACCTCGGCGATTTCCGGCACACGCAAGTCCTGAAACACTTTGAGCTGGAAAACGATGCGCTGATTGGCCGACAGCGTCTCGAGTGCGGCCATCACGTCCCGCTTGAGCTCTCCGCCGCTGGCGTTCGAAAGCGGGTTTCCGTCCTCTTCCGGGGCCGGGATGTTCTCGATCACCGTGCCGCCGTCCTGCCGTTCGGCCCGCCAGGGGAAAATGATATGCGACCAGCGCCGCCGCCGCCGGCGTGAGTCCAAACAGGCGTTGACGGTCACCCGATACAGCCAGGTGGAAAACTGGGACCGGCCCTCGAAACGCTTGAGGTTTCGAAAGATCTGCAGCAGGGCCTCCTGCGCCATGTCCTGGGCCTCCGATTTATCAAACCCGCAGAACTGATAGGCGATGCCGTAGACCTTTTTCTGATAGCGGTCCACCAGTTGCGCAATGGCCCAGGGGTCGTCGTTGCGGGCACGCTGCACCAGTTCGTTATCTCCCGGGGTGGCGGCAGAGGCCTCCCGGGCTGGCGCAACCGGGAGGCCTCTGCGGGCGTTGGTGCCGTCCGGATTCGGCTTGTCTGCACTCACATGACCACCAGTCTCCTCCAGGTCTTCGGTCGGAGGAGAGCCAACAGACCGGTTTTAAAAACCATCGCTGGGCTTCACGGATCCTGATTATATCACTATCTGCCGATTGCGCCAAAGCTGAACCCGAACCCAGGCTCATGGTAAGAGCCCGAAAAGTAGGAACGGTTGCCCCCGTACCCGGGGCTGCGATTGCCCCAACCGGGACCATAGTAGTTGTAAGGGGTGTAACCTCGGACCGGCGGCCTCCCGTGATGGTAACGATGATAGTTCGGATGTTGGTAGTGGTGCGGCCTGTGGTGGTATCGACCGCCTCCGCGGTAATGGCCCGCGCCTTTCGGGTTGTAATACCCGCTGTGACCCGGCTGGTAATGGCGTTTCGGTCCGTCGGCGAACGTGGCGCCGCTTCCGATCAGGAGTGCTAACAGGGCCGCAGGAATCAGTTTGAATACGTTCGCTTTCATGGTCTTCTCCTGAACCAATTCGGTTCTGTTTGACCATGTTGACGAGGGGGAATCCGGAAAGGTTTACAGCAGCCCTTACGAGGATTGGAACTTTTTGCAAAGTCATTTGCAGATCGATTTTTTACGAGTCCATCAAAGTTAAATGTTGCCGGACGGTCGGCGACTCGGCCGGTCACGCGGCTTCGATCAGGGCCTCCACCGACTCTCCGAGGGCCTTGACCGTCTTCCAATCGCCCTTCACCCTGCCGACTTTCTGCACGGGTAACGCCGCCCGGGGTTCCTTGCCGCGGCTGGCCGGGGTCGGGCCGAAAAACAGGCAAAACCACCCGTTTGGCCCATGGTAGGCCAGATCCCCCACTTCCATGAGATCGGTGGCCGCGCCGGGGAAGCTGGGAAACGAGGGGCGGGTCGTTCCGTAATATTCCTCGCCCCAGCGCGACCACTGGCATTCGATGGGCAAGGCATCCCCCATGGCTCGGCCGGCGGGCGTGTCGTTGAATTCGCCCTTCAATTCGACATTCCCGATTGTGATGGTGATGGCTTTTGGCATCGCGGTTTCTCCTCGATGAATTTATGCGGAGCGACACAGCGCGGCGTAATCATGCCGCTTTGCATTAAAAGGGCGGGGCCGGGCCGGCAGGATAAAATGGCGGCTGGAGCGTTACGCTTCGCCGAGAGCGACCGGCGTGGTCGTCATTTCCCGGAGCCGCTGGGCTTTCCGACGGCGGTCGTCTTCGGCAAACGCGGACGGGTCGACCCCATGCTCCGACTCGAAACAGGCCAAGGCGAGCTGCAGGAGGTGATAGTCCACTTCAACTTCCTGCCAGCCTAAATAGCAGAGCTTTTCGTTGGCGGAGGCCGGGTCGATCTCGGGGTCGGCGGACAGGATCTTGGCAAGGCATCTCAGCATGCTGGGCAGGCTCGACGCGTCGGCGCCCTTTTTGACCAGCCGGTCCACAAGGACTTGTCTTAAATTCTCCATGAATCACCCCCAGGTTGAAGACGACGTCGATTCAACATGGCTGAAACAATTATAGATCGAGACCCGTTGTGTGTCAAGCGCGACGCCTCCACAACTAGTGGTGGTTGCCCCGCGGCCGAAATCCTGTTGACAGGCTCGGCCATTTGGACCAGAATTGAGTCGAACCGATCAGTTCCTCGAAATTCACTCCGCCGCGCCGGATTTTTTTGTGAGCCGCATGTGACGGTGAAAAACGAAATCAAAACCATCCTGATTCTGGTGTTGAGCGGCCTGCTGCTCACGGCCGCCTTCCCGAAAATGTCTCAGGACCGGCTGGCGTGGCTGGCCCTGGTGCCGCTGCTCTGGGCAGTTAATGACGCCGGCCCGCGCGAGGCGTTTCGCCGGGGGCTTGTCTTCGGGATTGCTCATTTCTTGTCGCTTCTGTACTGGCTGGTCCCGACCATGGTGATCTACGGTCACCTGCCGGGTATCCTCAGCGTGTCGATTCTATTTATCTTCGCTGCCGTCCTCAGCCTCTTTTTCATCGCCCCGATGACCTGGGGGTTTGCCCTCGTCGGCCGGACCCCGTTGCGCGTCCTGCTCTTCTTTCCGGTTTTCTGGGTGGGGTTTGAATACCTGCGCTCGTTCCTGTTCACCGGGTTCCCCTGGGAGCTGCTCGGCTACTCACAGCACTCCCGATTGCAACTGATCCAAATATCGGATATAGTCGGAGTGTACGGCGTTTCCGGGCTGATCGCTTTGGCCAATGCCGCGCTCTTCCTGGCAACGCTCGTTGTCTGCCGAAAGACATGGCGGGGCCGGCCGGTGACCGGGCGTATGGCCATCGGGGGCATTGCGGCGACGGCGGTGCTGGTCGGCCTGACGTGGAGCTACGGGGAGTTGCGCATCCGCGCGATCGACCGGCTGGCTTCCGCGGCGCCGACGGTGCGAGTTGCGGTCGTTCAGGGCAACATCGAGCAATCCCAGAAATGGGAGCCGGCCTTCCAGGCCGCGACCATCGAAAACTACATCCGCCTGTCGCTGTCCACCCGGCCGCAGCAGCCCGAACTGATTGTGTGGCCGGAATCTGCGGCGCCGTTCTACTTCATCAAAGAAGTGCCGCCGACCCGGATGCTGCTCGAGGGCGTTGTTGCCAACGGCACCTATTTTCTGATCGGGGCCCCGGCGTTCGAATCGAAGGGCAGGGCTGTTGATTATTTCAATCGCGCCTATCTGATCGGGCCCGGCGGCGAGGTGCTCGGCACATACGACAAGGCCCATCTGGTCCCGTTACGGAGAGTACACCCCGTTCAAGGAGTATCTGCCGTTTTTGGGGAAAATCGTCGAGCACGTGGGCGACTTTGCCGCCGGCGCAAAGGGCATGACCCTGGATTGGCAGGGTCGCAAGCTGGGCATCCAGATCTGCTACGAGATCATCTTCCCGGAACTGTCGCGGCTGTTGACGAAAAACGGCGCCGCCCTGCTGGTCAACATCACCAACGATGCCTGGTACGGAACGACCGCCGGGCCCTACCAGCACTTTTCGCTTGGTGGTGCTGCGGGCGGTGGAGAACCGACGGGCGCTCGCCCGGGCGGCCAACACCGGGATCAGCGGGTTCATCGACCCGGTGGGGCGTGTGCTCGATCCGACGCCCCTGATGGAGGAGGCCGCCGTCACCCGGGCGCTGCCGATGCTCGCCACCGAGACGATCTACACGCGCTTCGGGGATGTGTTCGCGTTTCTCTGCCTGTCCATCGCACTGGTCGGCGCAGGCTGGGGATGGTTTAGATCGAAACAACGTGCGGTCATGGGAGGAAAATAAAATGTCATACGAAATCAAACAGGCCTTGAAGGGTGTCGCCGTCAAACTCGAACAGTTGCGGAGCTGTCTTTGACCTGGCGGGCAAGGAAAAACGTTTAGCCGAACTCGAAGCCCTCGTCGCCAAGGAAGGTTTCTGGAACAAACCGGACGAGGCCAAAGTCGCCTTTAAGGAGCGCACGGCCATCGGCAACCGGGTGGAGCGCTTCAAGCAGTTGGCCAGAGAGCTGGAAGAGAATCAGGGGCTGCTGGAGATGGCCGTCGCGGAAAACGACGAGGGCACGCTCGCCGACCTCGGCCGCCAGGCGGAGGATCTGCACCAGCGGGCGGAGCGCTTTGCCCTCGAGTTAATGCTGGACGGCGAGGACGACGCCAACAACGCCATCGTCTCCATCAATGCCGGGGCCGGCGGCACCGAGGCCCAGGACTGGGCGGAAATGCTCTTCCGCATGTACACCCGCTGGGTTGAGCGCAAGGGTTTCAAGCTCGAGCTGATCGACTTCCAGCCCGGCGACGAGGCCGGCATCAAGAGCGCCACCTTCACCGCCTCGGGCGAGAACGCCTATGGGTACCTGAAGTCCGAAAGCGGCGTCCATCGCCTGGTGCGGATCTCCCCGTTCAACGCCAGCGGCAAACGCCACACCTCCTTTGCGTCGGTCTTCGTCTATCCCGAACTGGACAACGAAATCGTCGTGGACATCGACGAAAAAGACCTGCGGATCGACGTTTTCCGGGCCAGCGGCGCCGGCGGCCAGCACGTCAACAAGACCAGCAGCGCCGTGCGCATCACCCACCTGCCCACGGGCATCGTGGTCCAGTGCCAGCAGGAGAAATCCCAGCACCGCAACAAGGACCTGGCCATGAAGGTGCTCAAGGCGCGGCTGTATCAGCGCGGAAAAAGCAAAAGCAGGACGAAAAGATGCAGGAAATGCACGACGGCAAGGACGAGATCGCCTGGGGCAGCCAGATCCGCTCCTACGTGCTGCAGCCCTACCAGATGGTCAAGGACCACCGCATCGATCTGGAGGTCGGCAACGTCAACGCGGTGCTGGACGGCGATATCGACCCGTTCATCGAAGGGGGTGCTCCTGTCCGAAGGCAAGAGGGCGACGAGGCGGTTTAGCCCGAAGCGCATCGAGATCATCGGCGCGTTATTACGCGCCCGGCTCCGAAGTCCCACGGCATTCTGGTCCGCCACACGGCCAGGCCGTGGCGGAAAAGGCGCTCGGCCGCGGCCCGCGGTCCCGCACCTGCGACCCGGACCTCGAATTCATCCGCCAGGCGGCCATGCTCCACGACATCGGGATCTTTCTGACCGCAGCCCCAACCTGGGCTGCCGCGGGGCCGCACCCCTATGTGTGCCACGGCGTCCTCGGCCGCGAGATTCTCGAGACGCATGGGCCTGCCGCGCCACGCGCGGGTCTGCGAGCGCCACGTGGGAGTGGGCCTGACCGCGGCCGACATCCGCCGGCAGCGGCTGCCCCTGCCGCCAGCGCGACATGCGGCCGGTGACCGTCGAGGAGCAGATCATCTGCTATGCCGACAAGTTCTTCTCGAAAAACGGCGGCGGGAGTGACCCGCGCGAAGTCTGTTGCCGAAATTGTCGCAAGCCTCAGGCCCTACGGTGCGGACAAGGTGGAGCGGTTTAAGGGGTGGGTGGAACTGTTTGGGTAGAAATGCCGCTCACCGCATGGCGTCGATGGCGAAGAAAGTCAGCGCTGAGATGACGGCCGAACAGGGGATGGTGACGATCCATGCCAAGACGATGCGGATGGCTATGCCCCACTTGATGCCGGACAGCTTGCGGGTGGCGCCGACGCCGATGATGGCGCCGGTGATGGTGTGGGTGGTGGAGACCGGGATGCCCGAGGTCGGCCAGGAACAGCGTGGCGGCCCCGGCCGTCTCGGCGCAGAACCCGCCGACGGGCTGAAGCTTGGTGATCTTCATCCCCATCGTCTTGACGATGCGCCAGCCGCCGCAACATCGTGCCCTACCGCCATGGCCAGATGGCAGGATAGGATGATCCAGAGCGTGCTGGAATCGGTCAGCGAGAGCTGGGTGTCGGGGTGCATGTGCCGTGCGGCGACGAGCAGCGCCACGATGATGCCCATGGTCTTCTGGGCGTCGTTGCCGCCGTGCCCGAGCGAGTAGAGCGCCGCGGAGAACAGCTGCCCCTGGCGGAAGAAGCGGTCGATCGCCACGGGACGCCACCGACGGAAGATCCAGTAGCACGGCGATCATGATCACGAACCCGAGGGCGAAGCCGATGAGCGGCGCGAGGGGAATGAACTGACCGTCCAGAGCTTATCCCAGCGCAGGGCCTCCCAGCCCTTGTAGGCGACGCCGGCGCCGGCGACCCCTCCGATGAGGGCATGCGAGGAACTGGTGGGCAGGCCCACCACCAGGTCAGCAGGTCCCAGACGATGGCCCCCACCAACCCGGCCAGCACGACGTAGACGTAAACCGGGTCTCCCTGCGGTATCTGGACGATCTTGGAGATCGTGTCCGCCACCTTGGGCGCGAACACGAACATGGCGACGAAGTTGAAAAAGGCCGCCCACAGGACAGCGGTCCGCGGCGAAAGCACCCGCGTGGAAACCACGGTGGCGATGGAGTTGGCGGCGTCATGGAAGCCGTTGATGACATCGAAGACCAGCGCCACCACCACCGTGCCGATCACCAGCACCCAGAGTCCCGTCAGTTCCAACTTGGCCTGCCTCCCCTGCCAGCAACCCGTGACTGTAGGTGGATCCATCCCAGCCGGTCAGGCATTTTTCAACACGATCCCTTCAATGGCCTTGGCCAGTTGCCACGCCCGGTTGAAGGCTTTGTCGATGCGGTCGTAAACGTGGGTCCACTTGATGATTTCCATCATCTCGGTCGGAGAAGCGTTGGGGTTGTCGTATAGTTCGCCCAAGCCGCTCAACAGCAGCATCTCGCACTCTTTCTTTTGATGCTTGACCTGCCCCACGTAGTCGGCCACCTCCCCCTTGTTTTCCAGCATTCCGAGCAGGACTCCGATCGCAGTAACCATGTCCTTCACGTTGGACACTATCCGCTGTGCCGGAAACCGCATCCGGGTGAACTCGTAGACTCCGATGCGGTTTGAAATGGCCTGGATGTGATTGAGGAATGGTTTCCTGCGATGAATTGATCAGGTGAATGTCCTCGCGGTCGATGGGAGTGATGAAAGTTGTCGAAAGCAGCTTGGAGATGGTCCGGTTCAGGGCATCCCCATCGGCCTCGAGCCGGTTGATCATCTGGCAGCGCACGTCGCAGTCGCGGAAGTCAAGAACGATGGTGTTGAGCACCGTCGCGGCCTCGACGATGATTCGATTCTGTTCGCGGAAAAATCCGAAAAACTTGGGCGCTTTCGGGAAAAGTCGGAATGACATGGCCCCCTCCTTGTTACCAGCCGCGCATCAGGTAGTCGTGGATGGAGTCGGCCGCCTTGCGGCCGGCGCCCATGGCCAGGATGACGGTGGCCGCGCCGGTGACGATGTCGCCGCCGGCCCAGACGCCCTTCTTGGTAGGTCTTGCCGGTTTCCGGGTCCGCCACGATGTAGCCCCACTTGTTGAGCTTGAGATCCGGGGTGGACTCGGTCAGCAGCGGGTTGGCACCGGAGCCGACGGCCACGATGCACAGGTCGCAGTCGATCGTGAACTCGGAGCCTTTCACCGGCACCGGCCGGCGCCGGCCGGAGTGCGTCCGGTTCGCCCAGCTCCATCTTGAGGCACTCCATGCCCGTCAGGCGGCCCTTGTCGTTCCCGAGGTACCGGGTCGGGGTTGGTCAGCAGGAAAAACTCGATGCCCTCTTCCTCGGCGTGGTGGATCTCCGCGGCCCGTGGCGGGCATCTCTTCCCGCGAACGGCGGTAGACGATGCGCACCCTGTCCGCACCCAGGCGCATGGCCGTGCGGGCCGAATCCATGGCCACGTTGCCGGCGCCGAGCACCACCACGTTCTTGCCGCGCGGGATCGGGGTGTCCACCTTCGGGAACAGGTAGGCCTTCATGAGGTTGGCCCGGGTCAGGTATTCGTTGGCGGAAAGGATGCCGACGAGGTTTTCCCCGGGGATGTTCATGAACTGGGGCAGCCCGGCCCCGACGCCGATGAAAGATGGCGTCGATAGCCCTCCTCGAACAGTTCATCGAGGGTCACGGTGCGGCCCGACAACCGCGTTGCACTCGACCGTCACGCCCAGCCGTTCGAGGAAGTTGACCTCCTGGGCCACGATGTCCTTGGGCAGCCGGAATTCGGGGATGCCGTAGACCAGAACCCCGCCCGGCTTGTGAAAGGCCTCGAATATGGTCACCTCGTGGCCTTTGACGATGAGGTCACCGGCCACGGTCAGCCCGGACGGGCCGGACACCGACCACGGCCACCCGCTTGCCGGTGGGCGGAGCCTTGGGGGGCAGTTCCCCGGTGCCGTGGGCCCGCTCCCAGTCCGCGACAAAGCGCTCCAGGTTGCCGATGGCCACCGGCTTCGCCCTTTTTGGCCAGGATGCACAGGCCTTCGCACTGGATTTCCTGGGGGCAGACCCTGCCGCAGACGGCCGGCAGGCTGTTCTTGCCCCACAGGTGGCGGATGGCCTGCGTCAAGTCCCCCTCGTGGATGAGGTGGATGAAGCCCGGGATGTCCACCCCCACGGGGCAGCCCTCGACGCAGCCGGGGTTCTTGCACTGCAGGCAGCGGGAGGCCTCGTCCTTCGCCATTTCCGGCGTGTATCCCAGTGGAACTTCCACGAAATTCCGCGCCCTGACCTCGGGTGTCTGCTCGGGCATCCTCACACGGGCACGCTTTCTGTTTCTTCCCTTCACGGTTTTTCCGCCATGATTTCCTCCAGATCTAAACCCATGATTGGGCTCGCGGTCATCGGACAGTCCGCCAGGGTCATCAACCGAATGCGATTCCTCCCCACGGCAGCCCAGGGGTTATGCGCTAAGCCAGAAGGTCACTTGTGCCATGCTTCTTCCATCGTGCAGAATTCGTTGTAGCAATCCTTCTCGTCCTCGCAGTAGGCCTGAAGGCGAAGCATGAGCTCGTCGAAATCCACCTGATGCCCGTCGAATTCGGGCCCGTCCACACAGGCAAACATGGTCTTTCCGCCGACTGTCACCCGGCAGCCACCGCACATCCCGGTGCCGTCCACCATGATGGGGTTGAGGCTGACCAGGGTGGGGACGTTGTATTCCTTGGTCAGCTTGGAGACAAACTTCATCATGGGCACCGGGCCGATGGCCACCACCTGGTCGATCTTTTCCTTGTCCAGGACATCCTTCAGCACATGGGTGACAAACCCGTGGCGGCCATAGGAGCCGTCATCGGTGCAGACGTGCAGTTCATGGGAGGCCGCGCGCATGTGATCTTCCAGGATGAGGAGGTCCTTGGTCCGGGCCCCGATGATGGCGATGACATGGTTGCCGACCGCTTTCAGGGCCCGGGTGATGGGGTGCAGCACCGCGACGCCGGTCCCGCCGCCCACGCAGACCACCTTGCCCAGCTTTTCGATGTGGGTCGCCTTGCCGAGCGGTCCGATCACGTCCTGATAGCCATCGCCCACCTGCAGGGTCTTGAAAAGGGCGGTGGATTTGCCGACCACCTGGTAGATCACGGCAATGATGCCCTTTTCGGGATCGGTGTAAGCCATGGTCAGTGGAATACGCTCCCCGGTTTCGTTGGCCTTGAGAATCACAAACTGGCCGGGCTTGGCCTTCCTGGCGATGAGGGGCGCTTCGATTTCATTGAGGACCACGGTCCCCTGGGACATCTCCTCACGTTTGACGATTTTGAACATGGTTGACCTCCATGCGGTGAGATCGAGCAGCATCGTTTTCAGAGACTCGATACTCTCAATCAAAGGCATCAAATCAAGGTAAAAAAATAGCAGTGTGCTTTTACCTTGTGTTGCAATTCCGCTTCCGGAGTGCTAAAGAGCCCTCTCCGCAGAGGCCTTTCGAACCGCGGTACCGTACCATAACGGACACTGGATCTGAATTCGACAGCCACTGCCACCTCGACGACGCGTCCTAGCGGGCGATCGGGAGACCGTGTTCGAGCGCGCCCGTGCGGCCGGGGTCTCGCGCATGATGACCATCGGCGTCACCCTCGGCACATCGCGCGCGGCCGTCGATCTGGCCAAACCGACCTGGTGTTTATGCCTCGGTGGGCGTTCACCCGCACGACGCCCGGGAGTGCAGCGACGCCGTGCTGGCAGCCCTGGTCTCCCTCTCCCGGAACCCCGAAGTCCGGGCCTGGGGGGAGATCGGCCTTGATTTCAACCGTATGTATTCCCCCCGGGAGGAGCAGGAAAAATGGTTCGTGCAGCAGCTCGAGACCGCCGCCGAGCTCGGGCTGCCGCTGATCTTTCACGAGCGCGACAGCGGCGGCCGCTTCCTTGCGCTGCTCCGCACCTGCCCGCCGCCGGCCGGAGCGGCCGTGATTCACTGCTTCAGCGGGACCCGTGCCGAGCTCGCAAACTATCTCGACCTGGGCTATTACATCGGCATCACCGGCTATCTCATAACCGTGGATCTTGAGCACTTTAGGGACCTTCTTTGCGACAGGTGGTTTCATATCTGGTTGGGCAATGATAGTGAAACGGCCGATCACGATGATGATAAAAATAAACGCGGCCGATGATAAGACTGACTTCATAATAGACAAACTCCGGATTTGATGCATTTTAAGGGCTTTTACTGATACGCGTTAGCCTCTCAGGCGGTTTCAACAATAAAAGAAAGGGCGAGGCACGGATGCTCGCCCTTTATGTCGTTACATGTTCACTCTTCCACGTTCTACCGCTCAGCGATGGCTACGTATTTGCGGTCGCGTTCGCCGATGTATTCGGCACGTGGGCGGATGAGTTTGTTGTGGGCGTATTGTTCGAGGATGTGGCCCGTCCAGCCCGAGATGCGGCTGACGGCGAAGATCGGCGTGAACAGGTCGAGCGGGATGCCCATCAGGTAGTACGTCGAAGCCGAGTAAAAATCGACGTTCGGGTGCATGCCTTTCTTTTCGAGCATCAGCTTCTCGATACGCTGCGACATGTCGAACCACTTCGACTCGCCCTTTTTCTCGGCCATGGCTTTTGAATATCGGCGGAGCCATGTCGCACGCGGGTCTTCCGTCTTGTAAACGGCGTGGCCGATGCCCATGATCTTACGTTTCTCTTCGAGGGCCTTATCGAGCCAACGAATCAACCGCGTCGAGATTGTCGATCTCGATGAGCATCTTCATCACGGCCGTATTCGCTCCGCCGTGGAGCGGCCCCGCAAGAGCGGCGATTCCGGCGGTCACGCAGCCGTACATGTCGGCGAGCGTTCCGGCGACGACGCGTGTGGTGAATGTCGACGCATTCAGCTCGTGGTCGGCGTGCAGTATGAGGCACACGTCCATCATGCGGGATTCGTCGGCGTCGGGCTTTTCGCCGCGGAGCATGTACAGAAAATTGTCTGCGATGCTCAGGTTCTGGTCCGGCGCGATGACATCCTTGCCTTTGCGGATGCGTTCCCATGCAGCCACGATGGTGCCGAGCTGGCCCGTCAGTTTAATGGCCGCACGCGTGGCAGATTCGCGATCTGTCCCGCGGCCGTCCTTGTCGTAAAAATCGAGCGCCGAGACGCAGGTGCGCAGCACGTCCATGGGATCGGCGTCTTTTGGCATGTACTTCATGCCCGCGATGATCTCGGCGGGAACGGCGTAGTTTGTGGTGATCTCGCCCTTTAGCTCATCAAGTTGCGACTGGGTCGGCAACTGGCCGTGCCACAGCAGGTAAACGACCTCTTCGAATGTCGCGTGTTCGGCCAGATCGTGAATGTCATAGCCTTGGTAAATAAGGATGCCCTGTTCGCCGTTGACGTCGCCGATCGAGCTTTGTGCGGCCACGACGCCGCGCAATCCCGCTGCTGCCGCTCCCGCCGATGATGCTTCTGTAGTACTCATTTTGTGTATCTATTAGCCCTCTTATTAATCAGATATTCGCCACGGTTTATCCGTCTTATCTGAGATGTTTTGCAAGCGTCGGCGGCTGCCTGTGACGTTGGCCGACCCATTATCAAACTTATATCTTATCGAAGCGCAAAGGCCGTGACAAGCATCACGCCGCCCCAAACAAAAAAACGGCCGCAGCGGCGTCGCTGCGGCCAAAAACAACACAGGAGGTGGCGTGTCGTCATCTGATCTGAGTTTCGTAAGATGTCTTTATCCTAAGCTGCTGGTTACGGTTGAGCCTGATATGCTTGCCGCGTTCGATGACTACGGCACCGACGCCAAAGGCTGCTCCGACGCCCGCCCCGACGGCCGCGCCTACCGGGCCGCCAATGAACGCGCCGGCCACGGCACCGACGCCTGTCGACCCGCCGACCTTGATGGCGTCGCCCTTGAGCGAGCCCTGGCCGATCGCCGTGCCCTCGTCATCGACTCGTTTGATATTGTCACCCTTGACTGGCATTACCTCGGTGAGTGTTGCTGCAAAATTGCTCCAGCGGCTGTCAGTGAGGACGATGCGGTCGAATGACAGGACCATCTCGCTGCGGCGCTTGATGCGTCCGGGCGATTTTACTTTTGTGACCCGGCCTTCGACCATCGCACCGGTGATCTCGCCGGGGGCGACGATGCGTGCCGTGAATTTGTCGCCCTCGCGAGCACTTTGCGTGTTAAGGTCTGTGTCCAGTTCCAGGACGAGCTCTGTGTCGCGAGGAATGACTATCGTTGCGGCCGAACGGTTCTGATACGCCGGGTCGGTCTCAATCGGCGTTGACTGATAGGTGTCTCTCTGTTCGATCCTGACGGTCTCGGTTGAGGTCGATCCTGATGGTTCCGTGTTGTTCTGGGCAACCATTTCCTTCCGGTCGCCGCCGCCGACTCCTCGTTTCTGCAGTCCCGTCGGCAGGCTGGCCTCGAATGATCGGCGATCAAAGCCCGTATCGTATCCGCTCTCAAAACCCTGTTGGTAACCATCGCGATAGTCCGTGATCGTGCCGTAATCCTTACTGTAAGCACGGTCGGCCTTGCCGTATTCGGCATGACGGCTGTAGTTGCGAGCGATGCTGTCGATCGAATCGCGGTAGCCGGCCATGTACCCGTCAGAATAGCCCGTGCGATAGCCGCGTTGGATCGCGAACGTCGACGCATCCGACTTCGATTGCATAAAAGCGACAGGCGCAGCGGCCACGCAGATGAGTGTGCTTAATAGACCAATAGTGAAGACCCTGCTTAACCTCATATCATTCTCCTGTTTGTGCCTGGAACGGCAAGAAATGCAATAGCTTCAATACTTATACAGCAGTACTTAAGAGATTGCAAGAACTTTTTTGCTTAAGAAAATCTAACCCAGTCTTAATCTATTGCTTAAAAAAAGGCGGCGGACGGGTCAGATCCGCCGCAAAAAGCAGAGCACAGGAGAATTCTCTCGTTAGAAACTCTTTCGGAAGAGGTAGGAGGCCCTGATAAAGAAGGTCCGCGAAGTGCGGTTGAAGCCCGGCTCAGGCTGACCGGTGAAATCGCTATGGCCGCTGTAATTGAACGCGTCGTTGTAACCGACGTAAAAGGCCGTTCCCGGATTCGGGTTCCAGCCGAACAGGGCTTGGCCGCTATAATCGTTGTTGGAATCGTCGTAATCGAGCCTGACGCGAGCAAAAAGGAACCGCGAGAACTGATATGTCGAGCGAAATGTCACGAGGTCGGAATCCAGGACGCGGACGGCATTATCATTTCGCGTCAGCCGCCTTTTGGTGTAGCTGATCGACGCACGCAACGGATCGACGGGCTTAACCTCAGCATAAAACTGAGCATCAAGCTGCATCCCCGGGCCGGGATCCTGCAGATTCTGACCCGCCGTCGGGACGTAGACCGAACCGAAGTAATCGAACGCATTCCGGATAAACCCGAGAAAGATACCGTAATTGAAACGCTTGTTCGGGGTTTGGTTCAGGTTGGTCGACGCCCATTGCTGCCAGGTGGCGCGGAATGGCTCGCCCGCGAACGTTCCGAACGGGCGTGTCGGCGAGCGTTTTAGGCCAAATTCTTCTTCATAGATCTTCTCGCGAGTGATGCCCGTTCCGACATACAGGTAAGCGTTCCGTTGCAGATTCAGGTTGAGGTTTGTCTGTGCGTTCCAGTTCTGCAGCCGCCCATGATCGTCATAGTTGTAACCTGACATCTGCGCCCACTGGGCACGCATGATGTTGGCCTTGGGCTTGGATTTGGTCGAGAATCGATTGTAAAAGAAGAGGAAATGCGAATTGACGCGACGCGTAAAGCCCGCATCTGCGCGGTAATACTTCGTTCGTCCGCCCGCCTCCAGGAACCAGCCGTGCAGGTCCGAGGTATAGTCCAGGTTGAAGTAATAGCCCAGCCCATTCCCGACCTTGTACTGATTGTACGGGCTGCCCTGGACGGTGACTCCATTGAAAGTCCCGCCGCCGCATGTGGCAGAGTTCGTTGCGGCCTGCCCCGGATCGAGAGTTGGTTCAAACTGCGGATTGAAGAAACATCGTTTTGAGTTTGTGCCGATCACCTGGAACTGAGAAGACATCTTTGGATTGAGTTTTATACGCCCGTCAATGCTCGCAAGAAGGTTGCTTTGCTCACGAAAAGTGCGGTACGTGCCAAAGAATCCAATATTGTTCTCAGCCCCAAAATCGCGTTTGAGCCGAACAATGGCAAACTGCGCGTTCTTTCCGATAAACTCGTCGATCCTCGGCCGTATGAACGGATCCATTTTTTCTTCATCGCTGAAGTTGCCGCCCGGCCCGTTATCACTTGCAGCGAGGATGCCAAACGACGTCTTTCCTTTTTTTCCGGTCAGTTTGACAGCGACGTCCGGATCCTCGATCGTCCGCGAGTAAAATACCTGGAACGGCGAACGGAAAATATCCTGCCCCTCAAGGAAAAACGGCCGCTTCTCTTCGAAAAAGATCGGGAAGCGCTGATTCGCCGTGATGACAGCGGCGTCGGCCTCGATCTCTGCAAAATCGGGATTGATCGCGGCGTCAAGCGTCACGCTCGGACTGATGGTGTACTTAAGATTAACGCCGAATTCCGGCTTGAGGCTGCCATTGCTGAAACGGCCGGGATCGACGTCAGTCGGTGTGAGCAGATGACGCGGGATCGTGCGGACCTTCCGGCCCGTCTGCGACACCGTGACGCTGGGCACGATCTCGAGCGTGCGTTCGTATTTGACCTCATCGAGGCCCGTGATCTTGCCGTGCTTGATAAGGAATCCCGAGACGTTGCGATCGTCGGGCAGCCATTGGTCAAATTCGTCGTTTAAGCGGTCGATGTTCCGCGCGGCATTAAAGCCCCACAGCTTGCCCTTGCCGGCGGCATAGCGGATCGATTTGAACGGTATCTTGACCTCGACGGACCAGCCCCAATCTTCGATCACGCCCTTTGATTCCATGACGATGTCGACCGAGAAATCGGCGCCCTGGCCCTCGGTAAATATCCCGTCCTGCTGTATACCAAGCGGATTGAATCCGAGAACGTACGCGCGACGTTGGTCATTGTAGGTGTCGAGCCACATCCGGACGTTGTCCTCGCCAAAGACGTTGTCACGCTTGGCCACGGTCGCCCTGATCTTGTCTTTCTCGTCCCAGCATTTGAAGGCGACGTAGAGATGCTTTTCGTCATACATCACCAAAACCTCGGTCGGCTTGGACGGAGCAATGTTGTCGCCCGGATAGGTTTGGTAAAAATCCTTAAAGACCGACGCCTGTTTCCAGACCTCTTCATCGATGCGGCCGTCGATGACAGGAGCGGTCGCAGTCAGAGGGATGTTGATCGGCCGCAGCTTCTCGGGCGGCACCTCGACCTTGCCCGGTTTCGGCTGAGCGGAACCGCCGCTGGTGCCAACGATTCCCCCGTTGCCAACCGAGGCTACAGCTGGGACTTGGCCGAGGACTGCCGACGCGAATACGAGGATGGCGAGAAAGACGTACAACTTCTTCATGACTGCACCTATAGAATCAGGAATGAACAGGAAAACAAATGCTATGACTAAAACGTGAATCTGGTCAGAAAGTTTCAAAAGATCGGCATCGGCCTACACATGTCCACCGCAGGCATTTCGGTTATTGGGTTTCTGAGACGCTTCGCGAGCTGCGGACGGTTATCTCGCCCGCCGTATCGATGTGAAAAACGGCACCGCCGCGGCCGATGCGATAGCGGGTTGTTGATTCGTCACTGCTTATGCGTTGCAGGGCGATGCCGTCGCCGACAAGTTCCGGGCGATTCGCTTCAAGGTCGGCTGACGCATCTTCGGGAAGAGTGAGCGTGATGGCACCCTCGGTGCCTCGCGCGGTTAGTTTATTAAAGTCGCCCTCGAGGCTTATCATGCCGTCGCCGGTAGCAGCGTCGATTTCGCCCCGAAAGCCGATCACACGGATGCGGCCGTCAGTGTTAGATACTTTCAATTTACCCTCGACGTCACGGACGTTGATCGCTTCGTCCTCGCCGTCGACCTTAACATCGCCCGACACGCCGTCAATGCGGATCTCGCCGTTGGATGTGATCTTCAGGTTTGAACGCTGGGGAACAAATACCTCGATCCGGGCTCGATTGCGTTGATCAAGAAAACGGCCGCTGCGGGCGGCATCGTCAGGATTCTCGACCTTGATGGTCACGGAGGAATCGGTGTGCTGTTCGTTCATTTGCAGCGGCGAGCTGCGGCGAGGATCGGCAAACTGAGTTACGCGATACTGGACCTCGTTCTTGTCCCAGCCGCGGATCGAAACGGCACAGCCACGTGCCTCGACGGTCACGGTCGGCTTGCCTTTCATTTGGATGACACCGCTCTTGCGCTCGATGCGCGGGGCCGGCTGCGAAAAGACGGCATCGGATACGCGTGCGGCGATCACGGCGCGCTGAGCAGAGTTTTCCATTATTTTCGCGAGGTCCTCAGCTTTGATAACCTCAGTGGCACGTGCGACTGACTCGGCAGCGACTCTGGCGATCTCGGGCGTGACCTTTGCGATAGTTTTTATGGATTCTTTACTCGCTTTGTGGGCCACTCTGATCTCTGTGTTGAGTTTTGCCGTACTTGCCACATCGTCGTCCCAGTCGTCGTCCGCATCCTGCTGAGTGAGCAGGTTGGTCGCAGGACTCAGTGTGCGGCCGTCGTTTCTGCGCCCTACGGTTAGACCGCCGTTAACGCTGCTGAGCTTGATCTGTGCGTCGCCGGAACCTATTCGTCCATACATGTCGCGACCGACGTACTTGCCCTTGCGGACCGGCAGGCCAAAATCATTGCGGATCTCGCCGTTAAGCGATTCGGCCTTGACCATAGCGCTTGAATCTGACGGGATCGTTAGATTTACGCGGCCATTGACAGTCTCGAGCGTGATCTTGCTGCCCGATTCGACGCGTTCCAGATCGGCGTTGACATCGCCGTTGACGGTGCAGAGCTTTGCTGTGCCGCGTATATTTGTCGCCGAGATCTGGCCATTCACGGCCGAGACCTTGATGTTGTTGGTAAATCCGGAAACGCTCACCGAGCCATTAACAGTCTCGGCCTCGTCCAGCACGGCACCGCGTGGGACCATCAGACGATATTCAACGACGATCTTGCCGGTGTTGCGCCATCTGTCGCCATTTTTTCGATCGCCATAATCTGATTCGACGCTGAACGAATCTGCCCTCGTTTCGATCCTGATCTCGACCTCTGCCAACCGCTCTTTGGTGTCGGCGGTCTTGACATACTCGAGCTTGACCTCGTTACGGTCCCAACCCTCGACGGTGACCGGACCGTTTACGTTGGAGACATTTACGCGGCCGTTAGCGGAGAGCGGATAAGTTTGCGTAAACCGCTCACTCTCGTCACCCACGGTGGCCACGGTAACGGTTGACTCCGCCACCGGCTCAAGCATCGGCAGGGCCGGCATCTCTTTCTGCCCCGCAAATAGAAGTCCTGAAAAAACGATCGTATATATCCAACTCATGACGTATGTCTCCAGATTAGGCTAGAAGGTCCGTATCTATGACCAAAACACCGTCGGCGCGCAGTTTATGACAGGTTTTCATAATATTTACCTCGTATGATGCCAAAAACTTCATATGCTAGTATTACCTTTTCGTTTCTCCGCGAGCTTTGTGATCCGAGCGGGTTTCCTATGCAGTACCATCGTTCTTCCAGTCTCTTGAATGCTCTTCGGCCATATATGCGGGCGGCGGGCGTGTTAGTCATCCTTACTGCCGGTTTGCTGATCGCACGGCCTTTGTCGGCCTCTGTGGTGCCGGAAAGTGTTACCGCGGTCTTGACTGCATTAGGCATTGCAAGCGAGACGTCCGACCGCGCGTTGTTCGATGGTGTCGGTCCGAGACCGACCTCGACGCCATTGTGCGCCGATACGTTATATGCGTCGAGTACAGGGGGCGTGCTCTATACACTCAATGTAAACACCTCGGCGGCGACCCTCGTCGGGAACCTACCCGACAATGGGTTGACCGAGATCGAGTATGACCCTATCAGCGGACGTGCCTTTGCCCAGAACGGAAACCTTGAGGGTATCGGATGGGAGTTTGATCTGACAACCGGCAATCAGGTCGGCAATTCTATAACAAACAACTTTTCGTTCACCGGGCTCGAGTGGGTCGGGTCAACGCTGTACGGAACGGCGATAACTGCCGCAAACGGCCCTTCATCCCTGAGGATACTCAACCCGTGGACCGGCACATCGACGTTGATCGGGACGACAGGCCAAGGGCCGATCTCGGGGTTGGCATACCAAAGCTCAACCGGGATCATGTATGGAGCAGTGTCCGGTGCCTCGGCACCGAGACTCGTTAAACTCAATCTCAGTACAGGTGCGGCCACCGTAGTTGGAAATCTCGTGATCTCGGCCGGCAGCCTGGAGTTTGGGCCGGATGGTAATCTCTATGCGGGCGGCCGCGCTGGCGAGTTGATCCGCATCAATCCCGCGAACGGCTCTGCCACTCTGGTCGGAAAGACCGGCATCGGGGTAATTAGCGGATTGGTGAACGCTTGCCCCGTAGGTGGAACACCGACACCAACTCCAACTCCGAACTCCAACTCCTACACCGACCCCAACTCCAACTCCAACTCCTACGCCGACGCCGACGCCGACGCCAACTCCTACACCGACACCGACACCAACTCCGACACCGTCACCTTTTCCGGAGCTGGATCTGACGATCAGCCAATCGGCCAGCCCTGATCCAGTGCGGGTAGGCCGGCAGCTCACCTATACGTTGACCGTGACCAACTCACCGAGCGTCCTTGGCGGCGGAGCATGTCCGGTGGTGTTTTTCGGATACCCCGTAGGTCTGCCGACAACGCTCGTGAGCACGACGGGGACAAATGGGTACATTGGCTTCCCCGCGGTAAATGGGGTGTCTTTCAGTGGGGGATGCATCAGTTCTTCGGGCGGTATGCCGCAATCGGCCACGCTAACGATAGTGGTGACGCCGCTCGCAACCGGAACTCTGACAAGCCTCGGCACCCGTGTCGTGGTAGATCCCGGTAACTTCGTCAACGAATCAAACGAGAATAATAATACCGCGGCGACAATCCCGACGACGGTGATCGACGCCGCGACCAGCGAGCTCTTCGACTACGATGGCGACGGCAAGGCTGACATCTCGGTCTATCGGCCTGCAAACGGTAACTGGTTCCTGCGTCAATCGACCGCGGGTTTTACGAACGTGCAGTTTGGCATCCCGACCGACGACATCGTTCCGGCGGATTATGATGGTGACGCCAAAACAGATCTCGCGGTTTATCGTCCGGTTGATGGAGCATGGTACAGACTGAACAGCTCGAACGGGACGTTTACGGCTACTCAGTTCGGGGCTGGTCAGGATATACCGATGGCCGCCGATTACGACGGGGATAACAAGGCCGATATGGGCGTATTCCGTCCGTCGAACGGCACATGGTATGTCGCCAACAGCTTCAGCGGTTCGTTTACGACACTCCAGTTCGGAACAACGGGCGACAGACCGGTGCGGGGCGATTTTGACGGCGACACGAGGGCCGATATCGCGGTGTATCGGCCGTCCGCAGGAACGTGGTACCAGATCAGAAGTTCGAATGGATCGTTTATTGCGCAACAGTTCGGCCTTGCCGGTGACCAGCCTGTCGCGGCCGACTATGACGGCGACGGCAGGACGGATCTCGCGGTTTACCGCTCGTCAGAGGGCTCATGGTACATCAAGAACAGCGCGGACGGTTCGTTCACGGCCCGCAACTGGGGCATCGCGAGCGACATGCCGGTACCGGCCGATTATGACGGTGACGGCAAGGCCAATCTGGCCGTCTTTAGGCCCGAAGGCGGATTCTGGTACATCCTAAACGCCGACCTGTCGTTCTCGACGGTCCAGTTCGGCCAAAACGGCGACATCCCGACACCCGCAGCGTTCAACAACTGACCTTTCAAGCGACCCCTCCGATGTCAACAGACGAGCAAATTCATCATTCCATCTCCGACGCCGACGATATCGAAGAGGTCTGGGACGAGCGGATCGAGGTCAAAGACGTCCTCTGGAACCTCGTTCATCACCCCGCCCAGATCGTAACGCGTTGGAACTGGAAGACCGCCGTGATGGGCGCGATCGTGCGTTCGACCTTTTACCTGACGGTCTATCAGGTTAGTCGGCAGGCTTGGTTGGTGACGCTGACGGCCGTGGCGGTTGAATTCGCCTTTCGCTTTTTTACCACGGGCCTTGCGGGAGCGATCGTGCAATCGTTTCGCAAGTCGCAGCCAGTGTGGTTATCGAACGTAATCGTCTCGGTTCTGCTGCCGGCGTTTAGCCATTCGGTCGAATTCTGTGACGCATTTTGCGCAGGAGCGGTATTTTGCCGACGTTTTTGCCGCGTCCGAGAATGGCCTCGCCCGGCAGCGTGCTTTTGCGATCTCGGTGCTGTTCTCGGTGATCTCGGTTCTGTTTAACCTATACGCAATGCGTCGAGGCGTACTGCTTGTCGGCGCCCACGAAGAGACAAAGTCGTTTGCAACTGACCTAAAGAGCATTCCGCTGCTTGTCGGTCAGTTCACATCGTTGTTGCCGTCATTGATCGCAGGCTATCTTGAGAAGGGCCGTGTACTCAATGCATTAGCAGCCTTCACGGCTTTTGGGCTGGCGGTCGGAGCGATACTTGGGACGTTTCGTTGGCGCTGGACATGGGGCTATAGGACGGCCCTTGGCGCGTGGGCATTTCTGCTGGCGGCGATATTGATCGCGTTGATCGCTCGTTCTGTCCGCCGCAGATACGGTAAAGTTTATTAGATGCTGGAACTCGTCATAGCAAATCTCAGGGTCAGGCCGTTTCGCACGCTTATCAGCGTTATCGGCGTCTCGCTTGGTGTCGCGCTGATCGTGCTGTTCACGGGGCTCGCCCGCGGAATGTCGAACGACATGGCGAAACGCGCCGCCAATTGGAAGGCCGAGATCGTCTTTACGCGGCCGGGCGGCATGGACACGATGAGCTCGAATGCCGCCGTCAACGTCGGATACGCCGATCGTCTCAAGCAGATCGCGGGTGTCGAGGCGACGGTGCCGGTTATTCGATACTTCTCGCCAGACTCGCGCGGCAGCTGGGGCATCAGGATGCTCGAGGGAGTTGATTTTGCACCTTTTGCCGAGATGAACGGCATCTCGCTGGTCGCCGGCCGTGCCGCCCAGGCGAGCGACGAGATCGTGATCGATGAGCGGCAGGCGACGGAATCAAACCTCAAGGTCGGCGACACATTCGAGCTGTTTGGCGGCAAACATTACAACATCGTCGGCGTTTTTGCCCCGCCGTCGGGTGCACGCATCAAGTTTTCGCTCGCAGGCCTGCAGGAAGCCCTGCAGACCGACAAATGCACCTATATCCTCGTCAAGATTCGTGACGGCGAGGACGACGCGGCCGTCGCGGCCCGCGTCGCCGCCGAGCTGCCCGGCAACAAGATCAGCCTGACTCGTGACCTCGTGACCGACGCGCAGGAGCGCATTCCCGGCCTCAACACCTTCCTCCGCATCCTCGTCGCGCTCGGAGCTTTCGTCAGCACGATCTTCGTCCTGCTGTCGATGTACACGACCATCACCGAACGACGAAAAGAGATCGGCATCCTAAAATCGCTCGGGGCGTCCAAGGGATTCATCATCTCGACCATCGAGGGCGAAGCCTTCCTCATCGGCGTGCTCGGCGTCCTGCTCGGCGGCATCGCATCGGTCGTAGCATCAAGATTGATAACCAGTGAATTCGACCTTGCATTCGAATTCAGCGGTGGCTGGGTCCTCTCCGCCGTCGTGATAGCCATCGGCGGCAGCCTCTTCGGCGCATTCTACCCCGCCTGGCGTGCCTCGACCATCGATCCGGTCGAGGTGATGCTCAATGAATAGGCTCCAATCAAGTGGCCCGGTTATGTCAGCCGAGTCTTTTCTAATTCCAATACGTCGTTGACGTCCTTAGGGCGTCCGCTTGCCTTCTTGTTAATGAGCAAGTCATTGAGGCCGATTACCTTCACCTTACACCGGTCGATCGTGGTTTCTATTCTTTGCTGGTAGCAGCGGTTGAAATCCACGCCATCAATATATGTAATGATCTCAAGTTTGAACGGGGCCACGCCCATCCGGACAATACTCTTGGCTTGCGTAAATAATAACGGGGAAAGATCGGGCGAGGCGAAGCCGAACGCTTCAAGTACGTGGCTTACTTTTTCAGCGTTTTCTGAGGTGTTCGATATCCAAAAATCGATATCGCCCGTGGGCCTAGGATAGCCATGGTATCCGACGGCATACCCGCCAACGAGAAGGTATTCGACCTCATTCTCCTCTAACAATCTCAAGAACTCTCTGAAGTCTTCTGGAAGTCGGATCGGTGTATCCATAAGCGCTTTGACGCATCAATTCGAGGGCAAGGAGCCGTTCATCCGGTGAGGCATTCCTCCAGTACGCGCGGTCGGCCTCATCGGCTTCCTCAAAGGTTGAGAAGACCTTGAAAGCCGTCTTGTCGATCTTTACATCGCGGATATCCACACGACAATTATATCACTGATATGTGTCAGCGAAGTGCGCTTTTCAGGGCCTGACCAGTGTGGCTTTTGCGGACGCGGGCGACCTCTTCCGGCGTGCCGGTCGCGACGACTTTGCCGCCGCCGGAGCCGCCTTCCGGGCCGAGGTCGATGATGTGGTCGGCGCTCTTGATGACGTCGAGATTGTGTTCGATGACGATGACGGTGTTGCCGGTGTCGACGAGTTTTTGAAGGACGTCGAGCAGTTTGTGAACATCGGCGAAGTGCAGTCCCGTGGTCGGCTCGTCGAGGATGTAGATGGTCTTGCCGGTCGCACGTTTGGACAGCTCTTTCGCGAGCTTGATGCGTTGGGCCTCGCCGCCTGAGAGCGTGGTTGACGATTGGCCAACCTGAACGTAGCCGAGGCCGACGTCGAGAAGCGTCTGAAGTTTTGAAGCGATCGCGGGGATGTTCTCGAGCAGCGGCAAGGCATCCTCGATCGTTGTTTCGAGCAGGTCGGCGATGGAGAGGCCTTTGAATTTAACGGCGAGCGTCTCGCGGTTATAGCGTTTGCCGCGGCAGACGTCGCAGGTGACGTAAACGTCCGGGAGGAAGTTCATCTCAATACGCTTGAGCCCGCCGCCTTCGCAGCCTTCGCAGCGGCCGCCTTTTACGTTGAACGAGAACCGGCCTGCCTTGTAGCCGCGAGTGCGAGATTCAGGCAGCATGGCGTAAAGGTCGCGGATCGGCGAAAAGAGGCCCGTGTACGTCGCCGGATTTGACCGTGGCGTCCGGCCGATGGGCGACTGGTCGATCTCGATGATCTTGTCCACGAGGTCGAGGCCGTCGATGGAATCATGCTCCAATGGCACCACGGCCGATTTGTAAACGTGGCGATACAGGGCCGGATACAGAATGTCTTCGACGAGCGTCGATTTGCCCGAGCCCGAAACGCCGGTCACGACGGTGAATAGCCCGAGAGGGAATTCGACGTCGATGTTCTTCAGGTTATGGCCTCGGGCACCTTTGACCGTCAGCCGGTGGCCATTCGCCAAACGGCGAACGTCGGGAATGTCGATCTTGAGGTCACCGCGGAGGTATCGGCCGGTAAGCGAATCGGCATTACGGGCGATATCGCTCGGTGTGCCCGTCGCGATCACCTCGCCGCCGTGTGTGCCCGCGAGCGGACCGAGGTCGATGACGTAATCGGCGTGCTCTATGGTTTCCTGATCATGCTCGACGACAAGCACCGTGTTGCCAATGTCGCGAAGCTCATGCAGCGTGTCGAGCAGCCTTTTGTTGTCACGCGGATGCAGCCCGATGGATGGCTCGTCCAGCACGTAAAGCACGCCGCGAAGTTTCGATCCGATCTGGGTCGCGAGGCGAATACGTTGACCTTCGCCGCCCGACAGCGTGCCGGAGCTGCGGCCAAGCGTCAGATACCCGAGGCCGACGGCGTCGAGGAACCCAAGGCGGCCTTGGACCTCTTTGAGCACGAGACCCGCGATCTTTTGCTCGCGGTCTGAGAGCTTGATCTTTGAAAATGTATCGAAAGCATCCGTGATCGCCATCTCGGTGTAATCCGCGATACCGAGGCCGCCCACCCTTACGGCGAGGCTCTCGGGCAGCAGGCGGGCACCGCGGCATGACGGGCAGGGAATCGGTGCGATCAGCTCTTCGAGGGCGGCCTTGATCTTTTCGGACGGCGGATTCTCTATACGCTCGCGCATCGCACGAACGGCGCCTCGCCAGTCGCGCTCGAATTTGTAATCGCCGTGACGAAACGTCATTCGCCGCTTGGTGCCATTGAAGAATGCGTCACGTATCTCCTGCGGCAGGTCCGCAAACGGCGTTTTCATCAACGCGTCAAAGTCATCCCCGCCGAGCGAGTCCTTGGCCTTTGTTTTCTTCGCTTTGCGTCTCCGCGTCTCAGCCGCTGCATCCTTCGGCGGCTCGAGCTTGTCACCGCCGGTAAAGGTCTCGATGATCGCGATCAGAGCACCGCGCAGGAACGTGGCCCCGGCCTTGTCCACACCGTTGAGGAAGTCGATCTTTCCGGCCGGAATGCTGCCGTCCGGGACGATCTTTGCGGCGTCGATCTCCATCACCGTGCCGATGCCCTGGCAGCGTTTGCAGGCACCGTAGGCTGAGTTGAACGAGAAGGAACGCGGCTCTAACTGGGCGATGCTGATGCCGCAATTGACGCACGCCATCCGCTCGGAATAGAGCTTTTCTTCGCCGTCGATGATCGAGATCAGAACGGCACCGCCGGTGAGCTTGAGGGCGGTTTTGACCGATTCGGTGAGGCGTTCGCGGACGCCGTTCTTCATCAGCAGGCGGTCGACGACGACCTCGATCGTGTGGTTCTTTCGCTTGTCGAGCAGGATCTCTTCGTCGAGCTGACGGATCTCACCGTCGATGCGGGCACGGACAAAACCGTCTTTGTGCAGCTTTTCGAGTTCTTTTTTGAACTCGCCTTTGCGGCCACGAACGATCGGGGCGAGGATCATTACACGTTCGCTTTCCTTTAGCTCGCTTACGTTCGCGACGATCTGATCGACCGACTGCCGCGTGATCGGAGCACCGCAGCCGCTGCAATGCGGCTGGCCGATCGAAGAGAACAGCAGCCGCAGAAAGTCGTATATTTCCGTCACGGTTCCGACCGTGGAACGCGGACTGCGCGAAACGGTCTTTTGCTCGATCGAGATCGCCGGGCTCAGGCCCTCGACCGAATCGACATCCGGTTTCTCTAGTTGGTCGAGAAATTGGCGCGCGTAGGCCGAGAGCGATTCGACATATCGACGCTGCCCCTCGGCATAGATCGTGTCAAAAGCCAGCGACGATTTGCCGCTGCCGGACAGGCCCGTGACCACGACAAACTTATCACGCGGAATATCGACATCGATGTTCTTAAGGTTATGCTGGCGTGCTCCGCGGACGGAGATCTGCTTGATACTCATTACAGCCGAGAATTCCGGTCACAGCCGAAACGAGTATTTTACCAGATAAGAAAGATAGCCACGAATGCACGAATAAGAGGTTTCTATTCGTGCATTCGTGGCTAATTCCTACTTAGCTTTGCCCTGATTGGCGACAGCATCCTGAGCCGCCCTGATGGCGTCGGCGTCGCCGAGGTAGTAATTGCGGATAGGCTTCATATCGTCGCCTAACTCATAGACGAGAGGAACGCCGGTCGGGATATTGAGGTTGACGATCTCGTCGTCAGCGATGCCGTCTAGGTGTTTGACCAAGGCCCGCAGGCTGTTGCCATGGGCTGCGATGATGAGGCGTCGGTTCGCCCGTACCTTTGGCGCAATTTCGTTCTGCCAGTACGGCACGACGCGAGCGACGGTGTCCCGAAGGCATTCGGTCGCGGGAAACGGCCGTACATCAGCGTAACGCGGATCATTGCCGAGGTACCGCTCGTCCGACTCGTCGAGCGGCGGCGGCGGTATGTCATAACTGCGTCGCCAGATCTTAACCTGATCTTCGCCGTATTTGGCCGCTGTCTCAGCCTTGTTCAGGCCCTGAAGGGCACCGTAATGACGCTCATTGAGCAGCCACGATTTCGTCACCGGGGCCCACATCAGATCCATCTCGTCGAGTGTGAGCCACAGCGTACGGATCGCGCGCTTGAGCACGGACGTATATGCCTCGTCGAATGTGTAACCCTCGGCCTTGAGCAATTTACCAGCGGCGGCCGCCTCCTCCTTGCCCTTGTCCGAAAGGTCAACGTCCTTCCAGCCGGTAAAGCGGTTTTCCTTGTTCCACTGACTCTCGCCGTGACGGATGAGAACGAGTTTGTGCATAGGACTATCTTAGATTTAAGATCTGAAATTTCAAATTTCAGAGCGCTCGATGAGTATTTTCCGGGCCTCGCCGACGAGGTAGAGCGAGCCGGTGACAATGATCAGGCCGTCGGCGGGAGTAAGTTTGCGCGCGATATCCAAGGCGTCACAGACGTTGGCGGTCGCCGAAATGTTCTCTCTCGGCAGGCCAGACGGCAACTGAGCTAGAAGTTCACCGCATGCGACCGAACGTGAATTCGACGGCTGTGTCAGGACGATTCCCGTCGCTAGGGGGGCGAGAATGGACAATATCTCGACGACGTTTTTGTCGTTCATCGCGCCGAAAATAAGTGTGATTGGGCGCGATTCGAACTCATTTAGATACGCTGCAAGTGCTTTTGCACCGCCGATATTGTGTGCGCCGTCGAGCAGAATCTTGCCAATGTACTCAAGACGACCGGGATGACGAGCATTTCTTAGTCCGGTGTTGATATGTTCATCGGACAATACAAACTTGGCTTGCAACCTACGAGCTACGGCCACTGCCACGTTGGCATTTTCGACTTGGTGTTTTCCGACCAGGCCAAGCGACGAAGGCAGAAATACGAGAGGTAGCGAGTGTCCCTGACCGATATCCAGCACGATCGGGGCACCCTCCCTACAGGTCGAATTTCCGCCTGCGATCTCCTCTAGCCTTCCGCTGACGACGGCCAGAACGCCGGGCGTCTGGTCACCGATAACGACCGCTTTGGTATCCGCTCGAATTATCGCTGCTTTCTCCGCCGCGATTTCGACTAGGGCTTCACCGAGATACTGCTGATGATCGAGGTCGATGCGGGTGATCACAGCTATCTCCGCATTCGCAGCCGTCGTCGCATCGTAGCGGCCGCCCATGCCGGTTTCAAGGATGGCGAACTCGACTTTTGCATCGGCGAAGGCGAGCAGGGCTGTCGCGGTGACCTGTTCAAAGAATGTCGGCGTGTACTCAAGCTCACCGGCCGCGAGAAGCCGTTCCGCTGTCTCGCGGACGGTCGTCGCGTGTCTGGCAAAGTCAGCCTCAGATACATCGCTGCCATTGATGCGAATGCGCTCGGTGATCGAGATCAGATGCGGCGATGTAAATGTTCCCGTCGGGATGCGGGCTTTGTTGCAGATCGAGTCAAGAAAGGCGCAGACGGAGCCTTTGCCGTTAGTGCCGGCGATCTGGACTTTTAGGTAGTTATTTTGAGGATTGCCGAGCGCGGCGAGCAGCCGCCGGATGTTGTCGAGACCGAGCTTCATGGTCTCGACCTCGTTGCCGAGAGAGTGAAGGTAACTTTCGGCTTCGCGGAAGTTCACGGCGGTGCCCTTACTTCGTGCGGGCAGTTGCTACCGCGGGGTTCATCATGAAATCGAGCACACGCACGAGCGCGGCTCGCATCTCGCGGCGGTCGACGACCATGTCGAGCATTCCGTGTTCGAGCAGGAATTCGCTGCGTTGAAAGCCTTTCGGCAGCTTTTGGCGGATGGTCTGTTCGATGACCCGCGGGCCGGCGAAGCCGATCAGTGCCTTTGGTTCGCCGATATTCACGTCACCGAGCATCGCAAAACTCGCCGTCACGCCGCCGGTCGTCGGATCGGTCAGGACAGAGATAAACGGCAGCCGGGCCTCATGCAATCGGGAGAGTGCGGCCGAGATCTTGCCCATCTGCATTAGCGACAGTGTGCCTTCCTGCATCCGGGCGCCGCCGGAGGCGGAGAAGACAACGACCGCGGCTTTGTGTTCCATGGCGTATTCGATCAGCCGCGTGATCTTTTCACCGACCGCCGAGCCCATCGACCCGCCGATGAACGACATATCCATCGCGCCGGCGAAAACGAGATGCCCGCCGACCATTCCCTTGGCCGAGATTATCGCCTCGGGCAAGCCTGATACCTCTTTCGCCTGTTCGATGCGGTCTTTGTAGGGTTTGGAATCAAAGAAATCGAGCGGGTCGGCCGAGGTCACATCCGCATCCAGGGTTTCGTATCGGCCGTCGTCAAATAGGTCCTTTAGGCGTTCCTTGGCCGACCAGCGAAAGTGATACCCGCAGTGCGTGCATACCTCGTGCGATTCGGTCAATTCGCGTCGGTAGAGGGCACTGTCACAGTCAGGGCACTTAACGAAGATGCCCTCGGTCCTAACGGTTTGCTCCTCGTCAGAATCGGCATCGATCTTCGGTTTGTCTCGGCGAAACCACGACATAAAAGGGGCTAAATTCAACGGCTGACTAAGGTTAACATACAGGTTTGTTATTCAAAAGGTTCATTGGTTACGGCGACGGGAATGTGCTAACTTTCTAGCCGTTATGACAAAAGCGATCAGGGGTTTGATATTGATGTTCTTGCTTGCCGCGCCTTCACTGGCTGTTACACGCGCATGGGATGGCGGCGGGACGGACGGGAATTGGGGGACGGCCGCAAACTGGTCGACCGACGTCGCACCGGTCGCCGGCGATGATCTCGTGTTCCCGGCCACCGCGGCGCAGTTTGCGACTAGCTGTAACATCGGTTTCTTTACGACCTTCAATACGATCACGGTCGAAGGCGGCACATACACATTTGGCGGTAATCCGATCCGGCTGGCGAACGGTATAAATGCGGTGGGCGGTACGCCGACGTTCAATCTCGCGATTACTCTTTCGGGGCCGCAAACTTTTACGGCTGGAACCGGCGCCACGGCTACGCTGCTAATTCTCTCGATCGGCAATTTCCCCTTAACTATCGACGGAACGGGCATAACAGGGATCGGCTTGCTTTCCGGCTCCGGCACGATAACGAAAAACGGGGCCGGTGCGGCAGCGATCATTGCCGCCGCGGGATATTCGGGCGCTTTGATCCTGAACAATGGTATTTTTGTGGTCGACGCGAGTATTCCGAACTCCACCGTCAGCATCAACGGCACGGCACCCATGGGAACGCTTGCACTCAGCGGATTCGGCGGGACAGGAACCGTCGGTGCAACTACCGTTACATCCGGCGTGATCAGCGCTGGAACCCTAACGTCACCGACCGGCATCCTGAACATTTCAAACGGTCTAACATTTACGGCGAACGGCGCCTATGTGTGCAAGATCGGCGGGACGGCTCCCGGAACGAATGGCCATGATCAACTGAACGTCACCGGAGCCGTAAATCTCGGAAATGCACTCCTCGCCCCGATACCCTGGGGCGGTTTTCAGCCCGCCGTGAATGACACGTTTGTCATACTGCGTAACGATGGGACCGATGCGGTCAACGGGACGTTTTTGGGTATGCCCGAGGGCGCGACCTTTTCGGGGCCGCTAAATTCGGCCTATCAGATCACCTACCATGGCGGCGACGGCAATGATATCGCCATCAAGCGCGTCGCTCGTGCGGCATTCGACTTTGACGGTGACGGCAAGTCGGACATTTCGGTCTTCAGGCCATCGAACGGCGTGTGGTACGAATCGCTCAGCTCGAACGGCAGCGTTCGCGCCGATTCCGTGGGGGCAGAATGGCGACATTATCGCCCCGGCCGATTACGATGCCGACAACAAGACCGATGTAGCGGTTTTTAGACCGGCGAGCGGCCTCTGGTATATCCTGCGAAGCTCGGACCAGACGCTGTCATCGGCGCAGTTCGGCGGGGCAGGCGACGTGCCCGTGCCTAACGATTTCGACGGCGACGGTCGTGCGGACCTTGGCGTTTTCCGACCGTCGAACGGCAATTGGTACCAACTTCGCAGCCTCGGTAACCAGTTTCTAAATCAGCAGTTTGGTCAAGATGGCGACACGCCCCTAATGGGCGACTTTGACGGCGACGGGATCGGCGACATCGCGGTCTTTCGCGCCGGCGTGTGGTACGCGGTGCGAAGTTCCGATGGCGGCATCCTTATCTCGCAGTGGGGCCTCGGAACGGACCGGCCCGTGCCCGCTGACTATGATGGCGACGGTACGACCGACCTGGCCGTCTATCGCGACGGATTTTGGTACATCCTCGGCTCGACCGGCGGATTTGTGTCTTATGCGTGGGGAATCGCGACCGACAAGCCTGTGGCCGGCGATCACGACGGCGACGGCCGGGCTGATATCGGTGTTTATCGGGACGGCGTGTGGTACGTGCAGCGTTCGACGGCCGGATTTACGAGTGTATTTTTCGGTAACGCCACCGACACGCCCGTACCTGCGGCGTTCAACCGGTTACCGTAGGATCTCGAGCATTTGCGAATGGATCAGACCGTTGCTTGCGCAGATGGGCGGTTTGTAAATACTGTGCCGCGATCCGTCGTAATAGCTGATCTGCCCGCCGGCTTCCTCGATGAGGAGCACGCCTGCGGCCATGTCCCAGGGCTTGAGTCCCTCTTCCCAAAAGCCGTCAAATCGACCGCACGCGACATATGCCATATCGATCGCCGCTGAGCCGTCGCGTCGCACGCCGCGTGAATTGAGCAGGAACTGCGTCAGATGCCTCGCGAAATCCTCTCGCCGCTTGATGTCATATGGAAATCCCGTGACCATCAGCGCGTCGCCTAGCGTTTCCGTCTTAGAGACTCGGATCGGCTGATTATTCAGGCTCGCCCCGCGGCCCTTCTCTGCCGAGAACAGCTCGTTTCGCGTCGGGTCGTAGGTAACGCCGACCACGATCTCGCCGTTGTGTTCAAGAGCAAGTGTTACGCACCAGCACGGATAAGCATGGGCGAAATTTGTCGTGCCGTCGAGCGGATCGATGATCCATTTCCAGCTTGCGTCGCCGCCTGCGATAACGGCTTCGCCGGATTCCTCGGCGAGGATCGAATGTCTTGGATAATAGGACCTTATCCGTTCGATGATCAGCGCTTCGCTGGCAAGGTCGGCCTCTGTGACGAGATCGATATCGCCCTTCTTTGAAACGGCGATACCGCGATCGAACTTTTCGAGCAGCAACCGTCCGGCGTCGCGGGCGGTTTCAATGGCAAAGTTGAGCATAGAAGAATTTTCAACGCAAAGACGCGGAGACGCAAAGACGCAATAAGATAAATCAATGGATCATCAGGATCTAACTTCCTTTGCGGCTTGGTGTCTTTTCGTTGATGGCTATTTGAGAATAGCTATGATGTCAGTTTGATGCGGAGCCGTGATTATCGCGTCATTTTCGGTGAGATAGACATCGATCTCTGAACGGATGCCGAATTTGCCCGCCAGATAGATGCCGGGTTCGATGGAGAAAGCGGTTCGAGGGATCAGGCGACGCGTGTCTCGCGTTTCCAGATTGTCGATATTCGCACCGTTTCCGTGCCCTTCTTCGCCGATCGAATGGCCCGTGCGATGCAGGAACTGGTCGGCGTAGCCCGCCTTGCGGATAACTCCGCGGGCCACGTCATCGACTTCGGAGCCGCGGATCGGTCGGCCTGCACGGAACGAGGTCTGCACGAACTTGAACGCGGCGTCTCGAGCGTCTCGGACGATATTCCAGATCTTCACGTACTCATCGGGCACGGTCTCGCCGACGTAGCCGACCCACGTCAGATCAACGGCAGGGGCCTTTGGTTTGGCAAGCTTCGTCACGGTATCGATCAGGACAAGGTCGCCTTTCTTTATCGGCGAATTACGGTCCTTGGTCGGGAAGTAGTGCGGCGACGCAGCATTTGCATTAACCGCGACGATCATCGGCGACGGCTGCATGCCTTCCTCCGAAAACCGTTTCATCATGAATTGCTGCACATCGATCTCGGTCGTCGGGATGTCTGCGTTGATGCGCCGCTTGATGTCCGCGAACGCCTCGAGAATGATCTTCTGCAGTTTCACGCACGCCTCTGTGTGCATCGCCAATTGCTCAGGAGTCCAAACGGCCTCAAATTGCTGCACGAGGTCGGCGCTCGATTCTATCGAGACGCCCAGAGAGCGGACCATCTCGATCGTGCCCGCATCGACACGCGAGATGTAGGGAATATCGTTATTCGGCGAGTACTGCATCACGATCCGGGTCGTGCCTTTCGGATGGCCGTCCGGAAAAACAGCGGCTTCGACCTGCTTTTTCAGCAACTGCCACTCGCGGTAGATGAGCTTTTTTCCGGGGAGAGCGTCGAGTTGCCCCGGCTCGATCGCGTGAACGACCTTTGTCGGCTTGCCCTTAGCCGGAACGTAATAGAACCACCGCCTTGAACCGCCGAGCCGCTCGGTCTTGAGTATTCTCGGCGCCAGCGGATCGCTGCCGCGGAAATCGTAAAACAGCCAGCCGGCAACTCCCGCCTTTTGCAGTGCAGTCTGGATCTCGGCGACACGAGTTTCCTGCTCCGTCTGTGCGAAAGCCCCGGTTGTCAGGGCTCCCAGAATTAGCAGAATGAATGCGAATCTAGCTGGCATTCTATTTGAACAACTTACCAAACCAGCCCGTTTCGTCATCTTTGTCCGCAATCTGGGTAAGTTCACCCGCGTCGAGCCAGACGCCGGTACATTTATTGCACACGTCGATCTTGATGTCCTCAAAATCGGTCTCGATGAGCGTGCCTTCACATTTCGGACACTTTATCTCGAGGCTTTTTGCCTCATCCTCCTGCAGTTTCGCCTTCATTTTGGCGATCAGTTCCTGCTCTTTCCGGTGAAAATATTCGTTCTCTAACGCGTCGCCGCGTTTTTCCAGATCAATTGGCATAAAATCACTCCTTTCAGTCGTTCAAAGGCAAAAGTAAAAAGGCAAAAGGAAAAACATGGGATGACGTGTATTTTGCCTTTTTCCTTTTTACTTTTGCCTTTCAGGGTTCGGTCTTGTGGACCGACCTCATACGCTGGCGGGCCTTCTTGGACCGCCGGATCGTGGTTCGCCGCTTGAGGTTGCTCCCTGCCCAATCAGAAACACTCTTAAGCGGATGCCACTCAAAACTCTCAAGCGGCAGCACCTCGCTCGACGAGTCTTTGAGTTTCATCGTACTAAAAGCGATAAAGACCACAGCGAGGTTAAAGACCGTCCCGACTAGCAGCACGAGCCATCCGGGAGCCAGGCCGACGGTCGAGCGTTCGAAAATGATGTCCCAAAAAACACGCCGGTCCGCCGCAGTGGTCGTAAGGATCGGCGACGGATGGATATACACCTTTAGCGTCCATGAGAGCGCGAGCAGGATGAATATCCAGAGATAGTTCGCCCGCAGTCGCCGTCCGACAGCTTCCCACGTGCTTATCGTAAAATGCGGCGACAGCAGGTCGGCGGAAAGATGCTCGGCCCACTCTTTGTCAGGCGGCAGGGTTCGATGCGACAGCATCGGCCCGAAATAACCGGTTTCAAGCACGCGCACGCGATTGGCCCAAACCTCGTAATATCGATATCGCCGAGCTTCCATAAAGAGAAAGATCGAGACAAGGATCGAGTTGATCGGTATGGCAAAATGCGGATTGTCGGGTGAGCTAAAGACGAATGAAAGGGTCGCGCCCGCCGTGATCACGGCCCAGTTCGTCGTTGCATCGAGCCGGTTGCGCCAGATATTCGAACGCTGTATCTCGCCGCGATAGAAATGCACCATCGCGGTGTTGAATTCCGCGGGCTGCAGCTTTTGGGCGATCGCAATTGGACTGGAGGTTGGCTTCTGATGCCGTTTCTGGACCTCTTCGGCAAACGCGCGGAACGACTGCGGGACACTCGTGATGTGAATGTCCGAATCGACAGCCTGGGTTCCTGTGCGAACCTCGTTCTTCATACTGTGTGACTGCCGTTTAGCTCTTGAAGGGGACAAAACGCCGTACCATTAATGGTTTAACATTTTGGGCGCCCGTATGCAAGAAAACGCCGGTTTCGGCTAAACTCGATGCAATGACAGACGTAGACGAGAGCTGGATGTGGCGGGCCATAGGCATGGCCCGTGAGGCCCAGAAGATAGGCGAAGTGCCGGTCGGGGCAGTGATCATTGATAGCGACGGCAAGATCCTGGCCGCCGCGTGTAACCGAACGATCAAGGATCTCGACCCGACAGGACACGCCGAGATACTGGCCCTCCGTATCGCAGCCACACGTGTCGGCAACTATCGGCTGACAGGAACGACGGTTTACACGACCGTAGAGCCCTCCGCTATGTGTGCGGGAGCGCTGGTAAACGCACGTGTTGCCAGACTGGTGTTCGGTGCGGCGGATGAGAGGTTTGGTGCCGTGAGGACGATATTTCAGATTTGCGACAACGAGAGGCTCAATCATCGCCTTGAGGTCAAAGGCGGCGTTCTCGAAGAAAACTGTCGCCGGCTGATGCAGGCTTTCTTCAAAGAGCGCCGCAAAACTTGATAATTCCGCTCGCAAACCGTTAGAATCAAACGTTCGCGGAGAGGTGCGAGAGTGGTTGAATCGGGCAGTCTCGAAAATTGTTGTACCTTTGCGGGTACCGTGGGTTCGAATCCCACCCTCTCCGCCAGCCTTTTAATAGCTTTTTAACACTAACTGATTACGCTGTGCACACGCGGAGCGTAATTTGAATTCGTAATTTACGAAGGAGGTTGATCATGCCTTTAACAAAAAGGTTGTCGGCTGAGTTTCTCGGGACCTTATGGCTCGTTTTAGGTGGGTGCGGCACGGCTATCTTGGCCGGCTCACAGGCCGGTAATACCGGGATCTCACTCGCTTTTGGACTTACCGTACTGACCGGGGCGTATGCACTCGGCCATATTTCCGGCGCGCATTTCAATCCGGCGGTGACGTTGGGCCTATGGGCAGGAAAGCGATTTCCGGCGAACGAGATCCTGCCATATGTGGTCGCTCAGGTTCTCGGTGCTCTCGCCGGTGCGGGCGTGCTGTATATTATCGCGAGCGGCAAGGCGGGCTTTTCGGTTGCCGGTGGTTTTGCCTCGAATGGCTTCGGCGACCACTCACCGGGCAAGTACGAGGCCCTGGCCAGCTTTGTCACCGAGGTCGTATTGACGTTCTTTTTCCTGATCGTCATTCTCGGTGTCACGCATAAGAAGAAAATGGCCCGGTTCGCACCGCTCGCGATCGGATTGTGTCTGGCTCTGATCCATCTGATCTCGATACCGGTGACTAATACGTCGGTCAACCCGGCACGCAGCACCGGACCGGCTGTTTTCGCTCAGGGCTGGGCGCTGACGCAGTTGTGGATGTTCTGGGTCGCACCGATACTCGGAGCGCTGCTTGCGGGTTTCCTCTACGACTGGCTCGGCAGTAAGGAGTCTGAGGCTCCCGCCGCTGCCGCAACAGACGCCAAAGAAGAGGCGAAGGAAGAAGCCAAGGACGACGCAGGCGAGGATAAAGACGAGGACGAGTCGTAGCGATCGTTTTCACAGCTCAATTTCCGGTTTCTGCCGGTATTCGCTATCCTATCAATTCCGCTTTGCGGAAAGGTGCAGGAGTGGTTGAACTGGCAGCATTGGAAATGCTGTGAGCCTTAACGGGTTCCGTGGGTTCGAATCCCACCCTTTCCGCCATGTGGCTTCAGGCCCCGCACAAGGCTTGTGTTGTGAACTCCGCTAGGCGAGGAATCGAGCAACGGTAGCAATTACAGCCTGTGTTGCGATCAGGTCTGAAGCCTCCAAAATAGAAAAGGCCCGAGCTTACCATCCGGGCCTTTTTCTTATTTTCCAACCGAGCTATTCAGCAAATATTTCTGGCTTTGCCCCAAGTGGATGGGCCATTTCATATTTGTGGGCGAGATTCAGCAGCGTCGCCTCTGACCAGAAATTGCCTACCAACTGTAGTCCGATCGGCAGGCCTTCGCTCGACAGACCGCACGGCACACTGATCGCGGGGACGCCCGCAAGGTTCGCTGAAACTGTGTAAATATCGCTCAGATACATCGCGATCGGGTCGTCACTCCTTTCGCCGAGTTTGAACGCAGTCGTCGGCGATGTGGGCGTAACGATCGCGTCACACTTCGCAAATGCCTCGACATAATCGCGTTTGACCATCGCCCGCACCTTTTGCGCTTTAGAATAATAAGCGTCGTAATAGCCGCTCGACAGCACATAGGTGCCGAGCATAATGCGGCGTTTGACCTCGGGGCCGAAGCCCTCTTCGCGGGTCTTGAAATACATTTGCCGCAATTCGGGAGAATCCTCGGCCCTGAATCCGTAGCGCACGCCGTCGTAGCGGGCGAGGTTGGACGACGCCTCGGCCGTCGCGATGATGTAATAAACGGCGATGCCGTATTTGGCGTAAGGTAGCTCGACATCGACCGTTGTGCAGCCGAGAGCTTTCAGGCTTTCGATCGCCGCGAGCACCGAGTCGCTCACCTCGTCATCGAGGCCCTCACCAAGCAATTCCCGCGGCACGCCTATCACCTTGCCCGCGATATCTCCATCGAGCGACGCCGAGTAGTCCGGCACCGGCACATCGGCCGAGGTCGAGTCCTTCTCATCGCGACCCGCGATAACGCCCAGCACATCCGCCGCGTCACGAGTTGTTTGGCCAAAAATCCCAATATTATCGAGCGACGACGCAAACGCGACCAGCCCGTAACGCGAGATGCGCCCGTACGTTGGCTTAAACCCCACAATGCCGCACAGCGAAGCAGGCTGCCGCACCGAGCCGCCCGTTTCGCTGCCCAACGCCGCTCTCACCACACCCGATGCAACCGCCACTGCCGACCCGCCCGAACTGCCGCCCGGCACACGCGTCACGTCCCAAGGATTCTTCGCCGGGCCAAACGCCGACGATTCATTCGACGAGCCCATCGCAAACTCGTCCATGTTCGTCTTCCCGATAACGATCGCCCCCGCCTCGTTCAACCGCGCAATAGCCGTTGCGTCATAATCCGCATCGTAATTGCCTAATATCCGCGACCCGCACGAGGTGCGCATGCCCTTGGTACTAATGTTGTCCTTGACCGCGACGGCTACGCCCTTCAACGGCCCTGTACCATCCGTCGCATCCAGGTGCGCCGCGACCGCAAGCGCGTGCTCACGCTCGATCGACAGGAACGAGTTCAGTTCGGGATTGAAACGCTCTGCGGAGCTGAGAGTAGCGTGTATGTTCGAAACGATTGTCATAAACCTAAGGATGACCCGCCGATTCGACGGCGTCTAGCAACCATTCGTCGCCCTGCTTTCTCATAAACGCCGCCACCTCGTGCTGAACCGTTGACTGATCGTCGCGCCAGTAGATCTGGAGCTGAAAGTCCATAAGTGTGGGCGACACGGCGTGACACGTTCCGATCTTAAACGTCCTCGGATAGTCCGTCGTCCTGGTGAACGGATCGGTGTCGCCGGGCCTTCCGGCGAGTTGTGCCGCAAACTCGGTCGTTAGGAACCGTTCACGCATTTTCAAATTCTCAACCGACGGGGTCATGTCGTTGCCAAAATGGAACGAATAGAACTGCTTTGCGGCAACGCGGGCCGCCGCGCATTCTGCCGATTCAAGGTTCGGAACACCGCATCCGGCAAGGCAAAAGTAAAAAGGCAAAACGCAAAACACGGCCAATTTCAAAGCCCTATCTCGGTGTTCTCCGTGTCCTCTGTGGCCAATTCTCACAAAACCTTCGGCACCTGAAAATGCCCCTCGACCGCCGACGGTGCCTGCGACAGAGCCGCTCGTTGGCCGAGCGAGCCGCCGGGCGTGTCTTCGCGAATCGTCACCGTCGCTTCGCCCTCAGCCGTCAGGCCGCCGAGCATCGGTTCAATACCGCCCGTGTCGAGCTCATTGAGCTGCTCGATGTATTTGACGATATTCGCCATCTGCGGCGTGTACATCGCGACCTCTTCGTCGGTGATCTCGAGGTGGGCGAGTTTGGCTATGTGTCTGACATCCATTTCTTAAATTTCAAATCTCAAATTTCAGATTCAAGGTCGGCCTACCCGAAATTCGATATATTCAACCGCTCCGTCGCCGACCGACTCGTTGATACGTGCGACGAGCTGCGGGGCGAGGTCCTGAAGATGCCTTTGCCAGGTCTTGTCTTCGACCGCGACGATCAGCCGCTTTTCGGCGTATCCGACGGCCTCCGCGCGGCGGCTGAGTGGCTCGCCGGCGGCGCGTCGCCAGGCGGCGAATATGACCGACTCAACGGCCGCAGACGTATGGTCGACCTGCTTCAAAACTGAAGGAAGCACTGTAAATAATTGGTCCATTTGTCTTGACGCCGATAAACTATCATTCTAGACGACATGATCGAATTGCCAAAACTGGTGCTCGCCTCGGGCAGCCCGCGGCGGGCCGAGATACTGAATTCCGTCGGCTGGCCGTTTGAAAAACACGTCGCCGACATCGACGAGAGCGAACGCGACGGCGAATCGCCCGAGGATTACGTCCTCCGTCTCGCCCGCGAAAAGGCCGAGGCTGTCGCTGCGGGCTATCCCGGACGGATCGTTCTCGGTGCGGACACCACGGTCGTTATCGACGGCGGCATTCTCGCAAAACCCGACGATATGGACGACGCGCGTCGGATGATCGGTCTGCTTGCGGGCAACTGGCACGATGTGCTGACAGGCGTTGCCGTCGTGAACGGCGGCACTGTGACCGGTATTGAACGCACGCGCGTCAAGTTCGCCTCTATGACCGACGCTGAGGTTAATTTTCTCGTCGAGATGGGCGACCCGCTCGACAAAGCCGGTGCCTACGCCATACAAAAACAAGCCGCCCTCTTTATCGAAAAGATAGATGGAGATTATTGGAATGTGGTCGGGCTGCCAGTCAGATTGGTTTACACGCTGGCAACAACTTCGAAATAAGTGATAGGTGAAAAGTAAAAAGTGACAAGTTCTGAACTTGTCACTTATCACCTATCACTTCTTACTTATTCCGAAAGTAAAAACTAGAGCAGCTTATCGATTGCCTTAGACATCGGGACGGTGATGTCGTACTTCGGGTCGATGCCGCCGAACGGCTCACCGGCACGGGTCGCCGCTTTTGTCGAGGATGACGAATGACGGTATCTGGTCGATATCGTATTTCTTCAGCGTCGCGACACCGTCCGGGTCGCGAAGCAGCGGCATCGAGAGCTTGTTGGTAAACGCCCACTTTCTTGAGCGTGTCGTTGTCGGCGTAGTTCTTAGACTTGGCGTTCGTTGAGTCGGTCGCGACAAAGTAGAACACCACGGCTTACCCTGATATTTCTTCATCAAAGCGTTGGCGTAGTCGGCTTGCTTGCTCGACAGCGGCAGCCAGCTCGCACCTACGGCGAGCACAACGACCTTGCCGTTCTGTGCCTCGACATCGATCCGCGAACCATCAACTGAGGTCAGCACTGTCTGTGCCGCCGCAGCCACGGAGATCACGAGCGTGAGAGCCAAGGTTAAGAATGTCGCTTTCAGCGTCTTCATATTTTTGTGAGATACACGGATAACCGTCTCTCACAGGTTTAGATGCAAGTTTGATACCAAACTACTGTTTCCGATTCAATATCACGTTATCGATCAGCCTGACACCCTCAAACTCGGCCGCCACTGCGATCAGCGTCTCGTCATCTCCAACCTTTTCAACAGTTTGCAGCGAATCGCGATCCACGATCGCCACATAATCGATCGTAGCGGCCGGTTCGCCTCCAATGCGGTTTCGCACGATTTCGGCGAGGTCTGCGGCATCTCGTTCGCCTTTCTTGAAGGCAGTTTTTGCCGCTCGCAGGGCTTCAATGATCACGGCCGCCTTTTTGCGCCCTTCTTCTGACAAACGCTCGTTACGGGACGACATCGCCAGGCCCGACTCCTCTCGGACCGTGGGCACGACGACGATCTCGGTCTCAAAACCGAGGTCACGCGTCAGCCGCTTTATCACAGCGACCTGCTGCGTGTCCTTTTGGCCAAAAAACGCCGTGTCGGGCCTGATCGTATTGAACAGTATCGTCACGACCGTCGCTACGCCGCGAAAATGTCCGGGCCGCGACGCGCCCTCAAGCGTGTCGGTCAGCCCTTCGACATTCACAAAGGTCGCAAACCCTTCGGGATAGACCTCGTCGACGTCCGGAGCATAGATATAGTCAACGTGGTACTCTGCCAGCATCGCTGCGTCGGCCGTCAGGTCGCGAGGATAATTTTCGAGATCGCCCTTGTCATTGAATTGTTCCGGATTAACGAATATCGACACCACCAACACGTCACACCGCTGCCGCGCCTCTTCGACGAGCTTCAGATGCCCCGCGTGCAACGCGCCCATCGTCGGGACAAACCCAACCGTCTTAGCCTCACGCCGCAGCTTGCGTGCGATCGAGAACATTCGTTGGCGGCGGTTGATTATTTCCATCTAGTTTGATGACTAAATCGCTTCGTCGCCGAATTTATGTCTAATTATAGCTTGGACATGCTCACAGAGAAGCAAAACGTGTTTCGTGGCCGCCGTCCAAACGGTTTCTAGATTTAGCGAGAAGTAAGCGTGAACAATAGTATTACGAAAACCTATTATTGACTGCCAATCGATGTCGGGATGCTCCTGTTTGGTCTCCGGAGAGATCTTATTAGCAGCTTCACCGATGATCGTAAAGCCAAAGAGGATCGACTGCTGAAGCATTTTGTTCGCCAGGAAGTCTTCAAATGTCATGTCCGCGACTTGACTGGTTATGGTCTCGGCCGCGTCAACAATATCGTATAGATACTGCTTCTCATCCCTCATAGATAGGTCGAGCCTCAGCTAAGACACGATCCTTAATAAATCTCTTCAAGCCTGTTTTATCAACAAGATCAACCTTCTTGCCAATAATATCTTCTAGGTCGATCTGCATCCTCGAATATTCAAAAAGGCTGACTCCCGAATTCGGTAAAAATTCAACGAGCAGATCATAATCACTATCCGGCCGGTTATCTCCGCGAGCGCGCGAGCCAAAGATGCTCAGCTCGCGCACCTTGTTCTTCCGGCAGAGCTCGGCGATCTTCGCTCTTGTTTCTTCTGAAAACTGCGTCATTTCGCTGCCATTTCCTTAACCGTTTCGGGCGTGAGGCCGTAGGATTCCTGGTCGTTGGGGTATTCGCCTGACTTTACGTCAGCGGACCATGCGTGGATGGCGTCGGTCATGACCTGCCGCAGATCGGCGTATTTTCGCACAAACCGCGGCTGCCGTCCGAAGGTCATTCCCATCAAGTCGTGCAGTACGAGGACCTGGATATCGCATCCCGCGCCCGCTCCGATCCCGATCGTCGAGATCTTTAGTTCAGCCGTGATCATAGCCGCGACCTCGCGGGGGACAAGTTCGAGAACGATGGCGAACGCACCGGCCTCTTCTAATAGTTTGGCGTCCTCGATAAGGCGTTGGGCCTGTTCGGCCGTGCGGCCCTGGACGCGGTAGCCGCCCATTTTATAGACGCTTTGCGGCGTCAGGCCGATGTGAGCAACGACTGGAATTTCCTCATCGACAAGCCGTTTGACCAGATCGACACGGTTGCGGCCGCCTTCTAGCTTTACGGCCTCGCCGCCGCCGTATTTCATCAATTTTAACGCGTTGCGTACGCTCTCATCCTCGTTGACGTGATAAGTGCCGTACGGCATGTCGGCCACGACCATTGCCCGCTCGGTGCCGCGCTTTGACGGCGATGCAGGCCGAGCAGATCTCTTCGAGCGAGACAGGTATCGTGTTGCCGTAGCCATGGATGACGTTCCCCATTGAATCGCCGACGAGGATGATATCCACACCGGCCTCATCGACGATCCTCGCGGTCGGATAATCATACGCCGTCAGGCAAATGAGCTTTTCGCCCTTTTCCTTCGCCGCTCGGATCGCCGGCAAGTAAACTTTGCCTTCTTTGTCAGGCTGTAAGTACGCCATATAGTCCTGTTAGTCCTCGGCAGAGAGGCCTTGCCAGTCAGTCTAGCACAATAATTTTCAATAAAACTGCCGTTTTACCGAGCGGATATTGCCGTTGCCTTCAGGCAACGGTGGTCGGGCCGCGAAACTCTTCCTGGGCTTTAGCCCAATTCTCGCGTCCACCTCACCGCCATTGGGCTAAAGCCCGGGACATAGGGAGGTATCTGCCCGTTGCCTAAAGGCAACGGCAATATCTTCGTTATCAGTTATCGATAGAAGGGTTCGGATCCCATTTCTTCACACAGGTCGTATCGGCGCATTCCGCGAGCAGCTGCGTAACATCTTTTTTCAACACCGGATGCACGACGTGCGGGGCGATCTCGGCGAGCGGGCAGAGGACGAATTTGCGCAGGTGCAGACGCGGGTGCGGCAGGTTGAGGAACAGCGTTTTCATCACCGTATTGCCGTAAAACAGCACGTCGAGGTCGATCGTGCGCGGCTGTTTGATCCCCTTATCGCCGCGGCCCATCAGGTATTCGATCCTCAACAGCCTCGCCATCATCTGCGTCGGCCGCACGTCGGTCAGATAAACCTCAGCCGCCATGTTGAGGAACAAACGGTCCGATTCGATATCCACCGGCTCCGTCTCATACACGCACGACAGCCGGTTCACCACAAACCCCGCCTCGATCATGCACCTCACCGCCAACAACAAATTCCCGGCCCGATCCCCAAGATTCGACCCCAACCCGACATAAGCCGTGACACGTTCCCCTGACATTTTTTGCTCGTTAATAAATAGATGATACCCGAACCGTTGTCAAAACGTCACTATCTCACGCCATGGGTGCTTTCGACGATCGACCATTCCCGGCGCGGCCAGAAAGTATCGACTCAGAGTACCTTTCGGTGTAAAATTCCGTTATGAAAAACGAATACACGGCTGTCGTAAAGCAGGACGGTGATTGGTGGATCGGTTGGATCGAAGAAGTTCCGGGCGTCAATTGTCAGGAAGCCACTCGCGAAGAACTGTTGGAAACTCTCCGCGTAACACTCGGCGAAGCACTCGAATTCAATCGCGAAGATGCCCGTAGAATGGCCGGCGTCGGTTTCGAAGAAGCTCTGATCGCCGCATGAAGCTCCGCGATCTGATCAAACATCTTCACGCTAATGGCTGCGAACTGCTCCGCGAGGGAGCCCGCCATTCTTGGTGGGTCAATGTCGAGCAGAATCGACGCACCGCCGTTCCAAGACATCGCGAGGTCAACGACAAGCTGATACTCAAAATATTGCAAGGATCTCGGAATACCAAAACCATGATAGGCGGCCGCCCCAAAGTCGACGAGATAATGGCCTACTTCCTACCTTTCGTATCAACTATCAGTTATCAATTATCTTCGTCCCTCATCACCCCAAAAGTAGAGATTATCGAGGCGTGAGGGTAAGTTTGGTTTTTAGCCTGCGTTGAGCGAAGTGTGGGTGAAAAGCCCTGCCCATACCAAAAGCGGCTCGCCTTTTACCACGAAAGATAACAGACAGTATGCTATCGCACAGAACGGCGACCTAATTCGTGCTATTCGTGTCTTATTGCTACAAAGGTCTGTGTTGAGGCGAATTGTTCGCTCACATTTAGAGCGGGTGTAACAAGATCAGGAATTGGAGGAAAAAATGGCACAAGCAACAGCACAGATCAAAGATATTAGCGGATTCATGCGGTACACGCGCGGCAGGCGGAACGGAAATCGAAACTCCGTTTGAAAAACCGGTCGTGGTTCCGGCAATCGACAACAAAGATGCAGCGGCTCACGCGTGGGCCGACGCACGTTTTGCAACCGACATCATGGCAGAACACGCACTTTTCTTTGCGTTGTTAATGCCGCCTGAGGTTGCCGGACCAGAACGCGCCGAGGCACAGAGCTTTAACAAAACTTTTGCCGATCTGTACCAGCAAATTGACGCTTCCGGCCCGCCCCAACAAAACGAATTGAAAAGTTTTGTGAGCAAAGTTACGGAATCGGTCAAGCCTTTTATTGAGTACAAAGCGCGTCTTGGCGAAGAGCAGGCATCTGGCAAATTGCGCAGTTTGGTATGGCCTCTTTTCTTCGAACACACACAACATGAGGCCGAACGCTGGACGCGGCGGCTCGAAACGCTTGCGGGCGGAGAGTCGGAGCTTGATAAAGACGAGGTTTCGACGTTCTGGACGAACATTATGGACGAGCATTGCCGCTTCGTGGCCCATCTGCTTGACCCGGAGGAGTTCGAATTGATAGAGACGGCGATGAGTACAAGCCACGTTTTCCGCGATTTGCACAATCATGGTGCAATTGCCGGAGCGGCAGTCGCACTCGCCCACGAACCTTCAACTGTCGTTGGTTCGCTGGTTGAAAACCCGGAGACCAACGCAATCCTCAGCGCTGCCGAAACGCTCCTTGATTTCACGACTAAAGCAGCGAGAGGTATCGAAGCCGCTCGCATCAAGAGCATCATTGACCCCAGACTTTCCGATCATGTGCGGCGCGAGTCTCTCCAAGTTTGTCGATGAGCTAAAACGCGCTGTTTGATTATCAAAGAGCGGCACGCCGGAAGGATGGCAACACGTTTAGACAGAATACTCTACGAAAGATCTGTCAAAAGATGGGAAAATGAAGGCGGCGGAATCCCGGCGATAGCATCTTCTTATAAAACGAACGCGGTAATAAAGCTATGGACCATCGGCCACTCAACACGCGATCTCGATGAATTTCTCGAACTGCTTGCCGTCAACAATATCGAAGCGGTTGCAGACGTGCGCAGTTATCCGGGTTCTAGAAAGTTTCCGCAGTTTAACGCAGGCGAGCTGTCAGCCTCGCTTGTTGCGAACGATATTGAATACGCACCATTCAAACAGCTTGGCGGACGGCGCAAGGCTCGGGCTGATTCGCCAAATACCGTTTGGCGTAATGAAGCATTTCGCGGATATGCGGACTACATGGAAACCGTAGAATTTCGGGACGGCATAGGTGAACTGTTGCAGTTGGCCGGACGAAAGCGAACCGCCATCATGTGCGCCGAAGCCGTCTGGTGGCGGTGTCACCGGTCGATGATCTCGGATTATCTTAAGGCGGCAGGCGTTGTCGTCGAGCATATTATGGATGGAGGAAAGAACGTAATTCATCCGTACACATCGGCGGCGAGCCTCGATAGCGGGAAACTGGTTTACGGGGCTGCAGAGTGACATGGAGATTATCGGCTGGGCAGGAACAACGCTTGTTATCATTGCCTACGGCCCGCAGATATATCATCTGTGGGCCGAAAAGTGCGCATGGGGCATTAGCCTGTGGATGTGGTTTATTTGGCTTGCGTCGAGCACGCTTCTTTTGACTTATTCATGGTTTCGCAACGAGACGCTTTTTATTACGGTGCAGGGCATCAATATTCTGGCGATAGCCGCAACCATTTTGCTCACACGGCGAAGCAATCAAATCTGCCCGTATCATCAGAGCATTACAATGAGTAAATCCGAGGAATAGGAGTTTTTATGTGCTATAACTGCGGCTGTCAAATGCTGAACAAAGCCGCGAATGCAACGCCACCCAGGGCCACCTCGCCGAGGGAGCGCGGACACTCCTGTCCGCAACGGACGACGCTGTGTCGGCCGTCCAGAACGATAACGCCAGTCTCGCCGAAGGAACCGGCGATGTGGACATGAGTTCCGCGCTCCATCCGACATTCCCGAGGTCCAACTCCGCATCAGCCTCTGAATTCCTTTCTACACAAGCGGTTTTCTGAGTCGTATTCGTACCAAACCTTTGGTTTGCCGTCGCGGCGGTCTTTTTCGATCCAAATGCCGCGACCATCGTCCGCCACTGCGTGGCGGAGATGAGAAGTGAGAAGTGAGAATTCAGAATTTAGCAGGCGTTCGTCGCCTTCGTCGGCAGGTCGCTCATCTGGCGGTGATGGATCTGGCGGTTGGGCGGGCTCGGGCGATTCTATAAGCGCGTCTGGCTCGGGATCGCTGGCGGTGTCGGGGGCAGTAGCTTCCTGCGGTTCGGGGGCTGGCGGCGTGGGGTCGGCTTGATCAACTTCTTCGTCAAATTCTTCGTCGAGCTCGTCTTCATCATCCGACCAGTCCAGGCGGTCGTCGAAGTGACGTTGGATCTCGGGGGTCCATTTTTTGATGAGGCGTTCGGCGCGGGATTTTGAGATGTTGAGGTCTTCGGCGATCAGGCGAAAGCTGCAGCCTTCGTCGTGGCGGTTCTTGATCTGGTAGATGAGCCAGGCGGTGTCTTCGTCGAGCTGCTCGGCAAAACGTTCGTCGAATTTTGGCCCGATAAAGCCGTCCTCGCTCGCTGTATGATGAATCGCGGCGGGTTGGTGTGGTCCCATTGGATCGGCATCGTGCGGGCCCGGACGTGCTGGATGTAGTTTGCGCCGCGGAAATGCGGATGATGTCCGATGCCAAAAACGCTGTCCGCCACGTCGCACAGCACGCGCGAACGCCGCAGATCGCCTTCGCTCACAGACACGTTAAAACGATGAGGCCGTGAGCCCGCGATGACGAGTATCGAAACGCCCAGCGTGTCAGTAAGCTCGCGGCAATTCGCGCATCAGCCGCAGAGTGTGCTTTGTGCCGTCGGATGTCTGCTGCACCGCCGACAGGTCGTCGATAACGATCACGCTGATGCCCGCGTCGATCATATCGCGAAGCCACGGGACGAGCTGATCGACCGACGGCGGCCGGTCGACATATAGGTCATCTGAAAAGCGGTAATCGCGCTCCGTCTCAGGGTCGCTGTACCGCAGCCCAAACTGCGTGTCGGACAGCTTGAGATCCACGTACAGCACCTTGCGCCGCCGCTCGGGCATCACAAAACCCTCAATGCCGCTGCCGCGGGCGATCCGCTCCGCCAGCAGCATGGCCAGCATACTCTTGCCCGTCCCCGCCGCCCCGAACAGCAGCGTCAGCTCGCGCGAGTGCCAGAACGAGTCAAACAACGGCTCGATAGGCGCCGCAGTGTTGCTCAATTCCATCCGCTCGTTCGCTGATCGGGGAAGTTGTGGTGTCGTGTGTCGTGAATTTATCCTGTCGTGCATATCTCTCTCCTGAATAAAGGTCTTGACAGTGAAATGTCATTGTGATACAAGATATTACATATGAAACAGTGGTTGTCAAGAAGTTTTTTTCTAAAACAGGCGGGACAGGGCCGAAAAATGGGTAATAATATACTTGACACACCACTTTGGATTCTAATACAGTTTGCTAGACAGGCTGGCCTTTTCTTTGCACTGTCCGAGTTACTCCGCTTCGTCCGACCTGTCCGCATTCTGCACGACATCCACGGACGGAAAGCCTAAACTCAGGGGTTCTCGGTTCTCACGGGCTGCTGCCGCAAATTCAACCTCGGTACAAACATAGACTCGCCCGTGGGCTTCATCTACTAGGGTGCGATCAACGACCTTGCCGCCAAACGTCCGTATTTTAAGGGTTTCGCCTATTTTGAACATATTTACTGTCTGTATTGTAACTGGATAGTTTTCACGCTCCAAAAAAAATCTACTGCTATCCAAGAAAGTTGTTGCAATCGCACGAGTTATCGCATAGACTAGGGAATCAGTTAGAGGAGAACCGTTGTATGGCTGAAACCGTGAAGAAGAAAACCGCACCCTATATGCCGTGGCTGTCGTTCCTTTCAACACTCGACAACATCGCTGAAAACGCCGTGCCGAATATCATCGACCGTCATTCATTCCGCAGCTTCAGCGGCGGAATGGTCGCGCGGCCCTCAGTGCGTTACGCTTTTTCGGGCTGATCGACGACGACGGCGTGCCACAGGACGGCTTAGAAGCACTTGCGACCGCTGATGCCGAGGAGCGAAAGCGACAGATCGGCGCCCTGCTTCGTACTCATTACGCTCTGTGTTTGCGCGCTTGACCTCACACGAGCAACGCCCCCGCAACTTGACGGGGTTTTCAACGCTGAACAGTTTGGCGTGTCGGGCGATACCCGCGTAAAGGCTAAGACCTTTTTTATCAAAGCGGCTCAGTTTGCGGACATCCCCCTGTCACCGCTCCTACTCTCAAAGGCGCGATCAACTTCGCCGCGTAAGAGAAAGCCGGCCGCTGCGTCGGGGGGCAACGGCGGTAGCAGCACGGGCAGCGTCGTGCAACAACCGGCGGTTCCCCACGGGCAAGACAGCACGAGCCAGACCGTACATCTGAGCGGCGGTGGCAGTCTTACCTTGATCGCGAACGTGAATCTACTCACCCTTACGGCCGAGGACCGCACGTTCTTATTTCAGATTATTGACCTGATGCAGAAGCACGGTCAGAAAGGTTCTGCCGCAAAAGCAGAAACGCCCGGCGGTGATACGCCGGGCGAAAGTACGGGTTACTCACAATCGTAGGTTGAGTAACTTGTTCGATGCCTCGGAGCTATCCTGAGTGTGCTATCTCGTTTGTAGGCACTCAGGCAATGGCTCCGAGGTTTTATTTTAACACCATTCGCGCCGCGTGTGTTAGCATTTTCTTATGGCTACACCCGCTACGAAAACCGAACAGACATCCCCAGAGTTTGACCGCTTCCGCGATCTAGCAAGAAAGGTCGTAACCGCTCCTAAGAAAGACCCCCAAAAACGAGAATCCGAACCAAAGAAAAAGGCCAAGAAGTCTTAGCCCTTTCGTTTCTTGCCGCGTTTCCTTTGCGACTTATTAGCACCCTGTTTCATAGCCGATTAGCTGTGAATAGGTGAGACGCTTTCCGCTAATCGACTCAATCATACGAACGAACCGCATCTGGTCGTTGCACTCACGTTCGTTGTATCTAAACATCTGCTCCTCGACGTATTTTTGTAGGTGAGCCGGACTCACGCTAACGTAAGTGCCTTTGATGGTTCTTTTCAGCAGGCTCCAGAAGTTCTCAATGCCGTTGGTGTGGACGTTGCCGCGAACATATTCAACCGAGTGGTTGACGGTCGCGTGAATGTATTTCTCGTAGAGGTCACGGTAGATAGCGGCCTGATCGCTAAACACTTCCGAGTTCTCTTCGATGTGTTCCTGAATGACAGGAAGCACGTCTTGGGTGCGAACGCCTTTGATAACCTTCGCCCGAACCTTACCGCCGCGTTGAACCATACCGAATACAGCGGTCTTGTGGTCTCTCACCTTGTCCTGTCGAGTCCAACGGGGCTGAAATCTTACACGCTTCGACTGGTGCATATTCTTGGCATCGCCACCAATGTAGGCTTCGTCAATCTCGACGGTTCCGCTCATCTTTTCGATACTGCCGTTGACCATAGCTTCGCGGATTCGGTGATTCATAAACCACGCCGATTTCTGAGTAACACCTAACGCTCGGCCTAGTTCGTAAGAGCTAATGCCGTTCTTTGCGTTCGCAATCTTCCAGATCGCGATCAACCACTTGTCGAGCTTGATAGCCGAATCCTCGAAAATGGTCCCGGTCTTGATAGAGAACTGCTTCCGGCACTCTTTTGCCTTGCACTTGAAAATCTTACGAGTCTCTAGGAAGTAGGTAGTGTTATTGCCACAGTGAGGGCATACAGGCTCACCGTCTAGCCACCGTAAAGACTTCACAAACTCAATGCAAGTTTGCTCATCGGCGAAGTATCTGACGGCCTCAATTTCGGTTTTCGGTAGTGCTTGCTCGGTCATAGTATAATCAAGATAGCACTATCTCTGTGGTGTGTCAAGTATATTGTTGCCGAAAAATGCCGGTAAGCGTCGCAGACACAACACTTAGCCTGTCCCATGCTGGTGCGGGACACGACCGGGCCAGATGGACGCCCGCGAAGCACTCAGACCGTGCACGAAATTCATTTGCAAGTAACACTCCGCGACGCGCGTTCTTCAATCACAAGCGACGCTCTCCCGAATTTAGAATAGGAGTGATCAAATGAAATACAACAGATATGTCTCTATCTTCGCGGCGGCGGCGTTTGCGTTTGGGTTTGTGACGGCGGCTATGGGCCAGAGCACGAGCTACCGCATCTCTTCGCCATACTCGCATAAGAACCTGACCATCTTTCTCATACACGGCAAGGACGAATCGAAAAAGAGCAACGTCATGACGCTGCAGGAGGCGATGGAGCGGAAGCTCTTTGTGGTCTATGAGACGTCGAACGTCAACGAGCTAGAGGTCGAGAATTTGTCGAAGGAATTCGACGTGTTCATACAGTCCGGCGATATCGTCAAAGGCGGCAAACAGGACCGTGTGCTGGCCGTCAGCATCATCATACCGGCACGCTCGGGCCGCATCAGGATCGACGCGTTCTGTGTCGAGTCGGGCCGCTGGCAAAAGCGTGGGAACGAAGAGGCCGGCAAGTTCTCAAGCTCCAACGACCGCATCGTTACCAAAGAGCTCAAGATCGCCGCCAACGCGACGCGTTCGCAGCAAGAGGTCTGGGCCAGCGTCAGCGATGCACAAGCTAAATTGTCAAAGAACGTAGGCGGCGACGTTAAGTCCGACACTTCGGGCTCGAGCCTTCAGCTCAGCCTTGAGAACGGCAAGGTCGCCGCGAGCGTTGACGAATACGTAAAGGCACTGAACAAGATCGCCGACGGCAAATCCGACGTGATCGGCTATGCGTTCGCCATCAACGGCAAGCTCAACAGTGCGGACGTTTACGTCTCGAACGCCCTTTTCAAAAAACTCTGGCCGCGCATGCTCAAGGCCACCGCGACCGAGGCCGTCGCCGAATCGCGCGGCGTCCGACTGGCCGAACCGGTCAAGGCGTCGGCCGTCACCGAGATGATCGTTGACTCAGAAAAGGCCAAGCCCAAGGACCGTGCGGTCGGAGCCAGCGGTAAGCTCGTCACCCGCGAGGACAAGGAAAATGTGATGATCGACGCCGTCGATGACCGGACCAAAACGATCGTTCATCGCAGTTATGTGAAGAAGAACTAACTGTTCTTCTTTCAACGCTTTCGGGCCGTTGGAATGGATGGATACGGCTTCGTCGCTGTGCCGTGTTCGTCTCATCCGACGGCCCGAATGTTATTTGGGTTTTCTAAGGACGCCCAGGAGATTGGCCCTAAAGCCAGCAAAAGATTCGGACGAATTCACAAGCCGTTCATACGCCATGAAAGGGAAAAACAGCAGCCGCGAGCCGAGGCCGTACATCGGTTCTTTCTCGATCAGGTTGAGGCGGTCGACCGTCAGGCCGGCTTCTTTAGCCGCTCGTTCAACCGCCGAGCGTGTATTCAGCCGATAGTGCGTCGGGTACGGATCGTGGCTTTCGGCGGGCAAGTTTCGCAGCCGATTGGCGACGAGCCGGTGAAACGAATGCGGCGTCAGGTGCGAGATCAGCGAGACGTAATGCCAGAAATTCGGCGTGCGGAAATATGTAAACACCGCCGGGCTTCAGCACGCGTCCGATCTCGGTCAGATGGCCGGTCGGATCGGCGACGTGTTCGATGACGTAATTCGATACGCAGGCGTCGAAAGTGTTGTCGGGAAAGGGATAAGCTTCGCCATCGAGCACATGAGCGGCCGCGAGGGCGGTATTATTCTGCACGTCGGGATCGATATCGACGCCGGTCACGCGGCCGAGCGTGGCGAGAAAATCCGACGTGATATTCGTCGGCCCGGCACCGATCTCGAGTATCTCGCCGTCCTGGGGAATCGTCGACCTCAGCAGGTTGTGAAAGACGACATTGCCGTCCGTCCAGCCCGAGGCGGCCGAGTAGTATTTTGCGAGATATTCGTGCTGCCAGGACATGCGTAGAATGGTCGAACTCAATTCTAGACGCCAATGCGTCCAGAACCAATTTGCGGTAAAGTAACGCCTATGAAAACGCTGATCATCGCCCTACTTTTTGCCGCCGCGACGGTCTCTACCTTGGCCCAACGGCCTGCGGTCCTTCGCTGGGAGGATGAGATGTGCGAGTACTCGGGAAAGTTCGACCCGAAGCTCCACACCGCGGCTCGCTTGCGTAACACGCTCAAGCTCAGCCTGCCGGGCAGCTACCTGCTCGAGACAAACACGACAGCCTGGAGCTACTCCGATATCGCCAAACTCGACGTCGGCGCGCTCGATGCCGAGTACAAGCGTAAATCGGCCGAACTCAAGGCCCTCGATATCGTAAATGTGCCGTATTGGCAGGAGTTCAAAAGGCGCAAGCTTAGTGAACTCGAACAGGTCTATAACTTCGAACGCACCTCGATGCTCGGGTATTCGGATCCGTCGAAACTTCTCGGCTACACCACGTCTTCAGCGTGCGTAGCGCGATACGCGAAGCCACTCATCCTGGGCGGCGACCGGCTTCTCGCGGCGTGGCTCAACGTAAACGTCGAGTCCCGAAAGAACAACTCGGATCCCGACCGTCTCAAACGCATTTTTGAGCAGCAGCTTCGCTCGCCCGACAAGATGAAATTCGCCCTCATCGAGGTGATGAATTTTGGCTGGTCAAACTGCCGCCAACGCCCTGATCGAGCGAATCGAGTACGACGGCACGCCCGAAGCTGAATTCAAAAAGCTCTTCAAAACGGTCAAGACCCTGCGGTGCTATGAGCCATGATCTCAGCCGTCGCTCTTATTCATCATTCCCAAAACCTGGCCGATCACGCCGCCGCCGATCGCGCCCATGACCGTCGATCCGAGCACATCTGCGACAACGGGAATGTAGTTATTGCTCATCTTCATGAACGCCAGGAACATCAACTGAAAGTTGAGAGAGATGAGAAAGAACACGATGGCCCCACCGCGCATGCCGCCGACAAAGGTCTTAATGCTGGCCCATCGGTCAAAGATATAGGCGAGCAGCAGAGCAGAAACGAGATTTGCCAAAACGAGTGGCAGCCAGACCGGCATTTCGTTCATGAGCTTAAGAGCATCCGGATTCATGTTCGGCTTCATTACGGCGTTGTCGAGGATCAAACCGTAAATAACAAAACCCAGAATAAAGAAAACGATACCCGCCGGCGACGGTCGCGGCCAAAATACGTGTAAGCATACAAAGATCTCTCCAAAATGCAGACTACCCAACAACCCTTGAAAATGCGTGGAACACGCGAAATCTAGCCGAGTTTGCGTTGAATGTCAACACAATTCGGGTCGCGGGTCCAGTCGGACGAAGGACAAACCGGGTGGTTGAGGGAGAGGACACGAACATATAATTGACCTATGACGATCGCTGAAAAACTCAAGACCCTGCCGACAGATGCCGGTATCTACATTCACAGGAATGAGGCCGGCAAGATCCTCTATGTCGGCAAGGCAAAGAATCTGCGCAACCGCGTGCGGTCGTACTTTCATTCGAGCCGCAATCACGATCCCAAGACGCGGCAGTTAGTCAGGCTGATAGCGGATTTCGAATTCATCGTCGTCGATAACGAGGTCGAGGCCCTCGTCCTCGAATCTAACCTCATCAAGAAGCACAAGCCGCGGTTCAATATTTTCCTGAAGGACGATAAATCGTACCCGCACCTCAAGCTGACGAACGAGCCTTTCCCAAAGGTGGTGATCACGCGGCGGATCGTCCGCGATGGTTCGAACTATTATGGCCCGTTCTTGCCCACGTCGCTGGCTCGGAATACGCTCAACCTGATCAACCGCTCATTCCAACTTCGAACGTGCGAGATCGAGATCGACGGCAGACTGCCGCGGCCCTGCCTCGAATATCACCTCAAACGCTGCCTCGGCCCGTGCGTCAAAGGCCTATGCACACAAGACGAGTATCAAGAGGCGGCGGCCGACGTTAAAACACTCCTTGAGGGAAAGGACAAGGAGCTTGCCAAGACGCTCGAACGCCGAATGTGGCAGTTCTCGGATGACGGCAAATTCGAGCTTGCGGCCAAGTACCGCGACCTTCACCGCACCGTCCTGAGCCTAAGCGAAACGCAAAAGATGGCGACGACCGCCGAGCGCGACATCGACACCATCGGCTTTTACCGCGAAAAGCAACGCCTTGCCTTGCAGCTATTTACAACCCGCGAAGGCCGCATCGTTGGCCGCCGCGAGTTCTTTTGGGAAGACCTGCCCGAGGACAAAACATTTGACGCGGCCGAGTTTCTCGGCATCGTTCTGGCCCAATATTATTCGACTGATTACGTGCCGCTAGAGATTCACGTACCGCAGGATTTCGCCGACCGTGCGATCCTCGAAAAGGCGCTCACCGAACGCCGCGGCCGTCGTGTAAAGATCCTCGATCCTAAACGCGGCAAGAACAAGCACCTCGTCCGACTCGTCGAGACAAATGCCAAGATCGCGTTCGAACAGCGTTTCCGCGTACTCAAACCCGACAGCGAAAAGGTCCTCGAAGAGCTGCAGGAAATGCTCGAATTGTCGTACTTCCCCGAGCGTATCGAGTCGTTCGATATTTCAAATATCTCCGGCTCAGAAAATGTCGCCGGCATCGTCTGCTTTGAGAACGGCAAGCCCGCACGGGCTAATTACCGCCGCTTCATCATTCGCACGGTCGAGGGTGCAAACGACTTTGCCTCGATGCACGAGGCTGTCTTTCGCCGCTACAAGCGGCAGACCGAAGAGCAAAAACCGCTGCCGCAGCTAATCTTTATCGACGGCGGCAAAGGCCAGTTGTCGGCCGCCGCATCGGCAATGCAATCGCTCGATCTTGAACAAATAATGCTCGTCGGCCTCGTCAAACCGCCAAAACGTCACAACGAGATATCACACCTCCTGATCTTCGGCCGCGAGGACAAACCCATTCCGTTCGATCGCAATTCACAGGCCTTCCGGCTGATATTGCAGATTCGCGAGGAGACCCACAAAACCGCCGTGGAATTCCACCGCAAACGCCGCGAAAAGCGCGACTTCTCGAGCGAACTGTCCGAGATCCCCGGCATCGGCGACAAACGAAAGATGAAACTGCTTCGCAATTTCGGTTCGATCGAGCGAATCGCAAAGGCGTCGGTCGAGGAATTAAAGCCGTTCGTCGGTGCCAATGCCGCCGCCGAGATCGCCGGGCACTTCGCGAAACAGCGGGCGTTAGGAACCCGCGATCAAGGTCACAAAGAATAAAAGCTATGAGTAATTTCAAACAGACCCAGTACCTCTTGTCTTGGCGGTGTGGTCGTTGCTTTTCATGCCGCCATAAGCCAGACTTTTCGCTGTGAATACGGTCGTCACGGAAGATGTCGAGATCGCTGCCGCGCTGATACGCGACGGCGGGATCGTTGCGTTTCCGACCGAGACGGTTTACGGGCTCGGGGCGAACGTATTTGATGCCGTTGCTATCGGGCAGATATTCGAGGCCAAGCGGCGTCCGGCGGACAATCCGCTGATCGCTCACGTTGCGTCGGTTGGCCAGATCTCGGAATTAGCCACAGAGATCACGGGGAGCGCAGAGAGATTTATTGCGGCATTCTTCCCGGGACCGCTTACGGTCGTGCTGCGAAAGGCTGAAAACGTGCCGTCGATCGCCACCGCGGGTTTGGCAACCATAGGGGTGAGAATGCCGAGGGGCGAGCTTGCTCATCGGTTTCTGATAGCCTGCGGCGTTCCGGTTGTTGCACCGTCCGCGAACCTTTCCGGGCGGCCGAGCCCGACGACTTGGCAAGCGGTGCTTGAGGATCTCGACGGACGTATCGACTGCATCCTCAAAGGCGAGGCGACCGAAATTGGGCTCGAATCGACCGTTGTTGACTGCACCGGTGACGTGCGCGTGCTGTTAAGACAGGGGGCCGTTTCGCTCGAGGAACTACGCGCGGTCGTGCCTGAGACGCGAATTGCGGACGGCGATGACCTAACCTCATTGCGAAGTCCGGGCCTGCGGCACAGGCATTACACGCCCCGAGCGAAGGTCGTTATCGTCGGTTCGGCGAATGTCGCTTCGACTGAGGGCGCTGCTTTTATAGGCCTAAATGCTCCAAAGGGACATTTTGCGTTCGTCAAGCAGTGCAACTCGGCCCACGAATATGCCCATGTGTTGTTCGAATTCTTTCGCGAGTGCGATCGGCGGGATATTCGGACGATCTATTGCGAAACCGTGCCCGAGACTGGTATCGGGGCGGCCCTGATGGACCGTCTGCGGCGGGCGAGTGTTTGAAATTTGTCCGTGTTTGATGAGAATGGAAGTAGTTGTCAGTTCTGCGATCACGTAATGTCTCAAGAAAATAAGATCCGCGTCGCTGCGATCGGTGTCGGCAGTCTCGGCCGCCACCACGCACGAAACTATGCCGAATTTGCCGCCGAGGGGCGTGTCGAACTGATCGGCATTTGCGATATCGACGCCGCGACGGCTGCCGAGATATCGACGAAGCACGCCTGTGCGGCGTTTGCGGACTGGAGCGAACTGATCGGCAAAGTGGATGCCGTTTCGATCGCGACACCGACGGAAACGCATTGCGAGATCGCTTGCGGTTTTCTCGAAAAAGGCGTGCATGTCCTGGTCGAGAAGCCCATCGCGTTGACCCTGGACGAGGCTGACCGGATGATCGCTGTGGCGAATTCTTCGGGGGCCAAGCTGATGGTGGGCCAGCTTGAGCGGTACAATCCCGCGATGGTCGCGCTCAGGCCACACGTGACGCGGCCCGTTTATTTTGAGATTCACCGAGTGTCGCCATTCCCGAACAGGTCGCTCGATGTCGATGTCGTTTTGGACGTTATGATCCACGATCTCGATGCGGTGCAATGGCTCGTGGGTGAGGATGTTGAGGTCTCGGCAATACAGGCTGTCGGTATGCCGATCTTGTCGGATAAGGTGGACGCGGCAAACGCTCGGATCGAGTTTGAGAACGGCACCGTCGCAAACATTACCGCCTCACGCGTCGGTTCCCAAAAACTGCGGAAAACGCGTTTTTATCAAACGAATTCTTACGCCGTGCTCGATTACGGGACTCGATTTGCGTCGCTCTCGACGCTCGATCCTGCGGCGACACATCCGTTGGCGGCGATTCAGATTAAGGAGCTTGAAATTGTCGATGTCGAACCGTTGCGGGCTGAGATCGCGGACTTTCTCGACTGTATCGAGAACGACAAAACGCCGCCCGTCTCAGGCGAGGACGGACGGCGTGCATTGAAACTAGCGATGGGCGTGCTCGAACAGATCGAGATCCACTTCGCCGGCCTAAAGGCTAGGCTGACGCCTGACCGGCCATCTGCTCCCGGAGCAATTGCATCCACTCCTGCGTCTTCTTGACGCGTTCAGCCCCGTCGGGACGGTCCATGATGACCTTTTCGATATTTTCGAACGCGTCGGGCATTTGCCATTTTTCGCGGAGTTCGCCGATGAATGGCTCGATCTTTGAAAAAACGCCGATGTGCTCACCGTTGGTTTTGTTAAAGAGATCAGCGTCGATCGCGCCGCTGACGACCATGGCCCCGGCCATGTCCCAATAGGACAGCACCATCCGCAGATATGCGCCGACCTCGGGGTCCATCATGGTTTTTTCGACTTCCTCGGCACTGGTCGGGTTAAAGCTAAAGAACCAATCACGAGCCTTACGCATCGTCGCCTCGCGGCGAAGGTCGTAGAGTTTGAGGATCAGTTCGGCTGATTCGAATTGAGAAGACATAAAGGGTTACCTCCAAAGAATGTATTATTATCGCGGAACTCTCAGGTTATTATTTCAGTGCGAATCGAGTCAATGAGCGAGACGATCGACACATTTCTTTCCGAGCGGATCAAGGCGGGCGACTTTCCGTCGGCGGTTTATCTCGTTGCGGAAAAAGGCGAGATCGTGCTGCACGATGCCTTGGGTTTTGCAGTGGTCGAGCCCGAACAGATCGCCGCGCGGCCGGATACGATCTACGACGTCGCGAGCATGACCAAGGTGCTTGTGACGGGACTGCTCGCTGCGATGCTAATAGACGAGGGTAAACTCGATATCGACACGGCCGTCGCGGCGTATCTGGATGAGTTTGATACCCATGAGAAAAGGCCGATAACGGTCGGGGACCTGCTCACACATAACTCGGGTCTTCGCTCGTGGCTGCCACTTTATCTGCTGGCAAAAAGTCCTGCGGATGCTATTAGCGTTATCGCTGCCGAGCCGCTGGAATATCCAACGGGTTCAAAGGTCGTTTACAGCGATCCGAATTTCCTTACGCTGCAGGCGATAGTGGAGACGGTCGAAGGCTCGCCGCTCGACAAGATCCTGCAGCGGCGGATCTTTGGGCCGTTGGGCTTGCGTGACACGGGCTTCAATCCAGCCGCTGACCTGAGTCCGCGGATCGCGGCGAGCGAAAAGGGAAACGTATTTGAGCGGCAGACTTGTATTGAGAAGGGATATATCTCGCCGGACGAAACGCACGCGGCCTTTCGGACCGACACGATCTGGGGCGAGGTGCATGACGGCAATGCATATTTCATGGGCGGCGTCGCGGGTCATGCCGGGCTGTTTTCGACGGCCGAAGAGGTGCATAAGATCGCGCAGCAATTTTTGCCCAGGAGTTCAACGCTAACGTCGGCCGCGACGTGTGGGCTTTTTCAGCGTAACTTCACGCTCGGCATGACGGAGCATCGCTCGCTCGCGTTTCAACTCGCGAGTACGCCGGACTCGGCCGCGGGGCCCGGTTTGTCGCCGCAAAGCTTTGGGCATCTTGGGTTTACGGGCACGAGTTTGTGGATCGATCCGATCACGGAGCGCACCTTTATTTTGCTAACTAATCGAACTCACAACCGGTCGCTTCCGTTCGCCAATCTAAACGCGGTCCGGCGGCGTTTTCATGAGCTTGCCAGCGAATTTCTCGATCAAAAATAGCGGCGAACGAAACCAATGGAGTGTTAATCAAATCAGCGCTTTCCCCAGGGCACCTGACTCGGAGAGGACTGTAAAGATGAAAAGGACATTGTTCGCGGCAACGCTCGCGGTATCGATCGCCACGATGGCGTTTGGCCAGAACGACACAACTACACGTCCGCGTGTGGCGATGACGCCGGCACCCCCGACGATCAACAATGATCCCTATCCTGACAAGACACCGTCCGGCCCGCCTGTATTGACCGGACGCTCGTATGCGACGCCGACACCTACGCCGCCTCCCGTCGAAGACGACGAGATCATCCGCGTCGAGACCAATCTCGTGACGATGCCTGTGTCGGTGCTTGACCGCGACGGGCGATTCATCTCGGGCCTCCAGCAGCGCGACTTTAAGATATTTGAGAACGGAATTGAGCAAAAGATCGACTATTTTCAGTCGGTCGAACAGCCGTTTACAGTCGTTCTGATGATCGACGTCAGCCCGTCGACGGAGTTCAAGATCAACGATATCCACAATGCCGCGATCGCATTCGTTAACCAGTTGCGGCCCTCGGATCGTGTAATGGTCATCGCCTTTGACCAGGATGTTCACGTCCTTTCACCTCCGACGAACAACCGCAACCAACTTCGCAACGCGATCCTTTCGACGCAGTTCGGTAATGGCACGAGTTTATACGAAGCCGTGGACGACGTGATTCGACGACAGCTCAGTCGCATCGAGGGGCGAAAGGCCGTGGTGCTCTTCTCGGACGGCGTCGACACTACGTCTCGCAATGCGAGCTACGACGACAACATTGCGGGCGACGGAAGAGGTCGACGCACTTTTTTACACGATCCGCTACGACACTTCGGCCGAGATGGGCGTGAATAGCGGCGGCGGCTATCCGCCGCGTCGGCGCGGGCCAGTGTCCATGGCCGACATTCTGGCGGGCATCCTGATGGGCGGGACGATCAACACCGGCGGCGGCAACCGCGGTGGAGCGACGCGGGCAGATTACGCCCGCGGCAAGACGTATCTCGATACGCTTGCAGCCAACAGCGGCGGCCGTGCGTTCGAGGGCAAATCGATGTACAACGTCGATGCGGCGTTCTCAGGCATCGCCGAGGAGCTAAGGCGGCAATATTCGCTGGGTTATTATCCCGAAACCGTTGGCAAAGTCGGCGACCGACGCCAGATCAAGATCCGTGTCATGCGGCCCAACATCGTGGTCCGCGCAAAGACGAGTTACATCGTCGGTCAGCAGGACCGAAAAATAGCGGGACGATAGCGGCATCTTTTCCCCGTTTGACAGGCATCGTAGAATGGTATTCGTCGTTGCCTGAATGAAGATCGTCCGTTTAGCCTCGTGTTTTGTTGTCATTGCTGCGTTTGCGGCCATTTCCGCCGCGCAGGCCGGCGGCGTCACGACCGGCGGCGGCGGCAAGAATAACCAACGTCCGTCGCAGCCAACGCCTACAGCCACGCCGATCCCGACACCGCTGCCCGAGCCATTGCCGGAATCGACAGCCGACGATGGCGACGTAATTCGCGTAAATACGCAGCTTGTATCGATCCCTGTGCGGGTGATGGACAAAAAAGGCCGTTTCATCGGCGGTCTGGCAAGAGATAATTTCCGGGTTCTCGAGGACGGGGCCGAACAAGATATCGCCATTTTTTCCAGCGAGCATGAGCCGTTTACCGTCGCTCTGGTGCTCGACATGAGCTATTCCACGACCTTTAAGATCGCCGAGATACAAACTGCCGCGATCGCATTTATCGATCAGCTAAGACCGCAGGACAAAGTGATGGTTGTGTCGTTCGATCAGGAAGTACACATGCTGTGTGAGGCGACGAGCGACCGTCAGGCCATTTACAGAGCGATCAAGAGGACTAAGATCTCGACCGGGACGAGCCTCTACGAGGCCGTAGATCTCGTAATGAATGATCGGCTCAGGCGCATTGAGGGCCGCAAGGCGATCATCCTCTTTACGGACGGCGTCGACACGACCAGCCGACGGTCGAACGACCTGAGAAATCTCGATGACGCGATGGAACTCGACGCGTTGATCTATCCAATCCGGTATGACACTTTTGCCGATGTTCAAACGATGAAGGGCGGCACGCAGCCGACGATCGACATCCCCATTCCGGGTGGCACGACCGTTCCGGTGCGGATCCCGGTCAACACTAAGCCAAACGATACGATGCAGCAGGGCACGACTGTCGAGGAATACGAGCGTGCGAAAGAGTACCTCGACCGGATGGCACTTAACACGGGCGGCCGGCTTTACGAGGCAATGACGCTCGGCAATCTTGCGGCGGCGTATTCTAAGATCGCCAGCGAACTGCGCGAATTCTACAGCATTGGCTATTACCCACAGACCGAACGCGTGCCGGGAAAGAAGACTCGCATCAAGGTACGTGTTGATCGGGAAGGCCTGTCCTTACGGACACGCGAAGGCTACATAACGCCGAAAAAGACCAAGATAAATTGACGCCAGGGCTAGATCTCTGTCCCGTCCGGGATGATCGCGTTCTTGGGGACGATAATGATTCGGTCGCGAATGTAGAACGAACGATCGGGTGCGTCGTAATTCTCAACGCCGTCGCTGTTGAATAGTTTGACGTTCTCACCGATGCGGACATTCTTGTCCAGGATCGCCCGGCGAATTATGCTCTTCGCCGCCGATGCCGACGTGCGGCCGCGCGACTCCGAGGTTGTATTTCAGCTCCGACATCGATTCAAGAAAGTCCGAGCCCATCACGATCGAATCTTCGATCTCTACGCCCTCATCGATGCGACTTCGCAGGCCAATAATAGATCTTCTGACTTTCACTCCGTTGAGAATACAGCCCTCGCAGACCATTGAATTGTCGATGTCGCAGCCGTGCAGCTTTGATGGCGGCAGGTAGCGGCTGCGGGTATAGATCGGTGCCGTGGCGTCAAAGAAGTTGAACTTCGGCAACGGACTCGCGAGGTCGAGATTAGCCTCGTAAAAAGCGCGGATGGTCCCGATATCCTCCCAATAGTCCTTGAAAAGATGGGCCTGCACGGTGAATTTATCAATTGCCGCCGGTATGATCTCGCGACCAAAATCGACCCACGTCGTGTCCGCCTGCAACAGTTCCACCAGCTTTGCTGCGCTAAAAACATAGATCCCCATCGACGCAAGGAACGGACGGCTCACGGCTTCGTCCTCGGTCAGGCCGAACGCGGTCGTGTCGACACGCATGGATTCCAACGCGTCGCCCGTGGGCTTCTCCTTGAACTCAACGATCTCACCGGCCGTTCCGGTCTTTAGCAGGCCAAAGCCCTCGGCCTCATCGGCCCGGCAGGGAACAACGGATACTGTGAGGTCAGCTCCGGTCGAGAAGTGACGATCGAGAAAGTTACGATAGTCCATCCGGTAGAGATGATCGCCGGAGAGGATCAGCAAAGTATCGACGCGCCAGTCGCGAAGGTGCGGCAGCATTTGGCGCACAGCGTCGGCCGTGCCCTGAAACCACTCTTCGCTCTCGCCGGTCTGCTCCGCTGCCAGCACTTCGACAAAGCCCGTCGAGAAGCTCGAAAAGCGGTATGTCCTTGAGATATGGCGGTTTAGCGACGCCGAGTTGTATTGTGTCAGGACGAAGATCTGGGTGATCTCAGAATTGATACAATTCGATACCGGCACATCGATCAGCCGATACGTTCCGGCGAGCGGGACGGCCGGTTTTGAGCGGTCCCGAGTGAGCGGAAACAGCCGCGAGCCTGCACCGCCTCCCAGAACTACCGCCACCACGTTGTCGTATCGACCCATATATACAGTGAATAGTGAATAGTGGATAGTGAATAGTCAAGCAAACCGGCGACGGCCCTTCTTGACTATTCACTTATCACTATTCACTATTCACTGAAGAGATGTGGTACTGGGTCAAAATGCTCTCACTCATATTCGCCGGAGCGATCGTGCTCTGGCTGATGTATGAGATCGTGACATTCCCGAGCATTTCACGGCTGCGGACCGAGAACCCAACGACGAGTTCAATGATCGAATACCGCATCGCGGAGGCTGCGGCCGAGGGCCGTGAGCCTCGCAAATACATGATCTGGATGCCTATGGATCAGATCTCGCCGCACCTGCAGCGAGCCGTATTGGCGGGCGAGGATGCACGGTTCTTTCAGCATGACGGTTTTGACTGGGACGCGATCCAGAAAGCCTGGGACGAGGCGGTCAAGGAGGGTGAGAAGGAGGCACGCGAAGAGTGCGAGGCCGAAGCCACGACCAAGCAGGAAAAGAAGGACTGCAAACCGAGCGAAGACGACTGGATCCCGCCGCTGCCGAGCTTCAAACGCGGTGCATCGACGGTTACGCAGCAATTGGCAAAGAATCTCTTTCTGTCAGAGGACCGCAACTTCCTGCGCAAAGGCCGCGAGGCCGCCTACACATACTTCCTCGAACGCGAGCTCTCAAAAAAGCGCATCCTCGAACTTTATCTAAACGTCATCGAGTGGGGCGACGGCATCTATGGAGCTGAGGCCGCGTCGCGAAACTACTTCAAGAAAAGCGCCTCGGATCTAACCGCGCAGGATGCTGCTTTTCTCTCCGCGATGATCCCGTCACCGCTTAACGTATTCAATCCGGCGAAAAACAGAAAACGCGTCGTCCGAAGACAACGCGTTATCCTGCGTGGAATGAACTCGATCAAGCTCGCATATTCGGAGAAGTAGCGACGAGATCGTCGTACACGGCAACTCTAATTTGTTGGGATCCGACTCGCCTTACCACCTCTCACCAGTTCCTCAGACCCGATCTGCCATTCCCCAAAGGCATTGACGTAGAAATTGAGAATTCGAATCGCCCCTTCCTCGACCTCGCTCGCATTACGATAGTAGGTCCTTACCGTAAATGTTGTCTTGACCGGATGAACAAGCGTGCCGACTTTTCCATTACCGGAGTCTTGGCTGTAACGCCACGGGCGCGAGGCACCGATCTGCATAGCCGTCACATCCACTCTCACCGCCCCCTCATCTCCCTCATCCACCGCCTTTTCACCCTTTTTACAGCGAACTATTTTCTTGAATAGTTCGGCGTTTGGAGCAGCCCCATTCTTGACTTGCCTTTGCTTGATCGGACATTCGAGAAAGGTGGCCGTACCTTGCACCGGGTCCTTGGTGTTGGCAGCCGTGAAAATATTGGCAGGCTTAGTCGGGGTCTGTTTTACCGCAGCATTCCCTCCCTCAATCGGGCGAATAAACTCAGGTTTGCAGGGATATTCGACCTTGTTCGAGTCGGCCTTGAAGCGGTACCAAGTGCCGTCCGGCTGCATGCCCGACGGAAAGTCACCCGGCTGAAACGCCATGATAGTTCCCTTTGACCAAAAGCGGCCTGTGCCGGTTGTTTCGCATTCAACGCGGTCGCCTGCTTTGTACGTGCTTTGCCCGATAGTGTGTGAGCTAGCACCAAGGATCAGGATCGCAGCGGCGATCGTCGAGAGAACAATGTTGCATGAACTCGGAATCGTTTGTCTAATCATCTTGCTCCTGTGTCATTAAATTCAAAATGCGAGGTTTTGGTGCCACTCCCCCATCAGTCTCATTTGTTCTCTTTCCAAAGAACCTTTCGGAGCAGGAAGGAGAGGATACTTGAACAAGTACCAACGAAATCAGCAGGACTAGTTTAGAGACAAAAAGCAAGATGCTTACTTTGACGCCCCTTGCCGCGGCTGCCCTAGTGAGTGATCACAACGAGGGCCTTTTGCATCTTGCCTTTCAGGTTCAGCGGTACAGGATTCTGCAGGAACTTGCCACGATCTTTCTTGACTCCGGCGAGGATCGTTGCTTCGTCCTTCATCAGAGCTTCTAAGAGCCGCCAATTTTCACTGAATTCCGGCGCCGTACTGCGGTCCTTCGAGGCCATTCTTAGTTCCGCGTCGATCTTTGCGAGCATCAGTTTGAGCGCCAATTCTCTATCCGAATAACTCGCCAAAATGTTTTGCCTCGTAAGTCCAATCTCTCGTTCCTGCCCGTAATTCATGACCTTCAGCATCAGCCCGCCGTCTGCGTCCGTAGTCGGCTCGCTTTGGTGCTCGAGATCGCGGAGGAATGACCGAGCCTCGCCGAGATCTCTAAAAAGCCCGTTAGAGACCGCTTTCTGCAGCATCGGTGCGAACGCAGCTTTTTTTGCGGCCCAAAACTCATTTCCGCCTAAAAGCCGCATCCGCTCACTTTCGATCTTTCGATTGATACTGTCTGGAGCCTCAACGACACGGTTTGGCTCTTTCCGATTGAGCTTATTCCGGTGCTTGTCCAATCGGAGCTGTGCCACGAGCGGGGAAGGTATCTCGCGATAGGCCGAATGAACGTCGAATCGTCCTGTGAGATAATACGCCGCCGCGAAGATGGGTATCAGCGGCGGATCAAAGATGATAGACGGTATCAGGTACTTCTTTGACTTGAATGCCATCTCCGAAAAGCTTCGGTTGTCCGTCGCCCGCCAGATCGGGCCTGCGATCTGTGTGTGGCGTGTTATGTGCAAGAGCCGCTCAGGCCGCTTCTTGACATATCCGGTGAACGATCTGGCGACCGCCTTAGGGGTCGTGATCCCGATATCGTTTATCCAGTCGCGCTTTGCTGCCCCCTTAAAATAGCGATTGATGATACGTTTTGAATGATCCGCGCAGTTGCGACGAAACTTGTTGAACTTTCCGTCGACCGGATCGCTGTTGAACTCGCGAACGAACTGCTCATCTTCCGCCAAGGTCGTTTCGACATTGAAGCGATAGACGTCGCGGGTCATGCCCACCGCCAGCATCGAGCTCCAGCGGCCCTCGGGCATCGTCCCATTCTCATTTCCCGGGACGATCGAACTGAGATTGTTTCGCCGGTAGTTTTCCCGAATGAACCTACGGATCTCTCCGTTCGCATACAGCGGGATATCTTTCTCATCCTCGACCCCATATAGGAATGCGATGAGCGGTACAGCCATCCAATCGTAGTCCGCACCCCCGACCATCTCGGGATAACTCGAGATGACAATGCCCTGCTCATCCGGCCGGCAGATCCGCAGCTTGAACATATCCTGGAGGCAGACCCGAGAAAGATAAACCGCCGTGTGGCCGGAGCCTGTATATTCGCCCGCAACGCCCATTGCTTCTAAGACCAGAAGCGAGACGTCCGCCCGCGCCCCGATAGGGAGGATCAGGAAACCCAATGAGAACGCTAAGAGAACCTTCTTCATATAACTACCTGAGACCAGTGTATTTTGGGCATTCACAGATCTAGTGGCCCATCGCGAGTGCGATATTAGTATCCCTTAAATTCGTGGAACGTATACCAAGTTACATAACTCCGGCCGCTTAGGCAGAAGAAAAGAGGATGTCTGAAAAGTCCCTGTAAGGGACAGATTAATAGCGTCGGGAGCATCCCGACGAAAGTGATCAATATGTGCCTTCCGTCCCTAAAGGGGACGGAGAAACTGATAAATCCCGTATTTTCAATAATATCCCTCCCTTTCAGGGAGGGGGTTTTATGTTACCTTCAGTCGCCGGGTCTTACCCGACGCTATTAAATTCGTGGCCTTCAGCCACAAGAAAAGACTTTTCAGACACCCTCTTGCCCATCACTGCTCTATTTTTTCCCGACGAGTGTCATTTCATCTACGACCCATTTGGCACCGCCGAATTTTTCGGTGACGAACAGCACGTATCGGATATCGACCGAGATAGTGCGGTTCTTTTCACTGTCGTAGTAGAAGTCGTTACCGAGTCCCTCGAAATTCCCGTCAAAGCATATGCCGACCTGCTCACCGCGTGCGTTGAGTATCGGCGAGCCCGAATTGCCGCCGATGATGTCGGTTGAGGACAGGAAATTGACGCCGACGCTGTCGCCGGAGCCGTAACGGCCAAAGTCACGGGCGTTCTGCAGATCGATGAGTTTCGACGGAAGGTCAAAGGGCTTTACGCCGGTCTCTTTCTCGATCATGCCTTTCATCGTGGTGAACGGTGAGCGATATTCGGCTTCACGCGGCTGATATCCCTTGACGTGTCCGTAAGAGAACCGCATCGTGAAGTTCGCGTCCGGAAAGGGCGTATTGCCACGCATCCCGGCCAAGGCCTGCTGATAGAGCAGCCTCAGGCGATCGATCTGGCCATTGAACTTGGCAGTGCGGGCAGTTACCGCGGCCCGTTCCTCCACGACACCCGCGACGAAGGGATGCTTCGTCTGGATATCGGCCCACGACATTCCGTAGATCGCGAGAATATTTGCTACAGTCGTCATCGGTCCGTCGGCGATCTCAGCGGCAAAGGCCGCCTCGGCGTCTCGCCTTGCTTTCCCTTTGAGGTTGTTGAATTTGCGGTCAGCCGCGGCGAAACGCTGATTCGCCGGAAGTGCGTCGAATTCCTTGAAAAAGAATTTGAGCATCTCGCGTTCGTGTGAGGCTTCACGACCCTCGAGGGCCTTGGTAACTTCTGCGAGCTTGCCGTTGCGCTGCGTTTCATTCAGCGTCCGGCCCGATTTTACGGCCGCTGCGGCAGCTACGATCTGGCCAAAAACGGTCATTGAATTCGGGTCGGGAAACCGCCGCATAATGACGTCGCGCATCTGCGCGGCGTTACTCTCCTCGGACAGGGCTTTGAGTTCGCTCAAAACGGTGCCGTACTTCTGTTGGCGTGCAGGGTCGGCCGCGATCCAGGCGGCCATGCGGGCCTCCTCTGCCTGCCGCTTCTGGACGGCCTGAACACGCTTGAGCTGCAGGTGTCCGCCGCCAAAGGCCTTGCGTGAATTGTCAAAGCTCGCGATGTCTGACTGTAGAGCGATGCGTTTTTCTTCGTCCGCCGAGCCGATCGCATTGAGGCTGTTGCTAAGTGCGGTCAGCCATCTTTCGAGGAAAGGGAAGTTCGCGTCTCGGGCGTAGATCACCGACCAGCTTTCGCGATACCGAGTAGTGCCGCCCGGAAAGCCTAGCACGAAGACGAAGTCGCTCTCTTTAAGGCCACCGATGTTTGTCTTGAGGTGGCGTTTGGGTTTGTAAGGCACGTTGCTCGGCGAGTAGTCCGCAGATGAGCCGTCGGGAGCGACGTAGGCCCGCAAGAATGTGAAATCGCCGGTGTGTCGTGTCCATTCAAAATTGTCCGGGTCGCCGCCGAATACGCCGATGTTGCGGGGCGGAGCATAGACCACACGAATGTCGCGGATCTCGGTCGTCTGATAGAGATAGTAGAAATATCCGTTGTTGAGGGCCTGAATGACAATGCTATTGCCGGGATGTTTCGCCTTTTCGGCGGCAGTGAGGTCGTCGCTATTCTTCTTGAGCGCGGCGGCCAGGGCTTCGCCCGATAGATTGTCAGTGCCACCGCGGACCTTTGCGGTCACGTCCTCGACCCGATGTGTCAGTGTGATCGAATAGTCCTTTGCAGGTATCTCGCCCGAGCGGCTGCCGGCGTTAAAGCCCGTCTCTACAAGGTCCTTTTCCGGCGTCGATGCCGACACAAGGGCGTCAAATCCACAGTGATGGTTCGTCAGTATCAGCCCGTCAGGCGACACGAACTCGGCACTGCAGCCGATGCTGAGACGAATGATCGCGTCGGTCAGGCCGCCGCCGTTCGGATTGTAGATCTCTTCGGGCTTGATCTTGAGGCCCTTCTTTTTAAGGTCCAGCCCGGCGATCTTGTCCGGCGGGAACATTCCCTCGTCCGGCGTCGCAAACGCGAACGAAACCGACGAAAACAGTATCGCGACCATCATCGCGACCGATAAGATACGGTTGATTCTTAAATTCATAATGTCATCCAAGGTTGTGATTGCTAACGGACTAGTATAACCGAACGCGACCAATTTTTCGATGCACTCGGAGCGACTTTTGCCGCCCGCCGGATCCAAAGATGCTCCGAGGTGGGAAAGCAAAAGCGGGCCGCAATGGGCCCGCTCTTATGTTCAAAAGCAGTTTGTTCTATTTCACCAGCTTCGCAAGGTCCACCGGCTCGGGCGGGAGGAACAGACGAGGGTTGATCGAGCGTTCGCCAAACCGCAGTTCGTAGTGAAGGTGCGGGCCAGTCGAGCGGCCGGTCGAGCCGACATAGCCTATAAGCTGGCCTCGCGTGACGGAGTCGGCACCACCGATCTCGATCTTCGAGAGGTGGCCGTACCGCGTGGTCAGGCCGTTGCCATGGTCGATCTCGATCAGGTTGCCGTAGCCGCCCTTGTAACCGGCGAAAACGACGGTCCCATTGGCCGGTGCGACGACGAAATCACCGCGTTCGCCATCGATGTCCATTCCGGAATGAAACTCGTATGAGCGTCCGCCGAACGGATTGCGGCGAAAGCCGAATTCGTTGTTGATCTTGCCGAGGTGGGCCCACATCGTGGGCAAGTTTGCGGGGTCGGACTTTGCACGGATCGTTTGGATCTGATCGTCCAGGTCGCCGTCCTCGCCGTCCTCGTTGTCGTTCTCGGGTCCGCCGCTGTTGAAAGCAAGCTCGCCGCCGACGACCGTCGCCTCATTCACATCGCCCATCGTTGCCGGCTGGGCTGCGATCTGAGAGACAAGTGAAGTTTGTGCAATGGCCGGGATCTCAACGTTCCTTAGCAGAGTATCCATGCCAAGACCAAGTGTTGTTAAACAAATTGCTGTAAAAATGCCAAACGAACCGAACTGCACAAAACGCTTTCGGATCGCTATCCTTTTAATTGTTATCTTCGATTTTGATTTATGCGATAAAAGAAAAGTATAAAACTTGTCGTTTTTCTGCATTATGCTTTTAAGCTCCTTTAAATGATCTTTCGCACCGAAAATCCATCGTTTCGGTACTTGGAGTCACGCAAGAATAGCCGCGAGCGACTAACGCGAAACCTCACAACAAGAGTAATAACCTTAAACTAAAACTCCCGCTATTGTGGGAACAATAACCCGCTTGTAGATCCAGATACCTACGTAAAAGGAACCATTATAACAGCATAACCAACCCGAAAAAGCAAACCGCGAGCAAAAGTCACGAATGCACGAACCGGCGCCAAGTGGCCATTCGTGCATTCGTGGCTGACCTTAAATCCGACCTACGCGACTCCGTTCCGGCTCGATTGCCACGATCGGAAGACCATGAATCCGACCGTCGCAAAGACGATGATGAACGCCAGGACTATCACCGCCTTGAGCGCAAAACCGACAAACCCGACTAGCGCGATCAGGGCCTTGAGTAAGACGATAACCAGTGCGATGATCGCGAGGATGCTGCCTCCGACGGATACTGCTTTGAGCATTTTTCAAAACTCCTTACTAAAACTGCGAATCTAGGTGTCTCTCCAGGTTCCGCTTCGCGATCGATCGGCGAAGTCCGATGTATTATATCGCGGCGGAGGGGCGTTGACCTGTGTGAGGGCAAAACTGGTTGACGGGCCGGCGCCTGACCAGCGTTCGCTGGCGGTCTTCGGCTTGAAGACGTAACCCCGCAGGACGTATATGCCCAGACCGATAAGCACGACAGGTATAAGCACCCTTATGATCGGTCCGATGTAGAACATTCGCTGAAGAATGAACAAAAGGCCCAGCACACCGAGCACAATGCCCCATAGCTTTGGATTCCCAGAGAACCGCTGTACAAGCACGTCGTCAGCGACATCGGGCGTCACGCCTGACCGGATCATCTGGGCAGTCCGCCACGAATCGAGCAGGCCAAAAAGCCACATTCCGATAAATCCGAAAACGAATATCGGCATTCCGCCGGTGAGCACCGCCATCTGAAACAGGCCAACGAACACCGCGAAATAAACCAGGGCCTTGACCATCTGGCCGTTGTAGGCGGCACCGAGGCCGGGACAGATGAATGACAGCATCATCGCTACGAATGGCGATGTGCGCTTCTTTACAAAAGGTTCGTGGTTGCTGTGGCTCTGCTGCCTAAGCAGGTCGATGCCCTGTACTATGCAGTCCGTGCAATACGGAAAACCCTTTATGCGGTGATCACAGGCGGCGCAGAGCGGTCGGCCGCATCCATTGCAGCTAACCGTTGCGGCATTATGACTGTGATACGCGCAATTCATTACTTGTCGTCCTCGTTGCCAACCGTCGTCGTGCCGTCGATCGGATTTTGCCTGGGAGCCTGATTGACCTCTACCAGTTTGCCGTTCCACGCATCCGCGCTCTGCTGATAGGTCGATTCGGCAAGTTCAAAACTCTTCTGATAAATGCCCGCGAGCGAACCGTCGGCCGACACCGTTTGGCTGAAGACCAAGAAGGCGAACATAAGCAGCATCGCCACCGGAGCAAGCTGAGGAATGCCGACAGGGAACCGAAGCCCCTTGACCCATTCGCCTGCTCGCGACGTCCACGAGGTTGCAGAACCTTCCGGCAGGCCGAGAGCACTGGTAAGATTCAATATTCGCTGATGAAGCCCCGCAGGAACGGCCACCTCGTCCATCTTGTATGTGTAGCAGGCTGCGATTGAGCGGACCACCATGCCGGGCAAGTCTTCGCAGGTTGTGCAGAGGGCCGCGTGGCGTTCCCAGCGGTGGAAAACCGCCGCAGGCAAAAATCCGTCGAGATAGTCAGTTAAATATCCTTCAAAATCCTCGCACGCCATTGCTGTCTCGGGCATCGTCATCGACAACACGCGCGCCTCAAGCCGCGTAAGCACCGAAGCCGGTGCCGACATTTGATTACAGACGGCGAGAGATTCCTTTACGTCGTTGAGGAGCGAATGGCACAGCGGGCAGGCGAGCGCGTGCGAAGCAACAGACTTGTGTACTGTGCCGTCGAGCGCCTTATCAAGATAATCGGTCAACAGTTCTTCGAACGTCGAACAATTAATGATGTTTTCCTGCTCCTTATTCATAAATTCTAACCCCTTGTTAACTTGTCACTAGATCGTCACCACTCTCATCCGCCTTAATATCTTTGCCAACTCGATCCGTCCGCGGTTTATCCGCGATTTGACCGTACCCTCAGGAATTTGCAGCACATCAACGATCTCCTGATAGGTCAATTCCTCGATGTCACGGAGAATGACGCACGTCTTCAGGTCGGTCGGCAGCTTATCGATGCCTTCCTGCACCTGCGATGCGAGTTCCTTTCGCTCCATCTCGCGATGGGCCGACGTTCCGGCGGCACGCAGGTGATACTGGTGATCGTCAACCGCATCGGCCATCGAATTCTGCGGATTTCGCTGCCGGTGGCGGTAATCGTCGATTATCAAATTGCGGGCCAGCCGCATTAGCCAATTCGCCAGGTCGCCCTGCTTGGCGTCGTACTGGTCGAGCGACTTATAGACCCGAATGAAAACGTCCTGCGTCAGGTCTTCGGCTGCATCGACGCTCGACGTGAACCGGTAGGCGAGATTGAATATCCTGCGGCTGAACGCGGAGACAATATCTTCCCACGCCGCGCCGTCGCCTGAGCGTGCACGCCTAACGAGTTCCGCACCGTTTATCTCGGTCACAGCCTGAATAGCTTCCAATGAATCGTCTCCTCTAACCGATCCGAAAGTCACCGACTAGGCACGAAACCTCGCCTTGTCAATGATTGGTTACGAGACGCCAAAAACAAAAGTTCCACAAAATAAGGTTCCCGGACCTCAGTCGATTATACGCCTAAAGGCCGTCCGGCGGATTGGCTAAAAGCCAATGGCTCGTCTAGAATAACCCTTTACCCAAAAATTGATAGCTTGGCATGGAACACACCGCCCGCGACAAGTATGGTCGGTGATCTCTCTACAGTAGTTGCAAAAATTGAGGTACCAAATAGATGCGTGTGAAAAATAGTTCGGCTCTCGGCCGCAGTTTTGTGTTGTTTTTGGCGGTGACCGGCTTGGTGGCGGCGATCATAATGATCCCGGGCCGCTTTGCGAGCACTGCGGCGGCAGGCAGTTCACTCTTTCCCAGAACGACGAGCCACGAGCCGGGGCTGGCGAATTACGACATCCGAACAGATGAGCAGGCGAAGGCCCGGGACTTTCTCGCCGTTGCGAGGGCAGACGCCAGGATCGATGCAGGGCGTGTGGCAGATATCCGCGACGGTTTTGTCCGTGGTGAAGACGCTCTCAGGGCCCGTGTGCCGGGTTTGAAGGTCGAATACAACCAGGACCTTCGCATCCCTGAGGTCATCTCGCCTGATGTCTGGGCCGACAAGCTCGAATACCTGATGGAGCGTTCCGGCGGCTCACGTTCCAGCGTTCTACGCGGCTTTATCCAGCAGAACAACGAACTTATAAACCTGACCGTCGAACAGGTGGCGGGGCTCAAGGTAACTGCCGACTATACTAATCCTGACGGCAAGCTCTCATACACACATCTTGAACAGTTCATTAACGATATTCCCGTGTTTCGCGGTGAGATAAAGGCGGGCTTTGCGGTCAACGGACAGATGTTCCGCGTCGTTAATAACCTGGCACCGGGCCTCGACTATGCTCGTATCTCGAATAATTTTGGTGATCCCGCCATTGCTCTTCGACATGCAGCCGGACAAGTCGATTTCAAGCTCGAAGCGATCGATGTGGACGCATCGCGGTCGACCGATCGCATTACTTATTTCGGAACCGGTGATTTTGCCCCGGCTGCGGAAAAGATGTACTTTTCCACCGAGCCGGGCGTCGCCCGTGCCGCTTGGCGTGTTTTTATTGATAAAGGCCCCGCGACTTACTACGTTATGGTGGATGCCGAGACGGGCACTATGCTCTGGCGAAAGAACCTCACCGAGGATCAAACTCAGAGTGCGACATACAACATCTACGGCAACCCAAGTTCGCTGCTTGATGCGGCTGAGAACCCGAATCCTTTCACGCCCGGCCCGACAACACTGAGCGGAGCCCAAGGAGCTCAGATCGCTCGCGTTAACCGCACGCTGATCGGAAATGAAGGCCCCTTATCGTTCAATAACCTCGGTTGGATGACCGATAACACCGGCCCCGGAGGATGCCCTACGTGCGGTTGGACCGATGGCAACGCGGTCGAGGCGGGACTCAATCTCGTCCCACCGGACGACGTTGACGCTGCTCTGCCTGGTGTAGGGCGTGTCTTCAATTTCAACTACAATCCGCCGCCCGGAATGCCGCCGCCGCCTGATGATATTACGACGGTAAACTCGCGTAGCGGCGCAGTGACGCATCTTTTCTATACGACGAATCGGTATCACGACCTCATGTACCAGATCGGTTTCACCGAGGCTGCGAGGAATTTCCAACACAACAATTTTGGCCGCGGAGGCTTTGATTTCGACCGCGTTCAGGCTCAGGCTCAGGATTTCCAGGGGACGAATAACGCTAACTTCACGACGCCCTCAGACGGCGGCCGCGGCAGGATGCGTATGTACACTTGGACGCAGACGCCGGCACGCGACGGTTCGCTCGACACCGAGATCGTAGTCCACGAACTGACCCACGGGACCTCAAATCGACTGCATGGCAACGCCGGCGGCCTCGGTACGAACCGTTCCCGTGGAATGGGCGAGGGCTGGTCGGACTTTTACGCACTATCAAGCATGTCGGAGGCAACTGATCCGGCAAACGGCATTTACTCAATGGCGTCGTATGCGACGTACGTCGTATTTGGCACAAATAATGCGTATTACGGCATCAGGCGCTTTCCGTACGCCCTTTATTCCTCGACAGGCGGGCCCAACAACAGGCCGTTCAATCCCTTGACGGCGGCCGACGTAAATGCCGATTGCGCTGTCGCGGACGGGGCCTTCCCGGGAGGTAATCCTACGGGAAACGGCTGCACGGCGGTACATAATATGGGCGAGGTGTGGTCGTCGCTGCTGTTTGAGGTCCGTGGGCGGTTCATCGCCCGTCTCGGTTTTGACCCGGGCAATAAGCGCCAGCTGCAATTCGTTACCGACGGTATGAAGCTTGCTCCGCTTAATCCGAATATGGTGCAGGAACGGGATGCGATCATCTCAGCCGCCCTTGCATCCTCGGTCGGCCCCGAAGCGGCCGCGGATGCCGAAGATGTCAGAGAAGGGTTCCGTCTCCGCGGTCTGGGCTTCGCTGCCACGGACAACAGCACTACGGTGGCTGAGTCATTTATTCGCCCAAATGCGACCTATGTACTGCCGTTCTCGGTCAGTGACGTGCCTGGCGACAACGATGGATTCCCGGAGCCCGGCGAGAACCTCCTGCTCAACATTTCGGTCCGTAACCCGACGGCGGCGCCCGTTACTAACGTGATGGTCAGCGTTCTCGGTGGCGGAACCGTCAACTACGGGACGATCGCCGCGGGGGCGACAGTACAGCAGCCGGTGACGTACACCGTCCCCACAGGCTCGCCGTGCGGTAGTCTAGAATCGGTGACGATAAATATCACCAGCGATACGGGCTCGCAAATACCGTTTACGCAGACGTTCAGGCTCGGCGTACCCGAGGCGGCGTTGACGTTCTCAAACACGGAGGCGATCACGATCCCGAATGGAGCCCCGGCGACGACGAACGGCATCGCGTCTCTCTATCCGAGTCAGATAGCCGTCTCTGGCGTGACTGGAAATCGGACGATCAAGGTCCAGTTGAATGGACTGTCGCACACGACGCCGGCCGATATCGACATGCTGCTGGTCGGGCCTTCGACCACGCAAAAGATGGAGATAATGTCCGATCAGGGCGGGCCGAACGGCGTCAGTAACGTCAATTTGGGTCTATTGGACTCGGCGTTGACACAGCTCCCGACGGTGCTTGTGTCGGGTGAGTACCGTCCGACGGCCGATGTCGGCCAGGATTCGTTCCCGGCCCCGGCACCACCGCCGATATATCAACTGCCGGCACCGGGCGGAACGGCGACTCTCGGGTCGGTTTTCGGGACGAACGGCACGAACATGAACGGGAACTGGCGCCTCTTTATCGTCGACGACGCGGCGGGAAATGTCGGAGCAATGAACGGTGGCTGGTCGATCACATTTTGAGTCGGCGGACTATTCGTGCCAGTTGGGTAACCCAACGCCGACACCGACACCGACACCGACACCGACACCGACACCGACTCCGACGCCGACGCCGACGCCGACTCCAACACCGACGCCGACGCCGACGCCGACTCCAACACCGACGCCGACGCCGACGCCGACTCCAACGCCGACGCCGACTCCAACACCGACGCCGACGCCGACTCCAACACCAACGCCGACACCAACTCCAACGCCGACACCGAGTCCTACTCCTACTCCTAGTCCGAGTGCATCGCCGACTCCGCTGTATACGCGGGGCGACTATGACGGTGACAACAAGACGGACCTGACGGTGTGGCGTCCGACGGCGTTCGCCCCGAATTTGAGTGCGTTCTACACGAATCGTTCGACGGACGGTAGTTTCTTTGGGATACAGTTCGGCAATGCGGGCGACGTGGCGATCGCGGGGGATTTTGACGGCGACAACATGACGGACTTTGGTGTGTCGCGGTTCACGACTGCAGACGGGGTCGATCTTATTTATCTTGAAAGCTCGACCAATACTGCGAAGTTCCCGGTCTGGGGGAACTCGGGCGACGTGTTTATCTCGGGCGACTACGACGGTGATAACAAGACCGATGTGATGGCATGGCGGCCTTCGGACGGGACTTGGTACATCGTGAATTCGAGCGGTGCGAACGGCGGGTTTGCGTTTATCACGCTCGGCCAGAACGGCGATAAACCGTACGCCATCGACACGGACGGCGACGGCAAGGCGAACCTCGTTTATTTCAGGCCGTCGACCGGCGACTGGGTGATCCGCAACACTGACGGGAGTACGACAGGAATCAACTTCGGCCTGGCGACGGACATTCCTGTGCCTGCGGACTACGATGGCGACGGAAAGGACGACCTTGCGGTCTTCCGTGACGGGTTGTGGATCGTGCTGAGAAGCTCGAACGGGCAGATCGACTTTATGCCATTCGGAGCCCCGGGTGACGTTCCCGTACCTGGCGACTACGACGGCGACAACCTGTACGACCGTGCGGTATATCGCGAGGGTATCTGGCACATGCTGCGTTCAACGGCGGGCTATACCGGATTCCAGTTCGGGGCCCCGACGGACACAGCAATGCCGAAGGCTTATATTCCGTAAGGATATTGGCCGCAGATGACGCGGATGACGCTGATAACGGAAGGATATGTATCTTTTCGCTATCAGCGTTATCTGGTTTATCTGCGGCCAACTTTCTATGTGCATGGTACAACTGAGTGGCAGCCGGCGGGTGCGTGAAGTAGAATAGGCTTTTGCTTGGCGCTCTGAGGTTTTATGTATAAGCAGATCGGCATCTTGACGGGCGGCGGCGACGCTCCGGGGTTGAACGCAGCGATACGGGCCGTCGTCAGGACGGCGATAGGCGAGTTTGGGATGTCGTGTATCGGCATCGAAGACAGCTTTGAGGGCATCCTCGGCGAGACGCACACGGTCAAATTAACGACCAAATCGGTGAGCGGCATCCTGCCGCGCGGCGGAACGATCCTCGGCACGCGTAATCGCGGGAGCTTTGTGAAGATGGTCGACGGCAAGCCGACCTACGCGGAATTACCGCTCGGCGAGGCTCTTGCGAATCTAGACATCCTCGGCATCGAGGCCCTCATCGCGATCGGCGGCGAAGGCACGCTCGCCATTGCCGAGCAGTTCGACAAGCGCGGATTTCCGGTGATAGGCGTTCCAAAAACGATCGACAACGATCTGGCCGCGACGGAGCTGACGTTTGGTTTTATGACGGCGATCGATATCGCGACCGAGGCGTTGGACCGCTTGCACACAACGGCCGCGTCGCACGACCGCATAATGGTGCTCGAAGTGATGGGCCGCAATACGGGCTGGATCGCTCTGCACGCCGGACTTGCGGGCAGTGCCGACGTGATACTGATACCTGAGATTCCATTTTCGTTCGATTCGATAGTGCGAAAGGTCCAAGCGCGGGAGGCGACAGGGTCGCAGTTTACAAATATCGTCGTCGCCGAGGGTGCTGTCGAATTAGGAAAATCCGAGATATACCAGGACTCGGAAGAGGTCAGGTTGGGCGGCATCGGGCTCTACGTCAGCCGCTGCCTAGAGAAACTGACCGGCAAGGAATCACGCTGCGTCGTGCTCGGACATCTGCAGCGTGGCGGTAGCCCGAATGCGTTCGATAGGATGTTGGGGACGAACTTTGGTGCGTGCGCCGTTCGCGCACTTGCTAGCGGCGAAACCGGCAAGATGGTCGCTCTGCAGGCCGGGACGATCGTCACCGTACCGCTCTCGGAGGCGTGTGCGAACATCAAGACTGTGCCGGTCGACGGCCAGCTCGTTCGCACAGCACGCGATATCGGCATCTCGTTCGCGGCACCCCGAGGCACAAAGATGGGCGACGAGGCGACATTCGAGGCCCGCACGACATAGTTTATGCGAGAGATAAAAAAGAAACTGCAGGCGGAACTGGATGAGCTCGAGCACGAGCTGCATTTTAAGCTGCCAAAGGTGATTCAGCACGCACGAGAGTTTGGCGACCTGAGCGAGAACGCCGAGTACAAGGCGGCAAAGGAGCGTCAGTCGATGGTGCAGGCACGTCTGAGCTTACTGCACCAGCGGATGTCAGAGGTCGATTCGATCGACCTGACAAAGATACCGCACGACAGCATCGCGTATGGCTCGACGGTGGTTCTCTTTGACCTCGACAAGGAAGAGAAGATCACATACGAGCTGGTTACCTCCGAAGAGAGCGAGCCTGAGAAGGGCAAGATCTCGACGGTCTCGCCGATCGGCCAAGCCCTTATGGGCAAGGAAGAGGGCGACGAAATAAAGGTCAAAACGCCGATGGGCTGGCGCAATTTTGAGATCACGAAGGTGACGACGATACACGAACAATAGCTAATGCTGGAGGTCGGTGCGAGCATAGGACGCGGGGCAATGTGGATCATCGATGCGATGGTTCGCGGCCTTGCGTCGCTCGGCATCCCGCCGAACGTGCTTACGATCATCGGCGTGACGATCAATCTCGGCTGTGGTGTGCTGTTCGGCTTTGGAGAGTTCTTTTGGGCGGGCATCGTGCTGATCGTAGCGAACCTTTTTGACATGCTCGATGGCAATGTTGCCCGGCTGACGGGACGCGTGACGAAGTACGGCTCGTTTCTCGATTCCACGCTCGACAGGCTCTCGGATATGGGCTCGTTCCTCGGCATTATGGTCTTCTACTCCCGGCAAACCGAGCAGCACTCTGAGTTAAACGTATTCCTGGCCGGCGTCGGCATGATCGCATCGGTGCTGGTCAGCTATACGACCGCCCGAAGCGAGGGCCTCGGCGTGAAGGCGAATGTCGGTTTTCTACAGCGTCCGGAACGCGTCGTATTGTTCATTATCGGAGCATTGTCCACTTGGAACTGGGCATCAACCAACTTTTTCGCCAATCGTATGCCGCAGGTGCTCTGGGTGCTTGCAATCGGTTCGATGTGGACGTTGATCCAACGGATGGTCTATATCCGCAGTAAGCTCAGGGCGATGGACGCCGATGAATCCTAATGGCGGAATGGTTTGGACAATTTTGGGAATCGCTGACCCTTGGCAGGGTCTTGATGGGCGTTTCGCTATTCTTGGTCTCAATGGCGGTGAGCCTCCTGATCGTCGGGGTCGTAATAGTTAAGATCCCAGCCAATTACTTTAGCTCCCATTATCAGCAGGATTTCCTCCCAAATGCCCCATGGCTTGCCCGCTGGGGGGCTACGATCGGCAAGAACCTTGTCGGGATCGTTCTCGTCGTTGCTGGGATCGTTATGCTGATTGGGCCCGGGCAGGGCATTTTGACGATACTGATCGGCCTGATGCTTATGGATATTCCCGGTAAACGACCACTCGAGGCTCGCCTAATCAAGCGACCCGCGATCCTGTCGGCCGCCAACCGGTTGCGGGCGAAATATAATAAGCCGCCGCTCGATCTCGATTAAGATGGGCCTTCTCGATACCATTCTCCGTCGCAAAAAGCCGAACCCGAACGAGCGCCGGCGGTTTCTGCTCGCTAACGGGCGGATCACGGACGGCACCATCATAGACACTAAGATAGACGAAAATGGGAATGAGCTTGTCGTCTTTGTTTACACCCTCAACGGTGTGGATTTCGAATCGGCGGACGCCCTGACCGATGAACAAAAGCAAAGGGCCGGCGATTATGCCCCGGGAGCAAAGGTTGGGATCCGGTTCGACCCTAAAAACCAGTACAATTCGATAGTCGAATGATGTTTAAGAAGATACTGATAGCAAACCGAGGCGAGATCGCCTGCCGTGTGATAAGGGCCTGCCGCGAGATGCGGATCGGGACCGTTGCGGTCTATTCCGACGCCGATCGTGACGCTTTGCACGTTCGGATGGCAGACGAGGCGGTTCACATCGGCCCGCCGGCATCGAACGAGAGCTATTTACGGGGCGATAAGATCATCGCTGCCGCGAAAGCGGCCGGCGCTGAGGCGATCCATCCGGGCTATGGGTTTTTGTCCGAGAACGCGGCGTTTGTCCGTGATGTAAGGGCTGCGGGATTGACGTTTATTGGCCCGTCGCCTGAGGCGATGGAATCGATGGGCGGCAAGATGTCGGCACGCAAGATCGCTATCAATGCGGGCGTGCCCGTCGTGCCGGGGACGACCGAGCCATTGAAGTCGTTTGACGAGGCCCGCGACACTGCAGCCGAGATCGGTTATCCGGTGATGCTCAAAGCATCTGCTGGCGGTGGCGGCAAGGGAATGCGTTTTGTTGAGCGCGAGGCCGATCTCAAGTCCGCCCTCGAGACCGCCCAGTCAGAGGCCCTTGCGGGCTTTGGCGATGACGCCGTTTATGTTGAGAAAGCCGTACAGCGGCCGCGGCACATCGAGATACAAGTTTTCTCCGACACTCACGGAAACTATGTTTATCTGGGCGAGCGGGAGTGTTCGATCCAGCGGCGGCATCAGAAGGTAGTAGAAGAAGCACCGTCACCTATCAACTCAGCCGAACTCAGGACCGCGATGGGCGCGTGTGCCGTCAAGGTCGCGGCCGCGGTGAATTATGTGGGTGCCGGTACGGTTGAGTTCCTCGTATCAGACGTCGACCGGTCGTTCTACTTTCTCGAAATGAACACTCGGCTCCAGGTCGAGCATCCCGTGACCGAACTCGTGACCGGCATCGACCTGGTTCGCGAACAGATAAATGTCGCGGCTGGTGCTAGGCTGTCATTTACACAGCATGACGTTAAGCTCACGGGCCACGCCATTGAATGCCGCGTCTATGCTGAAGATCCTGATGCCAACTTCATGCCGTCGCCGGGCCGGATCACGCGTCTGCGCGTGCCGCAAGGCCCCGGAGTGCGTGACGATGGCGGCGTTTATGAGGGCGCCGAGGTTTCCATCCATTATGATCCGATGATCTCAAAATTCGCCGTCCATGGCCGCGACCGCGCTGAGGCAATCGACCGGATGCGACGCGCGTTGGCGGAGTACGAGATCGGCGGTATCAAGACGACGCTGCCGTTCTTTCGCGAGTTGATGGACGATGCGGAATTCGTCGAGGGCAAGCTCGATACAGGCTTCATCCCGCGTTTTTATGAACGAAGAACTGCGTCCGCGGTTGATCGGGAGACAAGCGATATGGCGGTCATCGCGGCGGCCCTCGCTTATTCAGAACCTAAGGTGGCGCAATCGACGGCCTCTGCGGGGGGCCGGGCGACCAAATGGGCGATGGCCGGACGCATCGCTCGACTGAACGGCCGCATGTAACAGATATGGAAGAACTCTTAAAGCAACTGATGGGCAAAAAGATCGACGTGACCTGCGGCACGAACGCGGCGTTCAAGGGAGACGTGATCGACGTTAAGAATGGCGTACTCTTTCTTCGAGACGAAGACGATAAGGTCGCGTATGTCGCCGTGGATAAGATCGCAGTCGTCTATGAGATTAAGGACCATCAGTCGCGGCCGGGATTTATTGTTTGAAGACAAAAAAAACAAGGCCCGACGTCCGAAGACGTGCGGGCCTTTCTTTCTTTCTGCCTGAGAAAAAGTTATCTTGCTGCGGTCAGTTTGCGGAAGCCGACGATTCGGCTCGACCAGTAGCCTTTGAAGGGCGAATATGTGATGCCTTTGCTCGACGAGGCGTGGTAAAAGCCGTTCTCGTCGGCGACGATGCCCATGTGGCCGAGGCCGTTGAGAAATATAAGGGTACCGAACTTAAAGCGATCCGCTCCCTCAACAGGTTCCGACTGCGACCACAGGCTGCGAGCACTCGCTCGCGTGAAATCGATCCCCGCCTCCTGAAAAGCTGCCCACACAAAACCTGAACAATCGTAACGGGTCGGCCCGGTCGAGCCGTAGCGATAAGGTATGCCGTAACGGTCCTTGATCGCATTATCCAGCCTGACGCTGGTCTCCATGCCGTACATTGTCCTGCCTGCTGCGGCCATGGCTGCAACGCTTGTGGCCTTGGTAGATGCGGTCTTTTCGACAAGCGGCTCCCAGGCCGGATCCACAGGGGCCTCAGTGCGAATGATGCGGACCTCATTTGTCAGCACTGAACGCGATGAGACCGTCGGCTGTACACGCTCCACGGGCTGCGCCACAGGCGGCTGATTGGTCGGCTGGCTGGATGTGGTCTTTACGACGCGATCGCGGACTTGGGCCGAGGCTGTGTCTGTCAAAAGGAACGCGCACGCAATCGCGCAGGCGGACACCAAGAGTATCTTCTCAATAACTTTCAAATTAAAACTCCAATTATTTTCTGCGGGAAGATGCTGAGGAGAACCGGCAAGTGGGAAACTTGCCTATTTATAAGAAATCCTCAACACAAGTCTGATTCCTGAGAAATCAGAGATTTCCCTGATCCAAACGAAACTCAAATTGTCACCCTGATTGGACCTTGAAACTGACTAGGCGTAATTATGACCTATAAGCAAAACGAATGCAACCATAACGGGAATGATTATGGCTCGCTGCGCGAAAGCGGGGCCTTTCAAGCCCCGCCGCCTACTCTACTCCGCCTTTAGTTGTCCTGTTGGATGAGACAAGAGACGTGTAATCGGCTATGGCTTCCAGAGAAAACGAAACGAGGCCCGAAAAAATCAACGAGCCTCGCTAATGATGTCTGGAAATTGCCAAACTAGGCCGAGAACGACGTGCCGCATCCGCAGCCGCCGGTGGCGTTCGGATTCTCGAATGTAAAGCCCGAACCCATCATGTTCGACGTGTAATCGATCACGACGCCGTTGAGATACTGTGCCGAGAACATATCGACGAACAGCCTGATGCCATGCTCTTCGACGAGAAGATCGCCCTGCTTGGACTCTTCCTCGACATTGAGGCTGTACTGGAAGCCCGAGCATCCGCCCGGAACGACACGCACCCGAAGTCCGGCCGTTTCGGGCAGATCGTCCTCGGCCTCCATGAACTTCCTGATCTCGACCGCCGCTGCCTCGCTGACGCCCAATTCAACTGATCGGTGCTGCAACTGCTGACATAATTTGGTTCCTCTCGAAAAAATTGGATTCGCTGAGCGAATCCTTACTTAATTGTAAATATTACTGTGATTTGCTCAAGATTACAAGCTCCGGCTTCATCGCCTCGATCGAGATCTGCCTTGCCACTTCTTCTGCGCAGTGGCGGATGGCGGCCGATTGCGGGGAATCAGGAAATGCGACGACTACGGGAATCCCGTTGTCGCCGCCCTCGCGGACTTCCATGCCAAGCGGGACCTGGCCGAGGAAGTTGAGGCCGTATTCGTCGGCTAGCCTCTGGCCGCCGCCTGTGCCAAAGATGTCATACCGATTACCCGTGTCGGGGGCAATGAAGTACGACATATTCTCGATCACACCGAGGACCGGGACGTTCACCTGCTCGAACATTTTGACGGCGCGGCGAACGTCTGAGAGCGAGACTTCCTGCGGGGTCGTGACGAGGACAGCTCCCTGCACGGGCACGAGCTGGGCCAGCGACAGCTGCACGTCGCCGGTGCCGGGAGGCATATCGACGATGAGATAATCGAGATCGCCCCAATTCACATCGGACAAAAACTGCCTGACGACGCCGTGGAGCATCGGGCCGCGGAGGATCATCGGCTTGTCCTGCGGGACGAGCAGGGCCATCGAGATCATCTTGATGCCGTGTGCCTCGGCGGGCACGAGTTGATTATTGAAAACCTGTGGCTCCACGCCGGCCGCACCGAGCATCATCGGGACGTTAGGGCCATAAACATCGGCGTCCATCAGCCCGACCTTTGCACCGTCGGCCGCGAGTGCGACGGCGAGGTTGACCGCGACCGTAGATTTGCCGACGCCGCCTTTGCCTGACGAGACGGCGATGATGTTCTTGACGCCCGGAATGGCGACATTATTCGCGATACCGCGTCCCTGCGGCACCTCGGCGTCCATTTTAACGTTGACTGACGACACGCCCTCGAGGCCGGCGACGATCTCGCGGGCCTGCGATTCCATCTCTTCCTTTACCGGGCACGCCGGCGTGGTCAGCATGATCGTGAACGACACGTCGCCGCCTTTCACCTCGAGGTCATGGATAAACCCGAGCGTTACGATGTCCTTGCGAAGGTCGGGGTCGATGATCTGCTTTAGTGATTCAAGTACAACTGCTTCTGATAATTGGGCCATTATGTAAATTGTGAACCGGCGTAATAAAGTAAACCTTGATTGTAGCAAAGATGAGCGTTGACCCCGAAAACGACTACAAACACATCCGAAACGGCGTCAGCGGTTTTTACGAACAAAAGCGCGGCCTGATCGCAGTTTGGGGTGAGGAGGCCGTGCAGTTTCTCGACGGATTGGTCACAAATGATGTAAAGACGCTCGCTGACGGCCAACAGAAGCGTGCGGCGTTTCCTAATGCGCAGGGGCGTTTGCTTGCGACCGTGCGAGTGCTAAGGCAAGACGCTAAGTTCTTGATCGAGACCGAGGAGGCGACGCGGGAGAACCTTTTCCAAAATCTGTTTCGATTCAGCTTCGCGGGAGACTTTTTTGCCGATGACCTTTCGGCGGACTACCAGTATTTTGAGATGTTCAATGCCGATGGTTCGCCTGCACCTGCGACAGGTATTGGCTTTGGATCGGGGAGATTCACGGAGGCGGCGCTAGCAGGCGAATTTCGGAATGAACTGCTAAGCAAAGGAGCGGTTGCGCTGGATGACGGAACCTACGAAACCCTTAGGATCGAGAACGGCATTCCGAGATACGGACAGGATATGGACGAAACGACGATCGTTCCGGAGCTCGGCATCGACGAGATGATCTCATATAGCAAAGGGTGTTACATCGGGCAGGAGATCATCGCTCGAATACATTTTCGCGGGCACGTCGCGAAACGGCTGACGGGCCTTAGTCTATCGTCCGAGGTCGAGGCGGGGACAGAGTTGAAGACGGTGGACGGCAAGAACGCCGGGCGGGTCACGTCGGTCACCTTCTCGCCCAAGGTTGAGAGCGTGATAGCCCTCGGATATGTAAGGTACGACTATCTGACGGCTGGAACGGAACTCGTCGCGGGCGACGCCAAGGCTGTCGTGACCGATCTTCCGTTTATTTAGTAAGAGTATGGCCGAAATCGATATCGACTCCGAAAACGCAAAACTTGCGTATACGATCATTCAATCTCTGCTCGACGGGCACGAAGCTCTCGGCGATCTGCTGGTCGTAATGGCTCACGCGCTCGACGAAGAGACGCTGAAGGCCCTGACGATGACCGGCGAGTGGCAGAAATATCTCGAATCAAAGCGCAATCTCGAACTAACGCATGAGCAGATCGCGAAATTGACCGAGGCTTTCAAACAACTGGACAATGCTTGACGTTTTGATCATAGGTGCCGGCCCAGCGGGGATCATGGCGGCGTGCGAGGCCAAAAAGGCCGGTCTCGACTACGTCGTTATTGAAAAGGGCTTGATCGCGAATACGATCTATAACTATCCGGTCGGACTGACGGTTTTTTCTACGACGAACGAGCTTGAGTTCGAGTCGGGCGGCTTGAATCCTGCGCGCGAGAAGCCGACGCGGGAGGAGCTGTTGTCGTATTACGTGCGGTTTGTGCTGGATAACGATCTGAATGTGCGGACGGAGGAGACCGTGCTCGAAGTCCGGAATGCGGAATGCGGAGTGCGGAATTGTTTTCTGGTCGTGACGGAGAAGGGCGAGTATCAATCAGCTAATGTCCTGTTTGCGATCGGGGCGATGGATTTTCCGCAGAAAGCTGAATGTGCCCGGCGAGGATCTGCCGCATGTGTTCGATCACTTTCGGGAGACGTATCCGTGGGTAAAGAAGAAGGCGCTGATCGTCGGCGGCGGTAATTCAGCGGGCGAGGCGGCGTTGTTTCTTGCTCAGGAGGGGCGCCGAGACGACGCTGGCGATCTTTCGTGATGATTGGGAAAGCACGGACCCGAAGCAGGGCTGTATCAAATATTGGGTCAAAGAGCCGTTGGAGCAGGAGTTGAAGGAACACTGCCTCAAGCTGTTCTTCCTTGGCAAGGTGATCGAGATCCGCGAAGGCGAGGTCGAACTCGAGACCGAAAAGGGTGACCGCGTGGTGCTGCCGAACGATGTTGTGTTTGTCCTGATCGGCTCGGATGCGGATCTGTCGATGCTCAATGGCCTGGGCGTCGAGACCGCGCAAGGAAAGTACGGCGATGTTCCGGTTTACGATCCTGAGACTTTTGAGACGAACATTCCGGGGCTTTACGTGGCGGGGCATTTCACCAACCAACGCCACATCAAAGGAGCGATCGATGCCGCAAAGCCACTGGTGGCCGATATGAAGAAGAAACTCACCACAGAGACACAGAGGGCACGGAGTTAGCAATTGCTTTGTTCGTGCCCCCAATGATGTTGCGGTGAATTATCCTACTGACTGTCCGCTTTCTTCGTCTGGATCATGACGTTGTGGTTCTGAAACCGCTCAGCGATGTTCGCGGGACGCCGGGCATGTTAGTTGTTCGGTTTTCCTTTGGTGGGCTTGGGTTTAAGCTTCCCGGCCGGCAGTTGCTTATGCGATCTTGCGCCGTCCCATACGGCCTGAAGGCACTGGCTTGCCGGTTCAAGGATCGGTAGCCCATTCTCATCCAGCCGCGCCGTTTCGGCGAGCCATTTGCACTCGCCGCTTGCCGCCTCTCTGACCTGTAACTGTTTCAGTGCGTCAGTGATCCTCTGCATTAGCCCATTTGCTCGGCCCACCAACTCTATTGATCTGAAGTTATTCTCTTTCTTGCGGCGGAACGAGTCGAGAGTGGCAGCGCTCAATTCAGCATAGCGATCGTTAATGCCTTTATGGCGAAGCTCGAAGGTCTTATGTCTGTCCGCTAACTGTTTCTTTTCGGTGTTGAGACGGTTTGCCCGAGCCTCATACCAGTCACAGGCGTTCGGTTTATCTTGTGTCGTAGAGCAAGGGGCCTGATTATGGGCCGAGATCTCGTTCGCGTTTCTTTGGTTCTCAACCTGAAAGGCACGATACTCCCTATTGTAGTTTGCAACAGCACCTTTTAGGAGCTCACCGGTCGCAATATACCTTCGCTCTTCCTCCGCGATTATCTTTGCATCGGCGGCTATCGCGGTTTCTTCGGTAGCAAGCGAATCGAGTTGTGACTTCAAATCGGCAACAGTCTCAAGTATGAGCGTAGTTCTTGATTTTGTTGTTGAGCCTTGCCCGGACGCGGGGAACACCGACACGACAGCTAAGGTCGCTCCCAACAAGGTTGGGATCAATAGTGGTTTCATAAGCACCTCCGAGAATTTCGATATTTACGGGCAGGCTATACCCAACCGAGCCGGTTGTCAATGCTTTTTTTGCGCTCTGTAAGTAGCACATCATATGTCCGGTAGTAGTAGCAGATGATATGTCCGCTTTCTGCGGCGGCGGGTGAGAGAGAGGATAGCTTCAGGAAAAGGAAGCTATGGAAGAAAGCCCGGGCGTCGCCATGGAGAAGGCGATTGCCTTGACAGGAGATCATATTGCGAGCGTTTGCAAAGAAGATCAGTTGGATAGAGGCGGCAGAGATATTAGATATCAGTTGCCGGCATTTACGGAGGATACGAGAGAAGTATGAAGAGGTGGGGTATAGTGCGCTGTTTGACAAGCGAGTAGGCAAAGCGAGTCCGAAGCGGATACCTGTTGAAGTGGTTGAGCAGGTGATGGGGCTTTATCGGGAAAAGTATTTTGATCTCAATGTAAAGCACTATCACGAGAAGCTCGTCGAGGAGCACAAGATCGAGGTGAGCTACACGTGGGTCAAGGGGCTGCTGCAGGGAGCGGGTCTGGTAGCAAAGGACAGCGTACGAAAGAAGCACCGGAGAAAGCGGGAGAGAAAGCCTCTAAAGGGGATGATGCTGCATATCGACGGGTCTCATCACCAGTGGTTTGGCGATGAGCGCTGGCACGATCTGATCGTGATACTCGATGACGCCACGGGCGAGATCTATTATGCCGCTCTGGTCGATGCGGAATCGACCTCGACGGTCATGACGGGGATCAGGCAAGTTGTTGAAAAAGAAGGCGTTTTCTGCAGTCTCTACTCTGATCGTGCAAGTCATTTCTGGCTGACGCCAAAGGCAGGAGAACCGGTGGATAAACAAACACTCACCCAGGTCGGACGTGCACTGCGCGAGCTTGGGATCACAATGATCCCGGCTTACTCGCCACAGGCACGAGGCCGCAGCGAACGCAGCTTCAAGACGTGGCAGGGGCGTCTTCCGCAGGAGCTGAGGCTCAGAGGAATATCAACGCCTGAGGAGGCTAACAGATTCTTGAAAAGAAGCTATATTCGCGAGTTCAACCGGAAGTTCACGGTTGCAGCCGCCGAGCCTGGTGCTTCAGCTTTTGTGCCCTCTTTGAGAGATGATCTGGACCGCGTCTTCTCGATCCAGACCGAGAGGACCGTTAATCGAGACAACACCGTCAAATATCGCAATCTGGTGCTCCAGATCGACCGCCAAATATGGCGCTCCTCGCTCGACGGCTGCCGCGTCACCGTCTATCAGCACCTGAACGGCTTTATCTCGATCGGCTACGGACCCAGGCAGATCGGCCGATATTCAGCCGATGGAAAACCAGCTGCTCGACGTGAGCTGCTCAGACGGCCCGCTGCAGAAAAGGGGCGCGCCCCTTTCCTGCAGCAAACACAAACCGGACATTTGATGTGCTACTAAAACCGGACATCTTCATTTGCTATCAACATGCTTTTTTTGCGCTCTAAACGGAGGGAGTGTAAGGCATCACATATCCGGCGATGGCGGCGTAGTGAAGTATGCTGCCGGCGAGGACGAAGACGTGAAAGATGGCGTGATGGTGTTTGATGGCCTTCCAGCCGAAGAAGATCATTCCGAGCGTGTAGCTCACGCCGCCAGCCAGGACTAGGATCAGCGGGATCAAACCGAGTGCGGCATACAGCGGCTGCATCGTGATCACACCGAGCCAGCCAAGGAGCAGATACAATGTGATGCCCAGCGCCTTAAAGCGATGGCGAAACAACACCTTCATCATTATTCCGAAAACGGCGAACGCCCACACCACCACCAGCATGCCGGGGCCGATGTCATTTCTAAGCACGATCAGAAGGAACGGTGTGTAGCTGCCGGCGATCAGCAGGTAGATGCAGCAATGATCGACGAGTTGGAGCATCTCCTTGCGATGAGGCGTGATGGTCGAATGATAGACAGTTGAAGCCGCATAGAGCACGACGAGAGACGTGCCGTAGATCGCGCTGCCGGCGATATGCCAGACGTCGCCGTGATAAAAGGCGAGCGACAGCAGAATCACAAACCCGACGAGACTTAGCAAGAGGCCGACACCGTGGGTCAGTGTATTCGCGACCTCCTCGACCGTCATTTGATCCATTCTCGCTTTGATCATTATGGTACTGAGGCCTCGAAATGCGATTCAGACGTGGCTCTGTCTCGTCGGGCAACGCCTGATGCGTATGCGGCTTCCTCGACGCGGGCGGCAACGGCCTCAGCGACACGACGGTCGAAAACCGACGGGATAATGTAATCGGGATGAAGTTCCTCGTCCGCGATGGTCTCGGCGATGGCGTTCGCGGCGGCGAGCTTCATCGGGCCATTGATCTGCGACGCACGGCAATTCAGAGCACCGCGAAAGATGCCGGGGAAGCAAAGGACATTATTGATCTGGTTCGGATAGTCCGAACGGCCTGTCGCCATCACGGCGACATGCCCGGCGGCGTCCTCGGGCATGATCTCAGGCACAGGATTGGCCATCGCAAAAACGATCGGATCTTTTGCCATTGTATCCAGGTCGTCCGGCGTCAGCAGTCCCGGGGCCGACAGGCCGAAGAATACGTCTGCTCCCTTAATGATCTCGTGGACGGTGCCCCGCTCGTTGTCTGGATTTGTATTGCGGGCATACCAATCCTTGACCCAATTCATATTCTCCTTGCGACCCTCGTAGATCGCCCCCGTCGTGTCGCAGCCGATCATGTTCTTGACGCCCGCGGCCATTACGATCTTTGAGCAGGCCACGCCCGCCGCGCCAATGCCGCTGACAACGACCTTGACCTCGTCCATCTTCTTGCCGACGATCTTTAGCGCATTGATCAGAGCGGCGAGGACGACGACGGCGGTGCCGTGCTGATCGTCGTGAAAGACCGGAATGTTCAACTCTTCCTTGAGGCGTTCCTCGATCTCAAAGCACCTTGGTGCCGAAATATCCTCGAGATTGATGCCGCCAAACGCGACTGAAATGTTCCTGATCGTGTTGACGATCTCATGCGGATCTTTTGTATTAAGGCAGATCGGAAAGGCATCGACGCCGCCGAACTCCTTGAACAACTGGCACTTGCCTTCCATCACCGGCATAGCCGCCGCGGGGCCGATATCGCCTAAGCCCAGCACGGCCGTTCCGTCGGATACGACCGCGACGGTGTTCTTTTTGATCGTCAGGTTGAAACGCTTCTCGGGGTCCTTCTGGATCGCCAGGCAGATGCGTGCGACGCCCGGCGTGTACGCCATCGACAGGTCCGAGCGAGTCTTGAGAGGCATCTTGGACACGACCTCGATCTTACCGCCGAGGTGCATAAGGAACGTCCGGTCACTGACGTTTACAACTTCGACCCCGTCGATAGCCTGGACCGAACCGATGATCTCTTTGTCGTGATTCTCGCTGGCGGCGTTGACGGTAATGTCTCGGATCAGAAAGTCCTTACCGACACTGACAATGTCAATGCCCTCAATGTCGCCGCCGGCCCCACCGATGGCCGTGGTGATCTCGCCAAGCTTGCCCGGCTCGTTCTGAATGCGAACGCGTAAGGTGAGACTGTAGCTAGCGTTCGGTGTTGGAGTATTGGGCATAATGCAAAGATGAAGTATGACCAATAATCCCGGTTGGGGCAACTTTACCAAAAGGTGGGAGGGCATCGACCTTTAAGCAAGCGATGCCCCGACTGATCCAGTGCGAATGGTCGTTGTTTACGGTTTCCGGATGGAACGGTCAAGCCGATAGCTCTCTTATAGCTTGAGTTTCATGCCCAGCTGAACGATGCGGCCCATTGACGGCAGAATGCCACGGCTGCGATCCACGATCAGAGTTTTATCGCCGACGTTCTTTACCGTCACATAAAACGTCGTATTCAACTTCTCGATCGCGTAGTTGGTCGTCGCGTTCCAGTAACTCTGAGAGTCGATATAACCGCGTTGTCCGTTCGAGATCGCGGCAACGGTGTTCAGGTCGTCCGAGAACTGACCAGTGATATACACGTTTTCGACAAATGCGTTGAGCCCACGCGGATGCGAATAGCCGATGCTGTACGTCGCTTGAGTCTCAGGTGTGTAAGGTAAGCGGTTCCCGGTTATAGACACTGCCGGCGTGACGGAACTGAATCTGACGCCTCGAAACTCAGCGACCGGCAGGAATGTGAATGCTGCCCGAAAATAGAAGTTATGCCGCGAGCTGAGTATCGGCGCCGATTCCGCGGCCACCGAGACTTCGGCTCCTTGCTGCAGGGTCTTGCCGCCGTTGGTCAAAAGGGAGCCGACCCCGCCGGCCAGGCTGGCCGCCACGATCTGGTTCGCGTAATCCAACCTGAATACGGTCGCCTCGACCTGTACCCCGCGAATGGGCCTTGAGCGGACGCCCGCCTCGTAATTCCAACTCTGTTCAGGTTCGAGGTCGATCACCCCGCCGTTGTTGCCGACAATATCCTCGGCGCGTGGCGGCGAGAATCCACGATGAACGCCCGCGAAGACTGTCGTCCTTGGCAGCCCCGAGTAAGCAACGCCGATGCCTGGAATTACCGCGGTGATGACGGTTCCACCGGATCGCCGTCGGCGACGCGAGCAGGTTCCGGCGTTCGATCTCGATCCGCTCAAACCGAATGCCCGGAGTTATTGCGAGATCGCGCATCACGAAACGATGCTGAACGTAGCCCGACTGGGCAAAATTCTTGCGGACGTTGATCTCAACAGCCACACCATCACGACTGATCGGAAGATCGCCGTTTAACTGGCGGCGGTTTTGCTCTTCCCAATGCAGCCGGAACCCGGCCTGGAGTTCGCCGCGATAGGCTGTCCCTGCGTTGTAGCTCAGGTCAAAGCGCGGCTCGATGCCATAGGTCTCATACTTTCGCAGACGGCCCTCGATGCCGCATGTCGTGTTGAGGTCGGCCATGGAGAGGCAGTCCGGATCGACGTTCAGCCGATTAGGCCGCTGACCCGAATTCGAGGATTGACGCCACCAATCGCGTGAGAATTTGTTGAAGTACGCGTTCGTCGTAAGAGACGCCTGTCCGGCCAACACGGAGGTATGAGATGCGGAGAAGCCATAGCGGTCGCCGTAGAAGAAGTCATTCTTGAACGGATTCGAGCGTGGGTCCGCGGCATATTCGTCGACCGTAAGCCCCGAGTAGGTAACGTTGGAATCCTCGCCGTAGTAACTCGCCTTGAATGTTAGTGCGTTCTTATCATTGATCTCGTGGACGACCTTTGCAGTTATGTCGTTAAGTTTCGAGCTGGTATTATCGCGTGAGCCGTGACCTTGCTTGCGCGTGTAGTGTGCGAAGACACCTGTCCGGCCGATAGTGCCGCTTCCGGTAAAGCTACCGTTGAAATACGATCCGGTTGCCGCCTGTCAAGGCGATCGTGAAGCTCGGCCGCTGGGTCGGGTTCGGCGTCAGATAGTTGATCACGCCGGCTATCGTTTGTGGCCCATACGCGATCTGGCTCGAGCCTTTCAGCACCTCGATGGACTCGTATCGTTCGATAGGCGGGTGGTAGTACGAGGCGTTGTCGCCGTACGGAGCATAAGCGAGCGGGATGCCGTCTTCCAGTAGCAGCACTTTGGTCGAACGTGTTGGATTGGTACCTCGGATACCGATATTCGGCCTCAGGCCAAAACCTTCCTCATCCCTGACGTTGACACCCGGCAATTTGCGAAGTGCCTCAGAAAAATTGAATACGCGGGCCGCATCGAGCGTGCGGGCGTCAATCCTGTCGATCGAGCCGGGAACCTCGGTCAAGCTTTGGGGGCTTCCGGCAAGGGTCGTCGTCGTAACGGAAACTTCCGCTGCTACCGTTCCCGGTTGAAGCGACACCACAATAAGCGGCTCACTAAATGGGACAGCGAACTGGGATTTTCGCGTCGCAAAACCAGGCGCCGATACTGTGATCGAGTAATGGCCGGGAATCAGCCGGCCCAGGTGAAAGTTGCCCTCTTTCCCAGTGTTGATTCGAACGCGGCTCGTGAATTCGGTGCTCTCGACCACCACCTTGGCACCGGCGACCGCGTGGCCATGGGCGTCCACGACCTGACCTTCAAGGCTCGTTTGCTGTGCGAACGAAACGCTGAACATTGTGGTCAGGAATAGTGTTGCTGTAACTACTCGACGGACGGGGATCTTCATCAATACCACCTATATTTGGTTCTTATTGTCACCTTAATGAAAATGACTTTCAATATCTGAATAGAGACTATCCGCCCTGTCTAGTATTGTCAATTGCAATGAAGCTGGTTATTTGCCGGAGAACGCCGGCGGACGTTTTTCGAAGAAGGCTGCAACGCCTTCCTTAAAGTCGGCGGATCTTCCCGACTCGATCTGGCACTCGTGTTCGAGAGCAAGTTGGGCACCAAGGTCGTTTTGGAAAGTCGCGTTCATCATTCGCTTGATCCGTCCGATCGAGCCGGTGGGGCCCGACGCGAGCTTTGTTGCAAACTGCCGTGCTTCGTCGAGAAGGGAAGCGGCAGGGACAGTCTTGTTGATCATGCCGATCGCGACGGCTCTTTCAGCAGTGACAGCATCGCCGGTCATGAAGAGTTCGGTCGCGATCTTCTCGCCAACGGCCCGGGGCAGAAAGAACGTCCCGCCGCAATCGGGCGACAGTCCGATACGAACAAACGCCTCGCGAAACGACGCGTCCTCGGCCGCGATCACAATGTCGCACGCCAAGGCGAAATTGACGCCGGCTCCTGCACATACCCCGTTAACGGCGGCGATGAAGGGCACGGGCGTTTCGCGTATCAACTGGATCACGCCGTGCAGAGCACCGAGCGGATCTTCGAGGAAGGCCTCGATGCGGCCTTCTTTTTCCCACATCGACTGCATCTCACGCAGGTCGCCGCCGGAGCAGAAGGCGCGGCCATTGCCTGTAAAGATCACCGCCCGGGCGTCGTCAAGTATCACCTGCCGAAACGAACGGTCGAGGTCGGCGGTCAATTGCAGCGACAGCGCGTTAAGGGCGTCCGGACGGTTCATCGTGACCGTGGCTACGCTCGCCTCAAATTCGTAGGTTACAGTTTCGAGGTCCATAAGAGTTAAGCACCGCGGACGCGCGAGCGACTGGATTCATGGCACTCTTTACAGAGTATCGACCGGCCCGTTTTTGGCTGGAACGGGACCGTATCATGTCGACCGCAGTGGTCGCACACTATCTCGTAACGGGTCGGTGCGTCATCGCGCATCGCGGCCTTTTTTGACCGGCAACGCATGCAGCGCTGCGGCTGCATCATGTTGCGCTCGATAGTACTGGTCCTGATCCTTCTCGCTAAAAACGAAGATCTCTTTACACTGAACGCACGGGATCTCGATGTCCGGCATCGCATTACCTCCACGGACGGAATGTGGGCTTTCGAGCAGTTTAACACACGTCCGTCTAACGTCTTAGTTCCGCCACATGGTTTTTGACTGTTTGGCCGAGAGTATCGAGATTGTACCCGCCCTCGAGGCACGAGACGATCCGTCCGCCACAAGTCTCGCCGGCCCATTGCTTTAGCGTCGTCGTCATCGAAACAAAGTCGTTATCCTCAAGCATCAACTGCCCCAGCGGATCGGTCAGGTGAGCGTCGAATCCGGCCGAGATCATAACGAGGTCGGGTGTGAACGTCTTTGAAATGTCCTCGATCGCAGCCTCGAATATGCGTCTTTGCTCCACGGCCTTTGTTTGCGCCTTTATGGGAACGTTCATCGTCGAACCAAGTCCCCGACCAAAGCCGGTCTCGCCGCGACTGCCCGTGCCCGGATACCACGGATATTGATGCATTGAGAAAAAGAACACGCTCGGATCGTCGTAAAAGATGCCCTGCGTTCCGTTGCCGTGATGCACGTCCCAATCGATGATCGCGACGCGCTCGATCTCTTTGTATTTGTTTTGGGCGGCCCGGGCCGCGATAGCTACGTTATTGAAAAGGCAAAAGCCCATCGCCCGCTCGGCCGTCGCATGATGGCCCGGCGGCCGGACGACGACAAACGCGTTATCGGCCTCGCCCTGCATTACCGCGTCGACACCCGCGATAGCCCCGCCCGCGGCAAAAAGGGAGACATCGAACGATTCATGTGAGATCACCGTATCATCGTCCAGCCGGTCGTAACCATTCTCGAATGCGCCCTCGACCCGTTTGAAATGCTGCGGCGAGTGAGCCGCCTGCACCATGCCCTTCGACGCTTTTTCCGGCGTTATCTCGACGAGGCCCGACCAGAACTGCTCATCCTCACGGAGAGCTTGCATCACGACCGAATACCGCCGCGGCGTTTCGGGATGCCCATGGCCGGTATCGTGTTTTTCGTAGATCGGATGATGAATGAGGGCCGTGGTCATAGCTGTTAAATATAGCCGCTTTCGTGCAATAGTTCGCCGCGAGCGAAGCGGTCGTATCCGAGGCTCGAAACATCCATGAAACTTGCCTCGCCGTCGAGAATGATCTCGGCCAACGCCCTTCCCGTCGCTGGCGAGTGCATTACGCCGTGGCCCGAAAAGCCGCACGCCAGATAGAGGCCGTCAATATCGCACGCGCCCAGTATCGCATGGTGATCGGGCGTGTTCTCATAAAGTCCGGCCCGACACTTCTCATATACGATGCGGGCCCCGTTCAGGAACGGCGCGCGATGTGCTGCGCGCGTTCGCCGACCTTGTCGAGGTACGTTTCGTCGAACTCGACGGAGAAACTCGGCGGTTCGTCCGGATCGGGCCACGCGAAGAGCACTGCATTCGGGTCCTGTGTTTGTCCCGCACCGTGATGAAAGTCTTTGGCGGGGCGAAAATGGAAGCCGTCCTTCATATCGATGACCATCGGCATATCGGGCGTCAGCGGTTGCTGAGCTTGTGCCCAAACGATCTGTCGCCGTTGCGGAGCGACCGGCAGGTCGAGTCCGGCGCTTACGGCAAGCCGTGTCGACCACGCTCCGGCGGAAATGACCGCCTTGTCACATTCGATGCGCCCGTCGTTTGTCTGGATCCCTGAAACTCGCCCGTTCTCGACAATTACCTTCTCCACCTCGATACCCGTGAGCACGCGCGTGCCGTGTCGATAGGCTCCGACCATAAAACCTTCGAGAATCGCCATCGGATTGATGAATCCGTCTTTCGGTCCGAACGAGCCTCCCACTATGTCATCGACATTCAGCCCCGGCACCATTGCCGCGATCTCGCTTTGCGTTACCAGATGCACGTCATCATATCCGAGCTGACGCTGACGCTCGATCGTGCGGTCGAGATATTCAAGATGCACCGAGTTTGAGGCAAGGAAAAGATAGCCTCGCGGCTCATATTCAACGCTCTGGTCCCAATTTCGAAAAAAGTCGATCGAATACAGTGACATCCGGATGTTGATGTCGGTCTCGAATTGGGCCCGCACGCCGCCCGTAGCTTTCCCTGTCGAACCTTCGCCTAACGACGGCGCGCGGTTCAGGACGACAATGTCATGCACGCCACGCTCGGCGAGGTGATACGCGACGCTCGCTCCCACAACGCCGCCGCCGATGATGACGATCTCTGGACTTTTCACTTATCACCTATAACTTATCACCTACTCCGGAACACCTCCCAAATAAGTGATATGTGAGAAGTGAAAAGTGATAAGGACTACTTTGCAAAGATCTCCGCTTGGTCTCTAAAACCTTTGAATTCTAATGCGTTACCGCTCGGGTCGAGGAAGAACATCGTCGCCTGCTCGCCGACCTTGCCCTTGAACCGGATCTTTGGCTCGATGATGAAATCGATGCCTCTGCCCCTAAGCCGCGCGGCGAGTGCCTCCCAGTCGTCCATCGGCAGGATCACGCCGAAGTGCGGTACGGGAACGTTATCGGCATCGACCGGATTGTGCATTCTCACCCCCGCGGCTTCCGGGGCCAGATGCGTAACGATCTGATTGCCATAGAGGTTGAAATCGATCCAACTCTCTGAACTGCGTCCTTCTTCACAGCCCAGCACGCCGCCGTAAAACTCGCGTGCCGCCGCGAGATCATCGACCGGAAATGCCAGGTGAAATGGATTTGTCATCTTTATGCTAACCTCTTTTTCAATGCTCGACAGTGTCGAAAAATTCCTTACCGCCTTTGCCGCGAGCCTCGCCGATGGCAGCTTTGTTAAAGCGACTCTCGGCAATTATAAGGGCGGCGACGAGCACCTGCAAAAGTTGAACATCCGCCTGATCGATACAAAAAAGGGCCGGCGGCTGTTCTTTCTCTATAAATACGACACACGCGACACCGCTAAGAATTTCGATCTCGACGAAGGGCAGCGTCTGATCGCTCGGCACCTCGACGGCGAATTTTTCAGCGGCCATCTCTTCACGACCGTGGCCGACCATCAGCTTGAGATTGGCAAGAAAGGCCGTTCGCGGCTGAATGTTGCAAAACCTACGTTCAAAGCGGCCCCGATGCTGTCGCACAACCGCGAAAAGACCAAGTTTGTCGATAAGAACGCTCAATTTCTGCACGCCCTCGGCATTACGACCGACGGCGGCGAAGTCCGTGATAAACAGCAGGACAAGTGGCGTCAGATCAACAAATTCGTCGAGACGCTCGCTTCGCTGGTCGATAAATCGCGTCTAAAAGACCGTCCGCGGCTGAACATCGTCGATATGGGCTCGGGCAAAGGCTACTTGACGTTCGCGGCCTACGATTATTTCGCGAATGTCCGTGGTCTCGACGTTGCGATGACCGGCGTCGATACGCGTGCGGAGCTTGTATCGCTGTGCAACGACATCGCGGCGGCGAGCGAATTCGAAGGCCTCAGGTTTGCTGAGGGCAGCATCGACAGTTTCTCGCCCGACGGCGTAGATATCCTGATCGCCCTGCACGCCTGCAATACCGCCACCGACGATGCCATCTTTAAGGGCATCCGTGCCGGGGCCGAACTGATTGTGACAGTGCCATGCTGTCATCAGGAACTTCGGCCGCAGTTGCGGCCGCCCGAGATGTTTCGCGACGTCCTCAAACACGGCGTCATGCTCGAACGCGTCGCCGAGACCGTTACCGACGGATTGCGTTCGCTGCTGCTCGAACGGAGCGGGTATTCGACGAGGCTTTTCGAATTCGTCAGTGTCGAACACACGCCGAAGAACAATATGCTCGTCGGCACCCGGCTTGACCGGCCCGCTGAACCCGCACAATTCGATGAGCAGATCGCAGCGATAAAAGAACTCTACAGTATCGCCGCTCAACGGCTCGAATCTCTTCTCGGGTAGCAGCTTCCCTCAAAACATCCGTTCGATATGTGGCCGTTTGTGGCACAAAATGCGACGGGCGTGGCCGTGACGATGGATGTTCCATTACATATTCAGGTGCTTGAAACGCGGTAACCTGTTGATCGAGAACCAGTTATTAGACTAGCTAACGGTGTTCCGCCGAAATGCAAAAAAGCGGCCTTCCGGAACCAGGAAAATTATCAAAGAGCGACTGTTGCATGTATAGCACAGACCTGCATTCTTGTCAAGGTCTTTTGTCGGCAAGGACGGTCGATCGCTTGACCCACGAGTTCCTTCGGGAGTATCATTATCGTTTGCGCCCTGAGGGGTGCGAGTAGGCCGTTAACGGCCGGGGACAAGGCTATGAAAAAGGAAATTCATCCGAGTTATACCGATATCACGGTGACATGTGCATGCGGCCACAGTTTTCAGACCCGCTCGACGATGGGCGACGAACTGCATATCGAAATTTGTTCTGAATGCCATCCGTTCTTTACGGGCAAGCAGAAGCTGGTCGATACGGCTGGACGCGTTGACCGCTTTAACAAGCGTTACGCTCGCGGTGCCGCTGAGGCCGCGAAATGACCAGACTGGCAACCGCCCAGTATTAGCTTTTCAAAATCCGACGCCGACCTTTGGCCGATCGTTCGAGGTGTACAAGCACCCGCGATAGGTGAAAAAATGGTCGGCGTTGTTCAATTGCGGAATGCGGAATGCGGAATGCAATCGTTCTGCATCTAAAGATGAGCCAGTTTAGGACTAAATAGCTCAGGGATTATGACGAAACGCACATCGACGAGATTACTCAGGTTTATTCACACGATCTTCGCTCTGGAGCGTGACCTGATCGTGGGCGGCCAGGCCGTGATGGAGGGCGTCATGATGCGTACACCGTCGGCGTACGCGATCGCGTGTCGTCGTCAGGATGGCTCGATAATTACAACGGCCGAGACGCTGCCTAAGTGGAGCGACAAGTACAAATGGCTCAACACGCCGGTGCTTCGCGGCGGTGCGACTCTGATCCAATCGATGGCTTTGGGCGTGAAGGCATTGAACTTCTCGGCTCGCATCTACGAGGAAGATATCGCCGCGGCCGAGGCTGTCGAGAAAGCAAAGGCGGGCGAATTGCAGGCTGTACTGGTTGACGGAACGATGGATGAGAACTTTACCAAGGCTCCGGTAAAGGTCATCATGCCCGAGAAAACCGATGCCGCTAAGGCCAAGAAGGTCGGCCAGTCGGCGAGCGCTGTCGGTTCGATCATCTTTGCGTTGGGATTTAACATCTTGCTATTCATCGTCGCTCCATTGGTGCTAACGAACCTGCTTTTTATATGGTTGGCTTGGGCTCCGTCGCCCGATATCGCCGCCGGTGCGGGCTGGTTCGAGCTCGTGAAGGCATATGTCTGGAAGATAAAGCTGGACTCATTCGGCACGTGGATAGGTTTTAACCTGATCGACGGCCTGATCCGGATGGTGTTTTTCATCGTAATGATCTTCACGATGTCGTGGATCAAGGACATCCGCCGCGTTTTCGAATATCACGGTGCCGAGCACAAGACGGTCTTCACATGGGAAAAAGGTCTGAACTTACGCCCGCGAACGCGACCCAACAGCGTCGCCAGCATCCGCGTTGCGGCACGTCGTTCCTGATGGTCGTGATGCTGGTCGCGATCGTGCTGTTTTCGGTGATCAACTTCGAGGCGATGTGGCTCAATCTGGTCGTTCGCATCGCGTTGATGCCGCTGGTCGCGGGACTCTCGTACGAGATCATTCGATATGCGGCGAAGAAGGAATCGAGTGCGATCTTCAAGTTTATGACGATGCCCGGCCTTTGGCTGCAGAACATCACGACGCAGGAGCCGGACGAGGAGCAGCTTGAGGTTGCGATCAAGGCGCTGGACGAATCGCTAAAGCTGGAGCCCGCGACGGCCTAAATATCTAACCGAGAGACGCCGAGACGCCGAGATCAATATTTGTTTTCTCTGCGTCTTAGCGTCTCTGCGGTTCAAAAATATGTTCGAGAAACTTGAACAAATTGAAAAGAACTACGAAGAGCTGACCGAGCAGATCTCTCAGCCGGAGTTCATGTCTGACATGACGGCGTACGCGAAGCTGATGAAGCAGCATCGCTCGCTGGGTGAGATCGTCGAAAAATATCGCGAGGTCAAGAAGATGCAGGAGGGACTGACCGGGGCCCAAGATCTGCTTGCGCTGCTGACGACGAGGACATGCGCGAGATGGCGACCCTGGAGATCGCTGAGATCGAAGAGAAGCTCCCGGCCGTGGAAGAAGAACTCAAGGTCCTTCTCCTGCCGAAAGATCCAAACGACGAAAAGAACGTCATTCTTGAGATCCGTGCCGGCACGGGCGGAGACGAAGCGACGCTGTTTGCTGGCGATATTCTGCGTATGTATGCTCGTTACGCCGAGCGACAGGGCTGGAAAATGGACATCATGGGAGTCTCGGACACAGGCGTTGGCGGCGTCAAGGAAGCAACGGCTGCTGATCGAGGGCGACAACGTTTACTCAAAAATGCGATATGAATCGGGCGTTCATCGCGTCCAGCGCGTCCCGCAGACCGAATCGAGCGGGCGAATTCACACGTCAGCGATCACGGTCGCGGTTCTGCCGGAAGCTGAAGAGGTCGACGTGCAGATCGATCAGAACGACCTGCAGGATCGACACGTTTTGCTCGAGCGGTCCCGGCGGCCAATCGGTGAATACGACCTATTCGGCGGTGCGCATTACGCATCTTCCGACGAACGTCGTCGTTTCGATGCAGGACGAAAAATCGCAGATCAAGAACCGGGAAAAAGCCATGCGCGTTTTGCGCGCACGATTGCAGGAACTCGAGGAACAGAAGCAGCACGACGCTCAGGCCAGCGAGCGAAAATCCATGGTCGGCTCGGGCGATCGTTCGGAGAAGATCAGGACGTATAATTTCAAAGAAAATCGCGTCACCGATCACCGGATCGGCATGACGGTTCACCAGCTCGATCTCGTGCTGGACGGACAATTAGACGAATTTATCGATGCGTTGAGAACGCACTATCAGACCGAGAAGTTAAACGCCGAAGCCGTCGCAGTTTGACGCATGGGATCGACAAGCTATGCCGCAACCCACCCGTCTCTACCTTATCCGTCACGGCCAGTCTGACGGTAACGCCGCGGGCCGCTTTGGTGGTCACGGGCCGACACCGCTTTCGCCGCTGGGCGAGAAACAGGCGGCAGCGACCGCAGACAGTCTGGCCAGAGAGGGCGTGAGCGTGGTCTATTCGAGTGACCTTCATCGGGCGGTCCAGTCGGCGGAGTATCTCGCTAAATTAATAGACGTAGAGGTGCACGTGTCGAACGCATTCCGCGAGCGTCACGTAGGTGTTTTGGAAGGGCTGACGTTTGACGAATCGAAAGAGCGGCACCCGGCCGATTACTACGCGCTGGTCAATCGAAGCGTGGATCATGTGATCTCGGGCGGTGAGAGCTATCGACACTTGCTGCGGCGGATCACTATGAAACTGCAGAATGTGCTTCGTGATCATCAGGGTCAACGCATTGCGATCTATTCTCACACGGGCGCTATCTGTTTCATCACACTCCACCTGCTGGGGGCCATTCATCGGGGAACAAAACAGACGCCGTGGCTGATCACTTCAAACTGCGGCATTAATCGATTTGAGATACGCGGCCGACGAAATGTCAGAGTATTGGCGCTCAATGATACGCGTCATCTAACTGCCGTGACGGGCAATGACGGCTTTGCGGCCCGATGAACGTTCAGGCGCTCGGATTCCGATTTTCTGGAACTAATTCATAATTTTGGACATAGCCGACCCGGGCGGCCCGCGTTAAGCCCGTAAGCCCTTTGTTTACATAGCCCATCGCCTGTGGTATATTGGGCACAACAATTGCATTTTCAATCCGTGCATTGATCTAATCGTGCCCTTTGCTAAATACAGCGTGCCGAAAGCACCGTTGCAGAAGAGGCCCAGGGATTGATCAGAAATCTCCAGGAGGAAAAAAATGAAGAAGGATTTGGTTGTTGGTTGGTTAACGGTTTTTGCCGTCCTTGCGTTCTCATTGGTCGCGGTAGGACAGGAAACCACAGGGAACATTGAGGTTACAGTCAAGGACGAGGCGGATGCCGTGGTTCCCAACGCGACCGTGACGATCCAGAATACTGGTTCGACGGGCAGTTTTAAGAGAACAGTGACTGCGAACGATTCGGGTTTTGCCCGCGTCATTCTGGTCCCGCCCGGTGAATATACGGTGATCGTTGCCGCGATCTCAGGATTCGCGGAGCGGCGCGCGGATAATGTGAGCGTCGGACTCGGGAAAACAACCCCGGTGTCCATAACTCTGGGAACAACTGTGGATGCAACCGTTACGATCACGGCGAATGATACGGGAGTAGACATCACGGATGACAAAGGTAATACGACCCTAACATCGAAACTGGTCGAACTAATTCCTAAGGGGATCAATTTTTCCTCCGTATTGAAGTATTCAGCTGCGACCCGGCCGGAACCGCGGTCCGGACAGTTCCAGATCGATGGGGCCAGCGGTGCTGAAAATACGTTCGTTATCGATGGACAGGAAGTGACCGATGTCCTCTCGGGCTATCTCGACCGCAATACTAATCTCCCGCTTTCGATCCTTCAGGAAACTCAGGTTAAGACGACCGGCTTTGAGGCAGAATTTGGCGGTGCCACCGGCGGTGTTGTCAACATGGTGACCAAGGCCGGAAACAATCAATGGCACGGGGAAGTCGGTTCACAGTTTAGAAGCTGGAAGCTCGAGCCGACACCGGGCATGGCTCTTCTCAGCTTAGGCACGATAACGGATAACCCTCAGCTTGGGCTTCCCACGCCGTCGTATTATAAGTCCCGACGCTCCCCGGATAACGAGTTCAATCCGACAGCGACTCTCATGGGGCCGATATGGAAGAATCACGCCTGGTTCTCCGTCGCCTATGCTCCTCAATTCTGGGAGCGCTCGCGCACGCTGACATATGCCAATTTGCGGTCTGCAGCCGACCCAAATGTTTTCCTTCCGTCATTGACGCAAACTCACACCTTCCGCCGACGGTCCGAAAAGGCTTTTGCAAGGGTTGATGGCCAACTTTTTAACAAGTTGAGTTTATACGGCACGTTTAAATGGAGCCCTGAGATCAACGAGGGTTTGATTCCCGGCTATGCATCGGAACTCTCCAAGAGTCAGGCATGCCTCGGTACCCTGTGTGGCGCAGATTATTATAACCAGACCGGTGGGCGCATTAACTCTCTGAATGCGACGGCGGGTGGTTCCTTGCTCGTGACGAACAAGTTCATCATTAGTGCCAGATTGGGCCACTATTTCATGAACAACCTGTTGGGAACAGAGGGCATTGGCGACGTGAATAATCCGCGTGTCGTATGCAGCGAATGGAGAAATACGACTGTCAATCCCCCGGCATGGCCGGCGAGCGCAACTCAGTTTCCAGCTGGCTTCGGCTGCGGCATCGGCCAGAACAACAACATTCCGGCCGCAAACTTCACGAAATATGACAGGAACATTCGCGATCAGATCGATGGCGACGCAACCTACAGCTTCGATATCGGGGGACGGCACGAATTTAAAGGCGGCTATCAGGAGAATAGGACCCGAAGCAGCGAAGACTCACAAGTTAATGATCGATTTGAGTTATTTTGGGGAACGCGCTGGTATATCAACGGGTTTGCGTTCGTTAACATGGTGCGGGCAATTGTGAATAAAGATCTGCCCTACCTGATGTCGCCAACGGCAACGGGCGTGGGAAGGTTGACCATTTTTTCGTCGAAGAGCAACGCCCGTGGCACCAATAAGGCTTATTACGTCCAGGACAAATGGCAGGCTCATAAGCGACTTACGCTGAACCTGGGAGTGCGGCTCGAACAAGAGCATATCCCGAGCCTCACTGAGGATACTCCGTCGATCAAATTTGGTCTCGGATCGAAGGTCGCACCGAGGCTTGGAGCTTCGTACGACCTGAGGGGCGACGGAAAAACGAGGATCTCGGCTTTCTACGGCATGTTCTACGACCGTTTCAAACTAGGGTTGGTAAGACGCACGTTTGCCGGCAGTGAAGTTTTTCACGAACTGACCTTCGAACTGTTTCCCGGCGACACGTTGGCAAGCATCAATAGGCAGCTTGTGACGGGTGGTGCTCCCCTGAGTGAGGGCACGAATTGTCCCACTGGTACAACGACTCCGATCTACGGACGCGTAAGATGCGACAGGGACAATGGATTTTTCGGCACAAGCGACCCGATCGATCCCAATATGAAGGCGTTCAAGCAGCGCGAGGTAACATTCTCCATTCAACATCAACTCAGTACCAACTATGTGTTCTCGGCTCGTTATTCTCGGAAAGAGGTGATCGATGCTATCGAAGACTCCTCAACGTTGGATGAGGCCGGCGGCGAGATCTTCGTCATTGGCAACCCCGGCCAGGGGTTGATCAAGGAGCGTTTTGATGAGCTGGGGCTGATCGCTCCGAGAGCCCAGCGGCAGTATGACGCCCTCGAGTTCAAGATCGACAGGCGCTTCGCTAACAACTTCTTCTTCAGCGCGAACTATACGTACAGCCGTCTCTACGGTAACTATGGCGGGTTGATCAGCTCGGACGAAGAGGGTACGAGGGATGATCCTTATATCCAGCGTTACTTCGATACGCCGGGTGCGGGTTTCACGTTGACCGGACGTCCCGATAATGGCCTGTTGGCCACCGACCGCCCGAACGTGCTCAAGGCGTTCGGAGCTTATTCGCTTCCGTGGGACAAGATCGGACTGTGGAAGAGTCATTCGACGGACTTTCAGTTCTTCTACACCGCGACCAGCGGCAGCCCGATCACGTCGTTCGTATCGGTTAATAAGAACGAGCAGATAATCATGAGTCACCGCGGAGACCAGGGCCGAACACCGTGGTTCTCTCAGACAGATTTTGCCCTTCGCCACAACATTAAGTTTGGTAGGGACGGGCGATTTAATCTGAAGTTTGACGGCGACGTCATAAATCTGTTCAATCAGGGCATCCTGATCAATAAGGGTATCAATACCCTTTCGGGCCAAGCCGGAAATCTCATCGCTAAGGCCAATTTCGTTCCCACAGGCGCCCAGTATGGGTTGACAAGTCCAACGTGTACGGTGACCCCGGGGTACGCATCTTGCTGGGCTGAGGCATACCGTAATTTCCAGGCCAATGGTTCTCCGGTGATGCTTGCCGAGGCGCAGAGCGCAACTCTCCGGAACCCGTATTATAATGTCCCCTTCGCGTGGCAAGGGAAGCGGAACGTTAGGTTCGGGGTGCACTTTACATTCTGATACCTTGAGTAATACAGAATAAGAGGCCGTCGAAACGACGGCCTCTTTTTTTGGGTGCGGGCTCCTTTCGGAAATTCGAGACGGGCAATATACGAGCATGCCCGGCGTGCCTATTTCTTTGCGGCCTTGGCCTCAAAATCAGCGATCAGTTTCTTTACCTCGGCCGAATTCGGGGCGTCCGGTTTCTTTTTTTGGTAGAGCTTTAATTCCCTGGCTGCCTCAGCATATTTTTTGAGGTTATTGCCATAGATCAGGGCAAGTTCCCAATGTAACTGTGCGGGGACGTCGCCGAATAATTCCTTCGTCTTCAAGAGTTGTTTTTCGGCTTCGGGGTATTTCTTTAAGTTTCTGAGGATGCGTCCATGGAGAAAAACTGCTTCGGCCGCCGTCGGCCGGAGTTCAACGGCTTTCTCGCTCGCGGCCAATGCTTCGGCGTAACGCGCCAGTGCATGGCGTGCGTATGCCAGACCATACCAGCTCCTGAATCCTCGCGGGTTCACGCCGACGGCGAGGTTCAGGAGAATTTCCGCCGCCTGCAGGGTTTCTGGCTTGCCGATCTCCACATACTCGAGTCCCAGCCTTTCCAAGGCAGCATAGTATTTGGGAAATACCTCGATGGCGTCCCGAAGAGCTGCGAGACCTTTAGCGTCGCGTTTACTCGCCAGGTCCGCTACACCTTTTTCGTATAGTTTTTGAGCATCGGCCGGTACCTCCTGACCGAATATGGCCTCGGCGTTTGGCGACGACGCTCCTTGCTTTAGCCTTAGGTAAAAGAGTACCTGTTTGCTCTCAAATGCCCTTGATGTCAAGTTGTAGATCTCAACCCGTTCCTCGCGCTCTTCGTAATCCGTTCCTGATGTAAGCACTCGGACGATGTAGTTTCCCGGCTCCATTCCGACGAAAGTAAACGAACCGACGTTATTCGTCTTCACACGCGACACCGTTCGATTCAAATCGTCGTTGAGCTCAACATATACGTCCGGCAGCGGCCTGCGGCCGTATCCGTATACCGTTCCCTCGATTCGATTGCCGGCCTGTGCAAATACCGCCGTAGACAGAATCGACGGAGCCGAAATGACAAAAGCAACTGAAAAAATTATGGCAAGGATGTGTTTGTTTGTTCTCATTCACGCATATATTAGCAATCAAATAGACCGCAGAGAAAGGGATGCGGATGGGCACACTCTGTGTTTGTTGACGTAGGAATGACCGAAATCGTTGTCTTGCGGGTTATGTTATGGGTTTTGGTATAATCATGTGTCGGAGGATAATCGATCCATATCAGCAATGTTCACGGCCTCACCCGCGGCCTAAAGCACAACCAGCTTCGCAGAATAGAACGCCTCGCCACCCGGCGGGTGCCGTCAGACCAGATAATCTCACCGGAGTTAGCACGGCAGATGGCCGAGGTCTCGCATGAGACCGGGCGTCAGGTCGGCGTGCTGCTCAACCGTAAGGGCCAGGTCGAATATGTCATGGTCGGCACCGCAAAGCAGATCGAGATGCCCGACTTTGGCCGCGCCCGCGTGTCGCAGGACAGGTTTCGCGGGCTGCGGTGCGTGCATACGCATCTGCTCGGCGAGAAACTAACGCAGGACGACCTCACCGACCTCGCTCTACTCCGCCTCGATCTGATGTCGATCATTCAGGTCGACCGGACGAACGGGCTTCCGGGCCTTGTCTATTCCGCTCATCTCGTGCCGACAAGTGCGGGCGAGATGGCATCTGACGGGCATTCGCTGCCCTACGCGTACATCGAACCGAATGTCGCGTCGCAACTCGACACCGATTTTACGGCGTTGATCGGGTCGCTAGAGGACGAGATGGCGCGCGTTCGAATGACTGCGGGTCAGCGGCAAACTGGTCGCGACCGGGCCATTCTCGTTGGCGTGACGACGGGTGATCTCGAGCAGGAGGAGGCATCGCTCGCCGAACTGCGTGAGCTTGCCGACTCGGCCGATCTGCTCGTGCTGGATACGGTGGTTCAACGACGGCCACGGATCGATCCCAAAACGGTGCTTGGTCGTGGAAAACTTGAGGACCTGTTGATACGATCGATGCGGCTAGGGGTCGACCTATTGGTCTTTGACGCAGCATTGACTCCGACCCAGGTGCGCGTGCTGAGTGAAGCAACAGAACTCAAGGTGATCGACCGGCCGCAGCTGATCCTTGATATCTTTGCCCAACGGGCACAATCGAGAGAAGGCAAATTACAGGTTGAACTCGCCCAATTAAAATATCTGCTGCCAAAGCTCGTGATCGGTCAGAACTCCGCATTCTCGCGGCTAATGGGCGGCATTGGAGGACGCGGGCCCGGCGAGACAAAACTCGAGACCGACCGGCGGCGCGTTCGCGATCGTATTTCGCAGCTTGAGAAACAGGTCGACAGCCTCGGCTATCAACGACAAGAGCGGCGAAAGAATCGAGTTCAAAAACATCTGCCGATCATCTCGCTCGTTGGCTACACGAACGCAGGTAAATCGACCCTGCTAAATGCTCTGACACAGAGCGATGTTTACGCCGAGAAGAAGATGTTCGCTACGCTCGACCCAACGTCGAGGCGTCTTCGCCTTCCGTATGAACAGGAGGTGATCATTAACGACACGGTCGGATTCATACGCGACTTGCCTGAGGCGTTGGTGTCGGCCTTTCGTGCTACGCTCGAAGAGATCTCTGACAGTAGCTTGCTTGTTCATGTGGTCGATGCATCGAACCCGCGGGTTTTGCAGCAGATCGCGTCAGTGGGCACGATATTGAATGATCTTGGCTACGGCGGGATCCCACAACTGGTCGTGCTCAACAAGACGGACCTGCTGGATGAAGAGGGTGTGGAAGCACTCCGGCGGCAAGTAATGTTTGACACCGGCAACGAAAGCGTGGCAATTTCAGCTATTCGACGCGAGACGCTCAGGCCGCTGGCCGAGAGGATCGCAGAGTTGATAGATAAGCCGCCGGCTCGGTCTGCGGCAACGCAATGAGCAAAAGGATCCGCGACCTCAGATCTCCCGTGACCGAATGGCGCAAGTGGCTTTTCGATGCCGCATCTGTGCCGTTCGCTCGCTTGTCCGACGCTCAGCGGTTCTGGCTCGGGTTTGGTGTGTTGTCCATTCTCACAACGCTGCTTATTCACAACCCTCTCTGGCAGGCTTCGCGTTCCCGGCTTTATCAGGAAGGTGACATCGCTCGCGAGGCCGTGATCTCACCCGCAGATGTGTACTTCGTCGACGAGGAAGCATCCGCGTCCGAGAAGCTACAGGCACGCGAGGCGGTGAAACCGATATTTCGCTACGAAAGCAACAAGGCCGAGTCGGCCGTGCAGGGCTTTGTCTCAACGTGGGAAAAACTCCAGCGTCACGGAGGCGAAACGTCTGCGAAGCCGTCGAACAGCTGACGCCAAGGCGGAAAGCCACTGGCTTGGCGGCGGTGGTGCCGAGGTCGGGAAGGTCCTCGCCGGCCGTCCGTTTACCCGCAATGAATTGGACTCGGTCCACAGCGCGATTGCGTGAATCGGCGACTGGCTACATTTATGACGATTCCGAGCAGCAGTACTTTGCCGCCGAGGTCTCGGTATTCGACCGCCTAAAGCCGGGCGTCCGATCAACGGTTGCGATGCCCGAGAGCAGTTGGACGTCGCTGTCAGATGCCCGCGCGAAATATCGATCCCGACTGTCGACGGTCAAAAGCCTGACACCGAAAGAAGTGGAGGCATTTTATGCAGCCGGTGAGATACTGATAGAGCCGAGCGTGGCTTTCGACAGCGTGACTACCGAAGCCAGTCGCGACGCCGCTGCTGCCGCAGTCCCGAGCCGTGCTATCAGCCTTAAACGCGGCCAAAAGATCGTCTCGGAAGGCGATGTTGTCACGACCGACGCCCTAGCAAAGATCGCCGCAGTGCGGAGCTATACCTCAACGTCAAAACAGGCAAATCGCTTCCTCGGACTGCTGTTTATCATCGGGTCACTGTTCTGGATAGCGTGGAGGTTTGTCCAACATCGCGGCATCTTACCACGCCTCGCCCTGTCGCCGCGTAAGACATTCGGGCTGATGGGATTCGTCGTTCTCGTGCAAACGGGCGTGGTGTCAGCGATGTTTCGGATAGCTGAGTTCACAGCCGCGCAAAATGTCAGCGCACCATTAAACGACGCGATGCTGTGGTCATTCGCGATACCGTTTGCAACCGGCAGTTTGCTGATAGCCCTCGTGGCCGACCGCCCGACGGCATTGGTTACGGCAATTCTAAATTCAATGATCGCCGGACTATTGGCGCCGCGCCCGATGGAGTTCACGATCTACGCGATGATCGTCTCGTCCGTCGCCGTCTATGGCATAGGCCGCTATCGCAGCCGGCAGACGGTCACGATCGCCGGCGGACTCATCGGCGCCGCGAGTGCAGGTGGGGCGATCGTGCTGATCGCATTTACGCAGCAGCCATTTGTATTGAACACGATACTACTCGCCGTCGCGTGTGGTCTGGCGGGCGGCATAATCACCACTGCCGTCACGGCAGTGCTGCTGCCGATCTGCGAGTCGCTGTTCGGCATCCTGACTGACGTTAAGCTCCTGGAACTCTCGAATGCGGACCTTCCCGTCCTTGGCCAACTGGCATTGCGTGCTCCGGGAACAAATCAACATTCCCACGCTGTCGGGCAGCTCGCGGAAGAGGCGTGCCGAGTTATCGGTGCGAATGGTTTGCTGGCGCGAATCGGCGCCCTGTATCACGATATCGGCAAGACGGCCGCGCCCGAGCATTTTGTCGAGAACCAACTAAATGAGAATCCGCATGATCGGCTCAATCCGATCCAGAGCGCGAAGATCATAATAAGTCACGTCACTTACGGCACTAAACTCGCGAAAGAGATCGGCCTGCCGCAGCGGATAATCGATTTTATCCCGCAGCATCACGGCACGCGGACACTGCACTATTTCCTGAAAAAGGCCCAGGCCCATGCCCGGCCGGATGAGGTCATAGCGGAGAGCGATTTTCGTTATCCCGGACCAAAGCCCCAGTTTAGGGAAGCGGCGATAATGATGATCGCCGACTCGTGTGAGGCGGCGGCGCGTTCGCTTGCCGAACCGACGCCTGAGAACATTCGGTTCATCGTTACCAAGATCGTCGATGCGATACTGAGCGACGATCAGCTCGACCAGTGCGACCTGACGCTACGGGAGTTGACGCAGATCCGCGAATCGATGATAAAGTCACTGGTCGCGATCTATCATTCACGCGTTGACTATCCCGGCTATGTGCCGCCTACGTCGGGCCAATTTCGAATTCAGGAGGGATCCTTGCCGGCGGACGAGAAGGGCTCTAAGTACAAGTACGCCGACCCGGCTGAGATTCCCGTGTCGCCGGGCGGCGAGATCGAGGACGAGGCTATCGATCATTCGCACGAGCCCGGTTGAGTAAGTACTATGCTGAAACGCTACACATTTTGGCTCTCGGCGGCGGTCCTCTTTCAATTGTTGACCGCGGTGCTGCACTCGCTCTCGTTATTTATAAGTCCGAACCGACAAACGATACCGAGCGACAGTTGCAAACGCTGATGACGACCTATCGGCTCGACGCCGGTGCGGGCTTTCATCCGTCGACGGCAGACCTGTTTACGGCTCTTAGCTCGTGCTTTTCCTTCGTGTGCCTGCTGGGCGGGCTGACGCTCGGCTACCTGTTGCTCAAACATACCGAGCCGAAGCTGATGAGAGGCGTCATCGGCATCAACGTCGTGATCTTCGGGGCGATATTTGTTGTTATGGCCGTATTTACGTTCCTGCCGCCGATCGTCTGCTCGGGGCTGATCTTCGTAAATCTGCTCGCAGCCTATCTGGTCGTTCCAAAGATCGAATCAACGATTTAGTCAAATTGCTGCTTCGCAGTCGCTCGTAGGTTGTCGTCAGCGATTCAGGAATGGTGCGGGTCTGTCCTATCGCGGTCATGAAGTTTGCATCACCGATCCAACGCGGCAGGGCGTGCATGTGGATGTGACCGTCGACGCCGGCACCGGCGGCTTTGCCGAGGTTCATACCGATGTTGATGACCATCCGGCTGATACGCTCCTGTGATCGCGGTCTCGGCGCGATCTGATGAGGTCCATCATCTCGTCGGTGGTAGCCTTGGATGCGGCGTCGAGTGAGGCGAGGTGGTCGTAGGGAACGACCATCAGATGGCCCGACGTGTACGGATAGATATTAAGAAGGACAAAGTTAAACTCGGCACGTTTGAGGATAAATTTATCCTCATCTGATGCCGAGTTATTTAGGATCTCGCAGAATACGCAGCCGGCGGGCGACGTTTCGCCGCCGCGGCTTATATAGTCATAGCGCCATGGGCTCCAGAGTACGTCCACACGTTAGTCACCCGTATTGATCAGCTCTTTTAGCTCTTTGCCGGGCTTGAAGTAAGCGACACGTTTGGCAGGGATATCGACGGTCGCACCGGTCTTTGGATTTCGGCCCTTTCGGGCGTTTCTCTCTCGGACCCTGAAACTGCCAAACCCGCGCAACTCGATCTTTTCGCCACGGTTTAACGTGCCGGTAATGCTGTCGAAGATGATCTCGACGAGCTGTTCGGCGTCCTTTTTGGTCATGTCGGCTTCCCGGGCGACTCTCTCAACCAGATCAGCTTTTGTCATGTCCTTTGCTCTCCAAGAAGACTAATTTCCGTTACTGCCCTTACTAATTTGAACCGTCTGCAGCCTTTGTCTCGGCATCGTCATCGTCGGCGAGTACCTCGGCAGCGGCTGCGGGAACTTCGGCAACCGCGTCCGTCGCCTCGGGTGCTTCGTCAACGACTTCCGGCGTCACGTCCGTCGGTACCTCCTCGGCCTCAGCGGCCGGTGCCTCACCGCTAGCTCCGGTAGAATCGTCGATAACGGGTACCTCAGCCGCTTCTTCGATCGGCGATTCGGCGGAGGGCTCGGACGCTGCCTCTTCGACCGTAGCGGTTTCGGGGGCCGCGGCTGCCTCTGTATCTTCGGTTTCTGCAACCGGAGTTTCCGCTACGGTCTCGGCGACTGCTTCGGGTGCTGCTTCCGGTGCGACCTCGACGGCAGGTTCGGATGCAGCTTCAGTTGTGACTTCAGTTGCAGCTTCTGCCGCCCGCTCCTTCTTTGTTTTTTTCTTTTCCTTTGGAGCCTCTTCCGCCGGTGTCTCGGCGTTAGAGTCGCCGAACTTCAGATTGGCAAGCTCACCGAGCGATGCCATGCCGCCCTTCGCTTCGCTCGAGTAAATTCGGGTATCGACCCCCGGCTCGTCCTCTTTGCCAACGGCACGACGCGACAGGCCGATCTTTTGGTCGCCGGGCTCGATGCGGAGGATCTTGAAGTCCAACTCCTGGCCGAGTTCAGCCACCGATTCCGCACGTTCGACGCGCTCATCAGAGAGTTCGGAGATGTGACATAGGCCTTCGAGGCCCTCGCCCAATTCGACGAAAACGCCAAAATTAGTGAACCGCGATACCTTGCCCTTGACGACATCGCCCGGGCGATGCGTCGCAACAAAGCCCTCCCACGCGCTCGGCGTGAGGTCCTTCATCGAGAGCGAGAGACGCTGGCCGCGTTTGTCGATACTGGTGACAATGGCCTCGACCTCCTGGTCCTTGGCCAGCACGTCTTTTGGGTGCTTGATCTTCTTGGCCCATGAGATGTCCGAGACGTGAACGAGGCCATCGATGCCTTCTTCAAGTTCGACGAACGCACCAAAATCCGTGAGGTTTCGCACACGACCCTGTACACGCGAGCCAACCGGATAGCGAAGGTCCACGGTGTCCCAAGGATTGTCCTGGAACTGCTTCATTCCAAGGCTGATACGCTTTTCGACAGTGTCCACGCCGAGGACCTGAACCTCGACCTGCTGGCCTTTGTGGAACATTCGTTTCGGGCTCTGTGCACGCCGTGACCACGAGATCTCGGATACGTGAACCAAGCCCTCAACGCCGGCCTCAAGCTCGACAAACACACCGTAATCGGTGACGGACGATACCGTTCCGTTCATCTTGGTATTCACCGGATAGACCTCGACAACGGTTGACCACGGGTCGGGCTGAAGCTGTTTAAAGCCCAGCGAAACCTTCTCTTTTTCGCGATCGAGTTTAAGCACCTTGACCTGAATATTCTCACCGACGCTGAATTTGTCGGCCGGATGCTGGATGCGGCCCCACGACATGTCGGTGACGTGAAGGAGACCGTCGATGCCACCGATGTCTACAAATGCGCCGTACTCGGTCAGATTCTTGATCGTGCCGTCGACGATGTGGCCGACGTCGATCTTTGCAAATGTTTCAGCCTTTTGCGCATTGACGACCTCGTCGGTAATGACCTTTCGCGAGAGGACGATGTTATTGCGGCGGCGGCTGAATTTAATGATCTTCGCCTCGATCTCCTCGCCGATGTAGCTGTCAAGGCCTCGGATCGGACGCGAGTCGATCTGCGAGCCGGGAAGGAACGCTTCGATGCCGTTAAGGTCGATGCGCAGGCCGCCCTTCGTCTTGTCGACGATCTTGCCGATGACAGGCCTTTCTTCGCGGAAAGCGGCTTCAAGGTCTTCCCAGATCTTTCGTCCGAGTGCATCGATGCGGGACAGCAGCGGTGCGCCCTCGCCGGAATGCATACTGCGGATGACAACCTCGACGGGTTCGCCGACGACCGCCGTGATCTGACCATCGGGCGAGGTAAACTCTTCGATCGGAACAAAACCCTCTGATTTGTGGCCAAAATCGACCAAAACGCCTCGATCATTGATGCCAACAACAGTGCCGTTGACCAGTTCGCCCTGATCAAAGCCAACCTGATCGGCCTCGAATTGCTCAAGGATTGAGCCAAAGTCGACCTCATTTGGAGGTTGCGATTCCTCGCCAGCCGGAGCGGCCGGTACGGTCGCTGGCGGCTCAGGCACAGGCGGTGCGGGGGCAGTAACTGCTTCTGCGACGGGCGCTGCGGCCGGTGCCGGTTCTGCAATCGCTTCTGCGACGGACGTCTCTGCCGGTGCTGTTTCGGTGACTGCTTCTGCCACGGGTGCTTCGGCCGGTGCCGGTTCCGCAATTGCTTCCGCAATCGGCGCCTCCGCCGGTGTGGATGCTTCGATGGCAGAGCCTTCGGACTCGGCGGCTGGTGCTTCCACTGGAGCCTCTGCCGGTGTGTCGGTGGTCATTTCCGTTGCCGTGGCGGCTGACTCGGCAGTCGACTGGCCTTCGGGTGCGGCAATTGCCTCTATTTGTTCACTCGCTGTTTTCTCGATCGAATTCGATTCCTCAGCGTCCTGGTTAACCTCGTTTGTCATTTACGCTACGTCTTAATTTCCTTGCTAAGTTGCTTTGTTTCAATCTTTTACCATCACAATACATACCGTTGAAACCTGACTTGATTCCCGTCTGAATGCTATCCCAAGAGCGGAAGCAAGAGCGGAGAAATCTGATCGTTTCGTTTCCCGGCTGATCGCTCGCGGTGGTAAAACTAAAATTTACGCGCCATTGACCTGCGCTGTCAAGGTCAAACCGCTGAAAATCCTTTATAAATCAACGTTTGAGGCGATATCTGCGCAGGAGAAAACGATCATGAATTGCCCCTGGCTTTAGCCAGGGGTCAGCGGCAACCATCGCCCGGCTTTAGCCAAATTCGGCTAAAGCCGATTTGCTGCGTACCGGGAACCTCCAGCTAAAGCTGGAGGCAATTGATAAGAGCAATCAAGAAAGATACTGACGATACGGACGACTCAGCCTCGCTGAATGACATCGGCGATCGAGCCGACACCGGAGGTTTTTTCCATCTCTTCGCGGGACGATGTAGTGGTGTTTTGAATACCTGCCAGACGGAGCCTGAATTCGTCGGGGTTTGTCGAGCCGCGCAGGGCTTCGTCGAGCGTGACCAGGCCAGATTGGTAGAGGTAAAACAGCGATTGGTCGAAGGTCTGCATTCCGTATTGCGAGGTGCCCGCAGCGATCGCGTCGCGGATGCTCGACGTCTTGTCCTCGTGCAGGATGTAATCCCGTATCAGCGGTGTCGACACTAGCACCTCAACGGCCGGTATCCGACTGTTCCCCTTTGCGCTCTTCATCAGCCGCTGCGACACCACCGCCTTTAGTAACCCTGCCAACTGTAGTCTTATCGATTTCTGCTGATACGGCGGGAAGGCAGAGATAATTCTTGTCAGCGTCTCGGGGGCGTCGAGCGTGTGCAAAGTGGACAGCACGAGGTGTCCGGTCTCAGCGGCGACCAGACGCCGTTTCGATCGTCTCGAGGTCGCGCATCTCGCCTACGAGGATCACGTCAGGGTCCTGGCGAAGAGACCCGCGAAGAGCCTCGGCAAAACTCCTTGTATCAACATCGACTTCACGCTGCGTAATAAACGACTGTTTATCCTTGTGAAGAAACTCTATAGGATCCTCAATAGTCACGATGTGACAATTGCGTGATTCGTTGATGTGATCGACCATCGCCGACAACGTCGTCGATTTGCCCGAGCCGGTAGTGCCGGTGACAAGGATCAGGCCGCGGTTTTCGCTGGCAATTTGCGTGAGGATCGGCGGCAGGCCGAGATCAGAGAACGATTTGACGGTGTCCGAGATCATTCGGGCGACGATGCCGATAGAATTGCGCTGCTGAAAGATGTTTACGCGAAATCGTCCCAGCCCCGACACGCCGTAACCGATATCGACCTCGAAGGCCTCCTTAAAATGCTGCTTTTGCCGGTTCGACATCATCGAGAACGCCATCTCAAGCGTCTCGTCCTGCGACAACTTGCTCACGCCCGACAGCGGCTTTAACTCGCCAGTCACGCGGATAACAGGGAACGACCCCGCCCGCAGATGCAGATCCGATGCCCCGAAGCTCATCGCCATCCGCAAAAGATCATCGATCCTGGTTGCCATAAAAAACGAAGGGAACTAACGCTGCGACAGGAAAACATCCGGCCCGAGCCGGACGAACTTGCAGCAAAGCTGTCTAACTTGAGTTTAGCCGTTGTTTAACGGTAAGGTCAATGTTTTTATATCATTCGGTGGTGCGACGGCGGTCGCAGATTCACTCTCTCTGTGGGAACCATCCGACGAGGTCAATTTCTTTCGACGTACTCAGGATCTCGTCCACCGCTCGAATGGCATCAGGTAAAATCCCCCGCTTGCGTCCACCAAGATCGAATTCACAAATCCCACGTGGCGCTCGATCCATCCTATTCACCGATCACCGCTCGGATCGTTTGGCTGAAAAGCTATTACGAGGCAATGTTCCACCCCGTCCACGATAAACGTAAAAAACCACCCAAAGTCTTCCTGGTCGGGGTGCCCCGTAACCTCTATGCCTTTATCCGTCAGTTTCTTAGAGAGCCAACAGGCGACATCATCCCCGTAGCAACCCGGGTTAATGAAATATTCCTTTGGATAAGTGCAATTAAATTCCGTGCTGCGAAACTTAAACTTCGTTTTCATAGTTTTCATAGTATTATGGCGATATGTCTAGCGTGGTAGAAAAGATTGCGTCCAAAACAGCAGAACTGCCCCTGGAACTCCAAAAGGAGGTTCTGGATTTCGTTGATTCGGTTTCGGCGAAAGGTGGAAAGGCTAACGGGGACCGCTCAAAGTCACTTCTCTTCGCGGCATTTTGAAACGCGATATGTCCGGGCTGGAGCAAGATCTGGCCGAGGTCCGCCGAGAAATGTGGGGCGGTTTTCCGCGCGAGGACGGCGAATGACGGCCGTCGTGGCCGACACACACTCACTGCTTTGGTATCTTAGCGGATCAGACCGCCTTTCAACCGTTGCGGCCACCCGGTTCGAAGAAGCTCGAAGCGAACGCCTCGCCAATATTTGTACCTGCGATCGTTTCGTTAGCTGCGTTACCTGATAGAGAAAGGGCGGTAGCTTTGAAGAAAGCGATTTCGAGATCATCGTTCAACAGTTGAACAGCCGGACTCGGTTCTCACGCTCGCCCCGATCGATCTGCCGTAGCGGAAGCCGTTGGAAAGATCCCGCGTTTGATCGTCCCAGAAATGCCCGATTCGGCTTATCGGAGCGGGTACCGCTCTGCAGCCGCGAACATTTCTCTGATCGCAAGACAGGCAGATCAATCTGCTTACGAATATCTATTCATCCGGTACTTCTGTAAACATTCGACACTAACATTGCCGAACGGCGTAGAATCGTCCTTTCATGTCAAAAGTGGGGAAGATATTGGGGGTTGAGCCTTCGTTCGTGATCGCGGGCGGGGAGATCGCGGTTGCGTGCGAGGGCTTTAGGGCTGAGTTTGGCTCGGATCATCGGGTATTCGTCGGCGCGGCAGAGTGTCGGGTGACGGCGGCGTCGGCGTCGCGGGTGTTGGCGCGTGTTCCGGACAAGGCGGAAGAAGGGCTCACGAGGATACATTTTGAGATCGACGGGAAGCAGGGGCGAGTTGTTCTCGATAACGGTCGGAAAGCTGCTGACGGACGGGATGCACATCGTGGCGAATCCGGCGGTCGATCCGTCGGACGACGCATTGGTGCTGACGAGGTCGGGGTCGCGGGGGCAGCACTTGGAGGCGACGTTGTTTCGGCTGGAGGCGGACGGGTATCTAGACGAGATGCCTGAGGCGATACTGAATCCGACGGGCATTGCGTTTGACCGTGACGGGCAGATGTTCGTCACGAATCGTGCGGCAGGGCGAGGTTTATGCTGTTGGTCGCGATGGCGGCAGTTCGGTGTTTGCGACGGGTTTGGGGATCGCGACGGGGATCGCGTTTGACGCCGATGGCGTAATGCATGTCGGCGACCGTATGGGCACGATCTGGCGCGTCCACGACGTCGGCGACGCCGAGCCGTTCGCCACGCTCGACGCGTCGGTTGCGGCGTTCCATTTGGCATTTGGCCCTGACGGCCGGCTGTATGTCACCGCCCCGGGCCTGGCGAGTCAGGACGCCGTCTTTGCGATCGACAAGCATGGCGAAGTGTCGGTATTCTTCCGCGGCTTCGGCCGCCCGCAGGGCCTGGCGTTTGATAAGTCGGGCAATCTCTATGTCGCCGCCTGCTACCAGGGCCGTCATGGAATTGCACGTCTCTCGCCTAACGGCAAGAGCTGCGAACAGTTCGTCGCCGGCGATAACGTCGTCGGCCTCTGCTTCACCCGAGCCGGGGAAATGATCGTCGCTACGAGGGACAGCGTCTATTCGCTGCCGTGCGACATTCAGGGCACGCTATTGTAAGAACTTTTTGACGCAAAGACGCGAGCCGCAAAGGGAGACAAGGATTCCCGGGCCTTGCGTCTTGGCTTCTTCGCGTCTTTGCGACTTTGCGTTGAATCCTGGCTTGCACAGGATTCTTGCCCTCAGCGGGTGGTTGAATTTGATATGGCGATATGACCATTATGCGATCTTTAGCTACATCGATAGTGATGCTCGCGGCGGTGTTTTCGTTTGCGACGCTGCGATCGAGCGTATCGCGAAGGTTCTTTGGAAGCGGCGGTCAAGAGATTAGGCACGAATTACACGAATCAGGTCACCCTCTTATTTGTGTAATTTGTGTAATTCGTGGCAAAGGCCCGCGTGTGATTCTCATCACATAGTAGAAGGGAACGAAACATCTATGATAAAAATGGATGGGTGTTTTAAAGCAGAACCCAGGAGGTCAGGTTATGAGAAGGAAGTTGTTATTGAATGTGTTGGCAGCGACGTTTGTCGCGATGTTGCTCGGTGTTGCCGCCTTTGAGCGATCAGATCGTGCGAGCGCTCAGACCACGACGCCTGACGATAAGAAGATGCCCGAGGTCATCATGCTCGGCAAGGAAGCGAAGCTCGGGCAGGTGACGTTCAATCACGTCAAGCACAATGGCGGAGCGTACAACATCGACAAGTCTTCGCCGATCACGTGTGTCGCGTGCCATCACGTGGCGCGGCCGCAGAGCGAGATCGCGAAACTTGCTGCCGCTTAAGACTTCTTGGCCGGCCGACCGCACGACGACGCTCACGAGCGAACTCTTTGCCAAGGACGCGAGCGGCGCCGGTGTGGTCGGATGCAGCAACTGTCACGCCCGCGACGGCCAAAAGCCCAAACTGCTCGACGCCATCCCGCAGATCAAGCACGAGGGTAGCCCTGCGATCATTACGCTAAACAATCAGCAAGCGATGCACCGAGCCTGTGCCGGCTGTCACGTAGAGGTGAAAAAAGCCTTCCCGGCGTCGAAAGCCCCGGTGACCGCACAGTGCATGATGTGTCATAAGAAGGCCTAAGAAGAAACCGCGAAATACGCGAAAAAGACTAAAAGGAAAGAGCACCAGAACGGTGAACTCCTTCCTTTTTTTGCGTGTTTCGCGTATTTAGCGGTTAGTTCTTCTCAGCTCTGAACTCGGCGGCGCGGGCTTCGAGCGTTGTAGTGTTCGCTTTATCGGCTTTGCCTTTTGCGATCGCTTTTTCAGCTGCCCTGAGGCCCTCGTCCTTACGGCCAAGCGAGAGCAGGATGTTTGCTCTGCCCGCGAGATTACCGTAAGTTTCACCCTTCTTGATCGCTGCCTCAACGCGCGGCAGCGCTATTTCGAGCCATCTGATGCCTTCGTCCTTCGAGTTGTTCTGGACAGCATAGGTGCCTGCGTTATAGGGGGTCTGCCAGTTGTCGGCCGGTGCGGCGGCGACGGCGGTTCGGGCCTTTGCGAGGCTCGTCGCGACAACGTCGACGGTAACCGTAAACGGCACGCGGACCTTGTCCCAGCGGATGTTGACCGTCGCGGAATTTTCGGTTACCGGATCAATGCTGAGCATCAGCCATTCCTGAACGTCCTTTGTTTTCTGTGGGGTTGCTTTTACGCGGAGCGTGTCCTTTGCCGGGTCGTAGTTAAAGCTGCCCCATTGGTTCGCGGTGCCGTTAAAGATTATCGTCCACTCTTTCTTACCGGGAATAGTGTGCAGGCTGTAGGTGCCGGCGGCGAGCTTTTGGCCGTTGATCATCACGTCGTCTGTCACGACGAACTGTGTAGCGTCGTTGGCGCCCGTTCGCCACATATAGCCGTAGGGAACGATGGGCTCGCCCTTTTGGCGTTCGGATGAATTGTCGAGCGTGGCCTGACCTTTGGCGCGGTCGACCATCGACTTTGGAGCAGCGGAGAATATCAGCCTGCCTTTCACGCCCGGACGATGATACGTGATCGTGATGTCCGTCGTGCCGACCGTTTGCATTACGCTGGCCTTTTGACTGGGCCGCGGCAGGCGAAGTTGGCCGGAAACGACCTGTGCGGCCGCTAACATGGCGGTAAGAATAACAGCGGTCAGTACTGACGACGACCAGAGGACACGTTTCAACACGATCATCATTTCTCTCCCTCGTAATGGTTTGAATATTTGAATATCTGAAAGCAATTATGCAACGCGGGCGTGTATTTCACTAATCACCGCGGCTGCTGACGATCTGATCGATGCGGGCCAAACGCTGTGTTGGTTTTGCGCGGGTCCATGCGTGCGCCAAAAGATACTCAAAACAGGGAAACGCCATACCAATTGGTGCCGTTAATTCTCCGGCCAACGTCAGATCTCTTTGTTTGTAACAGTTACGGCCGTGGCACGCGCTTCGCACTTACAGCGGCGGAGGTATTGCAAGTAATGAATACTACAAAATTAAATAAGACGTTAAAGGGTTTTGGATTGGCATTTGCCATGGCTTTTGGTCTGATCGCTTTCGCGGGCATCGACGCGAATGCACAGGGTCGCCAGGATGATCGGTACCGTGGGCAAAGCGAACAGGATGGCCCCTACGGCCAGGACCGCCGTTACGATGGTCAGGACGACGACCGCTACAACGGCCGCGACCGCAACGGGAATCAGAGTTATCGCTTTGCTTTCAACAAGGGCTATAAAGACGGCCTAAAGCAGGGAATGCGAGACGCTCGTAACCGTCAGCGTGGAAATAACGGCGGGTATGGCAACTACGACGGTTACGGCAATAACGGTCGGATCACCCCCGGTATTTTCGGGAACGGGAACAATGGCAACAACCGTCAGGCATACCAGCGTGGTTACCAGCAGGGCTATCGCGAAGGCCTAAGCCGCGGCCGAAACAATCGCCGCAACAACAACAGCAGGTACTGATCAGCGGACTTTCGAGGCCGCATAATAACAAGCCCGGATGACAGCATCCGGGCTTTATTGTTTTCGATTACTTAACTCGCCCTTATTCGTCGTCTTCATGGGCACGGACGCGGCCGGCGGCGACGGCATCGTCAACTACCTTTTTCAGGAGGTTGCCGGGCAGCGGGTCGTAGTGCGAGAACTGCATGTGATACGAGCCGCGGGCCTGGGTGACGCTGTTGAGTTTGGATTGATAATCCAGCATCTCGGCGAGCGGCACCTTTGCCTTGATGACCTGCTGTTTGCCGCGGACCTCCATGCCGGCGACCCGGCCGCGGCGGGAATTGAGGTCGCCCATGATGTCACCGCTGACTTCCTGCGGCGTGAATACCTCGACGTCCATGATCGGTTCGAGCAAGGTCGGTTTGGCTTTTTCCATCGCGGTGCGAAATGCTTTGCGGCCCGCGGCCCTGAATGAATGCTCGTCGGAATCGACCGCGTGATAGCTGCCGTCGATGAGGGTGACCTTAAAATCGACCAGCGGATAGCCCGCAACGGCGCCTGAGGCTGCGGCCTCGATGATTCCTTTTTCGATCGCCGGGCGGAAGTTCTGCGGCACCGAGCCGCCAAAGATCTTATCGACCCATTCGAAACCCGCACCGCGGTCGAGCGGTTCAAAGATTACCTTGCAATCACCAAATTGGCCGCGTCCGCCGGACTGTTTCTTATGCCGGCCCTGGACCTCAGCCGTTGCAGTGATCGTTTCCTTGTACGGAACCTTTGGCGGATGAAGAGCGACCTCGACGTGGTATCGCTGTTCGAGTTTCTTGACGACCGTCTCGATATGCAGCTGACCGGAACCGGAAAGGATAAACTCCTTCGTCTGCGGATCGCGGTCAAAATGCAGCGACGGATCTTCCTCGAGGATGCGGTGCAAGGCACCCGAGATCTTGTCTTCGTCGGCTCGCGATTTCGGCTCAATGGCGAACGCAATGGCTGCCTCAGGATACTCGACTTTCGGAAAGACGATCGGCTTGGTCTTGTCGCACAGAGTGTCGCCGGTCTGCGTATCTTTGAGCTTGACGACGGCAATGATGTCGCCGGTGGCGGCCTCGTTGACTTTGTCGAGCGTCTTGCCTGAGATGGCGTGGAGAGCGCCGAGGCGTTCGGCTGTATCGCGACTCGAATTAAGGACGGTGGCGTCATTCGCGACCTTGCCTGAGATGACCTTCATCACGGTGATACGGCCCGCGAACGGATCGGCGATCGTGCGAAAAACATACGCCGAAAAAGGCTCGTCGTTGCTGTATTTTCGCGAGATGCGGTCGCCCGTCATCTCATTGTCGGTGAAGCCGTATTCGGATTCGTGCGTCGCCGGATTTGGAGCAAATTCAACGATGTGATCGAGCAGGATCTGCATACCGACAAGATTGGTCGCCGAGACCGCGTAGACCGGACACAGTTTGCTTTATGCGATGGCCTTGGCGAGATTCGGATAGATATCTTCTTCCTCGAGCGTGCCGTTCTCAAAGTACTTCTCCATCAGAGCGTCGTCCGATTCGGCAACGATCTCGATGAGCCGCTCGCGGGTGCGTTCAAAAACGTCGCGCCCAGCCTCAGGCAGCGGGATCTCTTTGGCCTTGCCTTCGGCGTCAAATTCGTATGCTTTCTGATGAACGACATCGACGACGCCCTTGAAATCGGCTTCGCTGCCGATCGGCAGGGTAAAGGGCACGATCGAGCGGGCAAAACTCGACGTCGCAGTCTCGAGGGCGTGGCCAAAATCCGAGTGCTCCTTGTCGAGCTTATTGATGACCATGAAACGCGGCAGCAGGAACTCGTTGGCGTATTGCCACGTTTTTTCGGTCTGGACCTCTATGCCATGAACGCCGTCAACGACGACCAGCGCGCAGTCGGCGACACGGAATGCGGGCCGGGCGTGCGACACGAACGCGGCGTAGCCGGGCGTGTCGATAAAGTTGACCTTGGTGTCCTTGTATTCGGCGTGGGCGAAATTGTTGTTGAGCGAGACCTTTCGTTCGATCGAATCTTCTTCGTAATCGGTAATGGTCGTCCCTTCATCGACCTTTCCCCAGCGATGTTGGCTGCCGGCGACGTGGAGCAGGGAACTAACAAGCTGGGTTTTACCCGCGTCGCCGTGTCCAATGACAGCAAGGTTTCTTATATTCTCAGTCGTAAAAGCTTTCATGATCGGCAAATTCTCCTTATTAAGAGTTCATAAATTGTTGCGTATTCTTAAATTTATATTACGAGCGTTGAAAGGGCAAGAATCGCGGTGACGAGCCGAGAATATGTTATTGTTTGTCAGTGACTCGCGGCACCTCTGCGGTCAACCTGAACAGGGATCGCACGCATCAAATAACGGCCTCTCACTTTGGCCCGAATTACGTTCTGTCGCGGGGAATTTTCTGAATGTTCATTTATCGACGCGGTATCAAGGTTATCAGCACGGTCATGTTGGCCGTCTCGTTGTGGATCGTGCCCGATCCGTCAGCGGCGCAGGACCTCGTGAACTTTGGCAGTATCACGGGCGGGGCCAGTGTCTTTGTTTTTCGATCCGCCGCACGGGCCGCTAAGAAGTTCGTTTCCGCCTTCAAACCGTCGCGCACCAAAGCTCAACGCATCGATACCGTAAAGAAGGTCCGCAAACAGTACGAGACCGTAGCGAAGGTCAAGCCCAACCGAAACCGCGCTCAGATCGTCGATCCGCTTAAGCTGCCCAAGAATACGCGGACAATGCCCGCGGCCGAGGCGTCAAAACTCTTTGCCGGTGTGGGCGAGTACTACAACGACAAGGGCGACTTTGAGCAGGCGATACCATACTTTCTCGACGCCGTTGGCCTCGATGAAAAGAACACAGCCGCCAAGGCCGGACTTAGCGATGCATATGCCATGAAGGGCAACGATATGCTCGTTAAGGACCAGGCAGCCGGGGCCAAAGGACTGTTCCTCGAAGCTTTGAAACATGACCCGTCGAACTCGGCCGCGTATTTTGGACTCGCCGAGGTCTATTCGGAACTCGATCAATATCCGGAAGCGATCGCAAATTACGAGCGGTCGCTTGAGAACGATAAGGACTTGACCGAGATATATGTCCCGCTCGGAATTCTCTACTATCAGTCCGGCCAGATCGATAAGGCCGACATGATGCTGACGAAGGCACTGGCCTTCGCAGCAGGCTCGGCTGAAACGCAGTTCTTCCTTGGCCTTGTGCGGTCATCACAGCTACGCAATGACGATGCCGCGGCGGCATTCCAGAAGGCGAAGACACTCGACCCGAAGATGGAAGAGGCATTCTTCCAGTCGGCCGAGGTGCTGAGCCGCCTCAAGCGTTTTGCCGAGGCCGTTCCTGACTATCAGAAGGCGGTTGAGATGCGGCCGACGTACTTTGACGCTTGGCTTGGGCTCGGCGACGCGCTTTATGAGCTGAAGAGATATCCCGAAGCGGTCGAGGCCTACAAGGCGGCGATCAAGCTCAAGAATGACAAATGGGAAGCCTATTACGGCCTGGGCGAATCATACCGGCAGACGGACGAGTTCAACCTTGCGAAAGCAAACTATGACAACGCGGGCACGTTCATAAAACGGCAGAAGGATTTTAACAAAGAGACCGCAGCCGATGTTTACAGCAAGATCGGCTACGTCGTAGGCCGCCAGTGCGAGATCAATGTCAAGAAGTTTGTCGCCTGCAACTGGGGCTCGGCCGTAAGGGCGCTCGAGGAGGCGGTCCGGCTCGCCGACAATCCGATGGACAAGGCCAACCTCGGCTGGGCGTATTACAACTTTGCCCGTATGGACATCGACGCGAAAATGCCCGATGCCGCGAAGCCAAAGCTCGAACTTGCAAAGACCAACCTGCAGGCAGCTCTGGCGTCGGGCGGTGAAGTCATCGCCGATGGCGTGCGGCAGAATCTCGGGGCCGTGCTGATCGATATGGCAGACTACGCCGGGGCCATCGAGGCTCTCAAGCCGGTCGTCGCGAACCGGCCCGAATGGGCATTTTCTCGATATGCCCTCGGAACGGCATATTTTAAGTCGAACGATTTTGAGAACTCAGCAAAGGTCTTTCGCGCCGCTCTGGAAAAAGAACCGGACAGCCCGTCGCTTCTGACCAGTCTCGGCTTTTCCGAGGTCAAGCGAAAAAACGGCAAAGAGGTGAAGAAGATCATCGACAAGCTCAAGGCCCTCAATCGGCTGCCCGAAGCTCTTCAGTTGGAGAGAGAAGCGAAGATCTCAAAAGTGATCTAGTGGCGTTCCCTTAACTTGCTTTTTTTAGCGATCCGCTTATTAAATTAAGCGGATCGTTTTTGACTACCCGATGACTTTTGAGATTCAGACCGATGTGGAACTCGCCCCGATGACGACGCTCGGCATCGGCGGACCGGCGCGGCATTTCGTGAAGGCCGAGACCGAGGACGACCTCGTCGGAGCGTTGCAATACGCCCGCGAGCACAGCCTACCTGTGTTTATTCTCGGCGGCGGCAGCAATGTGCTGATCGCCGACGCGGGCTTTGACGGAATGGTGGTACAGATCGCAATTGCAGGTTCCGAGTTCCGAGTTCCGAGTTCCGAGTCGGATTTGTGTCAGATCACAGCCGGAGCGGGGGAGGATTGGGACGAATTCGTGGCATTCTGCGTTGATCACAACCTGGCCGGCGTTGAATGTCTGAGCGGCATTCCCGGCACCGTTGGCGGCACGCCCGTGCAGAACGTCGGGGCGTACGGGCAAGAGGTTTCAGAGACGATAGTCTCGGTGAGGTGTCTCGACCGCTCTAGCGGTCGGTTCGTCATGCTGACAAATGCCGAGTGCGGATTTACCTATCGTACGAGCATCTTTAACTCCTCGCATCGTGGCCGCTATGTCGTCGTGTCCGTGACGTACGCATTGGCTCCGGGCGGCAAGCCAAAGGTCGTTTACAATGACCTCGTTGAACACTTTGCCGGGCGCGAACCGACGCTGGCCAGAACCCGCGAAGCGGTGCTTGCAATACGGCGTTCGAAATCGATGGTGGTCGACGCGGCCGATCCCAATTCGCGGAGCGCCGGTTCCTTCTTCAAGAATCCGATCGTTCCAAAAACGAAACTCGACGAACTACTTAAAGATCATCCAACCATCCCCAGTTTCGCCGTCGATCAAGAGACCGTGAAGATCCCGGCGGCCTGGCTGATCGAGCACGCGGGCTTCGATAAAGGGTATGCCCACGGCAACGCCGGCATATCGTCAAAGCACACCCTCGCACTAATTAATCGTGGCCATGCGACGGCTAATGAGATGCTGGAACTTAAGGCGTTGATCAGCAAAGGCGTCGCAGATCGATTCGGGATCGACCTGCATCCTGAACCCGTGTTTCTTGGCTTCTGAAGACTCACATGATATCCGTTGCACTTTTATCGCACTAGGAGTAATCTCAAGAAAAAAATGGAGACGAGCTTATGAAAAAGGACGCAGCGGGTGCGGCGAAACCGGCGGGTCATATTCCGTCGCCTGAACGCAGGGAGTTTCTTGGAAAGATCGGCAAGGCGGCCGTCGCGGCGACCGCGATCGGGGTGGCAACGCCCTTCGCGTCTGAAGCCGGATCGTCAGTTTCCGCTCAGAAGTTAGGTGCTAGTGAGACGGCCAATGCAAGAAGCCGAATGGACTTCTGCTTCAATTATCGCCGCAACATGGCCCTTGTTCAGCGGGTCGACGTGGGCGTGCAGCCGGACAATGGCGATATGGCTGCGTATACCGACTTTAGCGGCAGTTACAGCAAGACGTTGCTCCACGACAGTCTCGGCATTCCGAATCCCGTCTCATGGCTCAGTCTGAGGACGGCTATGCTGTCGGGAAGCCAGGCGGATTTTGCAAATATTATTGTCGGCACGCCCGGCGGAGGCGACAACTCGAGACTTAACGGTCCGCAGGGTGCGATAGCCTTTGATCTGGAGGGACGTGACTCGCATGGAACAGTCATTCCCGCCGCACCGAGTGTGGCAAGCGGGCAGACCGCAGCCGAACAGGTCGAGCAATATTGGGCGGCTTTGTTAGCCGATGTTCCGTTCACCGAATATGCCACAAATCCGCTTGCAGGCCAGGCTGTTGCCGATATGAACACAATGTCGTTCTTTACCAGCCCGGCTAATAACCAGTGTCCGTTTCCGATCACTCGGCAGAATCTCTTTCGCGGACAACTCGCTTCCGGTGATGGGAATGTTCAAGGGCCCCACGTTTCGCAGTTCCTACTACAGCCGACTTACTGTGGAGCGCAGCCGCTGAGCCAGCAATATCAGACATTTCTGCCGGTCGGCAGCGGCGGAGCGAACTACATGACAACGGTGGGCGAGTTCCAACTTGTACAGAACGGTGGTGATTCGGGGCGTTCGATCGCCTATGATCCGACCTATCGTCACGTTCGTAACGGCCGTGACCTGGCGGCCTACACACGGGTCGACGTGCTGTATCAGGCCTATTTTACGGCGTTTCTCGTGCTCATGGGACTCGGGGCCGCGCCGAATCCGGGCAATCCTTACAACGGGTCGCAGACGCAAAAACCCTTCGGAACTCTCGGCGGGCCGGACGCGGCAGGAACCATGGCTGAGATGGCCACCCGTGCTCTAAAGGCCGCGTGGTTTCACAAGTGGATCAAGGACATGCGGATGCGTCCCGAGGAATACGGTGCCCTGGTCCATGCCCGCAAGACGAATGCCAACCCGATGCCGCAGGCCGGGGCTGCCCTGCACGCCGATGTCCTTAATTCTGCGGTGCTGCCGATCATCCATGCGGCTAACGGCAGTTACCTGCTGCCGCAGCCGTTTCCCGAGGGTTCGCCGACGCATCCTTGCTATCCCACAGGCCATGGTACGGTCGGTGGTGCGTGCACGACGTTTCTGAAATTCTTTTTTGACGGTAGCCAGCGGATCCGGCCCCTGCTGACGGCGGCGGGACGCGATGTGTACGAGTCGAGCGCGGACGGACTCTCGTTAAACACCTATGCGGGTGCAGACGCGAACAGTTTGGATCTGAACGGCGAACTGAACAAGCTTGTATACAACATCACATTTGGGCATGGCATCCACGCAGGCATCCACTTCCGAAGTTCATCTTATTGGTCGATCCTGCTCGGTGAGCAGGTTGCCCTTCACGTGCTGAAGGACCGTGCTAAGGCATATAATGAACCGTTTACGATCAGCATAAGAAAATTTGACGGAACGACGGCCGTGATAACCAATCAATGACGACACCGGTTATCGCTTAGCGGAAAGCGCTTAGCGGAAAGCGTGGTTCGAGAGGGCCACGCTTTTTCTGTATAATCGTCAACTTAGACAAAATGCCACGTCGCGACGACATACATAAGATACTGATCATAGGTTCGGGCCCGATCGTGATCGGACAGGCCTGCGAATTTGATTATTCCGGCACTCAGGCCTGCCGTGCGCTCAAGCAGGAAGGCTATGAGGTCGTGTTGGTCAATTCCAATCCGGCGACGATCATGACCGACCCCGAGATCGCCGACAAGACCTACATCGAACCGCTCACCGTCGAGACACTGACCGCAATTATCGAAAAAGAACGTCCAGACGCCGTGCTGCCGACAGTTGGCGGCCAGACAGGACTGAACCTCTCGGTGGAGCTGTTCCAGCAGGGAATCCTCGAAAAGTTCGGCGTCAAGATGATCGGCGCGAATATCGACGCCATCAGGGTCGGCGAGGACCGCGAGCTGTTCAAAAAGGCGATGGACGAGATCGGCGTGCCGAGCTGCAAAGGCGGTTTTGCACACACTTGGGAAGAGGCTCGCGAGATCGTTGAAACAACGGGCTATCCCGCGATCGTTCGTCCATCCTTTACCCTCGGCGGGACTGGCGGCGGCACGGCTTATAATCCTGAGGAATTTGAGGAGATAGCTCGCAACGGCCTCGCCGCTTCGCCCAATTCGCAGATACTCGTCGAGGAATCGATCCTCGGCTGGAAGGAATACGAGCTCGAGGTCATGCGCGACCTCAACGACAACGTCGTCATCATCTGTTCGATCGAGAATTTTGACCCGATGGGCGTTCATACCGGCGATTCGATCACGGTCGCACCGGCTCAGACGCTAACCGACCGCGAGTATCAGAACGCTGCGGGACATGTCCAAGGCCTGCATCCGCAAGGTCGGCGTCGAGACGGGCGGCTCGAACATACAATTCGCCGTAAATCCCGAGAACGGCGACGTGCGGATAATCGAGATGAACCCGCGCGTGTCGCGTTCGTCAGCTTTGGCGTCGAAAGCGACAGGTTTTCCCATCGCCAAGATCGCCGCCAAACTCGCTGTCGGTTACACGCTCGACGAGATACCGAACGACATCACGAAAAAGACTCCGGCGTCGTTCGAACCGACCATAGATTACGTCGTCACAAAGATACCGAAGTGGGCGTTTGAGAAGTTTCCTGGTGCCGAGGATGTGCTCGGAACACAGATGCGTTCGGTCGGCGAAGTGATGGCGATAGGGCGCACCTTTAAGGAATCTCTATTTAAGGGATTACGTTCGCTTGAGGCGGTTAAGCCGTTGCGTTTACAGGATGTTCCAGACGCTGAATTGCAGAGGAAGCTCGCCCGTCCCAACTCGCAGAGATTTTCATATATTACCTATGCTTTGCAGAACGACTATTCGATCGATGAGATCCACCGGCTGACAAAGATCGATCCGTGGTTCCTCGATCAACTGGCGCAGGTGATGGAGTTTCAGGCGAGCCTGGACGCAAAGCCGCTGGGCGAATACTCTTTCGACGAGCTTCGAACGGCAAAAGAGTTTGGGCTCTCGGACCGGCGACTGTTCTATCTGACGGGCTCACCGGAGAACGACGTTCGAAAACACCGAAAAGAATTGGGCATCACGCCGGTTTACAAGCGTGTCGATACGTGTGGCGCCGAATTCGAATCGTTCACTCCTTATCTCTATTCGACCTACGAGGAAGAATGCGAGGCCGAGCCCACGGACAGGCGAAAGATAATGATCCTCGGCTCGGGGCCGAACCGCATTGGGCAGGGAATTGAGTTCGATTACTGCTGCTGCCACGCGAGTTTTGCACTCCGAGACGCAGATTTTGAGACCATAATGGTCAATTGCAACCCTGAGACGGTCTCGACGGACTATGACACGTCCGACCGGCTGTATTTTGAGCCGCTGACGTTTGAGGATGTGATGAACATCGTCGATGTCGAGAAACCGGAAGGCGTGATCGTCCAATTTGGCGGTCAAACGCCGCTGAATCTCGCCGACAGACTGCACGCGGCGGGTGTTCCGATAATTGGGACGTCGCCCGACTCGATCGATCTCGCTGAGGACAGAAAACGCTTCGGGGCGCTGCTCGCGGAGCTGAAGATACCGTGTCCTGAGAATTCCAGTGTTACTTCAGCCGATGAGGCTAAAGCTGTTGCAAATACAATAGGTTATCCGATCGTGGTCAGGCCGAGCTTTGTGCTTGGCGGACGCGCGATGGCGATCGTCTATGACGACCAGTCGCTGGACGAATATATGCGTTCCGCCGTCGACGCGTCGCCCGAAAAGCCGATCCTGATCGACAAATTCCTCGAACGGGCGTCTGAACTGGATGTTGATGCATTGGCGGACGAGACTGCGGTCGTGATCGCGGGAATTCAGGAACACATCGAGGAAGCGGGAATTCACTCGGGCGACTCGTCCAGTGTTCTGCCGGCCCAAAAGATCGCCCCTGAGCATCTCGAAACCATCAGGCATTACACGACTTTGCTCGCTCGAGCATTGAACGTCGTCGGGTTGATGAACATTCAGTTCGCGATCAAGGACGACCGCGTTTACGTACTTGAGGTCAATCCGAGGGCGTCGCGGACAGTGCCGTTCGTAGCAAAGGCGACAGGCGTCCCGATCGCAAAGATCGCTTCGCTTGTCATGGCAGGGAAGAACAAGCTTTCGGACTTTGACCTGCCCGACGTGCTGCCCGTCCCGCTTATTTTTGTAAAATCTCCGGTCTTTCCGTTCAAGAAATTCGCCGGCGTGGATCCTGTTCTCGGCCCCGAGATGCATTCGACGGGTGAAGTAATGGGCGTTGGGGCGACGTTCGGCGAGGCTTATGGAAAGGCGATGGAAGGCGCAGGCCTGCGGCTGCCGCTGATCGGACGGGCGTTCATCTCGGTGAACAACACCGACAAAGGTCAGGCCGTCGTCTTGGCCCGCCGTCTTAACAAACTCGGCTTCGATCTCGTCGCTACATACGGCACCGCCAACCGCCTCCGCGAGGTCGGGCTGGAATGCGAAAGTGTTTTCAAGGTCAACGAGGGCCGCCCGAACATCGCCGACCTGATCCGCCAGGGCGAGGTCGCTCTCATCATAAATACACCGCTCGGCAAAGCGTCATTCTACGACGAGCAGGCCATTCGAAAGGCCGCGTTACAGTTCAACGTCCCGTGTGTCACGACCATCACCGGCGCCGAAGCACTGGTCGAAGCGATCGCGACAAAGCTCTCTGAGCGGAGAACATCGGTTCGCAGCCTGCAGGAGATCCACAAACAAGCGAGCCACAGAGATCACAGAGAACACGGAGCATAACCTTTCTTTTCTCAGTGGCCTCTGTGTCCTCTGTGGCTAATTTGTTTACAATAACTTAACGGTATTCATATGACTGAATCGCACGACCGCGAGATCATTGGCGGACATCTGCTTGTGATCGGCGGGGCAGAGGACAAATATAACGAGCGGCGGATCCTGAAGAAGTTCCTCGAACTTGCCGGCGGCGAAAAGGCAGAGGTGCTGATCGTGCCGGTGGCGTCGGATTTTCCGGAGTTTGCGGCTGATGTTTACACGCAGGCATTTCGGAATCTTGGCATCGCGAATCCGCGCGTTCTCCGCGCTACGTCGCGGCAAGACGTGGTCCATGCCGACGTGGATCGGCTTGCGGACGGCGTGACCGGCGTTTTTATCACCGGAGGCGACCAGATGCGGCTCGTTTCGCTGCTTGGCGGCACAAAATTGGCCGAGAAACTGCGGAAAATGGTCCGCGATACGAATGTCGTCCTCGCCGGGACGAGTGCAGGTGCTGCGGCGATGAGTACCTCAATGATCGTTCGCGGCGAACCGTCGTCGCACCCGCACAAGAACGCGGTCAAGCTATCGCCAGGTCTGGGTTTTCTCAAAAATATCATCATCGATCAGCACTTTACCGAGCGCGGCCGCATCAGCCGCTTGATCACCGCGGTGTCGTATAACCCGTACAATTTAGGCATCGGTATTGATGAGAACACGGCGATAATTTTGGATGGTAAAGGAGTGCTTGAGGTATTTGGTCAAGGGTCGGCGACCATCGTGGATGGCTCAGAGATCACTTTTAATGAGATAGCAGAAGTTGCTGATAACGAAAGCTTTAGCGTCTGCGGCGTTCAGTTTCATGTATTACGTGATGGACTGGTTTACAACTACCTCGAACGCCACCCGATGCAGCCGTCGAATGAATTTTTGCTGCCTGATCTTGGATAGGAAGAGACTTTTGCCACGAATTACACGAATTACACAAATCAGTACATGATTCGTGCCATTCGTGTAGTTCGTGGCTAAGATCGTATGGAAATCTTAGAAATTCGCACCCTTCAGCGGCCCCAACTACTGGAGCGGCTATTGGAAGAAGCTCATTATCATGCGCCTCGATATTGGGGCGTATGAGCAGAAGCCGACCAACAAGATCAAGGGATTTTACGATCGCATGGTTGACGTCATGCCTTCTCTCCACTCGCACGGCTGCAGTTATGGCGAAGAGGGCGGATTTCTACGACGCGTAAAGGAAGGCACGTGGGCCGGGCATGTGATCGAGCATTTTGCCCTTGAGTTGCAGACGCTTGCGGGAATGGACACCGGCTACGGGCGGACTCGTGAAACGACTGAAAATGGGATTTACAATGTCGTTTTTAGCTATGTCGAGGAAGAGGTCGGCCGTTTTGCCGGGCGTGCCGCGGTGCGATTGTGGCTCGATCTTGCTGAAAAACGGCCCGTCGATGAGATCAAGGCCGGACTCGCCAGAGACATTCAGGAAATGCGCGAGATCCGTGAGGATGTGCGGTTTGGGCCGTCGACCGGTTCTCTTGTCGAGGAAGCTGAGAATCGCGATATTCCCTTCATTCGACTCAACGAGCAGTCGCTCGTCCAGCTCGGCTATGGCGTTAATCAAAAGCGCATCCAGGCGACGACGACCGTGAATACGAACATGATCTCGGTCGATATCGCCGGTGACAAGGCCGCGACCAAGAAACTGCTCGGCGACATGGGCGTTCCGGTGCCGAAAGGTTATCGTGTTCGCGAGGTCGAAGACCTTGAAAGTACTTTAGATCGCGTAGGTTATCCGATTGTAATCAAACCACTTGACGGAAATCACGGAAAAGGCGCAACGGTCGGGATCAAGACCTCGAAGATGCCCTGATCGCGTGGGAAAAAGCAAAAGAATATTCACGTTGGGTAATCGTCGAAAAGCAGCTTATCGGCTCCGATTTTCGTGCTCTGGTCGTAAACAATCGCCTTATCGCGGTTGCCGAGCGCATTCCTGCTCATGTTGTCGGTGACGGCAAGAGCACGATCCAGCAGCTTATCGACAAGACGAACGACGACCCGCGGCGCGGCTATGGCCACGAAAATGTCCTGACGGAGATAGACATTGACGACCAAACAACGCGATGTATCACCCAAGCCGGTTACACGCTGGATACCAAGCTCAAAAAAGGGGAGATCCTGCATCTCAAAACGACCGCGAATATTTCGACCGGTGGCACCGCGATCGATCGCACCGATGAGGTCCATCCGGAAAACGTCTTTCTGTTTGAGCGTATCGCCAAGATCATCGGTCTCGACGTGGCGGGCGTCGATGTGATCGCGCCAAATGTCAGCGAACCGCTGCATACGAACGGCGGCGGAATCATTGAGGTCAATGCCGCCCCCGGATTTCGAATGCATCTCGCGCCGTCCGAAGGTATTGGCCGAAACGTCGCCGAGCACGTGATCGATATGCTCTTTCCGCCCGGAACACCGGCGCGGATACCGATCTTTGCCGTGACCGGCACAAACGGCAAGACGACGACCACGCGCCTGATCTCGCACATCCTGAAAAATAGCGGCCGAACTGTCGGTTTTACGACGACCGATGGCACGTATATCGGCAATCAGCAGATCGTTCAGGGCGACAATACGGGCCCGGTTTCCGCGCAGCTTGTGCTAAAAGATCCGACTGTCGATGTCGCCGTGCTCGAAACGGCACGCGGCGGCATTATTCGCAGCGGATTGGGCTTTGATCATTGCGATGTCGGTGTCGTAATGAATGTCGCAGCCGATCATCTTGGATTAAAAGACGTGAACACGCTCGAGGATCTGGCCCGAGTCAAATCGGTCGTGCCGCGTGCCGTGTCGAAAAAGGGCTTTTGCGTCCTCAACGCCGAGGACAAGCTCGTTTACGAGATGAAAGAGCTGTCGACGGCCAGGTCGTTTGTTTCTCGATGAACGAGAATCATCCGAACATCAAAAAACGCGCCGAGCGCGGCCGCGTGTCGTGCGTTTACGAGAACGGCTACGTTACGATCCTCAAGGGCAAGTGGAAGGTCCGCGTCGAAAAGGTGACGAACATACCGATCACATACGGCGGCCGTGCCGAGTTTATGATCCAGAACGTACTCGCCGCGACGCTGGCGTGTTTTGTCCACGGCGTTTCGCTTGAGGACCTGCGCGTTGGGCTGACGACATTTAACGCCGGCACCGCACAGACGCCGGGACGCCTTAATTTCGTCGAGATCGGCGACGTGACGGTGCTGATGGACTACGCACACAATCCTGCGGGATTACGCGGCCTGGCGAACTTCATCAACAAGCTCGGCCACAAATACCGCACGTGCGTCATCAACGGCACGGGCGACCGCCGCGATGAGGATATCGTTGAATTTGGAATGGTCGCGGGCGAGACCTTTGACCGCATCGTCATCCGTCGAGGCCACTATCTCCGCGGCCGCGACGAGAAGCAGACCTACGAGCTTCTGAAGAAGGGCATCGCCAAGAGCAAGAAAGATCCCGCCGTCCGCGTCATTCCCGAGAGCCGCGATGCCATACATCACGCGATCAAATACGGCCGCAAGGGCGAACTCGTCGTGACGCTTGCCGACCGCGTGCCGGATGATATCGCGCTATGTGCAGGAGTATCGCGATTCGGTGGCGAAGTGACATGGGGAATATCTACTACTTTGGAATCAGAACAAATGGAACTCGGGCTTCGCTTGAGGCCGATGTTCGAGATATCGAGCTGACACGGTCGAAGCTCGCAGTCGATGGAGTTGTGGGATGACGAGTCGATTCGAGCTGGTGATCCGTCTTTCTGTCACGCACGGGAAAATCACCTCGCGGGATAATTGGTTCGGATATAGCTTACACTGAACCGTTTCGCGACCAACACTGGAGCGGCGAGGACAGGGAAGCTTGTATATTCAGGTTGATTATTGACGTTCTATTGAACGCCGAGATTGAGGCCGTGGTTGGACGTTGCGGTTCTTGAGAGTAATCTTCTGAACAGAATTGGCACCACGGACGTCCGGAACGTCCGTCGCGGAGGACGTAATTGAGAACCTCGAATACAGCAGGTTTGAGTTTGTTGCAATAGATCGCCAATCCGAAACGATCGCTTTCGTACACTACCCTGGGGAACGGAGTTGCTTATCGGGAAGGTTCCCCTGTTGATGTAAAAGTTACGCGATACGCAAGAAATCCCTAGCTCGGAGGGCGTGCATTGACCATCATGGTTATTCATGTACAGTTTGTGGGTTCAGTTTCGACGCGACCTACGGCGAGTACGGGAAGGAATACATTCACGTGCATCATTTGGAACCGATTGCCCGCATTGCACAGCCTTATGATGTTGACCCAATCCGTGACTTGCGTCCCGTTTGCCCCAATTGTCATGCGATGATTCACAGGCAAAAGAAGGCATTGACTATAAATGAGGTTAGGGAGTTATTGAAACCTTAGATTCAGTCTCCGTAGATCTGTGTTTGGAAGCGTTCCGCATCAACGACATAGCCACGATACATCCCTTCCGAGTTGAACGGCAGCGTCACATTTCCGTGTGTATCGACGGCGATCAGGCCTCCTTCGCCGTGGATGTGTGTGAGATGGTCGATGGTTTCCCCGGCGGCGTCCTCGAGCGAGAGGCCTTTGTATCTCATCAGCGCTGAGACGTCGTAGGCGGTGACGCCGAGCATGAAGAATTCGCCGTGGCCGGTGCATGAGACCGCGCAGGTGTCGTCAGCGTAATTTCCGAGTCCGATCAGCGGGGTGTCGCCGACGCGGCCGTATTTTTTGTTGGTCATTCCGCCGGTCGAGGTGGCGGCGGCGAGATGGCCTCGCGAATCGCACGCGACTGCACCGACGGTGCCTTTAGAATGCGGAGTGCGGAATGCGGAATGCAGAGTCGTGTCGGTCCAAGTCTCCTCTACTCCTTTTCTCCTCTTCTCCCCCACCGGTAGTGAGTGGTCTAGTTGCACGCGGCCGGCGGCGAGGGCGTCTTGTAATTGCAGCCAGCGGTGTTCGGTGAAGAAGTATTCGTCGGGCTCGGTCTTAACGCCGATCTGCTCGGCAAATTGATTCGCTCCTTCACCGGCAAGCAGGACGTGTTCTGTGCGCTCCATGACGAGGCGAGCGAGCGAGATCGGGTTGCGGATATTTCGCACAAACGCCACTGCACCGGCATCGAGCTTATTGCCGTCCATTATCGCGGCGTCCATTTCCTGTTTGCCTTCGTGGGTAAAGACCGCACCGCGAGCCGGCGTTGAATAGCGGGAAATCCTCGAGCGAGATGACCGCGGCCTCGACCGCGTCGAGCGACGAACCGCCGGATTCGAGTATCGCCCAGCCGGCTTTCAGCCGCCGCTTCGAGGCCGCCCCGATATTCGCGTTCGAGGTCAGGCGTCATCTGCGACCTCAAGGATCGTCCCCGCCCCGCCGTGAATTGCTAACGCTAAACCCATAAGAAAGATTTAGCCACGAATTGCACGAATTACACAAATAAAGAGAGAACTCCCTAATTTGTGTAATTCGTGCAAATTCGTGACTAAACTCTTACCTTCCTCAGTCTCAGCGCATTTAAGATAACCGAGACCGAGCTGAACGTCATCGCGGCACTCGCGATCATTGGCGAGAGCAGCAGGCCGAGGACCGGGAACAGGACGCCCGCGGCGATCGGGACGCCGACGATGTTGTAGATGAACGCGAAGAATAGATTTTGGCGAATGTTCTTCATCGTCGCCCGGCTCAGGTTGAGCGCCTTTAGGATACCGTCGAGGTCCGGCCTGAGCAGCGTTATATCGGCGGACTCGATGGCGACATCCGTTCCGCTCGCAAACGCGATCCCGACATCTGCCTGAGCCAACGCCGGCGCGTCATTCACACCGTCCCCGGCCATAGCGACGATCCTGCCTTGAGATTGAAGCTCCTTTACCTTCGCGGCCTTGTCCTCGGGCATGACCTCGGCAAAGACGTGATCGATGCCGAGTTGCTGGGCAACAGCGTCGGCCGTCGCTTGATTGTCGCCGGTCATCATCACGACCTCGATGCCTTGGCGGTGAAGCTCGTCTATGGCGGCTTTCGCGGAGGGCTTGATGGAGTCGGCGACATAGATCGAGCCGACAACCTCTTTATTGACCGATACATGCACAACCGTCGAGGCACTGTTCAGATCAGAACCGGGAGCAGTAGCGACCGGATTCTTAGCCGCGGTCAGTACGGCCAACCTCAATAAGTGCCTCACCGACACGGCCGCGAATGCCGACGCCGGTGATAGACTCAAAATCCTTAACGGGTGACAGCGAAAGGTTCTTTCCGCTTGCCTCATCGACGATCGCTTTTGCCAGCGGGTGCTCGCTATGCGCCTCAAGGCTTGCGGCGAGTTGTAGGATTTCGTCAGCCGAAAGAATGCGGTCGCTACCGCTCCCGGTTCTGATTTGCTCGGCCACGCTCACTTGAGTCACGCGCGGTTTGCCCTCGGTCAGCGTGCCCGTCTTATCGACCACGATCGCGGTTACTTTTTCGAGCGTTTCGAGCGCCTCGGCCTTTTTTATCAGCACGCCGTTTTTCGCGCCGTGGCCGGTGCCGACCATGATGGACATCGGCGTGGCGAGGCCGAGGGCGCAGGGGCAGGCGATTATTAGGACCGAGACGGCGGCGACGACCGCCGAGGTAAAGCTGCCGAGCAGCAGCCAAACGATAAACGCAATTATCGCGACAATTATCACCGCCGGGACAAAATACCCGGACACGACATCGGCCATTCGCTGGATCGGTGCACGGCTGCGTTGAGCTTCGCCGACCATTTTGACGATCTGTGCGAGGAGCGTTTCGCCGCCGACCTTGTCGGCACGCATCGTAAAGCTGCGGTTGCCGTTGATCGTGCCGCCGATTACCTTGGCCCCGGCGTGTTTCTCGACGGGCATCGATTCGCCCGTGACCATCGATTCGTCGATGGAGGTGTCGCCGTCGACGATCTCACCGTCGGTCGGGACTTTTTCGTTGGCTTTGACTCTCAAGGTCTGGCCGACATGAACGTGCCGCAGGTCGATGACCTCTTCGCGGCCGTCGTCGTGGATGACCGTCGCGGTTTCGGGTGCGAGCCGGAGCAATTCCTTGATCGCCGAGGACGTCTGCGACCGTGCCCGTAATTCCAGCACCTGGCCTAGCAGAACAAGCGTCGTGATCACTGCCGCGGCTTCGAAATAGCCCGGAATCAATCCTGTGTGTCCGTCACGCATCGCTGCGGGGAACCACTGCGGTGCGAACAGTGCCGCCAGGCTCAACAGAAAAGCCGCGCCCGTTCCCATCGCTATAAGGGTGAACATATTCGGGCTGAGGTTCTTGACCGACGCGACAGCCCGCACAAAGAACGGCCACCCGCCCCAGAGCACGACCGGTGTGGCGAATACGAACTGCACCCAGAGCGAAACGTACGACGCCCGCCCGTGCGGCCACGTCAGGAAAAGTGCATTCAGATCAACAAACATCTCGCCCATCGCCAGCACAAATACCGGCAGCGTCAGAACGGCCGATATCCAGAAACGCCGTTTCATGTCGATGAACTCATGGTCCGGCGTGTCGTCGAGCGAGATCTCTTTTGGCTCTAACGCCATTCCGCAGATCGGGCACGTGCCGGGACCGATCTGGACGATCTCGGGGTGCATCGGGCAGGTGAACTCGATTGCGGATTGCGGATCGTGGATTGCGGATTCCTCCCGCTCCTCGGTTCCCTGTCTCCCGTTCTCCCCTTCCAGGTACTTCCCCGGTTCGGCGGCGAACTTGTCCCTACAGCCGGGCATGCAGAAATAGTAGGTCTTGCCGTTGTGCTCGTAACTTGCAGCGGCGCTCTCGGGCAGGACGAGCATCTTGCAGACCGGATCGACTTGCGGTTCGGGTGGCGATTCATCGCTCCCTTTTCGCCCTAATTTGACCATCGGTTGTTGCATAAGAAGAATTTTATCGCACTCGCAGCTTTTTTGAGGAACCGCAGCGCGATTACAACTTTGTTTAAACTGGTAAAACCGCTCCGTTTTGCCGTCCTTAACCGAAAAGGCAATCCCGACAATGTCGGGAGCGCAAAGCCGAAGTCCCAATACATCGGGATTGTAAGGCTGCCGAAGTGAGGTAACATGACACGCAGACTCTTCCTATTAACGGGGCTTATCGTAATATTGGCGGCGCCTTCGCTCGCCCAAACCGACACCGCACGGAACTCCGGGCCTAACTCTACAACTCGACTTTACAGTCTCGAGGCTGAACTCGCTCGTTACATGTTCGACGACGAAGCCGACGTCGAGCCGCAGCCGCGCGCCGACCGCCCGCGCATCGTTGAAAAAACCTCGGGTGTTAAGGCCTCGGTGGTAGTCAATGCCGGCGCGCTCAGCCGCGTCGCATTCGACCTTATCAACCAAAAGCGTGCCGAGCACGGGGCCGCCCCTGTCGCGTGGAGCGAAGATCTGGCACGCGTGGCGGGTGTTCATTCGCAGAACATGGCAGAGCTGAATTTCTTTGGCCATCGCGGGCTTGATAACAAACTCGTCAGCGACCGGGCCGACGATCAAAGGCTCGGCCGCTGGCGGGCGATAGGCGAGAACATTGCCTACAATCGCGGCTATTCAGATCCCGCAGCCCGGACCGTCCAGCTTTGGCTCGATTCGCCCTCGCACCGCCGAAACATGCTTGACCCGTCGTGGAAGGAATCCGCGATCGCCGTCGCCGTGGCCGAGGACGGGTCGTATTATTTCACGCAGGTGTTTCTAAAGAAATAGTCCGGAATAACGGATAACTACTAACTGAAAACTGATAACTGTCCGGGTTTCTCTATAGGAAATCCGGACGTTGTATTTTATGCTTGCGGAATGCGATTCTCGCTGCCGTCATTTGCCAAGATAAATTGGACGCTGCGCATTCTTGGCAAGCGTGAGGATGGTTTTCACGAGCTTTTTACGGTCTTTCAGACGGTGTCGCTGCGGGACACCTTGACGTTTTCTGAGGCGGGCAACATCCGTTTGACGAGTAATCAGCCGCGTATGCCGGTTGACGGTCGAAATCTCGTTATTAAGGCTGCAAATGCTTTGAACAAAGAGGTTGGCGGTTCGTTTGGCGCGGCGATATATCTTCATAAGCGCATCCCATCGCCCGGCGGCCTGGGCGGCGGTTCGTCGAACGCGGCGGTTGCATTGATCGGGCTCAGGCGGCTTTGGCAGCTCGATGTCACCGACGACCGGCTAGCTTCAATAGCAGCCGAGATCGGCTCGGACGCGGCCTTCTTCTTGTGCGGCGGCACGGCGGCCGGGAGCGGCCGCGGCGAGAATATTGAGCCGGTCGATGACATTACGGCTGCCGACATGCTGATCGTCAGGCCGCGGGCACGGGTGAGAACCCGCGACGCATTCGCGGCGTTGAACGCTCCAGTCTTGACATCAGAGGCCCGAGAACGTATTCTTTCTGTTTCCCGAACGGACGCTGATTGCCTCGATCCGCTCCATTCGGAATTGACAAACGATTTTGAGCGAAGCGTTTTCGCCGCATTTCCTGAGATCGAAAGGGTCAAACAGACTCTGCTCGACCTTGGGGCCGTGAACGCCGCATTGAGCGGCAGCGGGGCGAGCATTTTCGCGATATTTGACAAACAAGAGACACGGCAAGCCGCACAAAAAGCCCTCGACCAAGAGTCGACCTGGCGAAAGTTTGCCGTATCAACCATCTCGCGGCGTGAGTATCGCGAGACGCTTGGAATATAGCGTCAGGTTGTTTCCGATCAGTTTCTTCGACTTTTGCATTGGGGCGTCGCCAAGTGGTAAGGCAGCGGCCTTTGGAGCCGCCATTCGTAGGTTCGAATCCTTCCGCCCCAGCCAGTTGAACAAGTTAGAACGGACGATCTGTGGTAGGTCGTCCGTTTTTTTGTTATGAGCGTCACGGGCAAAATAAAGGTCTTTTCGGGCAATGCGCATCCCGCGCTTGCCGAAGAGATCTGTGCCGGCCTCGGTATCGAGTTGGGCAAGGCGAGCGCGGCTCGTTATTCCGATGGGGAATTTAACTTCCAGATCGGCGAGAACGTCCGCGGCCACGATGTTTTCATCGTCCAGCCGACCAGCCCGCCAACGGACCGTCACCTGATGGAACTGCTCATAATGTGCGATGCATTTGTTAGAGCGTCGGCTGAGCGTGTGACCGCGGTGATCCCGTATTTTGGCTATGCGAGATCGGATAAAAAGGACCGGCCGCGTGTGCCGATCTCGGCCAAGCTGGTGTCCAACCTGATCACAAAGGCCGGTGCGCATCGCGTTTTGACCGTCGATCTGCACGCGTCGCAGATACAAGGGTTTTTTGATATTCCGGTGGACCATCTGTTTGCGGCCCCAGTGGTTGTGGATTATTTCAACCGCAATCCGATCGACAACCTGATAGTTGTCGCACCGGACACCGGCGGTGCCGAGCGTGCGAGAGCATACGCAAAGCGGCTGGATGCGGGTTTGGCCCTGTGCGACAAGCGTCGCGAGCGTGCCAATGAGGCTGACGTGATGAACATCGTCGGCGACGTTCGCGGTAAGAATTGTTTGATAATCGACGATATGTGCGACACCGGCGGCACGATATGCAAGGTCGCTGAGGCGTTGAACAAGGCTGGTGCCAATGACGTTTACGCGTGCTTTACGCACGGTGTATTGTCCGGCAAAGCAGTTGAGAATATCACCGGTTCGTTTTTAAAGAAGGTGATCGTGACCAACACGATCCCGATCCGCGACAACGGGCAGCCGCTGGTCGAGGGCGGCAAGATCGAGGTTTTGAGCGTTGCCGGCCTGCTGGCGTCGGCGATCAGATCGATTCACGACGAGACGAGTGTGTCGTCGCTGTTTATTTGAAAAGGAAGGTCAGTCTGGAGTCTTAAGTCTGAAGTCTTGAGCAGGAAGGGCGTCGAGACGCAGGACTTAAGACTAAAGACTTAAGACTCCAGACTAGAAAAGTTATGGCTGAGAAATTTGTAATTAACGCTGAAAAGCGTGAGACACGCGGCAAGAATGAGGCCCGCCGAATGCGGGCAGCGGGCAAGGTGCCGGTCGTTATCTACGGCGGAGGCACCCAGAGCATGGCCGCCACCGCTGAGTTGAAGGATCTGGCGGCAATATTGCGTAGCCAGACGGGTATCAACTCGGTGTTTTCGCTCAATGTCGAGGGCGAGGCTCACGACGTCATTTTTCAGGACCGCCAGATCGATCCGATCATGGGCCGTCTGATGCATGCCGATCTGCGGCGCTTTGCTAAGGGCGAGAAGATCGAGATGACTGTGCCGATCCATCTGACGGGCACTGCCGCCGGGCTGCTCGAGCTCGGAGCGATGCTCGCCCAGCCGCTGCGTGAGATCAAGGTGTTGTGCGAACCGGCCAAAACGCCGGATTCGATCGATATTGACGTGACGGCGCTTGAGGCCGGCGATTCGCTCCACGTTTCTGACCTTGTCGTTGGCGAGGGGATCGAGATCCTTGAGGCTCCCGAAACGGTAGTCGCCGCTGTGGTGATCGTGAAGGAAGTCGAGCTTGAGCCGCAGGTCGAGGAAGGCGCTGAGCCTGTGGTCGAGGGTGAAGCACCCGCCGGCGATGCACCTGCCGAAGAAGGCGGCGGCGAGGAATAGGACAGTTATCGGTTGTCAGTAGTCAGTTGTCAGATAAGAGCGATAAGCTCGGTGATCTCTTTCTGACAACCGGCAACCGACCACTGACAACCGTATGAATTGGCTGATCGTCGGGCTCGGTAACCCGGGCCCGGAATACGCAAAGACGCGGCACAACTTGGGCTTTATGCTCATCGATGTGCTGGCCGGGCGGATGCAAACGACGGTCAAGCGGGACGAATGCAGGTCGCTCATTGGACGCGGCAGTTTTGACAACCAAACGGTCGAGCTTGCAAAGCCGCAGGCCTATATGAACCTAACCGGTGAGGCCGTTAAATGCCTTCTCGCGAAGGACGAAAGGTTCGTCGAGAGGCTGATCGTGATATCGGACGATCTGGCTTTACCGCTCGGAACGATCCGTTTGCGGCCAAAAGGTACACACGGCGGCCATAACGGGCTGAGGTCGATCATCGACTGTTTGGGCACGCAGGATTTCATCCGACTGCGGATCGGTATGCAGCCCGAACATCCGTTGAGCGATGCAAAGCGGTTCGTGCTTGAGAATTTCGCCAAGGGCGATCTCGAAACGGTTGAAAAGGTATTGGAGACGAGCGCAGACGCCGTAGAGACGGTAATACGCGAGGGAATCGACGCCGGAATGGCGAGGTATAACTGAATTTAAGGTCTCGGTTAAGAGATCTGAGAGTGAAAAAAGATGAGAACTTACGAAGTAATGTACATCGTCGATCCGGAAACGGATGCCGAAAAGATCGAGAAGCTTAACGATGCCGTCGGCAAGTTGATCGCCAAAGAAGGCGGCGAGGTCATCCGTATGGATGACATCGGTATGAAACCGCTTGCCTATCCGATCCAGAAAAAGACCGAGGGCCACTATGTGCTCTTTGAGGTCCAAGGTTCGGGTCAGGAGATCGCCGAGCTCGAACGCCGCATGCGTGTCAATGACCTGATCTTGCGCTATATCACCGTTCGGGTCGACGAGGACCGTAAAAAGGCTGATAAGATACGCACCAAACGCGAGGCCAGGGCCGCGAAACGGGCATCATTCCGCCCGACGGAAGAGGTTGCTGTTGCTGAGGAGGCTCAGGCCGAGGCCTAGGAGAAGAAGTTTATGGCAGAAAAAGAACTTGAAGTTTTGAATGACCGCGACATGAACCTCGATGAAGAGGTCATTGGCGATCGCCCCAAGCGTTATCAGCGTCGGCGCCCGCGTCAGATGGTCCCGGATTATCTTGATTGGAAGGACGTCGACCTGCTCAGGACATTTGTCCCGGAACGCGGCAAGATCATGCCGCGGCGTATCTCGATGATCTCGGCAAAGGACCAGCGCCGCCTTGCAAAGGCGATCAAGCGTGCACGCTCGATGGCAATGCTGCCGTTCGTGGCGGACTAGGAGTTTACAAAAATGGCAAACACAACGATTTTATTGCGCGAGGATCTCGAGCATGTAGGCGGACGCGGTGAGATAGTCAAGGTCAAGGCCGGCTATGCACGCAACTACTTGCTGCCGCAGGGCTTGGCGACGCTCGCGAGCAAAGGCAACGTAAAACAGATCGAGCAAGAACGGACCGCGCTTCTGAAGAAGGCTGCTATCGAAAAGGCAACAGCCGTGGCACAACTCGAGCAGATGGAAGGTCTGACGCTCGAATTCCAGCGAAAAGCCGGCGAGCAGGGAACACTCTTCGGTTCGGTCACCTCGATGGACATCGTAGAGGCACTTACCAAAAAGGGCTACGAGATCGACCGTCGACGCGTGAATTTGCGCGATCCGATCAAGGAAACCGGCGAATACACCGTCAACGTCAAGCTGCACCGAGAGGTCACGCTTGCAGTATCGGTGATCGTCACGGCTGAGGGCGGCGAAATGCCCGAAAAACCGGCGAAGGAAGACAGAAAGGGCAAGAAAAAGGCCGAGGAAGCGGCTATGGAGCCGGTAATTGAGGCTGCTCCAGCGGCGGCGGTCGAAACCGCTGAAGCGGCACCTACCGAGGACACCCCCGATGATGCCCCTGCTGAGGAGAACGTGGACGCCTAGTTCTCATCCCGGCTATCGTAGACCTAAAGGGCCCGAGGCAATGCTTCTCGGGCCCTTTTGAATTTGATCGATAAATATCTGATAATTATACTATAATTATGGAGCGGATCGTCTTCTCGTGGGACCCGCGAAAAGCGGCGACCAATTTAAAGAAGCACGGCGTCCCTTTCGATGAAGCCAGAACGGCCTTCTACGACGAGAACGCCCGGCTTATCGACGATCCAGACCATTCGGGCGACGAAGAACGCTTCATCCTGTTGGGTATGAGCTTCAAGCTACGGTTGCTTGTAGTATGCCACGCATACAAGGCCGGCTCGGAGATCAGGATAATCTCAGCACGTAAGGCAACGAAACCCGAGGCCAGCTTTTACGGAAGTCAATCATGAAGAAAGAATACGATTTTTCAAAGTCCAGAAAGAACCCATACGTGAAGCTGCTGAAGAAGCAGATCACGATCCGAATTGAGGAGGAAACTATCGACTATTTCAAGAGGCTGGCGGCCGAATCGGGAATTCCTTACCAGAACCTGATCAATATGTTTCTACGCGACTGCGCAAGCTCAAAGAAGCGTCCGGTCGTCAAATGGGCCTGAGCGAGCATTCCGTCCATAAACTGCGGTTTTATTTGACCTTATAGCCTTTCGTTCAGGGCCTTTAGACAAGGCCCTTTTTTGTGTCTAAAATTACATTCGCACCACCCAAAATGGCAAGTGTTTTTCCCGACAATCGACGTGAACAGTACCTCGAAAAGCCTTTGCCTTCGAGCGAAGAATCTGAGCGCGTGATACTCGGGGCTGTCCTGCTCGACCATCAGGTGATAGCCCAGGCGGTCGAGCACCTCAAGCCCGAGGATTTCTATTCACCCTTTAATCGCCGCGTGTTTGCGGCGATGATAGCCCTCTTTGAGAAGCAATCGCCCATCGACCCGATCCTTGTCGGCGAAGAGATGAAGAAAGAAGGCTCACTCGAAGCCTTTGGCGGCGTTCCGGCGATCACAAATCTCACATACGGCCTGCCGCACTTCTCTGATGTGGGCGAATACATCACGGTCGTTCATGACAAATCGGTCATGCGCCAACTGATACGCACCTGCAATGCGATCACTAGCCACGCCTTGGCCGAAGACGATGAGGCTAACGTTGTGCTGGATCGCGCCGAGCAGGAAATATTCAACTTGGCGGAGGCCCGGACCCATGAATCGTTCGCTCGAATCGCTCCGGTGGCGGAACGGGTATTGGCGCGGATACAGGAGCGCAAAGAGGGCGGCTCGCACGGGCTGACGGGGCTTTCTACGGGATTTACGCGGTTCGACGAATTGACCTCCGGCCTGCAGCGGACCGACCTGATAATCGTCGCCGGCCGTCCCGCGATGGGCAAGACCGCATTGTGCCTGACCATTGCCCAAAACGCGGCCCTAAAGTCAGACGCCATCGTCGCTATCTTCTCGCTCGAAATGTCAAAAGAGCAGCTTGTCACCCGTATGCTGTCAAGCGAAGCGCACATCAACGCCGTGCGATTCCGCACGGGCCACCTATTCGGGAATGAGGGTGAAAAGCTGGACGACGCGGTCGCGAAACTCTCGGCAGCACGAATATTCATCGACGATTCACCCGCGATCTCGGCTTTGGAGATACGTGCGAAAACACGTAGGCTCGCGGCCGAGCAAAAAGGCCTCGACCTGATCGTTATCGATTATCTTCAACTCATGGGCAGCAGCGGGCGACGAAACGAGAATCGCCAGCAGGAAGTCTCGCAGATATCGCGCGAACTAAAGGCATTGGCAAAAGAGATGGACGTGCCGGTCCTCGCACTTTCGCAGCTTTCGCGTGCCCCTGAAGCACGAAACCCGCCCAAGCCCTTGATGAGTGACCTTCGCGAGTCAGGCTCGATCGAGCAGGACGCCGATGTGGTGGCGTTCATCTATCGCGAGGATTATTACAAGCCAAGCGAAGAGAACCAGGGCCTGGCGGACCTCATTATCGCCAAGCAGCGCAACGGCCCCATCGGCGACGTGCGTTTGGCGTTCCTGAAAGAGTTCACGCGGTTTGAGAATTTCTACGAGCCCTGAGATGCACAAGCCCGCGTGTGAGCAAGGGCGACATCCACAACGTTTAATGTTTCGCCCGTGCTTACCCGCGGGCTTCTGCAAAGTGTTATGAACGACTTCCGCTATCCGATCGGAGAATTCGATGTTAATGCCTTTAGCGACCGAAGTGCGAACCTCCGCACCATTCGCGAACTTCCCGCGAAGGTCGCCGCGGCTGTCGACGGCCTCACCGACGAACAGCTCGACACACCGTATCGCGACGGCGGCTGGACCGTCCGCCAGACTGTTCATCACATAGCGGATAGCCACATGAACTCGCAGATCCGCTTCAAGCTCGCCTTGACCGAGGACGAAGTCCCCACGATCCGTCCCTACTACGAAGACCGCTGGGCCGAGCTTGGTGACAGTAAGCTGCCGGCCGACGTGTCATTGAAGCTGATCGATTCCATTCACACACGCTGGTCCGCGTTGCTCGATTCAATGAGCGATGCGGACTTTCAAAAGAAATTCGTCCATCCCGACACCGGCGAATGGACATTGGACGGGGCTCTCGCCCTTTACGCCTGGCACTCACGTCACCACACGGCGCACATCACGCAGTTGAGAGATCGGATGGGCTGGTAATAAAGAAGTAACCACGAAAGTACACGAAAAGGCACTAAAGAGGAATTACCTTTTTAGTGCCTTTTCGTGTACTTTCGTGGTTCCGGTTCTATCCTGCCGCAGCGACGACCTTCTCTGCGGCGTCGTTCATTGTCGTGGCGGGGATTATGCCGATGTTTGATTCTGAGAGGACGCGGCGGCCTTCTTCGACGTTGGTGCCCTCAAGGCGGGCCACGATCGGGATCGAGACGCCGAGGTTCTTGGCGGCTGCGACAACGCCGTTTGCGACCATGTCGCAGCGGACGATGCCGCCGAAGATGTTGATGAGAACGGCTTTGACGTTTTCGTCAGCGAGCAGGATCTTGAACGCCTGTTCGACGCGTTCCTGCGACGCACCGCCGCCGACGTCGAGGAAGTTCGCCGGTTCGCCGCCGGCGAGTTTGATGATGTCCATCGTCGCCATCGCCAGGCCGGCACCGTTGACCATGCAGCCGATGTTACCGTCGAGCTTGATGTAGTTGAGGTCGTGTTTCGAGGCCTCGATCTCGAGCGGTTCTTCTTCGTTGAGGTCGCGAAGCTCGATGAATTCCTTATGCCGGAACATCGCATTGTCGTCAAAAGTCACCTTTGCGTCGAGAGCGATGAGTCGGTTGTCTTTCGTGAGCAGGAACGGGTTGATCTCGACGAGCGAGGCATCTATCTTTTCATAGGCCTCGTACAACTTCATCATGAACGACGCGGCCTGATTGATGAGTTCGTTAGGGATGCCGAGGCCGAATGCGAGCTTTCTTGCCTGAAAGCCGCGTAAGCCGACCGATGGATCGATCGTTTCTTTTAGGATAAGCTCGGGCGTTTCCTCGGCGACCTTCTCGATATCCATACCGCCGGCCGACGACGCCATAAAGACATTTCGGCCCGTCACGCGGTCGAGCGTAATTCCCAGATAAAACTCGCGGTCGATCGGCAGACCTTCCTCGATGAGCAGCGTCTTGACCTCGCGGCCATCGGGACCGGTCTGGTGCGTGACCAGCGTCATACCGAGGATCTGAGAGGCCAATTCGCGGGCTTCGGCTGGCGACTTCGCGATCTTGACGCCACCGCCCTTGCCGCGTCCGCCGGCGTGGATCTGGGCTTTTACAACGACGACGTCTGTGCCGAGTTCCTTAGCGGCGGCTTCGGCCTCGTCGGGGAGCGCGCGACTATGCCGCGGGGCACAGGCACACCGTATTGGGCAAGGATCGCCTTGCCCTGGTATTCATGTATTTTCATCTAGTCCTTTCGGGTCTTGATGTTGATGCCGACGAGCTTCCAACTGCCGTCCTCCATCACGTATTTCATCTCAAAATTCGCCCGCAGCGGTTTTGTCGGGTAATAGCCCTTCACGACCAACGCATCTCTGCCGACAACCTTGTCGATCGCCGGATCAGGCGTAAACGTCGCATCCAGCGGCGTGACGGCACGCTTGAAATCGTAATTCTCCTTTTCGTCAACAAACACCTTGAATGACTTCAGCAGGTCCTCGGGTGTCGTCTGGTCGCGCCAGACTTTCGCGATCTTGTTGTGAAAGTCTGTGAAATCCTCCGACTGTACCGCGTCGCCAAAGTCCATGAAGGTCTGCTTGACGAGCGTTTGCAGCTTGTCGTTGCTGGGGATCTCGGGTTTAGCGTCCGATTTCGAATCGCTCTTTGTGTCTGACGACCCGCCGCTCTTCGTATACACGACGCCGCTGAGGGTCATCTTGTTGCCGGACGGCGCTTTGTCGATCGTAAGGCTCGGGCCGATGCCGACCATCTTGATTGTCAACGACTTTTCGTCTTCCTTTACCTCAACCGTGCCGCCTGTGACGGTCGTGCCGCCCGATTTATAATCGCCCGACCCGTCCGCACGGATCGTCACGGTTGAGCCATCGTCACCGACCCACGCTCCGACATAACCCGCCGGTGGTGGAGTGCCCGAACCGCAGGCAAAACCGACCACGAAAAGAACGCCTAGTACAATTAGCAAAGACGCCGCGTTGCGTCCGGTGATCACCCGAAGTGTTGAGTTTTTCATTTTTTTTCTCCTGAATTTACCTTATTGCGACCTTTCGACTAGTTCTACTAAAGTCCGGATCGCGACGCCGCTGGGGCCTTTGGACATGTGCGGTTTGGCGCTGTCGAGCCACGCCGTGCCGGCGATGTCGAGGTGGGCCCACTTCGCCTTATCGACGAACTCCTGTATAAAGACAGCTCCCATGATCGTTCCGGCCTTGCCGCGCGGGCCGATGTTCTTGATATCCGCGATGTCAGATCTGATGTCTTTGCTGTACTCGGGGCCAACGGGCAACTGCCAATAGCCTTCGCCCGCGTTCTTGCCACAGTCTACGATCTCATCGACCAATTTCTGATCATTGCCCATGATGCCTGTATTGTGCGGACCAAGAGCGATAATTACGGCTCCCGTCAGCGTCGCCATATCGACGATCCGCGTCGCGCCCTGTTTTTCGGCATAGGCGACAGCGTCGGCGAGGATCAGGCGGCCTTCGGCGTCTGTGTTGAGGATCTCGATCGTCTTGCCGTTCATCGCGGTCACCACGTCAGCGGGGCGCGAAGCTCCGCCGTCGGGCATATTCTCGACAGCCGCAATTACGCCGAGGACGGGAATCGACGGTTTGAGCAATGCGAGCGCGCGCATTGTGCCGATCACGGTCGCGGCGCCTGACATATCGTATTTCATCGCGTCCATACCTTCGCCGGGCTTGAGCGAGATGCCGCCCGTGTCAAAGGTGACGCCCTTGCCTACAAGCGCGAGCAGTTCACCTTTCTTCGCCGTGGACTTGGCCGGTGTATAGCGGAGCACGATCAGCTTTGCCGGCTGCGTAGAACCGAGCGTTACGCTCATCAGCGAACCCATACCCTGCTTGATCATCCAGGCCTCGTCGTGAACCTCGCACTTGAGGCCGACGCTCTTGGCCATTGCCTGGGCGCGTTTTCCCATTTCGGTCGGCTGCAGGATGTTTGGCGGCTCATTGGCAAGGTCGCGGGTGAGGTTCATCGACTCGCCGATGGCCTGCCCGCGTGCAATACCGTCCTTGATAGCGGCGGGTTTGGCACCGTCGATGCAGACGATCAGACCGTTGACCGTTTTCGTGTTCTTGTCCTTGGTCTTGTACTTATCAAGCTCGAATTGGCTCGTAATAAAGCCCTGCACTGCGTATTGTGCAACCTCTGTGGCCCCGGCATCGCAGCGCGGCAGCAGGGCAAAGCTCTTGACGCTGCGCTTTCGTAAGTAACGCGTCGCCCCGCCCGAAACGGATGCCACCGAATGGGCCTTGTACTCTTTCTTGTCTCCGACGCCGATCAGCAGCACACGGCTCGCCGTGACCTTACCCTTTGGCACGAACCGCAACAGAGCCGTCTGGCCGATGTCGCCCTTGAACTCCTCGTTCTTCATTACGCCCGCCAACACGCCGCCCGTCAGGCCGTCGAGTTCCTTGAGCAAACCGCTGTGTGGCTTTCTCGCCCTTAAAAACGGCCACGGCAAGGGCCTCGGCCCCGGCCTCGGTAAAATTTCCGGTAATTCCCTGGAATTTCATCCACACCTCGTTAAATGCTAGATTTTACTGAATTAAAACACTCTATCTTAAACTTAACGCATAGCGTCGTTTCAACTCGGCTGTCTGTTTCTTTCTTGATGGTCTTTCGCATCTCGGTCTCACGCTTGTCGTAGAGTTTCTTGCCCTTGGCCACACCGATCTCGAATTTTATCCGTCCGTTCTTCCAATAGATCCGCGTGACGACCAGCGTCATGCCCTTTTGCATCGTCTCTTTGACGAGTTTTTCGATCTCGCGTCGATTCAGTAATAGCTTGCGCGTCGCGGAGCACATCGTGATTGTTGATATTGCCGTGGGAATAATGCGAGATGTGAGCCCCGACCAGCCAAACCTCGCCGTTTTTGATCTGAACGAACGATTCTTTTAACTGTATTCGGCCCGCCATTATGCTCTTGACCTCAGTGCCGACGAGCGCGATCCCGGCCTCGTATTTATCGAGGATGTGAAACTCGTGATAGGCCTGGCGGTTGGTCTGTATTTCCTTCTCGGCGGACATAAGCTACTAGTTTGCCACAACGCGGATAGGACATATAGGACGGATGGGACGTATAGGTCTAATGGGCGTCCCAGTTGACATTGTCGCCTTGCGACCCGTAAATTATTAATGACGCTGGGAGATCGTCTAATGGTAGGACTGCAGTCTCTGGATCTGCCTATCGGGGTTCGAATCCCTGTCTCCCAGCCAATTTTTCAGTCTTAAGTCTGGAGTCTTAAGTCTTGAGTCGGAGGGCACCGCAGGTCCTGCTCCAGACTCTGGACTTAAGACCCCAGACTTTCGCGTTTATGGATTGGCACGAGACAGAGGTTCGCGTTCGCTACGCTGAGACCGATCAGATGGGCATCGCGCATAATGCGAATTATGCTATCTGGTTTGAGGTCGGTCGCGGCGAATTTTGCCGTTCGCGTGGTTTCTCGTACAAGCAGATGGAGGACCAGGACAACGCCCTGATGGTCGTTGCCGAGACCTATATACGATACAAATCGCCTGCATTTTATGAGGACGTGCTTAGCGTGCGCACAAAGATCGGCGAGATCCGCAGCCGCAGCATCGCGTTCGTCTATCAGGTTTATCGCGCATCGGACGACACGCTGATCGCCGAGGCCGAGACGCTCCACGTTTTTACCGACAAAGACCGCAAGGTCCGCACACTGCCCGATATCTACCGCAGTCTGCTGGCTGACGCTCCGCACACGACTTTTCCGCCAAACCAGGCCCCGCATTAGTATCGGATTTTGGACTTTGGTCTCTGGCCATTAGACTAGAGCTATGCCCGGAGCCGGACGTGCCGAAGTATATTTCATCGCCGCGATGATGATCCTGATCGTGATCCTCTGTGTGGCCGCCGTCTATTTCTTTTTCAAGACGTATCGCAAGGAAATGCGTGAAAAAGTAGCCCGTGAGGCGGAAAAAGCGGTCGAGCGAGGGGAAGAATAACTGCTTATTTCTTGACAAAGCGTTGCATGTATGCCACACTTGGTTTTATGAAAAGTGATCGCACGCAGAGCGTCAACGATTTTTTTTCAAAAACTAGCGGGACATGGGCAATTTTCGTTCGTAAGGTGTGTGTAATCAACTATTTAAGGTGTCCCACGCGGGCGCGGGACAGGAGCGGGACAATAGCTCGGTCGATTTTTTTTTCAAAACCGGCGGGACACGAGCTTTTTATGCCTGTAACTTATTTGTATTGAATTATTTAGAGTGTCCCACAAGGGTGCGGGACACTAGCGGGACAGCCGGTTTCGGCAAAGTGGTGCCGTACTGAGGCAAATCATTGCATCCAAACATCTTACAGCCAAGCAACTCCGCATTGATCGTCGTTGACGTTCAGGAAGCGTTTCGGCACGTGATACCTGAGTTCGAGACGGTCGCAGTCAAGATATCGAGTGCGGTGCGAGGCTTTCTGACTCTCGGCCTGCCGGTGCTGGTGACCGAGCAGTACCCGAAAGGCCTGGGTCACACGGCCGAGGAGATCCGACTCGTTCTGCCCGATGATGCTGAAGTTTTTGAGAAGAGCGGATTCAGCTCTTGCGGGGCGCGCGCATTCGCCGAGCGAATTGATGAGTTAAACATCAAACAGGCAGTCGTCTGCGGCCTCGAAACGCACGTTTGCGTCAACCAAACGGCGCACGACCTGCTTGATCGCGGCCTGCAGGTGCATCTGCTGACCGATGCCGTGTGTTCGCGATTCGAGGAGAACAAGGCCGCCGGCCTCGCGAAAATGCGCGCGAGCGGCGTGATCACGTCATCGGTCGAGATGGCCCTATTCGAGCTGATGCGTGACGCGAAGCACGAGAAATTCAAAGAGATACAGGCCCTCATCAAATAGTTATTAGTTATAAGTTATCAGTTGTCAGTTATTTCGAATGGATCTATTAAGTTCACTAAACCCACAACAGGCTGAGGCCGTTCAGGCGACTGACGGGCCGCTGCTGATACTGGCCGGGGCCGGATCGGGCAAGACGCGCGTTATCACGGTACGCATCGCGTATCTTATTGCGGAAAAAGGCGTGATACCGCACAACATCCTTGCCGTGACGTTCACGAACAAGGCTGCGGGCGAGATGCGATCCCGTGTCGAAGAGCTGATGAAAGGCGAACGCCTGCAATCCGCCCCGCTGATCTCGACGTTTCACAGCCTGTGCGTGCGAATCCTGAGGGCGGACATCGAGAAGCTCCAGGAGGGCTACAAACGGTCGTTCACGATCTACGACACCGACGATTCGACCAAGGTCATAAAGGCGTGCATCAAGGATCTCGGCCTCGACGATAAGCAAATGCCGCCGCGAAACGTACGCAACGCCATCTCGTCGGCCAAGAACCGCGGCGAGGACCACGAGATGTTTGCGTCGAAGGTCGAGTACGGCGACGAGAAAAAGGCGACGATCGCTAAGCTCTTCAGGATGTACGACGAACGGTTGTTGACGGCGAATGCTCTCGACTTTGACGACCTGCTCATCAAGACCGTGCGTCTGCTCCGTGTGTCGCCGGAGACCCGAGAGAAGTACAACGACCGGTTCAAATACATTCTGGTCGACGAATATCAGGACACTAACGCGCTGCAATTTGCCCTGATCAGCTACCTGACCGAAAAACAGCAGAATATCTGCGTGGTCGGCGACGATGCGCAGAGTATTTACGGATTTCGGCAGGCGGACATTCGCAATATTCTCGAATTCGAGAGCCATTACCCGACCGCCAAGGTCATCTTGCTCGAGCAGAATTATCGTTCGACGCAGACGATACTCGACGCTGCCGACGCGATCATCGCGAATAACATCAACCAGAAGAAAAAGAAGCTTTGGACCGCCAACGCCGGCGGCGACCGCATCTTCTACTATCAGGCCTACGACGGCGACACCGAGGCGAGATTCGTTGCGTCAAAGATCGAGGACCACCAACGCCGCAGCCTCTCGGACCGAATCGCCGTGCTATATCGAACGAACGCCCAATCGCGTGTTTTCGAGGAATCACTTCGCAGGCTGCGGATCGAGTACAACATCGTCGGCGGATTTTCGTTCTACGAGCGGGCCGAGGTCAAGGACGTGATCGCGTATCTCAAGCTCGCGATGAATCCCTTTGACGACATCGCCCTGCTTCGCGTGATCAACACGCCGACGCGCGGCATCGGCAAGACGAGCCTCGACGCACTGCAGGCGGCGGCGAAGGCCAACGGCGCTTCGCTGTGGATGACCATTCGCGGCATTACGGACAAGGAGTTTCCGCTCGACGTGGCCATGACGCCGAGGGCGAAGGAGGCGTTTCGCGGCTTTAAGGACGTGATGGACGCCCTGATAAAAAAGGCGACGGACGAGGGCGGGAACCATTCGGTCTCTGACGTCGTGATCGCCGCGATCGAGGACACGGGCTATGCCAACGCCCTGCGAATCGAGGCCACGGACGAATCACAGGCACGCCTCGAGAACCTTGAGGAGTTAGTAAACGCCGCCGTCGACTATGACAAGTTGCCGGAGAACGGCCTGCGTGAATTTATCGACCATGCCGCGCTCACGTCTGATACCGACCGGTACGATTCGAGTGCGGGCGTTACGTTGATGACCGTTCACATGGCCAAGGGACTTGAGTTTCCGGTCGTGTTTCTCGTCGGTTTAGAGGACGGCGTGTTTCCGCATTCGCGTTCGCTCAGTGAAGAGAAAGATCTGGAGGAAGAACGCCGTCTCGCCTACGTAGCGATCACTCGTGCCGAGAAGGTGCTCTATGTCACGCACGCGATGCACCGCCGCACATACGGCGTGGAAATGGCGTCCGAGCCGTCGCAGTTCCTCAATGAACTGCCGCTGGAATTGATCGAAGACCTCTCGCCCGGAGCATCGTGGCTCTCGTACGCCCGCAGCGCGACGAACTTACAAGCAAAAGCCGTCGTAAGTGCCCTTCGCGGCGACACCGAGGCGCCGAAACCTCGAAATGTCTATAGCGGCAAAACGTACGACAGCGCCGACGCGGTCGCAGAGTTCTTTAAGACCAAGGCGGTCGGGGAGACGGGGAGTGGAGGAGAAGAGGTGCCCAGGATAGATGCACTGAGGCCGAGTTCGACTTCGGCGATCGATCGACTAAAAGCGTCAGGATCGCCGGCGAGGCCGCCGCAAAAGGTGACGATGTCGCCAAACTCGCTCGTGCCGGGCACTTACGTACGTCACGCCAAGTACGGCCGCGGGCTGGTGCTCCGCCGCGAGGGCTCGGGCGATAATGTAAAATTGACGGTCAGCTTTCCAGGTTTCGGCCAAAAGAAGCTGATCGAGAAATTCGCGAATCTGGAGAAAGATTGAACGGCGGCAGCCTATCTGCCGTATCTATCGCCGACCGGAGAAAATGCTTATGAAAAACAAGATCGCCCTGATTTCGGCCCTCGCCGTCCTGCTTTTGACCGTGCTCGGCTGCGGCCTGCTCGATTCGTCGTCAGATAAGTCCAAGACGAATACAGCGTCGAATAAGAGCCTCAGCGACAAGGCCGTCGACACGGCCGTTGGCGAGGAGAAGATCGGCATTCCCGAATGCGACGAGGTGATGGACCTGCTCGAGACATACGGCAATAATCCCGATGACGGTTATGTTGTAAAGGCCGGTAAACGTCTGTTTATCAATAAGATACGCGAGACGATCAAGACGAGTATCGAGGAAAACAAGGGCGATAAGACGACGATCGCAAAGAACTGCCGCGACGCCAAGGTCGAGCTTGAAAAGGCCAAGACCGAGCAGGACAAGAGCGGGAAGTAAGTCTGTTTTTCTCTGCGGCCTTTGCGGGGGAAAGCATCTCCCGCAAAGGCGCCAAGACGCAAAGGGAATTAAGGGCCTACTGTTGCTCGCTCTCGATCTTGCGGACCCACTCGCTGCTTGGATAACGAGCCTTTAAGAGCTTCGTCATCTCATCACGAAGCTCCTCGTTGTTACCGCAGCCATATTTGGTCCAGCCATTGGCTTCGATGACGATGTGGAGAGCCTCGGGGACGCGGCGGTCGGCCGGTACGGCTCGGGCCCATGCCATTACCTTCTTGGCAAGGTATTCCGGCGCATCGCCCGCATCACGCAGCCTCGCACGCTCGGTCTGTGCGAGCTTAGATTGGGCGGGCGTGAGGAATTTTGGCTTCTGGCGGCAACGGTGCGGCGACCTGTGAATCCGTCGTGTCGTCATAGACCGTATCGTACGGAGCACACCACCAGTCGTTTGACGACCACTGCTCCTGCTCGTTGTCGGTCTTGCCCATTCCATCCTCGATATACGGGCTCAGGATCGGATTTTTGAGGATAAAGAATAGCGTGGCATGATCGCGGGCGGCCTGTGTTTTGGCGGCAGTGATCTTTTCAAGTTCGGCGGCGAACTCAGGATGATATTTGACAAGCTCGGGCGTCATATTGAGCATCGTCGCCATGTCGTCGAGCATAAACGCACGCACCCAGATCGCCATTACGAAGCGCTCGCGCATGTGCTCGGGCAGCGCGGGCGACTTGGTTGCCTCCAACAGCACGGCGGTCGGGAAGTGCTTATTGAATACCTCGACGATGTCCCCGTCAAACATCGAACGTTCCTGCCAGAGCTTCTCCTGCGTAAATCGGGCCTCGACCTCGGCGTCGTATTGCTCGCGGGTCTGCCCTTCGGAATTGCTCGGGTCGAACCACGTCTTCTGCTCGGCGATGAACTCCTGGATCGTGCCAGTATCGCCGTCAAAGTCGAACGCGAACGGCTTTCGCAGGCTGTAGGTCAACCATTCGTCCATTGTCTCGGCCAGCTTTAGCCGCAGGCTGAGGAATGAGTTACGCGACGAGATCGGTATCTGGTCGCCGGCATTGAGCATGTCGTCGATGAGCTTTCGGGCCTCGGCCTGTTTGCCCTGATCGAGCAGGACGCGGGCGAGGTGATAGGCGATCGTCGTGTACGCGGGCGAGGATCGGTTAGCGTTTGTAGCGGCCTCGATGACACGAGGCAGGCCGGCGTAGGCCTTCTCGGCCTTTGACATCGCGGTCATCAGCCAAAGTTCGCTGCCGGTCGCCTTGAATCGGTCCTGCGCGTAGAGATAACTTTCCGGCCCGGTCATCTGATAGACAAAGAGCCAGTCGGTCAGCTCGTCCTGTTTGAGGAAGGCGGGCAGCAGTGTCGGCGACAGCTTCTCGTCGCCCCAATAGCCGCCATGATAATCGGACTCGCGGCCATCCGTAAACCGTGATGTATAAGCGCTCTGCCGTGCGGCCCTGACCTGGTCCTTTTGCGTATCGTTGAGCGGCTGGCCATAGATCCGCTCGGCTGCGGCGATGGCTTCCTCGTCCGTGGCTTCGACCTTGACCTTAAAACTCGTGTACTTGTCGCCGGCGTAAAAGCTCAGTTCCAGTTCGCTGTCGTTTCTAACCGGAGCCGGCGTGTTCGCATTCGCTGGCGGAGCAACGCCGTTCTTCCGGGCCTGTTCGGCGAGTTTGCGTTCCTCTTCGGCACGTAGGACGTCGGTCTGGAACTTATCCATCAACCACGTGTAATCGATCAGGTCCTGGCGAAAATTCTCGTTGCCGCCGAAGAAAGCGAGCTTCTTGGCAAGCTGGCCGACGCGTTCCTTAGGGTGCAGACGATAGGCGATCAGGCCCATCATGCGTTCGGACGACAATGAGAACTTGCCCGAACGCGAAACAAACCGGTCGAGATGCCGCTCGGCTTCCTCATAGAGCTCGGCGGCCTTGGTCTTCGTTTTGGTGAGGCTGGCCTGGCGGACCAGCGTGCGGCCGACTAGGTAATCGGCGGTTTCCTGCCAGGGTGATTCTGAGTCCTGAGCGATCTCGGCGAAGTGCTTCCTAGCCTCGGCGTAATCGAGGGCGTAGAATTCAGCGGCGGCCTTCTGATACGCACGGTCCTTTTCTAGCCATGCGGGAGCACCGGGCGAGACGTCGTCGGGCGTGCGTTTGCCGCTCGAGCAGTTCTCAAAGACCTTGTCCTGCGCGGCGACCCAATTGAGAACGTTCGGGTCGGTCGAGCCATGAGCCGTCGTTCGGTCTGACAACGTCTCGGCCGCGGTCTCAAAGGCGTTCTGCGTGCAGTTTGGGAAAAAATCGTAGCCGCCATATGAGCGTTCGACGTAGATCGCCGGCGTTGCTTCCTCGTTGCCGACGACGTCTTTTCGGCGTTCGACCCACGCCTTTACGGCGTCGTCGATGCTGTCGTTGGTAAAACTCCTGTTCTTGAGGTCCGCATTCCAGACGTCGATCGCGGCCTGCTGCTCGGCACCGTTTAGACCGCTGCCCGCGATCCATCGATACGCCGCGAACAGCACCGAGCGGCGGTACGTCGGCTTAACAATTCCGAGCCGCCCCGCCGCAAAATCCGTGAACGGATCCTCAGGCGCCAGCGTCGTGTCGAACAGCGGCGAGATATACCCCGGCCCGCACGGCATCACGGCCGACAGCAGCAGGGCAAGCATCAAAACGAGCGAAACAGCGAGGCGTGCAAATGTCTTCATATAGCGATGCCGGATTCGAAATCAAATATACTCCAAATCAAGAACGCGGAAAAGAGATATTCTCGCGCGGATTCGTACGACGGGCAGACACGACGGCGAGTTGCTTTCGTTATCTGCGTTCCAGGTTTGATGAAACGGCGGGAGTGTTGTGGATAAAGGCTTCCGCTTTTGTCGTAAAGCCTTGCGGGTTTTGGGTAATGCTCTGCGGTTTTAGCGTAACGCCGTCCGGGCCGGGTATTATGCGAAGCGTGCCGAATATTAAGCTCTGCGGGTTTTGTGAAATGGCGTCCGGGCGGAGTAATAAGGTGCGGTTGCCGAGTATTAAGCCTTCCGGTTTTGTCGTAAAGACGAGTTGGTTTTGTTTAGAGCCGTCCGAATCGACTAGACACTCATGATCTCATGTTCCTTGTTCTTGCCGAGCTCGTCGAGCTTTGAGATGTAGGTGTTGGTGAGTTTTTGAATGTCGTCGAGGCCGCCGCGCTCTTCGTCTTCGGAGATGGCCTTGTCCTTCAAGAGCTTTTTGAGGACGTCATTCGAGTGGTGCCGGACGTTGCGGATCGCGACGCGGTGTTCCTCGGCGATCTCGTGGACCTGCTTGGCGAGCTGTTTGCGACGCTCTTCGTTGAGTGGCGGCACCGGCAGGCGGATCAGCTTGCCGTCATTTGACGGATTGAGGCCGAGATTGGCGGCTATGATGGCCTTCTCGACCGCACCGAGCTGTGAGATGTCCCACGGCTGGATGGTCATGAGCTGCGGCTCGGGGACCGCGACCGATGCCATCTGGGTAAGCGGCGTCGGCGTGCCGTAATAATCGACTTGCACCGCGTCAAGCAGCCCAACGGTGGCCCGGCCCGTGCGAACATTCCCGAGCTTGCGTTTGAAATCTTCGATGACCGAATCCATCTTCGGCCCGGTTTCTTTTACAACAGTTTCAGCGCTCATATCAGTTGGTTACCAGCGTGCCGATCGACATATCGCCGCAGACCGCCTTCACAATGTTACCGTTCTCGAGCATGTTAAAGACCATGATCGGCAGGTTGTTGTCGCGGCAAAGCGAGATCGCCGAGGCGTCCATGACCTTGAGGTGCTTTTCGAGCACTTCCTGGAACGTGATCTTGTCGTATTTCGTCGCCGACGCGTCTTTATGCGGGTCGGCGGTGTAAATGCCGTCGACCTTGGTGCCCTTCAGAATGACATCGGCCTGGATCTCCAACGCACGCAATGCCGCGGCGGAATCCGTCGTGAAATAAGGATTCCCAGTGCCTGCGGCAAAGATGACTACGCGTTTTTTCTCTAAATGCCTGACCGCCCGCCGCCTGATGAACGGCTCCGCAAGCTGCGGGATATCGATTGCCGACATCACCCGCGTGTAAACGTCCTGCTTCTCAAGCGCGTCCTGCAGCACGACGGCGTTCATCACGGTCGCAAGCATCCCGATATAATCGGCCGCCGCGCGGTCCATGTTGCCCGCAGATTCTGACACGCCGCGAAAGATATTGCCGCCGCCGACCACAATAGCGATCTCGACGCCTAGCTCGCCAACCAGCTTCAATTCCGCCGCGACCGCCGCCGCGACTGCCGTATCAATGCCGTAATCCGACGCCCCCATCAGGGCTTCGCCGGAGAGCTTGAGCAGTATTCGATTAAAAACGGGCTTCGTCATATGTCCCATAGGACCTATAGGTCGCATAAGACCTATAGAAGATAAACGGACAGGCTAACCTACCATAGAGGCAACTTCGGCGGCGAAATCGTCGACCTTCTTCTCGATGCCCTCGCCCATCTTAAAGCGGGCGAATCGGCGGATCGATATATTCTCTTTGATCGCCGCGACCTTTTCCGTCACGAGCTCGCCGACTGTTTTTGACGGGTCCTTGACGAACGCCTGATCGACCAGAACATTGTCCTCATAGAACTTGTTCAGGCGGCCCTCGATGATCTTAGCGAGCAAGTCGTCGGGTTTGCCGGCGTTTTTCGGGTCGTTCTTGAGCTGCTCCATCAGGATCTCACGCTCTTTCGCGAGGTCGGCATCGGGAACGTCCGAGCGGTTCGTATACTGCGGATCGGTCGCCGCTATGTGCATCGCGACGTCTTTGACCAACTGCTGGAATTCCTCGCCGCGAGCAACGAAATCGCTCTCACAATTGATCTCGACGAGCACGCCGACCTTGCCGCCCATGTGAATGTACGACCCAACCGCGCCTTCGGCCGTCACGCGGCCAGCCTTTTTATCGGCGGTTGCGATGCCCTTTTTCCGAAGGATCTCGATTGCAGTGGCCTCGTCGCCATTTGCCTCGACCAACGCATTCTTGCAATCGATCATGCCCGCGCCGGTCTTCTCACGCAAAGATTTTACTGAACTAGCGGTTACTTCTGACATATTATAACTCCGATAAATGCTTATGAAAAAGCGTAGCTGTTTTTGCCGATCACGGAAAAAAGCTACGCCGTTGGAATGAAAAACTTCAGTTAACTTGCAGTAGCTTCGTTGCTTTCTTCGGACGCTGCCTTCTCGGCCGCCTCGCCGGGAACGTTGTGCATCGTGCCCGTAGCGTCTGGGCCGCCATCGGGCTCGGTGGCCTCGGCCGTCTCAGCGACAATTGCGTCGGCGTCTGCCTCGTCCATTTCAGCCGGAACAGGCTCCTCGGCCTCTTTCTCAGCCGCCTCGATCTCGGCTCGCTCGTCTTCGCTGAGATACTCTTTGGGGATAGCAGTCAACGAACCGATCTCGGCCTCTCCTGCCGTAGCATCTTCGCCTTCTGCCGCGGCCTCAACCTCGGCGGTGCGACCCTCAGTGCCGATCTGGCGGCCTTCGATGATCGCGTCGGCGATGCGAGAAGCAAACAGCCGGATCGCCCTCAGCGCGTCGTCATTACCCGGAATGACATGATCGATACCCTCGGGCGAACAGTTCGTGTCGACCACCGCAACGATAGGAATATCGAGTTTATTGGCCTCTTTGATCGCGATATCTTCTTTTCTTACGTCAATTACGAACATAAGATCAGGACGGCCGCCCATGTCCTTGATTCCGGCAAGGTTCTTCATGAGCTTTTCGTGCTCACGATCGAGCTGGAGACGCTCTTTCTTGGTGAGCATCTCGAAGCGACCGTCCTCACGCATCGATTCGATGTCTTTGAGCCGGTTGATCGATTTCTTAACTGTTTCGTAATTGGTGAGCAAGCCACCGAGCCAACGATTGTTTACGTAGTACTGCCCGCAGCGTTCGGCTTCCTCTTTGATGGCGTCCTGTGCCTGCCGCTTGGTACCGACGAAAAGGACCTTCTGATTGGGCCGTTCGGTAAGCGATTCCTGCACCCATGCGAGCGAGTCGCGGAACATCTTTTGGGTTTTTTGCAGGTCAATAATATAAATGCCGTTGCGAGCGCCAAAGATGTATTCCTTCATCTTCGGATTCCAACGGCGTACCTGGTGACCAAAATGAACTCCTGCCTCGAGGAGCTCTTTCATCGTAACTGTTGCCAAAACTAATCTCCCTGGTTTATGTACTCGGCAAGGCGGTTATCAACCAAAGTGCCTTGCCGATGGAATTAATAGGCCATATCGGACGCTGTGTCCGATATGGCCTACATAAAAACTATCTCTTCGAGAACTGGAATCTCGCACGGGCGCCTTTCTGCCCGTATTTCTTACGTTCTTTCTGCCGCGGGTCGCGTGTCACGAGACCGGCCTTCTTGAGCGCCGGGCGAAGGTCGCCGTTGAATTCCATGAGCGCCCTTGTAATGCCGTGACGAACCGCGCCGGCCTGTCCGGCCGAGCCGCCGCCGGCGACGTTCACAAAAATGTCAAATTTCTCCGACGTCTCCGTCAGGTGAAGCGGCTGGCGGATGATCATCTGCAGAGCTTCGTTCGGGAAGTACGCGTTGAATTCACGCTTGTTGACGGTGATGGCGCCGCTGCCCGGACGCAGGTAAACACGTGCTGTCGAGGTCTTTCTGCGGCCTGTGCCGTAGTACTGGATATCTGCCATAACTATTTAGTCGCGATCTCGATCGCCTCCGGTTTCTGTGCCGTGTGCCTGTGTTCGGCATCCGCGTAAACCTTTAATTTCTTTGCCATTGCCTTGCCGAGCTTGGTCTTGGGGAGCATGCCTTTGACGGCGAGCTCGATGACCTTTTCGGGCTTTTTCTCAAACATTTCCTTGACCGAGGTCTCACGCAGACCGCCGGGGTAAAGCGTGTGGCGGCGATACAGTTTCTGGTCGGTCTTTGCGCCCGTAAACTTTGCGTGACGGGCGTTTATGACGACGCAGTGGTCGCCCATGTCGAGGAACGGCGTCCATGCAGGATTGTTCTTGCCCGACAGAATTCGTGCGACCTCGGTCGCGAGCCGGCCCACCGTCTTGCCGCGGGCATCGACGACGAACCACTTGCGGTCGTTCGCGAGATCCTTACCGCTAGGAAAATATGTACTCATAACTCACCACACACTAATGCGAATATCCGCAAAAATGCGAACTGACAGGATATCGAATCAAATCCGTGTGGTCAAGCGTGGAGCCCGGGCTTTTCGCTAGCGAGAATGAGGCCGACGATGGTTTTGGCGTCAGGGATGCGGCCGTCGCGGGCCATTTGGGCGGCTTCGGTCAGGGGGATTCGATGGACCTCGATCAGCTCGTCGGATTCGAGGCGTTGGGCCGTCTTGGTGAGGCCGGTGGCGAGAAAGACGTACATCTTCTCGGTCAGGAAGCCGGGCGAGACGTAGAATTCGGCGATCTTTTCTAACTTGTCGGCCGTGACGCCGATTTCTTCTTCTAGCTCGCGTCGGGCACCCTCGAGCGGGTCTTCGCCCGCCTCGAGCGAACCGGCGGGAACTTCTAGCAGATATTCTTCGGCGGGATGACGGTATTGTTTGACGAGCGCGACGGTGCCGTCGTCGAACAACGGCACGATCACCGCGCTGCCTTTGTTGACGACCATCTCGCGTTGGTATTCGACGCCGTCTTCGAGAATGGTGTCGAGACGAACGTCAAAAACCCGGCCTTTGTAGATGGATTCGGAATGAATGGTCTCGGGCATGAGGTCGGCTCCTTGATCTCCGCTTTAAGTTTAACGGCAGTGCGGTAAATTGACGAATTGCGGTCACAAAGCGCGGGAATTTACGCATTGTAGCCGCCCGCGTCCGGCCGGAGGCCCAACGAATGTTAAGGCCTCGCGTGCCGCCGTCGATGGCACGGGATTTGAGCGCAATCAATTCGTAGGAGTTTACACGTCAGCACGGAGGCATTCGAGTTATGTCGCAATTAACAAGAGATCTATTACTCATATCCATATCGGCGTTGATGCTCGCCGGGTGTTCCGGCCAAGCGGTCAATAAACCGCCCGTGACGGATCGCGGTCAGAACGCAAACGTCCGACCGACTTCGACGTTAAGCGACGGGAAAGCAAAGTTGGGAGTTCCTGATGCGATCGCTGCGGAGCACAAAGAGTTGCACGAGCAGCTAGAACTCGCGATAAGGGCGGGCGGGAAGACCGGCGAAGCGGCCAAAGTCGTCGAAGAACGTCTGAGTGAGCATTTCAAAAAGGAAGAAGAATATGTGCTGCCGCAACTTGGCATTCTGGCCGAACTGGCCGAGGGACGTTTTTCGCCCGAGTTTAAAAAAGCCATCGAGTTGTCGGACAAGCTAAAGGCGGAAATGCCGATAATGGGTAGGGAGCACAAGGCCATAGTCGAGGCCCTCGGTGCGCTGAAAAAGGCCGCTGAGACTGAGAATAATAAGCAGGCGACAATCTTTGCCGACAAGCTCGGCCATCATGCTGAGACCGAGGAACAGGTGATGTATCCTGCGGCTATACTTGTCGGTGAATATTTGAAGCTTGTCCGGCCGTAACGTCCCGCAGATGAATCGATGGTCGAATTCTTTCGGTTCTGGTGTAGAATTGCGCCGCTAGTGATCTAAAAAGAAAAATGAAAACGCTCTACGACACCGTTACCTTGAACGAGCTGAAAGAACGTCTCACCAGCCTCGCGCCCGACAGCCCGCGGCAATGGGGCAAGATGTCGCCGTCGCAGGCGATGGAGCACACGGCACGGGTGCTCGAGATGGCGATGAGCGAGCAGCAGCCGATCAAGCAGATATTCCTCGGCAAGGCGCTGAGCTGGATATTCAAGAACAAGTTCCTGGGCGAAGAGCCGTTCAGAAAAAACGCCCCGACCGGGCCTGATTACGTCATAAAGGACGAACCCGACTTTGAGGCGACGCGGGCGAAGCTAACCGAACTGATCGCTGCATTTCATGGTCGAGGTGCTGAGACGATGAACGGCAACGTACACCCGTTCTTTGGCGCTCTGACCGGCCAACAGTGGGGCGAGACGCAATACAAACACATCGATCATCATTTGCGGCAGTTTGGGGTTTAGAAGATAACCGCGAAATCCGCGGAACATACGAAATCTGATCTCCCTTTTTAGTAAATTTCGTGTATTTCGCGGTTAAATGGATTTATGGTTTATCGAATCGGTCTAGGCGTCGCCGGGGGGATCGCGGCTTATAAGGCTGTTGAGGTGATGCGCGCTTTGCAGAAAGCGGGATGCGAGGTCACGGTGGCGATGACGCGGCATGCGACGGAGTTTGTGCAGCCGTTGACGTTTCGGGCGCTGACTGACCGGCATGTGATCGTTGACGAATACGATCCTGAGAACCCCGATCCGATCGCGCATATCAATTTTTCGCAAGAGATCGACCTGCTGCTGATCGTGCCGGCGACGGCGAATATTTTGGGCAAGTTCGCGAATGGCGTCGCGGATGATTTTTTGTCTTCGACATATTTGGCATGCACTTGCCCGGTAATGGTCGCTCCGGCGATGAACACGACTATGTGGGAACAGCCCGCGACGCAGCGGAACGTCGCGCAGTTGCGTGCCGACGGAGTGCATTTTGTCGAGCCGGTCGCGGGCGAATTGGCGTGTAAGACGGTTGGGACGGGGAAACTCGAGGATGTTGAAAACATCGTGTCGCAGGCGTTAGAACTTCTTAACGCAAAGACGCAAAGGAACGAAGACGCAAAGGAAGATACAGGCCAAGGATCGAAGGCCCAGGACTTAAGGGCCGAACGCCTATTGATCACGGTCGGGGGAACGCGGGAAGCTATTGATCCGGTTAGGTTTATTTCAAATCATTCGTCGGGCAAGATGGGCTTTGCTGTCGCGGAAGCGGCGGCGGCGAGACGGGCTGAGGTGACGGTCGTAGCGGGTGAGACAAGGGCCGCGCCGCCTGCAGGGGTTAACGTCATCCGCGCCGTTTCGGCGGCAGAGATGCATGAGGCGGTGATGCGGGAATTGCCGAGTGCGACGGTCTTTGTCGGGGCGGCCGCGGTGGCGGATTACGCTCCTGCGAACACGGCGAACGCGAAGATCAAGAAAGGCCATAACGACACGATGACGCTGGAGCTAAAGAAAACCGCCGACATCCTCGCTGACGTCTCGAAGCATCGACATGACGGGCTGCTCGTGGTCGGTTTTGCCGCCGAGACGAATAATGTCATCGAATACGCCCGCTCAAAGATGGCAAAGAAAAGCCTCGACATGGTCGTCGCTAATGACATCACACAGGAAGGGGCGGGGTTTAATGTCGATACGAATATCGCAACGATCATCACAGGCGATAGCGAAACAGAGTTGCCGTTGATGACGAAGAGGGAATTGGCGGATCGGATATTGGATGAGATCGTCAGGCAGCGAAAGCAGTGATCTTCCTTTGCGTCTTGGCGGCTTTGCGGGCGAAAATCCGTTTCCCGCAAAGACGCAAAGAAATTCAGGAAGGGCAATGAAACAGGCAGACGAAGTTACTGAACTGATCGCCGACATTCGCGAGCAAGTGCTTTATATGCAGGAGCTTGGGGTTGAGGGAATGGATGCGAAAGTGGAAAGTGGAAAGTGGAAAGTGGAAAGTTCGCCTGCCTCAGATCATGTCATTCCGGTTGTGCCGGATCAGCCGGAGCCGCGGTCTGAAGTTTCAAATTTGAGACCTGAAATTCTTAATAAGCCCGAGCGGCCGGCGGGGTCGAGGTTGGCTGAATTGCCTTCGCTGTCGAAACGTAAGCCAACACCGTTCTTCGATAAATACAATCCGGGTGAGGACATAGAAGCGAAAAGTGCGCCTGCATCGGCGGCGGTCTTCGAGGCTCCCCCAACATTACCGGACCCGACCGAGACCATTGAGCAGATACGGGCGGAGATCGGGCCGGATTGTACGCGGTGTCCGTTGTGTACGATGGGGCGGAAACAGGTTGTGAATAGCGTTGGGAACTTTGCTGCGGACCTGATGCTTGTAGGTGAGGCGCCGGGGGCGGATGAGGATCTGCAGGGCGAGCCGTTTGTCGGGCGGGCGGGGCAATTGCTGACTGACATTATTGAGAAGGGCTTGCAGATGCGGCGCGAGGACGTTTTTATCGGCAACATAAACCGCTGCCGGCCACCGGGTAACCGGACGCCGCTGCCAGAGGAGGCAGTGGTCTGTAAGCCGTTCCTATGGAGGGAGATAGCCGTCGTGCGGCCGAAGGTGATCGTGGTTTTAGGTGCTCACGCGGCGCAGACTTTGCTTGAGACAAAGACGCCGATATCGAAGATGCGCGGGCATTTTCATGACCTGAATGGCGTCAAGGTGATGCCGACGTTCCATCCGGCGTATTTGCTTAGGGATCCTAACAAGAAGCGCGAGGTTTGGGAAGATATTAAAATGGTTCGCGATTATCTGGCCACCGCCGCGTAGTGGCAGCAGGAATTTAGCCGTGGGTTTCAACCCACGGCAAAGATCGCAGATCCAACGGCGTCGCGGAGCGACGCGTGAAATTCAGTCGTCGCTACGCGACGGCCGACCGTTTTTATCACTTCTTCCGTGGGTTGAAACCCACGGCTAAAGTCAGATGATCGCTACGCGATCAAGCAATTATGAAAGTAGTTATTTCAGTAATTATCGCCACGTGGTTGGCGATCATGCCGACGGTCGCGTTTGCTCAAAAGGCGGCGCATCCGGAGATCAAGCAGCTGCAGTCGCCGCAGAATCCGCGGATCGGGTTCATCATCCACGGCGGTGCGGGCGTTATTAAGAAGGGTTCGCTTTCACCAGAAAAGGAAGCCGAATACAAGGCCAAGCTGACCGAGGCTCTATTGGCCGGCTACAAGGCGTTGCAAGACGGGAAGTCGGGCCTCGATGCAGTTGAGATAGCGATTCGCATTTTGGAAGACTCGCCTCTGTTCAATGCCGGAAAGGGCGCGGTGTTCACGAACGACGGCAAGAACGAGCTTGATTCGTCGATCATGGACGGAAAGACGCTCGCGGCCGGCGCGGCGGCAGGACTGCACAAGGTAAAGAATCCGATCACGCTAGCGCGGGCCATCATGGAAAAAAGCCCGCATGTCATGATGGTGGGCGACGGGGCGGAGAAGTTTGCGGCAGAGCAAAAGATCGAACTTGTCGATGAGCGGTATTTTTGGACGCAGCATCGGTGGGACGATCTGCAGAAAGCGCTCGAGGCCGAGAAGGCAAAAGTAAAAAGTCAAAAGGCAAAAACGGAGACTAATGACTCGAGCCTCGCGACACGCGACTCAAAGTACGGGACGGTTGGCGCGGTTGCTCTTGACAGGAAAGGGAACATAGCGGCCGGGACATCAACCGGCGGAATGACGAATAAGAAGTACGGGCGCGTCGGTGACGTTCCGGTGATCGGTGCCGGAACTTATGCGAACAATGACACTTGTGGCGTTTCGGCGACGGGTTGGGGTGAATACTTCATCCGCGTCGGCGTGGCCCGCGATATCTCGGCCCTGATGGAATACCGCGCCATGACCGTCCAAGCTGCGGCCGATACTGTGCTCGGAAAGGTAAAGAAACTCGGCGGCAACGGCGGTGTGGTCGCAATGGACAAATTCGGCAACATGGCGGTGTCGTTCAATAGCGAAGGTATGTACCGGGCGTATATCAACGGGGAAGGGAAACCTGTTGTAGAAATCTACAAAGAAAACTAACCGCTAAATACGCGAAAAGTGCGAAAAAGCGAAAGCCGCTTTAATTTTGCTTTTTTTTGCATGTTTCGCGGTTCATCTTATGTACTCCGCTGAGATCATTGCGATAGGTTCCGAGCTGCTCACGCCAACTCGGACTGACACTAACAGCCTTTGGCTCACTGAGAAGCTCAACGACATCGGCATTGAGGTGATGCTCAAGACGATCGTGGGGGACGATGGGGCGCGGCTGGAGGAGGCTGTTCGGGATGCGTTGCGGCGTTCCGATCTTGTGATCACGACCGGTGGGCTCGGGCCGACGGCGGATGATATTACGCGGGAGTTTACGGCTAAGGCGGTTGGGCGTGAATTGGTCTATTACGATTTTCTCGAAGAGCACTTGCGTGAGCGGTTCAGGAACTGGGGGCGTGAGATGCCTGAGATCAACAAACGGCAGGCGTACGTGATCGACGGTGCGGAGGTGCTGCCGAATCCCAATGGCTCGGCGGTCGGGATGATGGCTGAGATCGACGGGCGTTTACTGGTCGTTCTTCCCGGCCCACCGCGTGAGAATCAGCCGATGTTTACGGACCATGTGCTGCCCCGTTTGAAAGAATCGGCGGGCGAGGTGCATGTTGCCCGCCGTGTCCTTAAGGTCTCGGGCCTGGGCGAATCCGCGGTTGACGAGATCGCCGCCCCGATCTACACGACCTATGCGGATGTGCAGACGTCCGTTTTGTTCAACCGCAGCGAGGTCGAGATACATTTGGCGGTGAGGTCGAGTGATGCTGGAGCCGCTCAGGCGACAGTCGATAAACTAGCGGACGAGCTCGCGGTGGCATTGGGTAAGGCAGTTTTCTCTACCAACGGCGAATCGATGGAAGAGGTCGTCGGCAAATTATTGAAAACACATGGCGAAACGCTCTCCGTCGCCGAAAGCTGCACCGGCGGATTGATCGGTCGGCGGATCACTGAGGTTGCGGGTTCGTCGGCGTATTTTCTTGAGGGGGCGATCACGTATTCGAACGATGCCAAGATGCGTACGCTGGGAGTGCCGGCCGATGTTCTGGAGAAACACGGGGCCGTGAGTGCGGAATGTGCCGAGGCGATGGCGGCCGGAATGCGTAAATATGCGGCCTCGACGCATGCGATCTCGGTCACGGGCATCGCCGGGCCCGATGGCGGGAGCGACGAAAAGCCTGTTGGAACGGTCTTTATCGGTTATGCGGGGCCAGGCGGCGTGAAGTCAATAAAATTCGTGCTTCCGGGCGATCGATACCTCATCAGATGGCGTTCGAGCCAGGCCGCGCTCGACTATCTTCGGCGTCAGATCATGAAGGGTTGATTTTTTCGGCTAATAAACCGAGAATCGAGAGGTATTTTCTCATCGTGGGCGGGCGAATAATTGAAACTTCGCCAAGCGGCCCGCGTGTAATTGTTTCAGCTAACATGCGTTTAGCCGATTTGAGCCAACAGTCGCAGTAAATCGTTATGACAAGATCAATCTACGTTCGCTTTTCGGTCACAGCTTTGCTCGTTTTCTCGATGCTCTCGCCGATGGCCATCACGGCCTTTGCCGACGGCAAAAAGTACTTTAAGCAGGGAATGAAGCATGAGGTCTCGGAGGAATGGGACAAGGCTGTCGAGCAGTTCATTCTCGCGGTCACGGATAATCCAAAGAGCCCTGAATATAGGTTGCATCTGATCCGCTCGCTGTTTAACGCGTCGCAGATGTATATAAAGAAGGGTTCGAACGCTGCGAAAGAAAAAGATTATGAGACGGCGTACACTGCGTTTCGCCGTGCGTATGGATACGATCCGACAAACGAGTTGGCAAAGACGGAAATGGACCGCATGGTCCGACTGATCAAGGCCGCAAACGGCGATTCTACCGAGCCAAGCGCGGATGCCGGTGGACTAAAGCTGGTGCGGACAGGCTACACGGCGGCCAGTGCGATGGCAGCACAACCGCAGATACCGCAAAAGCTTGAGAAACTTCGCGACCTGCCGTTTCCCGCGGGCGTCGATCTGCAGTTCATAATCAAGGAATTGGCCAGAGACCTCGACCTGAACGTGCTCTTCGATATCGAATCGTTCAGAACGGCGGGACGCAAGACGTTTATCGACCTGAAGAATGTCACGGCCGCCAAGGCACTCGATTACATCTTTCTTCAGGAGAGCCTTTTCTTTCAAAAGGTCGGGCCGAGGACGATCCTGGTGGCCACGCAGGCCCGACGAACGCAGTATCAGCAGCTTGTTCTCCGTACTTTTTACCTGGCAAACGCCGCGCCCAAAGACATCGCAAAGATCGTGCAGACCGCAATTCCCGCTCAGCCTGGCCGCAGCCAGACCATCGTGCTGACCGATGATGCCACTAACAGCGTCACCATCCGCGATACGGAAGAAAACATCAAGCTCATCGGTCGGCTGATCCAGTCGCTGGACAAGGACCGCGCCGAGGTCGTGATGGATGTGGCCATCTACGAGGTCAACAAGAACGATCTGCTGCAAATAGGCAACCAGTTAGGTACTGAGGACCAACTGCTTAATCTCGGCGGATCGGGCCAGGGCGTGGTGAAGCTGGGTAATGCCCTGCTGAACACGATTATCGGCGGCGCAGCGACGACCGTGCTCCCGACCGCTATTCCGACCGGTATCATCCTGCCGTCGGCGAACCTCAAGGCATTTCAGAACAAATCTGACACCAAGTTGATCGCGTCGACACAGATCCATGCGTTCAACAACGAGGATTCGTCGGCCCGCATTGGCCAACGCGTGCCCGTGCAGAGTGCTCAATTCGTCGGTCTCGGCAATAACAACCAGACGGGCAACGGCGTAGTTTCTAACGTGATCAACTACGAGCAAGTCGGTCTGAATCTCAAGTTCAAGCCGCTCGTCTTCCCGAATCAGGACGTTCAGGTCGCGATGGAGATCGAGTCTAAGGACGTAGCCGGGGCGAGGACGCTGACGCCGACATTCACCGAGCGCACGATCAAAGGCACGGCCCGAATCCAGAACAACAAGACACTGCTGCTTGCGAGCGTCGCCCAGGGCGTTGAGACAAAGGGAAGACAAGGACTGCCCCTGGTTGGGCTGATCCCGATCATTGGACGGCTGTTCACGGCGCCGACGCGTGATAATCGGCAGATCGATATCGTTATCGCGGTGACCCCGCGTGTGATCCGCGCCCCGGCGATACTCCCCGACGACGAGATCGAGCGGCCGACGGGCAGTATGGCTGTGCCGACAGCTAACACGCTCGAGGCGATGATCATCCAGGAAGAAGAGCAAGAACGGCTCGCTCTCGTGCGGCGCAACGCAGCGACAACCGCAGTGGTGCAGCTTCCCGACAGACCGGTCGAGACGCTGGAATATGTAAAATCTAGCGCCTCACCAGAAACGAACGCCCCGGGAGAAAAGGCCGTGACGACCGCCGCTACGGAAGTGACGACGACGACGACCGCGATGCCTGCGGTGAATATCAAGCCGATCGATAATTCGGTCAAGACGCTGCAGCTCAAGCAGACCTCGGACACGTCAGAGTCTACTCCTGCGGCCGAGCCGGTCGCGGAACAGCCTGCGGAAACCGTGCCAGCCCCCGCGAGGACGATCGCGATCAACTTTGGGGCGGAACTGCCGGAAATGAAGGCCGGCAGCAAGCTTAAGGTGCCGGTCATGATCGACGGCAACGGCAATTTTAGCTCAGGTGTGATCGGGCTGAAATTCGATGAGACGAAGTTCGTTGTGCGAACCGTCTATTTTGGCGACGCTTTTGGCGGCAAGGTAGCCGGACTCACGGCGACGCCGTTCCTTAATCAAAAGGGCAAGATGTATGTCTCGCTGATCACTAAAGACGGCGCCGAGGTCGCGGCGACCGGGACACTGGCTGTTATTGAGATCGAGATGCTGGCGGACGGCAAGCCGGTACTTGCATTCGATGACGACGTGCTCAACTTCCTGAGCGCGGACGGTAAGAACTTTACCGTCAGGGTGCAATAGAATTGGTTAAGATCCGCCTCAACACAGACCGCGGCTATAGCCTGATAGAACTGGTCATCACGCTCGGCGTGCTGGCCATTCTAGTAATGGGCACCATACCGATGGCGCAGAACAGCGTCAAGCGACAAAAGGAGCTTAAGCTGGCGCGAATCGCTGAGAATGATGCGTCAGGCCATCGATGAATTCAAACGCGACACGTATGGGGCGTGCCCGCAGGGAGCGGTGACGTCAACGAACCCGATCCCGGCACCTAATCAACCCCAGAATGTCCCGGTCGATCCGCGGTCGCGTGTGATCATTGACGACTGCAAGATCTTTGAGACCGACAATATCGACCGGTATCCACCGACGCTCGAGATGCTGGCTGAGGGCGTTCGTGTAAAGCCACGGGGCATCAACCTGCGCGGCGGCAGCGGACTTAGGGACGGCTCGCCGCAGGCGACTGAGATCAACGAGGAAAAAGAGATCATCAAGGTCTACCTCCGCGAGATACCGATCGACCCCATGACGGGCGAAAAGGATTGGAAGCTGCGTTCGTCGTATCAGGACGGCGACTCGGAAAACTGGGACGAGGTAAACGTTTTTGATGTCAGGTCGGCGTCGGAGGAAGAGGCGCTCAACGGGGAGAAGTATATTGACTGGTAAGAATAGGCTGGAGTCTGGAGTCTGGAGTCTGAAGCAGGCAGTTGCTTCATCTTTCCGACTTAAGACTAAAGACTTAAGACTTAAGACTCAGCTGGGTTTCTCGCTTCTTGAGCTGATGATCGCGATGTTCATCATGATCATCCTGCTCTCGGTGGCCGTGCCGACCTACCAGCGGAGCGTTCAGCAGGCACGCGAGACGGTCCTGAAAGAGAATCTGTGGCAGATCCGCCGTTCGATCGATCAGTTCATGGCCGACAAGGGTAAATTGCCGGCAATCGGTCGACGAGCTTGTCGAGGGCAAATACCTTCGCGAAAAGCCGATAGATCCGGTGCTCGAACGTGCCGAGTGGAACGAGATCCAGGGCGAGGACCCGACGTCGCAAGACGGCGAACAGGGTCTCATCGACGTCAAGAGTCTCTCCGAGGGGCAGGACAGCAACGGCGTCGCATACAGCGAATACTAGTGGTTTTATGAGTATTTTTTCGTCGATCACCCAGCCTAATTATCCCAACGCCGCGCTTGGCATCGAGCACGACCTGATGTCCGCCGTTGCTCTCGAGGGCAGCCGGCGGCAGTTCTCGGTCAGACAGGCTGCGTCGATCGAGGTGCCGGACGGACTCATCACGCCGAGCTTTCTTGATACGAACATCTCCGATGCTCCGGCGTTCGCGGCTTGCCTGCGCGAGGTGGTCGAGAATGCCGGTTTGCTTAGTCAGAAACGCTGGTCGATCGCGCTGCCGAGCAGTACTGCCCGGACAGCGATATTGTCGCTCGAGACCGAGCCGGCCAACCGCAGCGAGGCGGAAGAGGTGATCGACTGGAAGGCCGAGCAGAGTTTTGGAGCGCCCGCCGCCGAACTCAGGATCGCAAAGGACAAGATATCGCCCGACCGCGACGGCCGCTCGCGATATTTTGTAACGGCGGTAAAGCTTGCCGTTATTGACGAATACGAGACGCAATTCGAGGCTCTGGGCTGGAAGGCGGGCCTGATACTGCCGCGTGCCGTCAGCGAGGCAAACTGGCTGGTCGACCGCCAACAGTCGGGTGATTCGCTTCTGATCAGCGGGAATCTAGACGGCTTTACGGCCTTATTGCTTCGAGGCAGCGAGCCCGCGGTCGTTCGCTCCGTCACGTGCGAGCCGGGCGAGGTCGATGACGAGATCTATCGTTTGGTGATGTTCTACAACGACCGATTCGGCGGCGAGGCGAATGGAGGCCTGCTCGAGCGTCTTCTCGTGGTCGGCAGATCGGTCATCCCGGCCAAGGTGCAGGAGATAGCGTCAGAAGCTCTCGGCCGCCGCGTGAACGTCGTATCAAACGAGGAAGTCGGTCTGAGCCTGCCCGGCGGCGGATTTAGCTTTGACGACATCGCCGCCCCCGCCGGCCTGGCTGCTCTGGGCGCGTAACCAAGAAGTCGTAACCACGAAATTACACGAAAATGCACGAAACAGGGAGATTCTTTCCTATTTTGTGTCATTTTGTGTGATTTCGTGGTTCCTGCTTTTTTCGGCTTTGTGTAGTGAAACAATATCGCTAAAATTACCGTAGTAACGGCAGACGCAAATGGCGGCACACGCGATCAATATCGATGGTCTCAGGGCACTGACCGACGGCGAGCTTATCACCGGCGTGATCGGCGGGCGTTCGGACGGGTTTGAAGAGCTTGTTCGCCGGTATCAGCGACCGATCACGGGGTATGTTTTCCGGATGATTGGCGATTACGAGGCGTCGCTTGACGTTACGCAGGAAGTCTTTATCAAGGTCTACAATTCGATCGAGAAATACAGCCCGGAGTACAAATTCTCTACCTGGCTATATCGGATCGCGCATAATGCCGCGGTCGATCACCTGCGGCGAAACTCGATAACGCCGCAGAGCCTCGAGACCGAGAACGCTGAGGGCGTTTATGAGGTGCAGATAGAGAGCCGGTTGTCGTCGCCCGAGCAGGATCGCGAACGGAGCGAGTGGCGCACTGAGATCGACGCGGTGGTTCGCTGTTTGCCGCCGGCATATCGCGACCTTATATTGCTGAGGCATGGGCGCGACCTCAGTTATGACGAGATCGCAGAGATCACAGGGCTGCCGCTAGGAACGGTCAAGAACCGCCTGTTTCGCCGCCCGTGAGATGATGCGTGAGATCTTCATCGAGCGCGGTTTCACGGGGATCTAAGCGATGAGTTTTTGAAGTAATGGAGACGAACAGCTCACAATTCAATTGCCCATCCGACGACATCTCGGCGTACCTTGACGGCGAGCTGTCGGCCGGGCGCGAGTTGGAGTTGGAGAGGCATTTCGCTGCCTGCGGCATTTGCCACAGCGAACTCAACAGCCAGAAGCAGTTCCTGCGCGGGCTGGAGTTCTCGCTCAGGTCTGAGACGGACGTCGATCTGCCGACGGATTTTACGCGTCACCTGGTTGCGAATGCGGAGAGCAGCGTCAGCGGCCTTAGGCGGCCGAGAGAGCGGTTCAATGCTCTGTTCATTTGTGCCGGTATGGGCCTATTCGCACTTTTTGCCCTCGGTGCCGACGTTGAGAGGCTCCTTACGGGAGTGCTCACATTCTTTGCGCAGGCGGCAAGCGTGGCCGGCATTGTCGGGCACATGGTCTATACGATATTTTTGGGAGCGGCGATCATCATTCGCTCGCTTGCCGCTCAGGTCAGCAGCGATGCAGTAATGGGCGTGATCGCGACCGCGGCCTTGCTAACAGTTACACTCTGGTTCGCTTCGCGGACGCTGCTGCGAATGCGTCGGGCGTAAGATCCTCCAGATCAAAGTGAAGCATCTCTCGGAAAACTCGATACTCCGGCTCACGGCACCGCGTCTGATGCCGGTGGCGCTTGCTGTGGCGAGCTTCGTTTTCCTGACCTCTTCCGCATTTGGCGTAAATCCCGAGATAACGATCTCAGACGACGAATCGACCGTTATCGTTAACGACGCGCCCGAGCAGGAGCTTTATGTCATCGGCAAATCGGTCGTCGTCAACAAGCGTGCTAAGGGCGTGCTGGCGATCGGCGGTGACGTTGTGATCGAGGGCCGCGTCGAGGGCGACGTGGCGGCGGTTGGCGGCAATGTGATCCAAAAGGAAAAGGCTTACGTTGGCGGCGACATTATCGTTTTTGGCGGCGCTTACAAGCCCGAGGCGGCCGAGCCGCTTCGCGAGCCGGGCAAAGAGACCGTTACGTTTGGCGTTTTTGAAGAGGAACTTCGCGATCTGGGCAAGAACCCGTCGCAGATCCTGAGCCCGACCCTTTCGCTTAGTTTCGTCGCCCAGCGGGTTATTCTTACGTTGTTCTGGTTCGTTATGTCGCTTGTGATCGCGACGCTGGCCCCCGGAGCAGTGAGTCGAGCCGTCGCGAGGATCAATCTCTCGTTATTAAAGGTCTGCGCTGTTGGCGGGGCGGCATTGGTGCTGTTGATGGCACTAATGATCGGCGGCGCTCTCGTGCTGCCTGAGTATCTGAGCGCTACGGTCGGCCTGATGGGAATGCTGATTCTGGTGCTCGGATATGTATTTGGGCGGATCGCTCTTCAGGTCAGTGTCGGCAAGCTATTTCAGAAACACTTCCTCGGCGATGCTAACCGGTCGGAAACGCTCGCGATCCTGATCGGCGTCGTGACTTGGACCCTGCTATTGTCGCTTCCTTACCTTTGGCTGATCACGCTGTTCGCGATCTTTGTCACTGGTATCGGCCTCGTTCTCACGGGCCGCGTCTCAACACGCTGGCAAAACCCGTAAGCGGTTTGCTTGCAGAATTTTACATTTCTTTACAAACTCGCCCGAACCTAACTGATAGAATCGTCGTCTTAGTAATTGATATTCGCAACATTCGATATTTTTGCGGCGTATCAATTCCTTGGAAAGCAATAAAATGATGCTGCAGAACCTAATTGTCATCGCGCTAATATTCTTTGTCGCCCCGCTTTCGTTGCTCGTATCCGGCCAGACAACCGGGCCGGTCAAGCCGGTCTACGTGATCGGCGACCTGGTGGCTGTATCGGCGAACAAGGTCACCGTCGCGTCCAAGACCGGGAATGTTGACGTTGGGCTCAATGAGGCTACTGCTTACAAGCGCATGCCGCCAGCGGAGAAGATCAACCTCGCTGGTTCAACGGACGGCAAATTTTCGGACATCGCTGCTGGCGACAAGATGGTGATCTCGGCCTTACCGTCTGCTGACGGCAAGGTGTTAACGGCCCGAACGGTCTATTTCACGACCAAGGCCGACATCGCCGCGAAGAATGCTAAAGAGACCGAAGAGTGGCGAACCCGTGGGATCTCAGGTAAGGTCCTGTCGGTGAACGCCGCGACCAACCAGATCGGAGTAGAGACGGGCGGCCTGATGGCGAAAACGACCGTCACGCTAACGCCTAAGCCGACTGCGAAGGTGCTTCGCTACGCTCCTAACTCGATAAAATTCGCTGACGCCAAGCCGTCCTCACTCGCCGACATCAAGCCCGGCGACCAACTCAGGGCTCTTGGCGACAAGAGCCAGGACGGTACTGCTTTCTCAGCCGATACGGTGCTGACGGGCGGCTTTCGTCAGTCAGCCGGCGTGATCAAATCGATCGATGTCGCGACAAACGAGGTCGTGGTCACAGATATAGCGACCACGAAGGATGTGACGATTGCGTTTGGCGACGCGATCCTGCTCAAGCGGTTTCCTGAGGGAATGGCCCAGCGAATGATGGCGGCCCAGATGGGTGGGGCTCCGGGCGGCGTGCGCCCTGCGGGTGCTCCGGCCGGACAGGCGATACCGCCGCAGGGACAGGCGACCGCTGGACCGGGAAGGCCCGGGGCGAACGGCGGTCCGCGAGGCGGACTGGATGAAATGGTCGAACGTGCTCCGAATATCACGGCTGCCGACCTCAAGGTTGGCGAGATGATCGCCGTGCTGACCGCGACCCAGGATGCGGCCGCACCGGCTGCCAAGGTAAAGGCGATCAAATTGATCGCGGGCGTGGAAGCTTTTGTTCGTATGGCCCAGGCTGCGGCCGCGGCAGGCGGACCGCGTCAGGGACAGGGCGTGTCGGGTACCTTCTCGATACCGGGCCTCGACGGAATAGGATTTTAGGAAATTGTTTAATAGCGCCGGCCGTTTGGTCGGCGATCTTCAGGATCATATGCATAGAATCAAGATCGGATTATTGACCGCAGTTATAGCGACGTTTTTTACGGCGTCGACGCTCGCGCAGGCCGTGGGCAGCATTGGCGGGCAGGTCGTTGACAGTTTGGGCTCAGTCATTGTCGGCGCCACGGTTACGGCAGTTGCAGCCGACGGCAAACAAAAACAGGCCATCACCAATGCCCGAGGCGAGTATACTATTGCGGGTCTTACGGCCGGGACTTATACGGTCAAGGCCATCGCCCCAAAATTCGCACTCTATGAGAATGCCGAAGTTGCGATCGCGGCGGGCGAACGGAACGAACTCGTCGTCATCCTGACCGTCGGCGGTGTTGAAGAGAGCGTCAACGTTGGCGACGACAATACAGTCTCGACCGAGGCCGACAACAATGCCGGTGCGACCGTCATCAAGGGCAAGGACCTCGACGCTCTGCCCGACGACCCTGATGAGCTTGAGGCAGCATTGCAGGCATTGGCGGGATCATCGGCCGGGCCGAATGGCGGACAGATATATATCGACGGGTTCACCGGGGGCCGAATGCCGCCAAAGGACTCGATCCGCGAGATCCGCATCAACCAGAATCCATTTTCGGCCGAATTCGACCGGCTGGGCTTTGGGCGTATTGAGATATTGACCAAGCCCGGCTCTGACAAATGGCGCGGGCAGGGATTTTTCAACTTCAATGACGACGCATTCAATTCGCGTAATCCGTTCGCCCTGAACAAGGCTCCGAGCCAGACGAAGTTCTACGGCGTGAACTTCTCAGGACCGATACAGAAGGGCCGGTCGTCCATATTTTTTGACGTCAGCAATCGCCAGATCGATAACAACGCCATTATCAACGCGCAGATACTGGATCCTGCTCTGAACATCACAACGTTCAGGCAGGATGTACGCGTTCCGAGCCAGCGGTTCTCGTTCGGTCCACGGTTTGATTACGCGATCAACGACAAGAACACGATCGTGCTCCGATATAACTACAGCAAGTCGAGCCTAGAGAACCAGGGGATCGGCGATACGTCGCTGTTATCGCGCGCATATGAGAATTCGAGTCGCGAGCACGAGATCCGGGCGACCGAGACGATGATAATCAACGCTCGGACGGTCAACGAGACGCGTTTCGAATTCAGCGACAACCGTCGTGAGAATCGCGGCGACAATACGATACCTACGATCAACGTGGCGTCGGCCTTTACGGGCGGCGGTGCCCAGATCGGCTTGAGTTTTTCACGGAATCGCGTTTTTGAGATCAATAATTTCACCACGACCTCGCTCGGCAAGAGGTCGCAGCACGGGATCAAGTTTGGCGTGCGTGTCCGCAACATTAACGTCAGGGACAGGTCTGAGAACAACTATGGCGGAACGTTTCTATTTACCGGTTTTGCGGGGAACGATCCTGCCTGCGACCTGAATGGCGACGGCATCGTCTCGTCGATCGAGCAGTATCGCTGCAAACTTTCAGGTGCCGTCGGTGCCCAATATAACCCGACACAGTTCTCGATCACGACCGGTAATCCGCTCGCTCAGGTCTCGCGTACGGACTACGGGCTTTTTGTCTCGGATGACTGGCGTGTAAGTCCGGCGTTGCTGCTCAGCTTTGGCCTGCGATACGAGAACCAGACCAATATCAACAGTAACAACAATTTCGCACCGCGATTCGGATTTGCCTGGTCGCCCGGTGCGGGCGGAGCAAAACCGCCGAAAACGGTATTTCGCGGCGGTGTAGGCGTCTTTTACGACCGTTTTAGCGAGAACCTGACGCTGCAACGCCTCCGATGAGAGGTCCCGGATCGATGCAGCCGTCGGAATCCTCCTCTCTTACAAGCCCAGGGAGACGGCCTCTCCCCTCGACTACAAGGGATCGCTGGCTCTTGCCAAAGAGATCCTGGAAACGGCCGAGACCGTCAAGGGCTGCCAGGAAAAGATAGCCGCTCTCCGCAAGGAGATGGAGCGCATCCAGGGCTGGGGGGACTTCGACCCCGCTATCCTGGGGTATCTCCGGGACAAGGGTATGGATGTCCGACTGTACACGGCCACCCCGAAGGCGGCCTTGAGAATGCCGGCCGCGCCTTGCCTGTTCCGCGTCGCGTCGGACAAATCCGCGGTTCGGTTCGCGGACTTGTCCGATGCACCGGAGACCCTGCCGGAGGGCGTGGAGGAGTTCCTCCTGCCCCAGGTCTCCCTGTCCACCCTGAAAGACGAGGAAAGGGATCTCCTCGCGGAGGCGGAGAAGGGCGAGACCTTCCTTGCCGAAGCCGCGAAATCCCGTGTCCACCTCCAGGCAGCTCAGGAACGCGCCCTCGCCAACCTGACTTTCGAGACTATCCTGACGGGGATGGAAGGGGAGGGACCCGTGGTCTGGGTATCCGGTTGGGTGCCGGTGAAGGATGCTCCCCGGCTGGTCGAGGAAGCCGCGAAACACGGCTGGGGGCTGCTCCTGGACGATCCATCGGCCAACGAGCAGCCGCCCACCAAGATAGAGAACAACGCCCTCGTACGGCTCATCGCGCCCGTCTTCGACTTCCTGGGCACGGTCCCCCACTATCGGGAATACGACATATCCGCCTCCTTCCTGATTTTCTTCACGATCTTCTTCGCGATGATCTTCGGGGACGGGGGCTACGGCGGCATTCTCCTGACCGTCGGGATTTTTGCCGCGCTCAGGTCAAGACTCAAGGGCGGGAGGGTTCCGGACCCGGTGCGTCTTCTGGTGCTGATGTCCAGCGCAACCGTCGCATGGGGCGCCGTGACGGGAAGCTGGTTCGGCCTGCCCGCGGAAATGCTGCCGGCTTTCATGCGAAACCTGCGGATAGGGTGGCTTTCCGCCGACAATCCCATGTCCGGAGCCAACATCAAGCAGCTCTGCTTCATCCTGGGGCTCTCGCACCTGGTCTGGGCCCGCATGAAGAACATCAAGCGGGATATCGGATCGCTGAAATTCCTGGCGCAGGTAGGCCTCACGCTCCAGCTGGCGGGCATGTATTTCATGGTCCTGAACCTGGTGCTGGACGCCGTGCGGTTCCCGGTGCCAGGTTTTGCGCTCTACCTCATCGGTATCGGCTTCGCGCTGAATTTCATGTTCGCAAACTATGAAGGCAACATCCTCAAGAGCATCCTGGCGAGCCTGACCAATATCGTCTCGGTCTTCCTGGGCGTTGTGAACGTCTTTGCTGACATCACCTCCTACATACGCCTCTGGGCCGTGGGCCTCGCGGGCGTGGCGATAAGCCAGACCGTCAATAATATGGCCGGCCCCATGCTGGGCAAGGCCCTGCTGTTCGCGTTCGGCATCTTCCTGATCGGGTTCGGACACGGCCTGAACCTGGTACTGAGCCTGCTGTCGGTCATCGTACACGGCGTACGGCTCAATATGCTGGAATATTCCGGTCACCTCGGGATGGAGTGGTCGGGGTTCAAATACGAGCCCTTCCGAGAAGGGGCTGACGAAGAAGCTTCGGTATAAGAAAGGAGTCCTTCATGAATATTGGCATGATCGGAGCGGGCTGCGTCATGGCGTTGTCCGCCGTCGGGTCCGCGATCGGGGCGGGCATCGCGGGGCAGGCGGCCATCGGTGCGTGGAAGCGCAACTACCTGGCCAACAAGCCGGCGTCCTTCCTCCTCATGATCTTCGCGGGAGCCCCGCTGACCCAGACGATATACGGTTTCATCCTGATGGGAGCGATGATGAACTGTCTCCAAGGATCCGACCCTGCTCATGGCCATGGGCCTGGCGGGCGGAGCCGGCATGGCTATGTCCGCCGTCGCGCAGGGCAAGGCAGGCGCGGCCAGCTGCGACGCGTTCGGCGAGACCGGCAAGGGCTTCGGCAACTTCATCACGATCGTCGGCCTCTGCGAGACGGTGGCCCTTTTCGTGATGGCCTTTTCCTTCGGGGCCCTGTAAGGAAGGCGACAGGAGACAAGGACCAGGCGACAGATGATGATCCAGGCGGCCGATGATCGGCCTCGGTGACCGGAGGACTCCACAGCCCCTGGTTCCTGGATCCTGACTTCTGATTCCTGGCTCCTGGCTCCTGACTCCTGACTCCCCCCATGCGTATCGTAAAGGTCGGAAACCTTCTTCTAGGGTCAGGGTATCCCGTCGCCATCCAGACCATGTGGAAGGAACCCCTGCGGCCCGGGGATACGGGCCCGCTCCTGGAGCGGATCGAGCGGCTGAAGGCCCTGGGCTGCGGCATCCTGAGGTTCGCCGTGCCGGATATCGAGACCGCCGAACTTCTGGGCTCGCTTTCCCGGCTTTCCTCCCTGCCCCTGGTCGCGGACATCCATTTCGACTGGCGCATCGCCCTGCGTTGCCTGGACTTTCCCATAGCCAAGATCCGCATCAACCCCGGCAACATAGGCTCCCGGGACAAGGTGGAGGAGCTTGTCCGAAAGGCTCGGGACTGCGGTACGGCCCTCCGGATCGGAGTGAACGGCGGATCCCTGCCGCAGGATCTCAGGGGCTCGGGTGATGCGGCCGGGGCCATGGTCGCAGCCGCGGAGAGGGAGATGGATATCCTCGAATCCCTGGGCTTCAGGGACTACCTTGTGTCCGTGAAGTCAAGACGGGACGTGCGGGCCAC